>NZ_JBHLUN010000015.1:0-266872 GCF_042433915.1 Roseomonas elaeocarpi | reverse complement strand
CCGACACTTCGATGCGCGTCACACCGGCGGTGCGGCTGTTCTGCGCCGCCTCGGCAATGATCTGGCGCGCGCGGTCCGTCAGGTCCGAACGATCCCAGTCAAAGAACACGAGGTAGGTGCGGGCAGTCTGCTGCGGCGCGGCCTGCATCGGGGCAACCGGCGGAGCGGCGGCCACGACCGGCGGGGTGTACAGGGCGTAGCGCAGGCCCAGCATCGCCGAGTGGTTGTTGCCCGAGTCAACTTCGAACTTGCCGCGGCTGACCGTCTGGTTGGTCGGCGTGCGGACCTCGCCGTCGAAGTAGCGCTGCAGCGTGCCGAGGTAGCGGTACTCAACCGTGAGCGACAGGCCGGGGACCTGCGGGATCGGGAAGGCCAGACCGGCGATGCCCTGGTAGGCGAAGGAACCGCGCGTGTCGTCCAGCATCACCGAGTTGCCGTTCGGGTAGCGCGAGCCGCCCACGCCGTGCAGGTCGGTCCAGACGTAGCCGACGCCGCCACCGACGTAGGGAACGACGGGGATCGGCATCTGCGGGAACCAGGCCGGCAGCTGGAAGTCGTAATAGCCATTGGCCATCACGCCGTACTGCTCCTGCTGGCCGGTCGCGTCGTTGAACGCACCGTTCACGCCAGCGCGCGGAGCCTTGGAGGACCAGCCACCGACATGGCTGGCGACGTTGCGGCGGTAGTTGCCCTCGACCTCGGCGCGCAGGCCGTTGCCGAAGCCCCAACCCACGGCGACCTGGCCGCCCCAGCCTTCGCTGAACTCGACGTCGCCCTGACGGTTGTTCACCGTGTTGTCGAAGTAGGTGGCGTTGGCGCCCTTGGCGGTCAGGTTACGCTTGCTGGAGTGGTTCCAGCCGGCGCCGCCGGACACGTACAGGCCGGTCACCGGCTGCGCGACGGGGGTGGCCAGCCAGCTCGGCGGGGTCCACCAGGCGGACTGCGCCTGCGCGCCCGAGGCGACGAACGGGGTGGCAAGAAGCGTCGTGGCGAGCAACGCGTGACGGAACTTCATAATCGGGTCCTTCATCGGGGGGACGAATGAGTGTCAAAATGCACGCCCCGGTTTTTCGCGAAATTCACCAGCTTGCGAGGCAGACTTGCGGTCGGGCTGTTGGGGGGCACTGTTGCTGCCGAGCCACAACATAGGCCCGGAATCCGGCACAAAGAGGCCTGGGCGCGGTGATGGTGGGCTTGCGGGGCGCCGTATTCCCGTTTCCGCGCCCCGTTCGAATCGTCCGCGGCCGGCGCCGCGGACATTCTGTCGCAGTTCGTTCCGGCTTGTCCCGCGAATCCTAAGGCTTCAACCCGCTTTCGCGATTCGGCCCGCCGCGTCGATCTGCAGGGGCACGTCGAACCAGGTCACGCCTTCCGCCACGAGGTCGATGACCCAGCCCGTCGCATTGTGGCGATCCAGCTCGAACTCGACCTGCAGCGCCTCGCCGGGCGCGACCTCGTGCTGGCTCAGCCGCACGCGGCGGTAATCGCGCTCGGTGCCGCCTTCCGTCACGCGGCCGACGCCGAGGTTGACGCCGCCAGGGCCGCTGCCGCCCGGGAGCCAGCGATGTCCCCCGAGGTTGCGGACCGCGACCGTCAGCGCGAGCCTTTCGTTCCGGATCGATGCGGCGGTGAGCGAGAGCGCAGCCAGTGGCTTACCCTCGGCCTTGGCCGCCGCGATCTCCCGGCTGTCGGGCGTGCCGAAGGGCCGCGTCAGCGAAATGCAGCGCGTACCTTTGCCGATCGCCTGCTGCACGGAAGCGGCCAGGGCGCCGGGCAGCGGCTCACCACTGCCGGCGCGGTTGAAGGCCTCGATGTCCAGCGGCGCGAGCTCGGCCATGACCGGCAGAACCTGGCCGCCGGTGAAGCCGGCCTCGCGCGCAGCCTGCCACAGGTCCTCCAGCGGGACCTCGTGCTCGGCCAGGCCCGCCGCCCGCATCCTGGCCTGCGCCCCGGGTGCGCGGGAATGACCCGCCGCCTCGGCCACGAGCACCGCGATGCCGCCTTCCGTCAGGACCCGGAACATCTCCCGCAGGAGAGCGGCCTGATCGGCCACCTGGTGCAGCGACTGGAAGGCGATCACGCGGTCCACGGACTGGTCGGGCAGGGGAAGGCGCGGCCCGTCCAGCCTTGACAGCCGCACCAGCTTTGCCAGCTGCGGCTGATGCACCGCCAGGAAGGCCAGCCCCTTGTCGATCGCCCGCTGCGACGGATCGAGGCCGGTGACTTCCAGCCCCTGCTGCGCCAGCAGGCGTGACAGCCAGCCATTGCCGCAGCCGTAGTCCAGCACGCGCTGACCCGGTGCGGCCTGCAGGAGCTGCATCGCAGCGCTCAGCGCCGGCAGCGTGGCGCGCGTCGTGGCGGGATCGGCGAAGGGCAGGCGGAAGCTGCGGTCGCTCAGCGGCACGCCGTCGTGCAGGGCGTCGTGGCGCGCCGTGGCGCTCGCCCCGTCGGTGGCCGCCGCGAGCCGCGCTGGATCGATCAGCCCGTCGGCTCCCACGAAGGCTTCCGCTTCCTGCGACTGCCAGACGACCATGCCTGCTTCTCCGTTGCTGACCGGCCCGCATGGTGACGTTCCCCTGCTCAATCCGCAACGTCCCGCGACGTTGCCCGTTCGCGCGCGGGAGATGGCACGGATCGCCTCGCAACCTTGTTGCGCGAAGCGCCGCAGGAACGCTCGTTTCCGCAATGATGGCGTGTTCCCGCGCCCGCGAGGACGGGCTATGGTTGCGGGTGGATGAACCCGTTGTTCCTTAAACAGCCGACAGGAACCGAAAGGCAGCGTGACGGATGGTTGAGAGGGTCCGACCGTGGCGGGCGGCTACCGGCCCCCGGACGCCATGGACTGCTCCGGCGCCGCACGCCCCTGTCAGCCTGCTGACCGCCGCGTTGCGAGTTTCCTCCTTCAACCCACCCCGCGTTCCTCCCGCCGTTCCGCGGCAGCCGGAGGAGCGCCTGGCCCTGCGCGGGCCCGCCGGAGCCATAGCGTGAGTGCCCGCATCCTGGTGGTGGACGACATCGCCACCAACCTCCACCTCCTCGAAGCACGGCTGCGCGCCGAGTATTACGAGGTCGCCTCTGCCACTTCCGGGCCGGCAGCCCTGCAGCTGCTGGCAAGCTGGCGCCCCGACGTCGTGCTGCTGGACGTGATGATGCCGGGCATGGACGGCTACGAGGTCTGCGCCCGCATCAAGGGGGATCCCGCCACCAGCCACATCCCGGTGGTGATGATCACCGCGATGACCGAGGCCACCGAGCGCGTCCGCGGCCTCCAGGCAGGGGCGGACGACTTCCTGAGCAAGCCCGTGGACCACGCGACCCTGTTCGCGCGGCTGCGCGCGCTGCTGCGCACCAAGCAGGCGCAGGACGCGCTGCGGATCCGCGGCGCCACGGCCGGGGAGTTCGGGCTGAGCGTGCCGGCGCATCCCGGCAACGACGTGTCCGGAACCCGCGCGCTCGTGGTGACCGAGAGCCGCGACGAGGCGCGGGAGATCGACGACGCCCTGGCGGCTGACGGCGTGCAGGTGACGATAGCGCTGGAGCCTGCCGCCGCCTGGCGCAAGGCGGTGGAGGGCGGCTTCGACCTCGTGGTGCTCAGCCTGTCCTTCGATGCGGGGGATGGCTTGCGCTTCGCGTCGCGGCTGCGCGCCAACGAACCGACGCGGGAACTGCCGGTGGTGCTGATCGCCGACCTCGACCAGCGCAACCAGGTGCTGCGCGGCTTCGACCTGGGCGCCAACGACCACGCCCTGCGGCCGCTCGACCCGAACGAGCTGCGTGCCCGCGCCCGCAACCAGCTCCGCCGCAAGCTCTACCAGGACCGGCTGCGCGAGGAGCTGCAACGCTCCCTCGAGGAAGCGGTGACGGACGGGCTCACTGGCCTGCGCAACCGGCGCTACGCCGACCGGCACCTGGAGATGCTGCTGCAGAACGGCGACATCACCGTGCTGCTGCTCGACATCGACCACTTCAAGCAGGTCAACGACACGCACGGCCATGCCTGCGGCGACGCCGTGCTGAAGGAGGTGGCGCAGCGCCTGCGCAACGGCGTGCGCACGGCCGACGTGGTGGCGCGCTACGGCGGCGAGGAATTCCTGGTGATCATGCCCGACCGCGTGCTGCCTGACCTTCGCACCGTGGCGGAGCGTTTGCGGCAGGTCGTGTGCGACCGGCCCGTCTGGCTGCCGACCGGACCGGTCAGCGTGACCATCAGCATCGGCGGCGCGCGCAGCGGGCAGGACCGCAGCGCCGAGAACCTGGTGCGCCGGGCCGATGAGGCTCTCTATGAGGCAAAGCGCGCGGGACGGAACCGCTTCGCGGCCGGCAGGCTGGAGGCCGGCACCTGAGCGGGTGCCCGGGGCAGGAACGCCCCGGGTCGGCGGCGGAGTCGCCGCCTCGGGCAGGCCGGCGCGGGGCTGACGGGCGCGCGGGCCGCCGCCAGCCGGTGTCTGGGACCGTACCTGCCCGGTTTTCGGTTACTTGATCTTCGACTCGCGGAAAACGACGTGCTTGCGCGCGACCGGGTCGTACTTCTTGAGCTCGAGCTTGCCCTGGGCGTTCCGGGTGTTCTTCTTCGTGACGTAGAAGTAGCCGGTTTCGGCCGAGCTCACGAGCTTGATCTGGATGGTGTTGGACTTGGCCATGTTTCTATATCCGCAGCAGGCCCCGCGGGCAGGGCCCGGGCCGTTGAACGGCGCAACCTAGTCAGGGCCGCCCCGCCGTCAAGCCCTTGTTTCGCACGGCACCCCGACGAGGAGCCGGGCCGGCGGTTTTCTCAGCGCGGCAGGGCCGCCCGATAGGCTTCGGGGTGGTCCAGCAGCGCCGTGGCCACCTGGAGGTCGCTTTCACGCGCTTCCGCCGGCGGGCAGCTGTCGCGCAGCGCCACCACTTCGCTGGCTAGCACGGGGGCGCGCGCCGCGCGCAGGCGCTTGAGCACCGCGCCCATGGGGGCCTCGCCCCGTTCCAGCCGTTCCAGCGCGAGGCTGGTGTTCTCGGCGCCCAGGCTGGTGCACAGGGCCGGGATCACGCCCAGGGACTGCACGGGCCAGCCGTCGGGCGCCAGCACGCGTGACCAGGACAGCGACAGCTCCCCGCCGTTGGGCAGCGGCATCAGCACCTGGATCAAACCCTTGCCCATGGTGGCGCTGCCGATCACCACGCCGCGCCCGCGATCGCTGAGCGCGGCCGCGACGATCTCGGCCGAGGAGGCGGTGCGCCCGTCCACCAGCACGGCAATCGGCCGGTCCTGCGCCAGGTCGTCGCCGCGCCCCTCGAAACGGCGGCGGGCATCCGGGTGTCGGCCGTCGGTGCTTACCAGCAGGCCGCTGGGCACCAGCTCCTCCAGCACGGCCACGGCCTCGCGCAGGAGGCCGCCTCGATTTCCGCGCAGGTCCAGCACGACGCCGCGGAGGCTGTTGCGCGCGAGGCCCGTCGTCAGCGCCTCGGCCAGCTGCCCCGCGGTGTCGGCGGAAAAGGCGGTGATCCGCAGCAGCAGCAGGTCGCCCTGCTGCTCCGCCCGGACCGTGACCGGCGCGACCTGGGCCCGGCGGAGCAGCGCTGTCCTTGCCTGCCGCCCGCGGCGATAGTTCAGCCGCACCGAGCTGCCCGCGGCGCCGTCCAGCAAGGCCGAGACGGCCTCGCTGTCGGCGCTGCGCAGGGAGCGGCGATTGAGGCCGGTCAGAAGGTCGCCGGCCCGCAACCCCGCCGCCAGAGCCGGGCTGTCGGGCAGGACCTCGGCCACGCGAACGCCGTCGTCGCCGTTTTCCAGCACGAGGCCGACGCCCACCGTGCCCATGCGGCGGTCGCGCGCGGTGTCGGCGGTGTTGGCGGAGAGGTAGCGGCTGTAGGGGTCGAGGTGGTTGAAGATCTCGTCGAAGGTCGCTTCCAGCAGCCCGTCGGAGCCCGCCTGACGGACCGGGGGCGACACGTCCCAGGCCGCGCCGAACAGCCAGACCAGCGCTTCCGCGGCGCCGGCGCTGCCGTTGCCGATGGCGCGCCGCGCCACCTCCCGCCCGTTGCGGACGAGGCGCACCGCGTCGCCCTGCAACTCGACGTCCAGGGTGGGGTCCAGCGCCACGAGGCCACGGGCGCCCCAGAGCGCGAGATCGGCGGGGGCCGCTGCTTCGAGGTGCCGCTCCTCCACCGCGTTGAACCCCGCCTGCAGCGTGGCGAGCAGCAGGGTGCGCGGGAAGAAGGCTTCCGGCCGCGCCTGGGCCGCCACCGCCGGATCGGCCTGCGCGGAGGCCGGCGGCGGAAGCGTCAGCGCCGCGAGGAGTGCGACGCCCCCGATCGCGAAGCCGCGGAGCGCGACGCGGCCGACCGCGAAGCGCCTGACCGTGAAGCCCCCGACCGTGAAGCCACGGAGCGTGCCCCGCGCGGCCTCGCCCGCCCGCCGGGCGGGATCGGGCTGCCTTGCAGGAGGTGGAAGAACAGGCTTCCGGTCAGGGGAATGGCTTCCGCCAGCTGAAGCTCGACAGGCTGTGCCAGGGAGAAGACGAGGCCGGTATGCCGCCCCACCAAGCGCTGTGCGC
This sequence comes from Roseomonas elaeocarpi, assembly GCF_042433915.1. Classification (NCBI taxonomy): domain Bacteria; kingdom Pseudomonadati; phylum Pseudomonadota; class Alphaproteobacteria; order Acetobacterales; family Roseomonadaceae; genus Roseomonas; species Roseomonas elaeocarpi. The sequence goes on along the minus strand of NZ_JBHLUN010000015.1, from coordinate 260,345 downwards.
CCGCATCGTGCTCCCATCGGTCATCCGGAAGTGAGCGCAGCGGGACGATTCCGCTGGCGCCGTTCTCATCAAGGGTGACGAACAAGCCCGAGCGTGTCACCCCGGAAACCCGCCCTTCGAATGTAGCGCCTACGTGATCGGCCATGAAGGCCGCGAGGTAGCGGTCCACCGCGTCGCGTTCCGCCGCGGCGGCGCGGCGCTCGGTGCGGGTGATCGCTTCCGCCGTGTCGGGCAGCGCCTCGGCCTCGGCGGGTGTGATGCCGTCACGCCCCAGCCGCAGCCCGGCGATGACGGCCCGGTGCACCACGAGGTCGGCGTAGCGGCGGATCGGGCTGGTGAAATGCGCGTAGCGGCTCAGCGCCAGGCCGAAATGGCCGATGTTGTCCGCGCTGTATTCCGCCTGCGACTGCGCGCGCAGCACGGTCTCGTCGACCAGCCGTTCCTCGGGCCGGTCGCGCACGGCGTCGAGGATGCGTGCGAAGTCGCGGGGCCGCAGCGCGTTGCCGGGAGGCAGCTCCAGCTCGAAGGCTTGGAGGAACTGCCGCAGCGCTTCCAGCTTCATGTCGGCGGGGCGATCGTGGACGCGGTAGAGGCAGGGCTGGTGCAGGCGCTCCAGCTCCTCCGCCGCGCAGACATTGGCGGCCACCATGAACTCCTCGATCAACCGGTGGCTGTCGAGGCGCGCCCGCGGCCGCACCGCCTCCACCCGTCCTTCGGCGTCGAGGAAGACGCGGCGTTCCGGCAAGTCGAGGTCCAGCGTGCCGCGCCGGTCGCGCTCGGCCGTGAGCGCCGCGAAGGCACCGTAGAGCGCGGCGAAGCGGTCCTCGCCGGCGTCGCGCGAGGCCTGCACCGCCTCGTAGGTCATCCGCGCGTGCGAGCGCATGATGCCGCGCCCGACGCGATGCGCGCGCTTCGTGCCGGCGGTGTCGAACTCCATCCGCACGAAGAGGCAGCCGCGATCCTCGTCGGGCTTGAGCGAGCACCAGCCGTTGCTCAGCGCCTCGGGCAGCATCGGCACCACGCGGTCGGGAAAGTACACGCTGTTGCCGCGCGCCCGCGCGGTGCGGTCCAGCGCGGAGCCAGGCCGGACGTAGTGCGCCACGTCGGCGATGGCGACGGTGACGGCCCAGCCATCCCCGGTCGCCTCGGCATGAACGGCATCGTCGAAGTCGCGCGCGTCCTCGCCGTCGATGGTGATCAGCGGCAGGTTCCGCAGGTCCTCGCGCCCTTCCGCGGTCACGGCGCGCGCGGCCTCAGCCTCGGCGATCGTGTCCGCATCGAAGCGGTCAGGGATGTTGTGCAGGTGGATGCAGACCAGCGACACCGCGCGCGGTCCACCCATCGGGCCCAGCCGTTCCACCACCCGCGCGGGGCGCAGGCCCAGCCGGTAGGAGGGCAGGGGTTCGGCCAGCACCAGCTCCCCGTTCGCGGCGTCGAGGCTCTCGCCTTCCGGTACGGTCCACTCGGCGCGGGCGCGGCGGTCCACCGGCAGGATGCGGCCGTCCTGGAAGACGCCGAGCACGCGGGAGGCGCTCTCGGCCGGCAATCGCTTGACGGTGCGGCCCTCGTAGCGGTCGCGGCCGATCGGCTTCAGCCGCGCCAGCACGCGCTCACCCGGCGCCAGGGCGGGCTGACCCTTGCGCTCCGGGTGCATGTAGATGATCGGGCGGCTCTCGCCCTGCCAGTTCACTGGGCGGGCGAGGGGATCGCCGTCGGGATCGGTGCCGAAGACCTCCACCACCGCGGTTTCCGGCAGGCTGGCCGCGTGGCGCAGCGAGCGGCGCCCGGCCGGGGCGGCCGTGCCTTCCCGCCGCAGCACGCGAAGCATTTCCCGCAAGGCGGGGCGCTGGTCCACATGGAGGCGGAAGTGGCGCACCAGCTCGCTCTTGCCGACCTTGCCGCCCGCGCCGCGGAGGTAGTCGCGCAGCTGCGCCTGCGTGGGCATCGGGGCAGGCTGGCCTGCGGTTCCGCCGGCGGTGTCCGGGGGAACCGGGACACCGTTGCCGATCCCGCCCGCCGCATCCGCCGCCACGCCGCCCGCCGGAACGAGCGGCGGCGCGCCGAGGGGCCGGTAGCGCAGGCGGTAGGGTCGCAACGGCGTCCTCAGCCCCCAGTCTTCGCGGGAGCCTTCCGGGCCTTGGCCGCCGCGGCCGGCTTGCGCGCCGGTGCCTTCTTGGCGGCCGTCGTGCTCTTGGCAGCGGCGGTCTTCTTGGCCGCCGTGGCCCGCGCCGGGGCCTTGCGGGCGGCGGGCTTCGGCGCTTCCGCCTCGGCGGCGGCCGCCTTGCGCGCGGGTGCCTTACGGGCGGCGGTGCGACCCTTGGCGCCACGCGGCGGAAGCTGCTTGCCCTTCTCGGCCAGCAGGGCCACCGCCTGTTCCAGCGTGAAGTCCTCGACCTCGACACCGCGCGGCAGGCTGGCGACCGTCTGCCCGTGCTGGGCATAGGGGCCGAAGCGGCCGCGGCGGATTTCCACCGGCGCCTTGTCCTTCGGGTGCTCGCCCAGCGGGACAGCGCTGGGCTTGGCGCCGGCCAGCAGCGTCACCGCGCGGTTGAGGCCCACCGTCAGCACGTCGTCGTCGCGGTCGAGCGACTTCGAGATCGTGCCCATCTTCAGGTAGGGGCCGAAGCGCCCGAGATTGGCGGTGATCTCCTCGCCGGTTTCCGGGTGGAGGCCCACGATGCGCGGCATCGACAGCAGCGCCACCGCGCGCTCCAGCGTCACGCCGTCGGGCTCCATCCCGCGGGGCAGGCTGGCGCGGCGCGGCTTGGTGGGCTTGCCCTTGCTGTCGGTGCCGCCCTCGCCGAGCTGCACGTAGACGCCGTAGGGGCCGCGCCGCATGGTCACCTGCTGACCATCGGGCGCTGCGCCCAGCTCGCGCACGCCATCGGCGAAGCCGCCGGCCTCCTCCGCGCCCTCGGCGCCCGGCGCCACCAGCGCGCGGGTGTAGCGGCATTCCGGGTAGTTCGAGCAGCCGATAAAGGCACCCGTCCGACCCAGCCGCAGCCCGAGCCGGCCGGTATGGCAGTTCGGGCAAAGACGCGGATCGCTGCCGTCATCGGCAGGCGGAAAGAAGTGCGGCCCCAGGTCCTCGTCCAGCGCGTCGATCACGTCGCTGATCTTGAGGTCCTTGGTGGCGGCCACGGCCTTGGAGAAGGCATCCCAGAACTGCGCCATGACCTCTCGCCAGTCAGCACGGCCACCACTGATGTCGTCGAGCTGTTCTTCCAGCGAGGCGGTGAAGCCGGTGTCCACGTAGCGCTCGAAGAAGCTCACCAGGAAGGCGGTGACGAGTCGCCCGCGGTCCTCCGGCTGGAAGCGCCGCTTCTCCAGCCTCACGTAGTCGCGGTCCTGCAGCGTTTGCAGGATCGAGGCGTAGGTGGAGGGGCGGCCGATGCCGAGCTCCTCCATCTTCTTGACCAGCGAGGCCTCGGAGTAGCGCGGCGGCGGCTGGGTGAAGTGCTGCTCGGGTGTCACCGGGCCGCGCTTGAGCGGGTCGCGCTCGGCCATGGGCGGCAGCACGCGGCTGTCCTCGTCGTCGCCCATCCCCGCCGGGGAATGCGCCGGCGCGTCGTCCACGTCCTCGCGATACAGCTTCAGAAAGCCGTCGAAGGCGATCACGGAGCCGGTGGCGCGCAGCCGCACCTTGTTGGGCGCGTCGGCAATGTCCACCGTGGTCTGGTCGAGCTCGGCCGAGGCCATCTGCGAGGCCACCGCGCGCTTCCACACCAGCTCGTACAGGCGGCGCTGCTCGGGGTTCAGGTAGCGCGCGACCGAGCCCGGCGTGCGACGAACGTCGGTGGGGCGGATCGCCTCGTGCGCTTCCTGGGCGTTCTTGGCCTTGGAGGTGTATTCGCGCGCCGAGGGCGGCAGGTAGTTGTTGCCGAATTCCTCGCGCACATGGCCGCGGATGGCGTCGATCGCTTCGCGCGACATCTGCACGCCGTCGGTTCGCATGTAGGTGATGAGACCCACGGTCTCGCCGCCGATCTCCACGCCCTCGTACAGCTGCTGGGCCAGGCGCATCGTCGCCTGTGCGCCGAAGCCCAGCTTGCGCGAGGATTCCTGCTGCAGCGTCGAGGTGGTGAAGGGCGCCTGCGGGTTGCGGCGGACGCGCTTCTTCTCGACCGAGGCGACCGTGAAGGACCCGGCCTCCACCGCCGCGACGGCGCGCTTGGCCGCGGCCTCGTCCGGCAGGTCGAACTGTTCGAGGCGCTTGCCGTCGAGATGCGTCAGCCGCGCGGTGAACTGCGCGCCGATCGGGGTGGCGAAGCGTGCCTCCACCGTCCAGTACTCGCGCGTCTTGAAGGCCTCGATCTCGGCCTCGCGCTCGCAGATCAGGCGCAGCGCCACGGACTGCACGCGCCCCGCCGAGCGCGAGCCCGGCAGCTTGCGCCACAGCACGGGCGACAGGGTGAAGCCCACCAGGTAGTCCAGCGCGCGGCGCGCCAGGTAGGCGTCGATCAGCGGCGTGTCGAGGTCGCGCGGGTGGTCGATGGCGTACTGCACCGCGCGCTTGGTGATCTCGTTGAAGGTGATGCGGTGGACCTCGACGCCCTTGAGCAGGCGCTTCTTGTCCAGCATCTCGCGCACGTGCCAGGAGATCGCCTCGCCCTCGCGATCCGGGTCGGTGGCGAGGAAGAGGCGCTTGGCCCCCTTCAGCGCGGCGGCGATCTCGCGCACCTGGCGCTCGCCCCGGTCTTCCGAGGTCCAGTCCATCGCGAAGTTCTCTTCCGGACGGACGCTGCCGTCCTTGGCCGGCAGGTCGCGGACATGGCCGAAGGACGCGATGACCTTGTAGCCGCCGCCGAGATACTTGTTGATGGTCTTCGCCTTGGCGGGCGATTCCACGACGACGACGTCGGTCATGTTGGCTCTTGGATACCCTCTCGGTCGCCCGCGGCGGACCGGACGATGCGGTTCCCGGGCAGCACCTCGACCTGCCCCGAGAGTTCGAGGTCGAGGAGAAGGGCTTGCGCGGCGGAAGGCGAGAGGTGGCAGCGGCGCAGCACTTCGTCAACCGCCACTGGCGAAGGCCCAAGAAGTTCAAGAAGTTGCGCCGCGTCACCGGTGGCTTCCGGCGCCCTTGCCGCCCGCTGGGCCAGCGTGGGCGGCGCCGGACGGGCCTCGAAGAGCGGTCCCGCAGCCCCCGCGCGGGGCGCCTCGGGCAGGTTGTTCAGCACGTCGGCCGCCGTTTCGCACAGGGTTGCGCCCTGCCGCAGCAGGTCGTTCGAGCCGCGGCAGCGCGGGTCGAGCGGGCTGCCCGGCACCGCGAAGACGTCGCGCCCCATCTCGGCCGCCAGCCGCGCGGTGATCAGCGTGCCGGAGCCCAGCGCCGCCTCCACCAGCACCACGCCCAGGCTGAGGCCGGCCACGATGCGGTTGCGGCGCGGAAAGTGCCGCTGCGTCGGCTGGGCCCGCAGCGGCGCCTCGGAGACGATGGCGCCACCCTCGGCGATGCGGGCCTGGAGCGCGGCGTTCTCGGGCGGGTAGGTCACGTCGAGGCCGCCCGGCAGCACCGCTACCGTGGAGGCGCCGCCGGGCTTCGCGGCCCGCAGCGCGCCTTCGTGCGCCGCGGCGTCCACCCCACGTGCCAGGCCAGAGGTGACCACCACGCCGGCCTTTGCCAATGCCTCCGCCAGTTCCCCGGCGATCCGCAGGCCACCGGCCGACGCGTTGCGGGCGCCCACCACGGCCACCTGCCGGCGCAGGAGCAGCGCCGGGTCGCCCAGCACCGCCAACACGGTCGGCGGGTCGTCGATGGTGCCCAGCAGCGGCGGGTAGCCGGGCTCATCCCAGTGGAGGAAGGTACCGCCGGCGCCCAGCACCGTGTCGTATTCCCGCCGGACCTCGGCGGGCGAGGGCGGGTGGAAGGGCTTGTTGCGCTTCGCCGCCCAGGCGGGCAGAGCCTGGAGGGCCGCCTCGGCGCTGCCGTCGAAATGCGCCAGCAGGTCGCGGAAGCGGACCGGGCCGATGCCGTCGGTGCGGGCGAGCCGCAACCGCGCGAGAGCCTCGGCCTCGCGCACCCCTAGAGTTGCCCCTCCGGCCCGGCGGCCGGCGTCTTGCCTTCGCCGATGCGCGGCTCGGTGCCGTTGAGCAGGCGGCGGATGTTGGAATGGTGGCGGGCGTAGACGTAGAGGGTGATGATCGTCACCGCGATCGCCACGGCCTCGGGCGCCAGCGCCCAGGCGGCCACGAGACCAACGGCCATGCCACCCAACGCGCCGGCCGAGGAGATGCGTGACAGCTTGGCCACGACGAGCCAGGCGAGCGCCGTGATCACGAAGATCGGCCAGCTCAGCGCCAGGAAGACGCCGAGCGAGGTCGCCACGCCCTTGCCGCCGCGGAAGCCCAGCCAGACCGGGTGGCAGTGGCCGAGCACCGCGCCCACCGCCGCGGCGGCCCCCACCGCCAGCAGACCCGAGGGGTCCAGGAGCAGCGGCGCGACCCAGACCGCCACGGCGCCCTTGAGGGCGTCGAGGAGCAGCGTCGCCGCCGCCACCTTCTTGTTGCCGGTGCGGAGCACATTGGTGGCGCCGATATTGCCGGAGCCGATGGTCCGGATGTCACCCATCCCGGCGGCACGGGTCAGGATCAGCCCGAAGGGAATGGAGCCGAGCAGGTAGCCCAGCAGCAGTGCCAGCAGCAGGATCACGGAAGGCTGCATCAGCCGAACACCCTCCGCCCCGCTTTCCAGGTTCCCAGCACCCGGCCTTCCAGCGCCCGCCCGTCGAAGGGGGAGTTCTGCGCCTTGCCCGGCAGCTTGCCGGCCTCGACCTTCCAGGCGCGTTCCAGCGCGAAGAGCACGAGGTCGGCCGGGGCGCCCGCCGCGAGCCGGCCGCAGGGCAGGCCGAGCAGGTCGGCCGGGTTGGAGCACAGCAGCGCCAGCGCCCGGAGCAGCGGCAGGTCGCCCGCGTGGACCCGCGCCAGCGTGACGCCCAGCAAGGTGGCGAGACCCGCGCCCCCGGCCTCGGCCTGGGCGAAGGGCAGGCGCTTGTCGTCGGCATCGCGCGGCTGGTGGTCGGAGGCGATGGCATCCACCGTGCCGTCCCTCAGCGCCGCCACCACCGCGAGCCGGTCGGACTCGGGCCGCAGCGGCGGGTTCAGCTTGGCGTAGGTGCGATAGTCGCCCACCGCCGTCTCGTTCAGGTCGAAGTAGGGCGGCGCGGTGTCGCAGGTGACGCGCAGCCCTTCGGCCTTGGCGCCGCGGATCAACTCCAGTGCCTCGGCGGTCGAGACGTGGGCGAAGTGGACGTGGCCGCGGGTGAGGCGGGCCAGCGCGATGTCCTGCGCCACCTGCATCGCTTCCGCCGCCGCCGGGACGCCCGGCAGGCCGAGGCGGGTGGCGAGTTCGCCCTCGGTCGCGGCGCCGCCGCGCGCCAGGCTGGGCTGGGCCGGGTGCTGCACCACGAAGGCGCCGAAGGTGCGGGCGTAGCTGAGGGCGAGGCGCATGGTGCGCGCATCGCCGATCGCGTGGTTGCCGTCGGTGAAGGCCACGGCGCCGGCCTCCCGCAGCAGGCCGAACTCGGTCATCTCCTTGCCCTGGCAGCCGCGCGTGGCGGCGCCGTAGGGCAGGATCGAGAGGCTGCCCGTCGCCTCGCCGCGGCGGAGCACGAACTGCAGCAGCGCCGGGTCGTCGAGCGCCGGCTCGCTGTCCGGCAGGGCGCAAAGGGTGGTGATGCCGCCCGCCGCCGCCGCGACGGCAACGCTGCTGATGGTTTCGCGGTGCTCGGCCCCGGGCTCACCCAGCGCGGCGCGCAGGTCCACGAGGCCGGGCGCCAGGCAGTCGCCGCCCAGGCGCAACACCTCGGCGCCTTCAGGAATGCCGGCGGGGCCGGACTGCACCACGTCGGCGATCAGGCCGTCGCGGATCAGCAGCGAGCCGGCAGTGTCCAGGCCGGTGGCGGGGTCGAGGAGGCGGGCCTCCGTGAGGACGGTGGTGCTCATCAACGGTTGCTCCGCCCCGGCACGCGCGACAGCGTGTCGAGCACCGCCATGCGCACCGCGACCCCCATCTCCACCTGTTCCCCGATCACGCTGCGGGCCGGGTCGTCGGCCACGGCGCTGTCGATCTCCACGCCACGGTTCATCGGGCCCGGGTGCATCACGATGGCGTCCGGCTTGGCGTGGCTCAGCTTCTCGGCATCCAGGCCGTAGAAGCGGAAGAACTCGCGCGCCGAGGGGACGAGGCCGCCCGCCATGCGCTCCCGCTGGAGGCGCAGCATCATCACCACGTCGGCGTCCTTCAGCCCTTCGCGCATGTCGTAGTGCACCTCGGGCCCCAGCCGCTCGGCCGCGGCCGGGATCAGCGTCGGCGGGCCCACGATCCGGACGCGGCAGTTCATGGCGCTCAGCAGGTGGATGTTGGAGCGGGCGACGCGCGAATGCAGCACGTCACCGCAGATCGCCACCGTCAGCCCTTCGAGCGTGCCCTTGTGGCGGCGGATCGTCAGCGCATCCAGCAGCGCCTGGGTCGGATGCTCATGCGTGCCGTCGCCGGCGTTGATGACAGCGGCATCGACCTTCTGGCTGAGCAGCGCCGGCGCGCCGGACTGGGCGTGGCGGATCACCAGCAGGTCGGTCTTCATGGCGTTCAGCGTGGCCGCGGTATCGAGCAGCGTTTCACCCTTGTTCACGCTGCTGTTGGACACCGACATGTTGATCACGTCGGCGCCCAGCCGCTTGCCCGCCAGTTCGAAGGAGGTGCGGGTGCGGGTCGAGTCCTCGAAGAACAGGTTGATCAGCGTTTGCCCGCGCAGCACGTCGCGCGGGGCCTTCCCGGTGCGGTTCAGCAGCGCGTAGTTTTCGGCCAGATCCAGCAGGTTGCCGATGTAGAGCGGGTGCAGCCCCTCGATGGCGAGAAGGTGTCGGGACGGGAAAGCGACCATGCCGGCGGAGGTTCCTTTTCGCGGCGGACCATAGGGGCGGGGAGGACGGGGCGCCAGAGTGGCCGCGCCGCCGGGCGAGGCGAAGGCTCGCAGGAGACGAGGGCCGGCGCCTCAGCCGGGCGCCTCGGGCCGGGTGGCGTCCAGGGCGGACTGCAGCATGTAGGCCGCGGCGGCCGCGTCCACCGCCTTGGCCCGCTTGCCGCGGCTGAGATCGGCCTCCGACACCAGCATCCGGTTCACCGCCGAGGAGCTGAGCCGCTCATCCCACAGCGCCGCCGGCAGGCCGGTCGCCTCGGACACGGCGGCGGCCCAGTCCTTGGAGGCCTGCGCCGCCGGGCCGAAGGAACCGTCGAGGCCGAGCGGCAGGCCGACCACCAGCCCACCGGCCCCTTCCTTGCGGGCGAGAGCCAGGATCTCGGCCGCGTTGGCGGCCAGCTTGCCGCGCGCGATGCCGCCCACCGGCGAGGCCAGCATCAGCAGCACGTCGGAAATCGCCACGCCCACGGTGCGGCGCCCGGGGTCGAGGCCGATCAGCCGGGCGTCGCGGCGGAGACTCGCGCGCAGCTCAGGCAGGGGAAGCAAGGGCATGGGCCGCCCATGGCGCCGCGCGGGCCACCCCGTCAAGCGTGACGACGACGGCTGCCGGCGCGGGCGAGGGCGAGGGCGAGGGCAGCGGAGCGTAAGCCATGCTCCGCCGCCACGCCTGGTGCCGCTACTGCGTGTTGCCCAGGGCGCTGGGCGGGGGCGAGGCCTTCCGCGCGCCCGAGCCGCCCTCGGTCAGGGCCGGCACCGCCGGTTCCTGGTCCTCGCGCAGCCGGGGCTCGGGCCGCGACAGGATGACGCCCTGCGACGGCACCGCGATCTGGATGCCTTCCTCCTGGAAGCGCATCTTGATCCGCCGGTTGAACTCGCGCTGCACGCCCCAGCGGCCGGTATCCTTGCACTTCATCTGGCCCAGCACCGTGGCGGTGGCGCCGTCCACCTTGTCCACGCCCCAGAGCGCGAAGTCGTCCAGGATGCTGTCGCGGAAGGCCGGGTCGGTGCGCAAGGCGGCGCCGATCTCCTTCAGCACCTCGCCCACCCGGTCGGTGTCCTCGTGATAGGCGACCGTCACGGACACGGCGGCATTGCCGACGCCGCGGTTGGTGTTGGTCACCGTGGTGACGGCGCTGAACGGCACCACGTGGACCGAGCCGTCGCCGGCGCGCAGTCGGATGGTGCGGATCGACAGCGCCTCCACCGAGCCCGACAGGCCCGAGACCGTCACCCAGTCACCCACCTGCATGGTGTTCTCCAGCAGCAGGAACATGCCGGTGATCACGTCCTGCACCAGCTTCTGCGAGCCGAAGCCCAGGGCCACGCCGATGATCGAGGCGCCCGCCAGCAGCGGCGCGATGTTCACGCCCAGCTGGCTCAGCGCGGTGAAGCCCACCACCACCAGGATCAGCGTCAGCAGCGTCGAGCGCAGCAGCGGCAGCAGGGTGCGCAGCCGGGCGGAACGGGCGAACTCGCCGCGCGCCACCATGCCGCTGATCTCGCGCTCGACCCAGCCATTGGCCAGTTCCCAGATCGCCAGCGCCACGGCCGCCGCGATCAGCACCACCAGCACCGAGCCCGCGACGCGCTCGCCCAGGCGGCCGTCCTGGAACCAGGCCAGGGCGTCGATGCCCCAGACCTGCAGCACGGCCAGGATGCTGATCACCGTCAGCAGCGTCGACACGAGGCGCCGCAGCAGCGGGTAGTAGCGGTTGGCCCGCGCTTCCAGGAAGGGCAGCTTTTCCGCCATCTCGGGCTGGATGCGGAACACGCGGTCCAGCAGCCCGATCACGCCGATGCCCACCAGCCGCGCTACCACCAGCACCAGGATCGTGGCGCCGAAGTAGCGCAGCAGCAGGCTGTAGCCGTTCTGGATCTCGACGGCCCAGACGAACCACAGCGCCAGCAGCAGGAAGACCGCCGCGATGTGCCAGACCGAGGCCAGGCGGTTGCGCACCCGCGGCCAGACGCCCGTGGCGCCGTGCGGTGCCGCGATGGCCTCGGCCACGCCGCGGCGGCACTGCAGCACCACCACGGCCATCAGCAGGTGGTTCACCAGCACCACCAGCCGGGTCGCGGCGATGTAGGCCGCCTCGTAGAGGCCGAGCACGCGGGCGATCTGCAGCACCGCGAAGCCGTAGATCGCGACGCGGCTGATGCGGGCGAGCCAGACCTCGGAATAGGCGGCCGTCTCGTCGGTCATGCGGAACAGCCGCAGCTCGTGGCAGTCCGGCGACACCAGCATCCGCCCGAAGGCCATGATCACGTGCTGGATGACGTAGGCGTTCACCGCCGCCAAAATCACCAGCGGCACCGTCCAGCCGTCGTTCAGAGGCGTCGCGAGCAGCAGGTTCCCTACGGCCGCGAAGACCGCGATGGGGATCAGCTCCAGGACCAGGCGCAGGATCGCCAGCGGAAAGCGGCGCAGGAAGCGCAGCTCCGCGCGGCTGGCCATGCTGTTCGCGTCGGGCACGACGCCGTCGTTCAGCGCCTTGATCCGCTGCCGTTCCTCCGCCTTGCCCCGTGCGCGTCTGATCAGCGCCGCCATCGGGCGCCGCAGGGCGCGCGAGGTGAGGCGCCGGGCGGTCCAGGCCAGCAGCAGCACCAGCGCCAGGCGCCAGCCCACGTTCAGCACCGTGCTCTGCGCGAAGGGGTTGGTGGCGGTCCGCACCACCCAGTCCCAGATCAGCGGAACATTGCTCAGTGCCCGCCCGGCCGCCGCCATCTGCGCGGAGATCGCGGTCAGCCAGCCCGACATGGCCAGCAGCAGCTGCGCCAGCAGGCCGTCGGCCCTCAGCGACACCTTGTCGGGATCCGCAGCGGCCGGGGCAGCGGCTGCTCCGGCCGCGGGCGCCGCTGCCGCGGGGGAAGGGGCGCCCGTCCCCGGCGCGGCGGCTGGTGTGCCGGCGGTCGGAGCCGCCGCACCCGCTGTTCCGGATGCGGTGGCAGGCGAGCTTGCCGCCGGGGCACTGGTTCCCCCGCTGGCTGGCGCGGTCTGGGCGATGGCCCGCAGCGCGTCGATGACCTCGCGCCGGCGGGCGTCGTTCTGCAGGACGTCGAGGGCACGACGGGCCTGATCGGCGGTCATGTTGCCGTTCTCGGCGGTCTGGGCCGGTGCGGCGGCCGGATGGGCGCTTTCCTGCGCCACGGAGAAGCGCGGAGGGACCAGCAGGACGAGGCTCAGCACCAGGAAAAACGATACCAGCCGGCGCGGGCGCGAAGCGGGCAAGGAACGCGCGTCGACGGTTGTATCGTTGTTTGGCTGCATGCAGATCGTCATCCTGAACGTTGAAATAGCTTGGTCGCCATCAGGTGCGGCAACGCAGCAAGGTCCAGAATGGGTGCTTCCCCCATCTGATGCGACCCGCAAATGCGCGAGCGTTACCTTTAGATGCCGCTTCGGTGCAGTGGCGGACGTTCTGGCCGGGCGAGGGACCGCGACCCGGACCTCCGCTGCCCGGGCCCCCGGCCATGCCGCTTCCCGCCGCCGGCCGGCTTCGGCCCGGCGGGTGGCCCAAGCGGATGGTCGCAGCGGATTGCCATCGCGGATGGCTCCGGCGGATGGCAGGGGCCTTGACTTCCGGCCTCCGCCTGGGCTCCTGAGGACTTCCGCGCGTTGTGCTATCTCTGTTTGAACTGGGGTTGTTTCCCGAACATGTCGCTCGATACCGCCACCGTCCGGCGCGTCGCGTCGCTCGCCCGCATCCACCTGGAGGAGGACGAGGTGTCGCGCCTGCAAGGGGAGCTCAACGGCATCCTGGCCTGGGTCGAGCAGCTTCAGGCCGTGGACACCACCGGGGTCGAGCCGATGGCCGGCGGCGGCATCGCGGCGCTGCGCATGCGCGACGACGTGGTGACCGACGGCGGCTACCCCGAGAAGGTCCTGGCCAATGCGCCGGACCGCGAAGGCTCCTTCTTCACCGTGCCCAAGGTCGTCGAATAATGCGCCCCACTGATTTCACGCTGCGCGGCGCCGTCGACGCGCTGAACGAGGGCGCGATCACCAGCGAGGAGCTGACTCGCTCGCACCTCGAAGCCATCGAGGCGCTGAACCCGCGCCTGAACGCCTTCCTGACCGTGACCGCCGATGCTGCGATGGAGGCCGCGAAGGCGTCCGACGCCAAGCGCCGGCGCGGCGAGGCCGGGCCGATCGAGGGCGTGCCGCTGGCGATCAAGGACCTGTTCTGCACCGCCGGCGTCCGCACCACGGCGGCCAGCAAGATCTTGGGCAACTTCGTGCCGCCTTATGAGAGCACCGTCACCGCCAACCTGTTGCGCGACGGCGCCGTGTTCCTGGGCAAGGTGAACCTCGACGAGTTCGCGATGGGGTCGTCCAACGCGACCTCTGCCTATGGCGGCGTGGAGAACCCGTGGACGCGCTCCAACGATCCGGACACGGCGCTGGTGCCGGGCGGTTCCTCTGGCGGCTCGGCCGCGGCGGTGGCCGCGCGGCTGGCGCTGGGCGCGACCGCGACCGACACCGGCGGCTCGATCCGCCAGCCCGCAGCCTTCTGCGGCATCGCCGGCATCAAGCCGACCTATGGCCGCTGTTCGCGCTGGGGGACGTTGGCCTTCGCGTCCTCGCTGGATCAGGCCGGGCCGGTGGCGCGCACCGTCGAGGACTGCGCGATCCTGCTCCGCTCCATGTCCGGGTTCGATCCTAAGGACTCCACCTCGGCCGACATTGCCGTGCCGGACTTCGCCGCCGCCTGCGCGCGGGGCGTGAAGGGCCTGCGCATCGGCGTGCCGCGCGAGTACCGCCTGGACGGCATGCCGCAGGAGATCGAGGCGCTGTGGCAGCAGGGCTTGGACTGGCTGCGTCAGGCGGGGGCGGAGATCGTCGATATCTCCCTGCCGCACACCAAGTACGCGCTGCCGACCTACTACATCGTGGCGCCGGCCGAGGCGTCCTCCAACCTCGCGCGCTACGACGGCGTGCGCTACGGCGAGCGCGTGGACGCGGGCGGCGACCTGAAGGACCTTTATGAGCGCACCCGAGCCGCGGGCTTCGGGGCCGAGGTCAAGCGCCGCATCATGATCGGCACCTACGTGCTGAGCGCCGGCTACTACGACGCCTACTACGTCAAGGCGCAGCAGGTGCGGGCGCTGATCAAGCGCGACTTCGACGAGGCCTGGGGCAAGGTCGACGCGATCCTGACGCCGGCCACGCCGTCGGCCGCCTTCGCGGCCAACGAGAAGCAGGACGATCCGGTGGCGATGTACCTGAACGACGTGTTCACCGTGACGGCGAACCTCGCGGGCCTGCCGGGCCTCGCGGTGCCGGCCGGGCTGGACGCGCGCGGACTGCCGCTGGGGTTGCAGGTGATCGGCAAGCCGTTCGACGAGGAAACCGTGTTCGCGGTGGGAACCGCCATCGAGCAGGCCGCAAACTTCACGGCGCTGCCGGGCGTGAGGGCTGGCGCGGCGTGACATGGCCGTTGATCTGACCAGCAAAAGCCTCGGCGACTTGCAGCAGATCATCGCCAATGCGGAAACGCGAGGCATGACGAGCCACCCTCTGTACCTTGCCGCTCAGGAAGAACTTGGGCGGCGGAGAGAGGGTGGCGACAAGCTCAATCTCGAACGGACGCGGGAAGCCGTGTTAGCGGCAGCCAAGCGCGAAGAGTTCCTGAGCTACCGGGATGTGGCTCATGCCAGCGGTCTCGAGTGGGGTGCATCGGTGCGTTCCCGTATGAAGGACCATCTGGGGGAACTCTGCCTGATATCTCACCGTCAAGGGCTGCCGCTGCTCTCGGCCATCGTGGTGAAGATGGAAGAAGTGCCCACAGGTAGTCTCAGCGGTCCGGCGCTCGAAGGCTTCCTTTCCCTTGCCAGGCGTCTCGGGTTCGAAACCGGCGCCACGGCTGCTGAAAACGAACGCTTCCTCAGAGCGGAACAGAAGAAGGTCTTCGCCTGGGCGAAGAAGGAAAGTCGATGACCTACACGATCGAGGGCCGTACCGGCCCGTGGGAACTGGTGATCGGGCTGGAAGTCCACGCCCAGGTCACCTCCGAGGCCAAGCTCTTCTCGGGCGCGGCGACCGCCTTCGGGGCCGAGCCCAACAGCCAGGTGTCCTTCGTGGATGCCGGGATGCCGGGCATGCTGCCGGTGATCAACCGGGAATGCGTGGCGCAGGCAGTGCGCACGGGGCTTGGCCTCAAGGCGCAGGTGAACCCGTGGTCGCGCTTCGACCGCAAGAACTACTTCTACGCCGACCTGCCGACCGGCTATCAGATCAGCCAGTTCCAGTTCCCGATCGTGGGCGAGGGCAAGCTCCAGATCGAGCTTTCCGACGGCTCCACCAAGGAGATCGGCATCACGCGCCTCCACCTGGAGCAGGATGCCGGCAAGTCGCTGCACGACCAGGACCCGTCGCGCTCGTTCATCGACCTCAACCGCGCCGGCGTGGCGCTGATGGAGATCGTGAGCGAGCCCGACCTGCGTTCGCCTGAGGAGGCCGGCGCCTACGTCACCAAGCTGCGGCAGATCCTGCGCTACCTCGGGACCTGCGACGGCAACATGGAGGAAGGCTCGCTCCGCGCCGACGTGAACGTGTCGGTCCGCAAGGCGGGCGAGGGCTTCCGCACCCGCTGCGAGGTCAAGAACGTCAACTCCATCCGCTTCGTGATGCAGGCGGTCGAGGCCGAGGCGCGCCGCCAGATCGAGGTCTGGGAGGACGGCGGTGAGGTCGTGCAGGAAACCCGCCTGTTCGACACGCAGCGTGGCGTGACGCGCTCCATGCGCTCCAAGGAGGACGCGCACGACTACCGCTACTTCCCCGATCCGGACCTGCCGCCGCTAGTGCTGGAGCCGGGCTGGATCGAGGAGCTGCGCTCGAAGCTTCCGGAACTGCCGGACGAGCGCCGCGCCCGCTACGTCAACGAGTACGGGCTGACGCCCTACGACGCGCACGTGCTGGTGCTGGAGAAGGAAACGGCGGCTTTCTACGAGGAAGTGGCGCGCGGCCGCGATGCCAAGCAGGCGGCGAACTGGGTGACCGGCGACTTCTTCGCGGCACTCAACCGCACCAAGCGCGACATCTCGGACTCGCCGGTCTCGGCGGGTGATCTGGGCGCGCTGCTGGACCTGATCGCGGACAAGACCTTGTCGGGCAAGCTCGCCAAGGAAGTGCTCGAGATCATGGTCGAGACCGGCAAGGCGCCCGGCGTGATCGTCGAGGAGCGCGGCATGCGCCAGGTCACCGACACCGGCGCTATCGAGGCGGCGGTGGACGATGTGATGAGCAAGAACGCCGATAAGGTCGCCGAATACCGCGGCGGCAAGGACAAGCTGTTCGGCTTCTTCGTGGGTCAGACCATGAAGGCCATGCAGGGCAAAGGGAACCCGGCCCTGGTGAACGAGGTCGTCAAGGCCAAGCTGGGCTGACCCACGTCCCGCCCCGCGCGTTCCGGCGCGCGGGGTGGGCGCGGCCGGTTCAGCGGCCGAGCAGCGCGATCAGCCGGTTGTTGTGGTCGCGCGTGATGCCGGGGATCAGGAAGGCGTCCACGAAGGCCCAGATCCCCACCACGAAGAAGCCGATCACGCCGACGCCCACGAAGCTCAGCGTGATCGAGACGAGCGTGATCACCAGCTGTGCCACGCCGCTGCCGGTCCGGCCCAGGTAGAAGCGGTGTGCGCCGAACCAGCCCAGAAAGAACCACAGCAGGTAGGCGATCAGCGTGGACTTCTTGTTGGCGTCGTAGCGCATCAGGGCCGTGGCGTCGCTGAGTCCCCCGGGCGCGGATGCGGCCGCCGCGGGCGGTGCCATCGTGGGCGGGACGGTCGTGGCCGGCGGCAGGGCGGCTGGTGGCGGCGTGCCGTTGCTGGTGGACAGGGCGTTCTCTCCTTCTGCCTTCGCGGGCCTCACGCTATCTTTCACGCCCTGCCAAAGCATGAAAGGCCGGCTCGATGATCGAGCTCCACACCTGGAACACGCCCAACGGACGCAAGATCAGCGTGGCCCTGGAGGAGATGGGTCTCCGCTACAGCGTAAAGACCGTGAACATCTCGAAGGACGAGCAGTTCACGCCGGACTTTCTGCGCATCAGCCCCAACAACAAGATCCCCGCCATCATCGACCCGGAGGGGCCAGGCGGCGAGCCGATCACGGTGTTCGAATCGGGCGCGATCCTGCTCTACCTCGGCGAGAAGACGGGCCGCTTCCTGCCGCGCGACCTGCGGGCCCGCGTGCCGGTGCTGGAATGGCTGATGTGGCAGATGGGCGGTTTCGGTCCCATGCCGGGGCAGGTGCATCATTTCCTGACGCAGCCGGAGGGCCCGGCCCGTGACTACGGCGTCGCCCGCTACGGCGCGGAAACCCGCCGCCTTTACGGCGTGCTGGACCGATGCCTCGCGGGCCATGACTTCGTGGCGACCGAGGGTGAGCCGAGCGTGGCCGACTTCGCCATCCTGGGCTGGGCCTGGCGGCACGAGAAGCATTTGGTCGCCTTTGACGCCTTTCCCCATGTCGGCGCCTGGTACGAGCGCATGATGGCGCGCCCCGCCACCCGGCGCGGCTTCGAGGTTGCCCTGTCCTGAGGAGGCGCCGCCGGGCCTGGGAACGGAATGCAGGCTTTCGCGTCCGGACGGTTTGACGGCGGGCGGTGCGCCCGCTAGAAGCAGCCCCGCAACGCCGTGTTGTTTTTCCACTCCTGCGGAGGGGTGGCCGAGTGGCCGAAGGCGGCGGTTTGCTAAACCGTTATAGGATGTCAAGTCCTATCGTGGGTTCGAATCCCATCCCCTCCGCCACTTACCGTTTCAGAGGCGCAGTCAGGACAGCCGAGCGAGTGCTTCCTCGCGTTACTGCGAACTGTCGGTGCCGCTTGACGCCTGTCTTCAGTCTTTTCCCGGCCGTTGAACATTGCTCCGCGGCAGGGTGAGGTTCGCACCTCCCTGCCGGCAAGCGCCGCCCGAGCCGCCCGGTTCGAACCCCGGGTTCCCCACGCCTCCCTTTTGACAGTCATACGCCCGAAGATCGTCAGTTCCTCCGAACGCTAAGGCTCGGAAGTGTTGCCGCCTCGACCCGGTTCGAGCGGATGCAGCTGCCAGGATCACTGCGACCGGCGGCGGCGAGTTCGCCCAGACTGCGGGCTGCAGTGACGCCAATGTCAGGGTACGACACTAGGCGGTATTTTATTGCGTCGTGTCACCTTCAGACTTTCCTGTTCCGCACATGGCAGCCAGAACCACTTGCGGCATCTTTCTCACCCCTTCGCAACTGTGCCCGGTTGTGGCGAGAGGGCAGTTGAGGGATAGGTTCCGCCGAGAAGAGCCGCACGAACAGGGAAGTCGCCAGATGTCCGAAGCCCGTTGGGACAAGTCCCGCCTGCCGAGCCGCCACGTCACGATCGGGCCGGAGCGCGCGCCGCACCGCTCCTACTACTACGCCATGGGCATGACGGCGGAGGAGATCGCGCAGCCGCTGGTGGGTGTCGCCACCTGCTGGAACGAGGCCGCGCCCTGCAACATCGCGCTCAACCGTCAGGCGCAGAGCGTCAAGCGCGGCGTGAAGGAGGCCTACGGCACCCCCCGCGAGTTCACCACGATCACCGTGACCGACGGCATCGCCATGGGTACGCAGGGCATGAAGTCCTCGCTGGCCTCGCGCGACGCCATCGCCGACACGGTGGAGCTGACGGTGCGCGGCCATTCGTACGACGCGCTGGTGGGGCTGGCCGGCTGCGACAAGTCACTGCCGGGCATGATGATGGCGATGGTTCGCCTGAACGTGCCGAGCGTGTTCATGTATGGCGGATCGATCCTGCCCGGGAAGTTCAAGGGCCGCGACGTGACCGTGGTCGACGTGTTCGAGGCGGTGGGCATGCACGCTGCCGGCAACATGTCCGACGACGACCTGCATGAGCTGGAATGCGCCGCCTGCCCCTCGGCCGGTGCCTGCGGCGGGCAGTTCACGGCGAACACCATGGCCACCGTCAGCGAGGCGATCGGCCTGGCGCTGCCGGGTTCCGCCGGCTCGCCCGCACCCTACGAGGAGCGTGACCGCTGGGCCGTGGAGTCGGGCAAGGCGGTGATGGAGCTGATCCGCCGCAACATCCGCCCGCGCGACATCGTGACCCTGAAGTCGCTGGAAAACGCGGCCGTCGTGGTGGGCGCCACGGGTGGTTCCACCAATGCCGGCCTGCATCTGCCGGCGCTGGCGCACGAGGCGGGCATCCGCTTCACCATGGACGACGTGGTGGCGATCATGCGCCGCACGCCCTACATCGCCGACCTCAAGCCGGGCGGAAAGTACGTGGCGCTCGACGTGCACAACGTCGGCGGCATCCCGATCATCATCAAGTCGTTGCTCGACGCCGGGCTGCTGCACGGCGACTGCCTGACGGTCACCGGCAAGACCCTGGCCGAGAACCACAAGGACGTGGTCTTCCCGACCGACCAGGACGTGATCTACCCGGTGTCGAAGGCGATCACGCCCACCGGTGGCGTGGTGGGGCTGAAGGGCAACCTCGCGCCCGACGGCGCCATCGTGAAGGTGGCCGGCATGAAGACGCAGCGCTTCGAGGGCACGGCGCTCTGCTTCGATTGCGAGGAAGACGCCTTCGCCGCGGTGGAGCAGCGCGCCTACAAGGCCGGCGACGTGATCGTCATCCGCTACGAAGGCCCCAAGGGCGGCCCGGGCATGCGCGAGATGCTGAGCACCACCGCCGCGATCTACGGTCAGGGCATGGGTGAGAAGGTGGCGCTGATCACCGACGGGCGCTTCTCCGGCGGCACGCGCGGCTTCTGCATCGGCCATGTGGGCCCCGAAGCGGCCGTGGGCGGCCCGATCGCGCTGATCCGCAACGGCGACCGCATCACCATCGACGCCGAGGCCGGCACCATCGACGTGGCGCTGACGGAAGCGGAGCTGGCCGAGCGCCGCGCCGCCTGGACGCCGCGCAAGACCGACTACAACAGCGGCGCGATCTGGAAGTTCGCGCAGCTGGTGGGTCCGGCGCACCTGGGCGCGGTGACGCATCCGGGTGGGGCGGCGGAAACGCACTCCTACCCCGACCTTTGATGCCGGAGGGCGACGCCGGACCTTCGGGTCCGGTGCCGCCCCGGGCTGCCCAACCGCATGAGGCGGGATGGCCCGGCTTCCACGATGCTGCCGCGTGACCTCCGCCGGCGGCTTGTTGCGCCGGCCCCGCCCGGGTGTCCGCGCCCCTGGCTGGGTCGGCCCCGGACACTTTTGCGATCGCCGCGACGCTGGGCAGCAATGTGGCCGTCGGCGATGTTCATTTCCGCCGCGCCGCGCCCAACTGTGGGGTGTGCAGGACGATTCATCTCCCCTCCCGCTGGCCCTGACCGTGGGCGACCCCGCCGGCATCGGCGGCGAGTTGACGCTGGCCGCCTGGCAGGCCCTGCGCGCCGGGATGGGGGAGGCCACGCGGATCGGCGGGAGGTCCCCGGTTTTCGTGGCGCTGGATGATCCGGATCGGCTGGACGCGCTGGCGCTTTCCCTGGGACGAGCCATTCCGATCGAGGTCGTGGAAAGCCCGGCCGCGGCCACCGCCGTCTTCGCACGCGCCCTGCCGGTGCTGCCCATCCCGCTGACCGCCAGGACAGTTCCCGGCACCCCGGACCCGGCCAACGCGCCAGCGGTGCTGAGCTCGATCGAAACGGCGGTGCGTCTCGCGCGGGCCGGGCAGGTGGGGGGCGTGGTGACCAACCCGATCAGTAAGGCGACGCTCTACCAGAGCGGCTTCCGCTTCCCCGGGCATACGGAATACCTGGGCGCCCTGTGCGACGTGGCCGAGGCGCCGGTGATGATGCTGGCCTCGCCGGAGCTCCGCGTGGTGCCGGTGACGATCCATGTTTCGCTTCGCCGCGCGCTGGCGGAGCTGACGACGGAGGAGATCGTGCGGACCGGCCTCGCCCTGGCGCGCGCCCTGCGGGAGGATTTCGGCGTGGCGCGCCCGCGACTCGCCGTGGCCGGGCTGAACCCCCATGCGGGCGAGAGCGGCAGCATGGGCGAGGAGGACGAGCAGATCGTCGCCCCCGCCGTGGCGGCGCTGCGCCAGGCCGGCGTGGAGGCGAGGGGGCCGCTGCCCTCCGACACCATGTTCACGCCCCGCGCGCGTGCCGGCTACGACGCGGCGCTGTGCATGTACCACGACCAGGCGCTGATCCCGCTCAAGACGCTGGACATGGACGGCGGCGTCAACGTCACCCTGGGATTGCCGATCGTGCGGACCTCGCCCGATCATGGCACCGCCTTCGACATTGCGGGCACGGGGCGGGCCGATCCGGGCTCGCTGCTGGCCGCCCTGCGGATGGCGAACGAGATGGCAACGCGACGCGCCCACCCTGGAGCCTGAAGACCCCATGAACCCGATTCGGCTGGGCGTGAACGTCGATCACGTCGCCACCCTGCGCAACGCCCGCGGCGGCACCCACCCCGATCCGCTGGCGGCGGCGCGCGTGGCGCTGGCGGCAGGGGCCGACAGCATCACCATCCACCTGCGCGAGGACCGCCGGCACATCCGCGACGCGGACCTGGCCACGATGCGGCGCGAGCTGACCGCGCCGATCAACTTGGAGATGGCGGCCACCGAAGAGATGGCGCGTATCGCCGTGGACGCGCGACCCCATGCCGCCTGCATCGTGCCGGAGCGCCGTGCCGAGGTGACCACCGAGGGCGGGCTCGACGCGGCGGGGCTGGAAGCGGTGCTGCGGCCGGTGGTGTCCGCCCTGCGCGGCGTCGGCACGCGGGTGTCGCTGTTCTTGGACCCGGACGCACGCCAGGTCGAGGCGGCCGCCCGGCTGGGTGCCGGAGCGGTGGAGCTGCACACCGGCACCTACTGCGAGCACAGCGGGGCGGCCCGGGCGGAGGAGCATCGCCGTCTGATCGAGGCGGCGCGGCTGGTCCAATCGCTGGGCATGGAATGCCACGCGGGTCACGGGCTGGACTACGATACGGCGGCGGAGCTTGCGCGTTGTTTCGACATCGTGGAGCTGAACATCGGCCACTTCCTGATCGGGCAGGCGGTGTTCGATGGCCTGGCGCCGGTGGTGGCGCGGATGAAGGCCGTGATCGAGGCGGCGCGGCGCGAGTCTGTGGCCGGGTAGCGGCCCGGCGCGGTCGTGCGAGTGACGGGCCGGCGGCACAGGTCGCCGGCGGGCGGACAACCAGGACAGGGACGATGGACGCGAAGGCGATGAGCGGCACGGAATCCGGGCGGGAGCCCGCCGGCGGCCCCGATGGGCAAGCGGCTGGGCAAGCGGCCGGCCCGCGCCACCCCGCGCTGGCCGCCGCTGTCGAAACGATCCGCGCGCAGGGCCATGCCTTCGTGGAACCGGCGGCGCTTCGCGAGGCTGCGGCCGGTCGACTGGAGGGCGAGGCCTGGGCGGCTTTCGCGCGGAGCTGGGACGATCTGCGCCCCGACACCTACATGGCCGATGGCGGGCGCTACCGCCTGCGCCGGCACGCGGCCTTCCACGCCGCCCCGGGCGGTGAGGTCGGGCGGCTGCCGGACCGGCCGCATTACCAGACCTTGCACCACAATCCCCTGAACGGCGGACTTGAGCGGTGGTTCGAGCCGGTGACCGAGGAGGTCGCGGGCGGCGAGGCGCTGAGGGCGCTGCTCGGGACCGCGCGCGCGGTGTTCGATCACCTGTCGCCCGGCGCGGAATGGCTGATCGAGATGCACCAGTTCCGCATCGAAGCGCGTGGCGAGGCCCAGGGCAAGCCGACGCCCGAGGGCATGCACCGCGACGGCGTGGACTACGTGTTGGTGACGCTGATCGGGCGCCACAACGTTCAAGGCGGCGTGACGGGCATCCGGGTGGACGGGCGCGCGGGCGAGGAAAGCTTCACGCTCGAACAGCCACTGGACAGTGTTCTGCTCGACGACCACCGGGTGTGGCACGGGGTGACCCCGGTGCTGCCCCTCGATCCTGCCCAGCCGGGGCACCGGGACGTGCTGGTGCTGACCTTCCGCCGGGAGGGTTGAGGCGGGCCGCGGCCGGGAGGGCGTCAGCGCCTGGCGTTCTGGCCACGCGGTGCCTGCGGCTCCGAAGCCCCGGCGGTGGCACAGCGCCTTGCCGCGGGGCAGGCAATGATGTTGCCGGCGGGGTGACGGGCCCCGTTGCGCCTCAGGTCCGGCGGTTCCGGACCGGAACCTGTTCCAGCTTCAGCTGCGGAACCGTGCCGGACTGCCAGGTATTGGCACCCGCGACCGGCTGCGGCGCGGCGATGTCCTCGCGGTTCTTCCGCTGCGCCATGAAGGACAGGTCGAAGCGCTTATCCCGGTCGTCGAGCATCCCCTGGGTGATCTGGCCATCGGCGGTGAAGCCCATCATCAGCTGCGGAATGCCCATCGGAAAAGCGGGATCGCGGTCGATCTGCCAAGTGTGCCATGTCTTGCCGTAGGTGGTGACGAGGTCCTTCATCAAGGCGTGCTCGGCGATGTCGGGAAGGCCCGGCGCGACGAGCTCGCCGGACCTCACCTCGTAGTCGTGGCTGTGCCAGAGCTTCTTCTCGTCTTCGGGAAGGGAGCGGAACACCTTCTCGCTGACGATGTACTCGATGCCGATCAGCTTCGCGTCGGGCTGGTTCGAGCTGAAGATGACGCACTGGTGGAAGTCTTCCGTCAGGTGCGTGCAGTAGTGGCTGGCCTCCACCTGCCGCCCCATGTCGTCGGCGTAGAAGTGGAAGCCGTTCAGGTAGGCGCTCATCGCGTCGAGCGGCGCCTTGCGCTGGAGCGCGTCGGCGCCGGTGTCGAGCACGTGGCTGCGCGTCGAGAGCGGGTCACCCGGTGGCGGCGCTTCCGGCCTGTTCTGCGCCTTCGCACCGCGGGTGCCGAACAGCGTGGCGAGTGGCGCCGCGACGGCCGTGGCCATCAGCGAGCCGCTGAAGCAGCGGCGGCAGGTCAGGCTGTGAAGCAGCGACATGGTGCGTCCTCCCCGGTGTCTTAACTCGGGGAGGAAGAACTCGCTTCGCGCCGCTGGGTGGTAAAAAAGCTCTGCCCCGGCGCCATGCCTGACCCGAGGCGCGGTGTCTCAGTCCCGCAGGTCGAACAGCACCGGCGCGTGGTCCGAGGGGCTTTCCTCCGACCTGGCTTCCTGATCGACGTGGCAGGCGGTCAGCCGCTCCGCCAGCTCAGCCGAGAGCAGGGCATGGTCGATGCGGAGCCCGCGGTTCTGCTCGAAGGCCGGGCCGTAGTCCCAGTAGGTGTAGAGGCGCTCGCGCGGGTGCAGGGCGCGCATGGCATCCGTCAGCCCGAGATTGGTCAGCCCCCGGAAGGCGGCGCGGCTCTCGGGGCGCACCAGCGCGTCGGTGGGCGACATGCCGCCGGGCGCGAAGTCCTCGTCGGTCGGGCAAACGTTGAAGTCGCCCAGGATCGCCAGCGGCGTGAAGCTGTCGAGGCGTTCCGCCGCCACGGCGCGCAGGCGCTCCATCCAGCGCAGCTTGTAGCGGTAGCCGGCGGCACCGCCGGAATTGCCGTTGGGCAGGTAGATGCCGACCGCGTTCAGCCCGGCCGCGCGGATCTCGATGAAGCGGGCATGGTCGTCGGCGGCCTCGGGCGGCTCCGGCAGTTCGGGCAGTTCCTCGCCCACCACCTCGAAGTCGATGCGGCCCAGCACCGCGACTCCGTTGCGCCCGCCGGGCTGGCCGACGGCGCGGACGCGGTAGCCCATGGCCTCGAACTCGGCCGCCGGGAACTCCTCGGTGCGGCACTTGAGTTCCTGGAGGAAGACGAGGTCGGGTTCGTGCCGCCGGAGCAGCCGGGCGAGATGCGGCGCGCGCTTGCGCGCCGAGTTCACGTTGAAGGTGCAGAGACGCAAGGGTCTGGGCGCCGCTTAACCGACCGAGAAGGAGACGCCGCAGCCGCAGCCCGACACGGCCTGCGGATTGCGCACCGCGAAGTGGGCGCCGATCAGCGCGTCGGTCCAGTCCAGCTCGGCGCCGCCCAGGAACTCCAGCGAAACCGGGTCGATGAAGACCGGTGCGCCGTCTTCCCCGGCGGCGATCACGGTGTCCTCGGCCTCGGGGGCATCGGCCAGCTCGAAGCGGTACTGCATGCCGGAGCAGCCGCCGGCCTCCACCGACAGGCGCAGGCCGGCACCGGGGCGGTTCTCGCGCCGGGCGATGGACGCGATCTCGCGCTGCGCCCGCGGCGTGGCGCGGAAGGCGGGGAGGGTGGGGGTCTGGCTACCGTCCGGCATGGTGTCTGGCACTCCGATCAACCTCGCAGATAGCGATTTCCGCCACCGTTTTCCACCAAGGCCGCGGAACCCGGCGCAGCCGGTGCTGGGCCGCGCCGGGAACATGGCCTGACCAGAGCGCACTTGCCGGCCGCGCGGCGCCGATGCTACGGCCCAACCCCTTTCCCAAGCCCGACGCGAGCAGACACCGTGCAGGACCAGCCAGCCGGGCCCAACCCCGAACATCGAGACGCGGCCGAGGCGGGCCTAACCGCCGGGCGTCAGGAGGGGGCGGGCGGCGTGCCGGCCGCCGCGCCGGCCTCCGGCCTGGCCCCCTGGGCGGTCGATCCGGCGCGCTCGCGCGGGCGGCTCCACCCGGAAGGCGATGGCGGCGCGCGCTCGCCCTATCAGCGCGACCGCGACCGGATCATCCATTCCACCGCCTTCCGACGGCTGCAGTACAAGACGCAGGTCTTCATCTATCACGAGGGCGATGCCTTCCGGACACGGCTGACGCACTCGATCGAGGTGGCGCAGATCGCGCGTTCCATCGCCCGGCAGCTGCGCCTGGACGAGGACCTGGCGGAAGCGCTGGCGCTGGCGCACGACCTGGGCCACCCGCCCTTCGGCCATGCGGGCGAGGAAGCGCTGAGCGGGCTGATGCGCCCCTGGGGCGGCTTCGACCACAATGCCCAGAGCCTGAAGGCCGTCACCACGCTGGAGCACCGCTACAGCCGCTTCGACGGGCTGAACCTGACCTGGGAAACCCTGGAAGGCCTGGCCAAGCACAACGGGCCGCTGCGCAAGCCCGCCGCTTTTATCGCCGAGTACGACGCGATGCATCCGCTGGACCTCACGACCCATGCCAGCGCCGAGGCGCAGGCGGCGGCGATCGCGGACGACATCGCCTACAACAACCACGACCTCGACGACGGGCTGCGCGCCGGGGTCTTCACGCTCGACGAGGTGGCGCAGCTGCCGCTGATCGGCGAGGCGCTGGCGGCGGCGCGGGCGGAGGCGCCGGCCGACGTGTCGCGGGGGCGGCTGGCGGCGGAAACGATCCGCCGCGTGATCAACGCCATGGTGATCGACGTGGTGGCCGAGGCCCGCCGCCGGCTCGACATCCTCAAGCCGCGAAGCGCCGACGACATCCGCAATGCCGGCGGCCCGGTGGTGGTGTTTTCCGCCCGCATGACCGCGCTGAACGAGGAAACGCGAAGCTTCCTGCGGGAGCGCATGTACCGCCACTGGCGCGTCAACCGCACCGCGGGCAAGACCAAGCGCGCCTTGCAGGTGGTGTTCGCCCTGCTGCACGGTGGTCCGGACATGCTGCCGCCCGAATGGCGCGCCCGTGCCGGGGTGCCGGGCAGTGCCGCCACCGCGGCGGTGGTTTGCGACTACATCGCCGGCATGACCGACCGCTTCGCGCTCGAAGAGCATCGTCGCCTGACCGACCCGAACATTCCCGGCTAGAGAAACTTCAAATGTCCCAGGATATCTTCCAGCTTCTGCGCGCCGAGGTGGTGTCGCAGCTCCAGCAGATCCTGCCGGAGCTGCCGGCGGACAGCTTCGCCCGCGTCCTGGTGGAGCCGCCGCGCGACCCCTCGCACGGCGACATGGCGACCAACGCGGCGCTGGTGGTGGCCAAGCTCGCCAAGATGCCGCCGCCGAAGCTGGCGGCCGAGCTGGCGGGGCGCCTCGCGGCTTCGGAGCTGGTGGCGGAGGCGACACCGGCCGGCCCCGGCTTCGTGAACATCCGCCTGCCCGAGGCGGTGATCCGCGCCCAGGTGCCGGCGGTGCTGGCCGCTGGCGAGGGCTACGGCGACAGCACGCTGGGCGGCAAGCGCAAGATCGACGTGGAATACGTCTCCGCCAACCCCACCGGGCCGATGCATGTGGGCCATTGCCGGGGTGCCGTGGTAGGCGACGCGCTGGCGAACCTCCTGCTCAAGAGCGGCTACAACGTCACCAAGGAATACTACGTCAACGACGCGGGCGCGCAGGTGCAGGCGCTCGCCTGGGCGGCCTACTGGCGCTACCTGCAGGCGCTGGGCACCAAGCTTTCGGATGAGGAGTTCGAGGCGCTGGTGCCCGGCGGCCTCCAGTACCGGGGCGAGTACCTGATCCCGGTGGGCGAGGCGATCAAGGCGGCGCACGGCGACGCGCTGGCACCGGGAGCGCTGCCGGCCGACCCGGCGCTGTGGCTGGCCGAGGTGCGCCGCGTCACCATCGAGAGCATGATGGCCGCGATCCGCGAGGACCTGGCGCTGCTCGGCGTCGAGCAGGACGTGTTCGTGAGCGAGGCGGCGCTGGTGCAGGCGGGCGTGGCGGACCGCGCGATCGCCGACCTTGCCGCCAAGGGGCTGGTCTATGAAGGCGTGCTGGAGCCGCCCAAGGGCAAGACGCCGGACGATTGGGAGCCGCGGCCGCAGACGCTGTTCCGCTCCACCCAGTTCGGCGACGACGTGGACCGGCCGCTGCGCAAGTCGGACGGCTCCAACACCTACTTCGCCAACGACATCGGCAACCACGCCGACAAGATCGCGCGCGGCCATGTCGAGCTGGTACAGGTCTGGGGCGCCGACCACGGCGGCTACGTGTCGCGCATGAAGGCGGCCACCGCGGCGCTGTCGGACAGCGCCGTGCCGCTGGACGTGGTGCTGTGCCAGATCGTCAAGGTGATGAAGAACGGCGAGCCGGTGCGCATGAGCAAGCGCGCCGGCACCTTCGTGACGCTGCGCGACCTGCTCGACGAGGTCGGGCGCGACGCGGTGCGCTTCACCATGCTGACGCGCAAGGCCGACGCGCAGATGGAATTCGACCTGGACAAGGTGGTCGAGCAGTCGCGCGACAACCCGGTCTTCTACGTCCAGTACGCCCATGCCCGCTGCCGCTCGGTGCTGCGCGCCGCCGGCGAGCCGGGGGTGGAGACGCTGGCGGCCACCGCGCTCGATGCCCTGCGCGACCCGGCGGAGCTTGGGCTGATCCGGCGCATCATGAGCTGGCCGCGCACGGTGGAGCAGGCCGCCCAGGCGCGCGAGCCGCACCGGATCGCGTTCTACCTGGGTGACTTGGCGGCCGACTTTCACCTATTGTGGAACCGGGGTCGCGATGACACGACTCTGCGCTTCATCCGGGAGGATGACCCGGCCGCCACCGCCGCGAGGCTCGCCCTCGTGGCCGCGACGGCCACGGTGATCCGTTCGGGCCTGCGCGTCATGGGGGTGACGCCAGTCGAGGAGATGCGGTGAGCGAGCTTTCGGCGCCTTCCTATCGCGTTCAGCGTCCGTCCTCGGGGGGCGGGTTCCCGTGGCGTATGACGGTGGTGGCGGCGGCCATCCTTGGGGCCATGGGCGTGGGTGCCCTGGCGGTCTGGGGGCTGACGCGCGCCGTGAGCAGCGGCGTGCCCACGGTCGAGGCCGACACGCGGCCGCTGCGCGTCAAGCCGGAGGACCCGGGGGGACTGCGCGTCGCCAACCAGGGCGAGCGCATCTTCGAAACCCAGAACCAGCCGCAGAGGCGCGGGACCACCCCGGCGGCGCCCGCGCAACCGCAGGTGGCGCCGGAGTTCGAGCGCCCTGACCTGAACGGTTTGCGCCAGGCCACGGTGGCGGCACGCCAGGCGGCACAGGCGCAAGCCCAGATGCAGCCACAGCCGCCGCAGAGCCCGCCGGCGCAGCCGTCGCCCGAGGCGCCCGCCGCAGCGCCCCAGCCCGGAACGGCGCCCGCCGCGCCGCGTGAGGCGGCTCCGGCCGTCAGCGCCCCGCCGCCCGCCGAGGCACCCCGCCCCACTGCGGCCGCCGCCCGCCCGCCCGAACCCGCCTCGCGCGCGGCCGAGGGCAGTGCCGTGGTGCAGCTCGGCGCCCTGGGCAGCGAGGAAGCGGCGCGCGCCGAGTGGGCGCGGCTGAAGGGCCGCCTCGGCGACCTCCTGGCCGATCGCCGTCCGCAGGTGATCCGCTTCGAGCGGGAAGGGCAGCCCACCATGTGGCGGCTGCGCACCGGCGGCTTCCGGGATCACGACGCGGCGCGCGCCTTCTGCGAGGCCGCCAAGACCAAGGGCGCGCCCGCCTGCGCGGCCATCGGCGGATGAGCCGTCCGGGTCTGCCGCCGCGGGCCGCCATCCTGGGGATCGCCGGAACGGAGCTGACGCCCGAGGAGCGCGAGCTCTTCCGGCGCAGCCCGCCGCTGGGCGTCATCCTGTTCGGCCGCAACATCGACCATCCGGCGCAGCTGCGTCGGCTGACCGCCTCGCTGCGTGAGGTGCTGGGCGAGGACGCGCCGATCCTGGTGGACCAGGAAGGCGGCCGGGTGGCGCGGCTGCGGCCGCCGCACTGGCCGGCATTTCCGGCCGCCGGCAGCTTCGGGGACGATCCCGAGGCGGTGGAGCGGAACTACCGCGCGCTCGGCGCCACCTGCCGGGCGGAGGGCTTCGACGTGGTCTGCGCCCCAGTGCTGGACCTGCGGCAGCCCGGTGCGCACGACATCGTGGGTGACCGTGCCTTCGGGGATGATCCGGCAACGGTCGCGCGGCTCGGCGCCCGGGCCGCGGCGGGGTTGCGGGCGGCGGGCTGCGTGCCGGTGCTCAAGCACATGCCGGGACACGGGCGCGCCCTGGCGGACAGCCACCTGACGCTGCCGCGCGTCGCCGCCGGCATTGAGGCGCTGGAGGCCGATTTCGCGCCCTTCCGCGCCCTGTGTGCCGCGGATGGCGGGCAAGGGTTCTGGGGCATGACGGCGCATCTGCTCTACGCCGCGCTCGATGAGCAACGGCCAGCCACGCTGTCGCCGCGCGTGATCAACGGGGTAATCCGGGGTGAGATTGGCTTCCGGGGGCTGCTGCTGACCGACGACCTCGCGATGCGGGCGCTCTACGAGGATGGCGGCGATCCGGCCTCGCTGGCCGTGGCGGCGCTCGACGCCGGCTGCGACGTGGCGCTGCACTGCCCTGGCATCCCGGCCGAGAACGCCGCGGTGCTGTCGGCCTGCCCGCCGGTGAGCGAGCGGGCGCTGGAAGCACTCGCGGCCTCGCGGCAGCGCTTGCGTCCCGCCGTCGCGGCGGGTGCCTGAACGCCATGCCCGACTGGCTTCCCGAGTTCCTGGCCGCGGCAATCGCGGCGATCCTGGCGATCACCCTGCACGAGGCGGCGCACGGCTTCGCGGCGCTCTGGCTCGGCGACGACACGGCGAGGCGCGCCGGGCGGCTCAGCATCAATCCGCTGCGCCACGTCGATCTCGTCGGCACCATCCTGGTGCCCGGCTTCCTGGTGGTGTCGCAGCTGCTGACGATCGGCACGATCCAGGTGATGTTCGGCTGGGCCAAGCCGGTGCCGGTGGATATCCGGCGCCTCAACAACCCGCGCTTCGGCATGGTCGGGGTGGCGGCCGCCGGGCCGCTGGTGAACGTGTTGCTGGCCTTCGTGGCGGCTCTGTTCGGTCACGTGGCGGACGACCTCTCCATGCCGCCCGACCTGGCGCAGTGGGTGTACCGCTTCCTGTCGCTCCTGATCCTGAGCAACCTCGTGCTCGGCTTGTTCAACCTGATCCCGATCCCCCCGATGGACGGGGGGCGCATCCTGGGCGGGCTGCTGCCGCCGCGGGTGGGCATCCCCTTTCTCCGGCTTGAGCGGGCCGGGCTGCTGCTGGTGATGCTGGTTCTTTTCGTGCTGCCGCAGCTGGTGCCCGCCTGGGCGCCGATGGACTGGCTGTTGCGCTTCGCCGTGCAGCCCGCCTTCGGGATTATCATGCGCGCGGCCGGCTACGCATGAGCGCCGCCTCCGCGCCCGTCCTGGTGCCGCAGGCGCTGCCCCCTGCGGCATCGGCCTCCCCACCGTCGCCCAGCGCGCTGCTGCTCCGGCTGGACGGCTACGAGGGGCCGCTCGACCTGCTGCTGGAACTGGCGCGGGCCCAGAAGGTGGACCTCGCCACCATCGACATCCTGGCCCTGGTGGAACAGTTCCTCGCCGTGATTGAGGGCGCCCGCCGCGTCCGGCTGGAACTCGCGGCGGAGTGGCTGGTGATGGCCGCCTGGCTCGCCTGGCTGAAATCGCGGCTGCTGCTGCCCGATCCGGAGCCGGACGAGGATGCGGTGGCGGCCACCACCTCGCTCACCGACCGGTTGATGGAGCTGGAAGCGGTGCGCGCCGGCGCGGCTTGGCTGCGCGCCCGGCCGGGGCTAGGCACCGACGTTTTTGCCCGTGGCGCACCGGAAGCCCTGGTGGAGCGGCGGGACGGGGAGCTCGACGCCGCCCTGCCGGCGCTGCTGCATGCCTGGGCCACCGCGCTGCGCCGTGCCAATGCCCGTCGGCCCTACGTGCCCAAGGTCCGCCGCTTGTGGACGGTGGCCGAGGCCATGGTCCGGCTGCGGCAGCTGCTCGGCGAAATCGGGCCGGACTGGGGGGAGCTGCAGGGCTTCCTGCCGGCAGGCCCGGTGATCGACCCGGTGGAGCGCCGCGCCGCCCTGGCTTCCACGCTGATCGCCAGCCTGGAGCTGGCGCGCCACGGCGGGCTGGAACTGCGGCAGGAACACGGCTTCGGCCCGATCCATCTGCGCGCCACGCGGCTGGGCGGCGCAGGGGATGGAGAACAAGCCCATGGAAACTGATCGCGCGCTGCGCCTCGCCGAGGCCCTGCTCTTCGCCGCGGACCGGCCGGTGACGGTGGCGCAGCTGGCGCAGGCGCTCGGCAATGCCGGCACGGAGGCGGGCGCGGCCGGCGACCTGCTGGACATCGACCCGCGGGCGCTGCTGCAAACGCTGCGCGACCGCTATGCCGGGCGCGGCGTCGAGCTGCGCGAGGTCGCGGGCGGCTGGGCCTTCCGCACCGCGCCCGACCTCGCCCCCGCGCTGACGCGGGTGATCGAAACGCCCAAGCGCCTGCCGCGCTCGGCCATGGAGGCGCTGGCGGCGATCGCCTGGCGCCAGCCGGTCACGCGCGCCGAGATCGAGGAGCTTCGCGGCGCCTCGCTGGGGCAGAACACCCTCGAGGCGCTGCTCGAGGCCGGGCTGATCGCGCCGCGCGGGCGCAAGGAGTCGCCCGGCCGGCCGGTGCTTTGGGGCACCACGCCGCGCTTCCTGGAACAGTTCGGGCTGCGTTCGTTGGCGGAACTGCCCCGGCGCGAGGAACTGGTGGGGATGGACGCGGCGCCGCTCACCCGGGGCTGATCACCTGGGGCTGAGCGGCGTGGTCGCCGCACCCTTGCCTGATCGTACTGGCCGTCTCCCGCCGGGAGGGGCCCTTCCGGCCCGGGGGCCGGCGTCCTAGATGGAAGGGATGTCCGCGCATTGGCGGGCCGGGGCGTTCCTGCTAACGGGGATGGCCCCAAGGGCTTGGCCAGGGCCTCGGCTGGTTCCGGGTCCGATTTGCATGGGGGCTTGAGCGGAGAAGCATGTTCGACCTCGCCTGGTCCGAGATCGCCGTGATCGTCGTCGTCGCGGTGGTGGTCATCGGCCCCAAGGATCTCCCCGACACCATCCGCACCGTCGCCAAGGGCATCGGCAAGCTGCGCCGCATGGCCGGCGAGCTTCAGGGCCACCTCGACGAGGTGGTGCGCGAAGCGAAGCTGGAGGACGTGCGCGACCAGATCCGCGACATCCGCAACTTCGACCTCAAGGGCGAGATCCAGCGCACGGTCGATGCCGACGGTTCGCTGAAGAAGACCTTCGAGGAGAACCCGCTGCGCGACGACCCGTTCCGGGCGCAGCCGCCGACGCCCTCTGCCGATGTGGCGCCCGCCACCCCGGCGGTGCCGGTGGCCGAGGCGCCCGCCGCGGCGGGAACGGACGCGACCGCCGTGGCCGCTGACCCGGACCCGGCGCGCGTCGCCGCCAACCTGCCGACGGAAGCGGCGCAGCCGGCCAGGGGGCTCGATCCGCTCGCGCCCTCGGCCACCGTGCCGTCCACGCCCGTGCCTCCGGCCGCTTCGGTGGCCGCGGCACCGGCGCCGGTTGAACCGGTTTCCGCGCCAGCCACGACGGCGCCGGTTGTTCCCGAAGCGCCATCCGCGGCGGCCTGGTCGCTCCCGCCCCTGGCACCGGAGGAGGTGCAGACCGCCGCCCCGGCCGCGGGTACCGCGCCGGCGCCAGCCGCACCCCCCGCAAGTCCTCCCGCCGCCCCCGCTGGTACGGTTGCGCGCAACCCGGCCAGAGCGGCCGACGACATCCACACCGCCTGAACCATGGGTGGCGAAGCCCGCTTCCCCGCCCCTGATCCGGCCTTCCACCTGACCGCGCCCGCCGTGCCGCCGGCTTCCTCGCCGGCCGCGGCCGCGCCCTAGACACAAAGACCGACAGTGGCCCGCGACCCGGACGATACGATCGACGACAAGCCTATGCCGCTGATCGAGCACCTGCTCGAACTGCGCACCCGGCTGCTCTGGTCACTCGGCGCTTTCCTGATCGCCTTCGCGGTCTGCTACTACTTCTCGGTTCAGATCTACGGCTTCCTGGCGCGGCCGCTGGCCGACATCCTGCAGCACCAGGGTGGCGGTGAGCGGCGGATGATCTTCACCGCGCTCTACGAGGCCTTCTTCACCTACCTGAAGGTTGGCTTCTTCGGCGCGGTGTTCGTCAGCTTCCCCATGTGGGCGACGCAGCTGTGGCTGTTTATCGCGCCCGGCCTCTACAAGAGCGAGAAGCGCACGATTGCGCCTTTCCTGATCGCCTCGCCGATCCTGTTCGTGGCGGGCGCGGCGCTGGCCTACTACTTCATCTTCCCGCTGGCTTGGCGGTTCTTCATCTCCTTCGAGACGCCCACCGGCGCCGGCGGGCTGCCGGTGCAGCTCGAAGCCAAGGTGAGCGAGTACCTTTCGCTCGTGATGCACATGATCCTGGCCTTCGGCGTGGCCTTCCAGCTGCCGGTGGCGCTGACGCTGCTGACCAAGGTCGGTATCGTGTCGGTGGATCAGCTCCGGCGTGGCCGGCGCTACGCCGTGGTGGGCATGTTCATCGCGGCCGCCGTGCTGACGCCGCCCGACGTGATCAGCCAGGTCGGCCTCGCGGTGCCGCTGCTGGCCCTGTACGAGCTTTCGATCGTGGCGTCCGTCTGGATGAACCGCCCGGCCAAGCCCAAGCCGCCCGCTAAGGTCTGATTTCATGCACGACATCCGCGCCGTGCGCGCCGATCCCGCCAGCTTCGACGCCGCCATGGCCCGGCGTGGCCTCCAGCCCGTGGCGGACAGCATCCTCGCGATCGACACGGCTCGCCGCTCCGCCACCACGGCGGTCGAGGAAGCCCGCGCCGTTCGTAACAAGAAGAGCCGCGAGGTTGGGCAGCTCAAGGCCGCCGGGCAGCACGAGGAAGCGGAGCGGATGATCGCGACGCTTGCGGCGACCGACAAGATCGCCGGCGACGCGCTGGCTCGCACCGACGAGGCCCTGCGGAAGGCGCTGGCCGAACTGCCGAACCGCCTGGACGACGACGTTCCCGACGGGACCGACGAATCCGACAACGTGGTGCTGCGCCAGCACGGCGCCCAGCCGAACCTGCCCTTCACGCCCAAGCAGCACTTCGAGTTGGGCGAGGCGCTGGGGATGATGGACTTCGCCACGGCGGCCAAGCTGGCGGGGGCGCGCTTCACGGTGCTGCGCGGCCCGCTGGCGCGGCTGGAGCGTGCGCTCGGGCAGTGGATGCTCTCGGTTCACACGGACCGGCACGGGTACACCGAGACCACCGTGCCGCTGCTGGTGAACGACGAGACGATGTTCGGCACCGGGCAGCTGCCGAAGTTCGAGGAAGACCTGTTCCGCACCACCGACGGGCGCTGGCTGATCCCGACCGCCGAGGTGCCGCTGACCAACACCGTGGCGGGCGAGATCCTGCCCGAGGCGGCGCTCCCCGTGCGGCTCGCCTCGCTCAGCCCGAGCTTCCGCTCCGAGGCCGGCTCGGCCGGGCGGGACACGCGCGGGATGCTGCGGCAGCACCAGTTTCCCAAGGTGGAGATGGTCGCGATCACCCGGCCCGAGGACTCGGATGCCGAGCACGAGCGCATGACGGAATGCGCCGAGCACATCCTGACCGAGCTCGGGCTGGTGTGGCGGCGCGTGGTGCTATGCTCCGGCGATACCGGCTTCTCGGCCGCCAAGACCTTCGACCTGGAGGTCTGGCTGCCGGGGCAGGGGGCGTGGCGGGAGATTTCCTCCTGCTCCAACACCCGCGACTTCCAGGCGCGCCGTATGAACGCCCGCTATCGCCCGCGCGAGGAAGCCGGCGCGAAGAAGCCCGCCGCGCCGGCTTTCGTGCACACCCTCAACGGATCCGGCGTCGCGGTGGGTCGCGCCCTGATCGCGGTGATGGAGATGCACCAGGCGGAGGATGGCTCGATCACCGTGCCCGAGGTGCTGCGCCCCTGGATGGGTGGGATCACCCGCATCGCGGCGGGCTGACCTCGCGGACCGCGGCCCGTCCGTGCGGTGAGACATCTGGCCTGGGCGAGGCAGCTTCGGCCTTAGGCCGGAGCCGGATGTTCAAATCGCAGGAGGTCATCAGGCTGCCCGGCAGCCTTCACGCTGGCACATCACGGGCGTCGCCTCGCAGGCGCGCGGCCTTGCGCGGCGCTCCGGCAGCCCATAGGTTCCGCCGCATCCGGCGCTGCTCGCAGTGTCGGCGCCGTTCCGGCTCGGGGCGTGGCGCAGCCTGGTAGCGCGCCTGTTTTGGGTACAGGAGGTCGTGGGTTCGAGTCCCGCCGCCCCGATTCCGGAAGCACGCGCGCCGCGCGCAGCGAAGCCTTGCCACCGTTTCCACGCCCGCACGGACACCACGCCCCATGAGCAAGGCCCGCATCTTCAACCCGCCCAAGAGCGCGACGCAGTCCGGGCAGTCACGCAGCGACGGCTGGGTGCTGGAGCACGCGCCCAAGGTGCCCAAGCGCATCGATCCGCTGACCGGCTGGTGGGGCAGCACCGACATGAGCCGCGAGGTCAGCCTCCACTTCGAAACGCTGGAGGCCGCGGTCGCCTACGCCAAGGCCGAGGGACTCGACTACGAGGTCGAGGCGCGGCCGCAGGTGCCGGCGATCCAGCCCAAGTCCTATGCCGACAACTTCCGCACCGACCGGCGCCAGAACTGGACGCACTGAAGCGCCGGCTGCGAGCCGTGGGTTTGCTGCGGAAGGTGCAGTTGGCGGCCTGAGGCACGGTCGAGCACGGCGGTTTACCGGGCTGGCCGATCTGCGTTAAAGCTCCGGCGACGGGTCTTCAGCCCGGCCCCGGGCGTCCTTAGCTCAACTGGACAGAGCAACCGGCTTCTACCCGGTTGGTTGGGGGTTCGAGTCCCTCAGGGCGCGCCAGGTCGTTCTCCGCCTCATCGTCGGGAGCCCGGATTTGCCGGACAGCAGCTTGCCGCCCGGCGGCGTTTCCCGTGACGGCAATCGCGCTGGCAACGATCATCCAGGCAATCACCAGCCTGGCGACGATCCCGCGCGCAACAATCAGGCACCGATCCTGATCGGCTCCGAGATCTACCGTGGCTCGACCTATGGCGGAAAGCACCCCCTGGCGATCCCGCGCGTCTCCACCGCACTCGACCTTATCCGCGCCATGGGCTGGCTGGACGAGGCGCGCTATCGCGACAGCCCCCTCGCCACGCCGCAGCAACTCACCCGCTTCCACACCGCTGACTACGTCGCCGCCCTCGAGGCCGCGGAGCGCGACGGGGGCGTGAGCGACGCCGTGCGCGAGCGTCACCACCTGGGCGCCCACGGCAACCCGATCTACCGCGAGGTGTTCCGCCGCCCGGCCACCGGTGCGGGCGGCGCGATCCTGGCCGCCGCCCTGGTGCGCGACGGCGGCGTGGTGCACGTTCCCGGCGCCGGAACCCACCATGCCATGCCGGACCGGGCCAGCGGCTTCTGCTACCTCAACGACGTGGCGCTGGCGCTCTTCGCCCTGGTGGATGCGGGCCTCACGCGGGTCCTCTACGTTGATATCGACGCCCATCACGGCGACGGCGTGGAACATGCCTTCCGCGACGACCCGCGGGTCTTCACGCTTTCGGTGCACGAGGCCGGCCGTTGGCCCCGAACGGGCCTGCTCGACGACCGCGCCGGTGGGTATGCCCGGAACCTGCCGGTGCCCGAGGGCTTCAACGACACCGAGATGGATTGGGTGCTGCGGCACGCCATCCTGCCGGTCGCCCGGCACTTCCGGCCTGAGGCCGTGGTGCTGCAATGCGGCTCCGACGCCGTGGAAGAGGACCCGCTGGCGCGGCTTTCACTGAGCAACAACAGCCACTTCGCGGTGGTGGAGGCGCTGCGAGCGGTCTCGCCCCGCCTGATCGTCACGGGCGGCGGTGGCTATAATCCCTGGACGGTGGCGCGTTGCTGGGCTGGGGTCTGGGCCACGCTGAACAGGCTCCCGATCCCGCCGCGCATTCCACCCGCTGCCGAGGCGGTTCTGCGCGGGCTCGATTGGTTTCGTGCCGCCGGCCGGTCCCCGCCGGAGCACTGGTTCAGCACGATCCGCGATGCGCCTCGGCCGGGTCCCGTTCGGGCGGAGATCCGGCAGATCTGCGCGCGCACTTTGGATGACCTTCCACCAACCAGCTAAGTATTCTAAATAAGGGAACGTATCGTCAGGCAGAATTAAAGCTTCGGTAAGCATTGCCTGTACCTTTGCGACACACCTCACGGGTTTTCTCGCAAAGATTGCAGCTGCCGTAACCTTATCGCTCTACACAGCGTAACTGTAATGATACTGCTACCTCCCACCCCCGTGATGAATGATCCGGGCGGTCGTGTTCAGGGGAAGGTGCGTGTCGTCTCTCATCGATCGGATTGTTCCCAGCGAAACGAATCTCAGCCGACCCGAAACAGATGAGCTGCGACGTCTGGCCGACGTGGCCCGTGACCGCGGCGAGTGGGCGGAAGCAGCCCGCGGCTACGCCGACTACCTTCGTGTGCAGCCGGACGACGCGGCGATCTGGATCCAGCTTGGCCACGCGATGCTGCAGCAGAACCAGTTGAGCGACGCGCGGGACGCTTACCGCCATGCTTCACGGCTGCGGCCGGATGATGCCGACGCTCGTGTCCAGATGGGCCGTGCGCTTCGCCTGACCGGGGCGGAGGCACAGAGCATCCAGGAGTTCCGCCGCGCGCTTCAGCTTGCCCCCTCGAAAGACGCCTACCGGGAGCTTCTCGGCGTCGGAGAGTTGGAGCTTGCCAGGAGCCTGATGGCGCGGTGGGAGGAGGTTGGCTCGTCAGACACCGTGTACCTCGAAGTGAACGACTTATTCTGCTTCCTGCGAGTGCATCGGACGCTTACCGGCATACAGCGCGTTATGGTCAACATTCTTGAGCAGCTGCTGAGTCTGCCGAGTGACGATGGCGCGCGCTTCCGCTTCGTGACCGGCACTGCCGAGGAACCGCTACGCCTGGTCGACGGCGCGTCGCTGGACCGCCTCCTGCGCTACGCCTCGTCGGAGAAGGTGGACCAGGACCATCTTCGCGGTTTGATCGAGAAATGCGAGGCGGGCGCGCAGACGGCGAAGCCCCTGGCAGGCCAAACTTACCTAGCTCTGGGTGCATTCTGGGCAGTTCCCGATTTCCACCTGCGCTGTGCCTGGATGAAGGAGGCGGGTCTGCGGGTCGGCGTTTACCTGTACGACTTGATCCCGATTACGCACCGCGAGTTCTGCGAAGCTTCCCTATCTTGGTATTTCAGCTTGGCACTGGGCGACGCCCTGCTGAACTTCGACTTCGTGCTTGCAATTAGTGAGCATACGGCAGGGGAGGTCCGGACGCTTCTCGATCAGGTTGGCTTGTCCGCCATGCCGGTCAGGACGCTGCCGCTTGCCCACACGCTCAAGCCGCCGCAGCCAGGGGCGCCGCGCTGGTCACCGGCCATCCGCTTTCTTCGCGACACCCGCTTCGTGCTGTCGGTGTCCACGATCGAGGTGCGGAAGAACCACGCCTACCTGTTCCGCGCCTGGCGGGAAATGATCCAGGCCGGCGAGGACGTGCCGGATCTGGTGATCGTCGGCAGGCCCGGCTGGCGCGTGAACGACCTGATGGCGCAGTTCCGTGACACCGACTACCTCGACGGCCGCATCCATGTCCTGCACGGGCTGACGGATGACGATCTGGCAACGCTCTACCGCTCCTGCCTCTTCACCGCCTTCCCGTCCTTCACCGAGGGCTGGGGCCTGCCGGTGGGCGAGAGCCTTGCTTATGGCACCCCTTGCGTCGCGTCCCAGGTGGCTTCGATCCCGGAGGTTGGCGGCGATCTCATTCACTACATCGACCCTCATAACCTCCAGTCAGGGCTGGAAACGATCCGTCGCCTGGTGAGTGAGCCCGAGCACCTCGAGGAAAGCCGCAGGAAGATCGCGCAGAGGTTTCGACCCAGGACCTGGGAGGCGGTCACCACAGAGCTGTTGTCACTGCTGGATGAGCTGACGGGCGACGACTCCACGGTGAACCCGCCCCGCGTTCCTGAACTGATAAGCGCCGAAGTGTTCGAGCCGTCCGAGCTCAGGGCCGGACAGCCACCGCGACGGGACTACCTGCAGCGCCCGCTGCGCGCGATCATGGCGGCGCGCTGGTACGACGCGGAGAACTTCGGCGCCTGGATGCACGGCGAAGAAGGCCGGCTGCGCTTCCGAGCGAGTGGCGTGGGGCGCAAGCCCGTGATCGTCTACCTGCAGATGACCGGGGCGCCGCATGTTGAGGAGCATCATCTGACGGTCTCCGCCTGGGAGCACTCGCACCGGCGCGCGACGGCGAAGGTGGACAATCCCCGCCTGCGCAAGGTGAGGCTCCACCCCAACGCACCGGTCACGATCCGCATTCTGGCCGAGCCAGGGCCGGATGATGTGGTGGACCTGCGGCTGCAGATCGACCGCGAGGTGGGACATTTCCAGCAGGATCCCCGCCGGATGATCGTCGGGCTGATGCGCCTGGGCTGGGCCAGGGCCGACGACGCGGTGGCGCGGCAGGAGGTTACCGAGCGCTTCCTCCTTGATCCCTTGCGGTCCTGACGGGAGCGCGTTGGTTGCCGCCGTCCTTATCCGCCGGGGGTTCCGTGTCCGCGGAAACCCCGATCGCCGTCATGTCCTTCAACCGGCCACAGCTGCTGCGACCGGTGCTCGAAAGCCTGCTGCAGCAGGTGCCGCCACTCGATCCCGTTCGGCTGCACCTGTTCCAGGACGGCGCCTTGCCCACGGCTGACGGAGCGACGGCCGAGGACGCGCCGGTTTCGGAATGCGTGAGCGTCTTCCGGGAACTGGTGCCTGCGGGCACGGTTCACCTGGCCGAGCGGAACCTCGGCGTCGCGTTCAACTTCGATCGGGCCGAGCGATACCTGTTCCAGGACCTCGACTCCGACCTGGGCTACTTCTTCGAGGACGACATGGTGGTGTCGCCCCACTACCTCGCAGCCCTCGACCAGTTGGCAGCCTATGCGCTTACGGAGGAGCGCGTCGGCTATGTCGCGGCCTATGGCAATCATCACGCCACGTTGGAACAGCAGCGGGCCTGGCGTGGCAGGGTGGAGCGGATGCACCACCATTGGGGCTTCGCGCTGCCCCGGCGTCAATGGCTGCGTCAGCGGCCGGTGGTGGACGGGTACCTTCGGCTGATCGCGGATGTTCCTTACCGTTCCCGACCCCATAAGCAGATTAGGGAGTATTACCGGGAACTGGGGATGCCTTTCGCGGTCACCTCACAGGACGGCGCCAAGCAGTTCGCGGGCATGCTGCTCGGCACGGCGCGTATCATGTGCTCTGCCGTCTACGGGCACTATGTTGGTAAGCAGGGCCTCCACTACACTCCGGAGATCTACGATCAGCACGGCTTTGGTGGGACGGTGATATGCCCCGACCCGCCAGCAGTGTTCGACTTTCCCGATGATGAGGCCCTCGCACGTCTCATCGAAGAGGATCGGCAGGAAGCCGCTAAATTCTACGCCACAGTTGTCGGAAAGCCGGTGCCAGTGAATGCCGTGCCGGCAAGTGGTAAACCTGCATCCTTGCTGCCAGATGATGTGATCTCCGCCTTGTACCGAGGTATCCTTGGCCGCGAGCCAGATCCGAATGAGCTGCGCAGTCATTCCGACTCACTGAGTAGCGGCAGGCTTTGGTTGGATCAGATCGTTCGCTCCATGATCGATGGGTCCGAGTTCCGGAAGCGTTGGGCTGAGGCAACAACGGGCAGTGAGAAGCCCGCCAGCCTCGTACCCCACATGCAACCCGTCGAGCTTGCACTATTCCGGCGGGAACTCGGCCGGCCCTGGCGAAACTATCTCGAGTTCGGCATCGGCGGCTCCACCGTGGAGGCGGCGCGCCTGGGACGGGGCGACATCGTCTCGATCGACACCGACGCGAGTTGGATCGAGCGCGTCGCGAAGGACGGCGATGTCGCGGCCGCGCTGGCGGCCGGACGGCTGCGGATGCTCCATGCCGATATCGGTAAGGTCGGCAACTGGGGCCTGCCGTTGAACCCGAACGACCGGGCAGCCCTGGGGAACTACCTTGCCACCATCCTGCCCGTGCTGGAGGGCGCGCAGCCCTTTCCCGACCTGATCCTTGTGGACGGACGCTTCCGGGTGGCGTCCTGCCTCGCAGTGGCGCTGTGCTGGAACGGCAGCGGCCCGCCGCCGCGTGTCATGATGCATGACATGGGGGCGGAGCGTCCGCACTACGCCCCCATCCTGGACCATTTCGAAGTCCGGGACTGTGCCGAGTCGCTGGTGGTGCTGGAACCGCGGCTGCCGAAATCCGCCAGCCTCCTGTCCGCCCTCCTGCAGCATCAGTTCGATCCGCTCTAGCGGAACGAGGTTTGCCGGTGCGGCCAAGAGGAAATGGCAGCCGGAAAGGTCGACTGGGCGAGCCGGGGAGCGACGCTCCCCGGTCCGGCATCCTCAGTCCTCCGGCAGCAGCACCGACACCGCGGCCTGGGCGGCGATGCCCTCGCCACGGCCGGTGAAGCCCAGGCGCTCCGAGGTGGTGGCCTTCACCGACACGCGTCCGAGCGGGATGCCCATCAGCTCCGCCAGCCGGGCGCGCATAGCCGGTGCGTACGGGGTGATCTTGGGGCGCTCGCAGATCAGGGTGACGTCGGCATTGGCGATGATGCCGCCACGCTCCGCCACGCGGGCGGCGGCGTGGCGCAGAAAACGGGCGCTGTCGGCGTCCTTCCACTGGTTTTCGGAGGGCGGGAAATGCCGGCCGATATCGCCGTCGGCCATGGCGCCGTAGATCGCGTCGCACAGGGCGTGGATGCCCACGTCGGCGTCGGAATGCCCGTCGAGGCCGAGCTCGTGCTCGATCGTGACGCCGCACAGGATCATGGGCCGGCCTTCCACCAGCCGGTGCACGTCGTAGCCGGAGCCGCTGCGGGGCAGCAGCGTGGCACGGCGGAGCTGTTCCAGCCGCGCGAGATCCTGGGGAATGGTCACCTTCACGTTCTCCTCGGCGCCGGGAATGATCGCGACCCGCTCGCCTGCCGCTTCCAGCAGCGAGGCGTCGTCGGTGGCCCCGAGGTGGCCGGCGCGGTGCGCCGCCAGCAGCACGGGAAAGCGGAAGGCCTGTGGCGTCTGGGCGCGGTAAAGGCCGTCGCGCGGCACCGTCGCCTCGATGGCGTCGCCGGCGCACCGCTTGAGGGTATCAGTGACGGCGAGAGCCGGGATGGCGCCAGGGGCGCTGTCCAGCGCCGCGATCAGGGCGGCGACGGTGCCGCGCGGCACCACCGGGCGGGCAGCGTCGTGCACCAGCACCAGCCCGGGCGTGTCGGACCTGGCCAGGGCTTCCAGCCCGCGGCGCACGCTGTCCTGGCGGGTATCGCCACCGGCCACCGGCGGGCGGGCGGGCAGGCCAGACAGGATCGCCGCCACGCGCGCCGCGTGCTCCGGGGCGCAAACGGGCTGCAACTCGTCGACCAGCCCTTCCTGCAGCAGCGCCTCGGCCGCGTGCCGAAGCAGCGGCCTGCCGCCGAGGGTGAGAAACTGCTTGGGCTCCGCTGCGCCGAAGCGCTGGCCGCTGCCGGCGGCCAGGAGCAGCGCCGTGACGCGCATCCTGTTGGTCCTCGTCGGGTGATGTTTGGAACCCCATCCTTTAGGACAGATCACGGAGCATCGCACCGGGCCGCCACGGGATTTCCCATCTGCGGATCAGGCTGCTTCCTGCCCGCGGAGAGATCAGAAGCGGTTTGCTTCCCGAGCAGGTCTGCCCTTCGGTTGAGCCACGTTGATGCGAGCCGTGATCCTTGACGCTGCACCTGCACAAGGGTTAGGCATCTACCATGGATGGTTTCTCCCCGATCATGCCGGAGGCCGGGTCACCGCCCGGGCCTGCCCATGCTGAAGGCAGCCGGAGCCCGGCTCCTGTTCAACCCCGGCTGAAGCCGATCGACCTCGGCGGTGTGCGGATCGAATGCCCGGTGATCCTGGCGCCGATGTCAGGGGTCACCGACCTGCCGTTCCGCCGGATGGCGCGCGGGCTCGGCGCCCCCATGGTGGTGAGCGAGATGATCGCGAGCCAGGCCATGGTGCGCGAGAACCGGCAGACGCTGAAGATGGCGGAGGTGGACGGCTTCGGCGGCCCCGCGTCGGTGCAGCTTGCCGGCTGTGACCCGCAGGTGATGGCCGAGGCGGCGCGGCTGGCGGTGGACCATGGTGCCGCGATCGTGGACATCAACTTCGGCTGCCCGGTGAAGAAGGTGGCGCTGGGACAGTCCGCGGGCTCTGCCCTGATGCGGGACGAGGTCGCGGCGGCGCGCATCCTGGAGGCGACCGTGCGGGCGGTGTCGGTGCCGGTGACGCTGAAGATGCGCATGGGCTGGGACCACAAGAGCCTGAACGCTCCGAACCTCGCCCGCATCGCCGAGGCCTCGGGCATCCGTATGGTGACGGTACACGGGCGCACGCGGCAGATGTTCTACACCGGCACGGCCGATTGGGGCTTCGTGGCGCAGGTCAAGGCGGCCACGGCGCTGCCGGTGATCGTGAACGGCGATATCCTC
Source organism: Roseomonas elaeocarpi (assembly GCF_042433915.1). Classification (NCBI taxonomy): domain Bacteria; kingdom Pseudomonadati; phylum Pseudomonadota; class Alphaproteobacteria; order Acetobacterales; family Roseomonadaceae; genus Roseomonas; species Roseomonas elaeocarpi. Next base: position 216,329 of record NZ_JBHLUN010000015.1, on the reverse strand, counting down.
AACGCGGCGGACGCGGCGGAAGCGCTGCGGCTTTCGGGCGCGGACGGGGTGATGATCGGGCGCGGCGCCTACGGGCGCCCCTGGCTGCTCGGGGCCGTGGCCGCGCGCCTCAACGGTCAGGCCCCGGCGCCCGGCGAGATGGTGGCCGAGGAAGAGCCGCCGCTGGCGCGCCGCTACGAAATCCTGTTGCAGCACTACGAGGCGATGCTGAGCTACCACGGGCGCGACCCGGGGATGCGCCTCGCCCGCAAGCACCTCGCCTGGTATTCTTACGGCCTGCCGGGCAGCGCCGAGTTCCGCTCGCAGGTGAACCGCGCCGATACGGAAGAAGCCGCGCGCGAAGCGCTGCGCGCCTTCTGGGAGCCGCTGATCGAGAGCGGCGCACAGCCCAGCAGCGGCCGAATGGTGGCGAACGATGCCGCCGGGCGCGGCGAGGAGGCGGCATGAGCGGCGCGGTTTCCGCCCTGATCCGCAAGGTCACGCCCCGGGCAAACAAGACGGCGCGCGTGGCCGCGGCCCTGCCGCCAGAGGCCACTGTGATCCTGGCCGCGATCCCGGCGCCCGTGGTGGTGCTGGACGAGGCGGACCGCTTCCGCTTCGCTAATCCCGCGGCCGAGCTGTTCTTCCAGCTCTCGGCGCAGTCGCTGTCGCAGATCTCGCTGCGCGACCTCTTGCCCGAGGGAAGCCGGCTGCTGTCGCTGGTGGCGCAGGTGCGGGGGCTGGACGCGCCGGTGGCGGACCACGACCTGCTGCTGGAAAGCCCGCGCCTGCACCGCAGCGACGTGTCTGCCCACGGCGCGCCGCTGCCCGAGGTTCCGGGCGCCGTGGTGCTGACGCTGCAGGATGGTTCGGCGGCGCAACGGCTCGACCGGCAGCTGAACTTCCGCGGCGCCGCGCGCGGTGCATCGGCCATGGCGGCGATGCTGGCGCACGAGGTGAAGAACCCGCTCTCGGGCATCCGCGGCGCGGCGCAGCTGCTGGAACAGGCCGCCAGCGAGGGTGACCGGGAACTCTGCACCCTGATCCAAGACGAGGTGGACCGTATCCGCGACCTGGTGGAGCGGATGGACATGTTCAGCGAGCGGCCGGTGGAGCGCGGCCCGGTGAACATCCACGAGGTGCTGGGCCATGTCCGCCGGGTGGCCGGCACGGGCTTCGCCGCCCACCTGCGCCTGGTGGAGGATTACGACCCCTCGCTGCCGCCGGTCTTCGGCAACCGGGATCTGCTGGTGCAGGTGCTGCTGAACCTCGTGAAGAACGCCGCCGAGGCGGTACACCCGGTTGAGGGCGAGATCGTGCTGTCCACCGCCTATCGCCACGGCGTGCGGATCGCGGTGCCGGGCAGCGAGGAGCGGGTGCACCTGCCGCTGGAAGTCAGCGTCCGCGACAACGGTCCCGGCATTCCCGAGGAAGTCCGGGCAACGCTGTTCGAGCCTTTCATCACCACCAAGCGCGGCGGGCAGGGGCTTGGCCTCGCGCTGGTGGCCAAGCTGGTGGCCGATGCCGGCGGGCTGATCGCCTGCGAGAGCCGCCCCGGCCGCACGGTGTTCCGCCTGGCCTTGCCGATGCCGCCGACCGGCGCGCATGGGGCCGCCAAGCACCCGACGACCCGCTCCGCTCAACCCGGCGATCACCACCCCGGCACTGGGGAAGAGCACGGCGCGAGGAGCCAGGGCCGGAAGGCGCAGGCCCCGTCAGCCGATCACAGCGACAACATTCCTGCCGTCGAGGACAACACCGTATCGTGAGTGAGCAGACCATCCTGATCGCCGACGACGATCGGGCTATCCGTACCGTGCTGTCCCAGGCGCTCGGCCGCGCCGGCTACAATGTCCGCGCCACCTCCTCCGCCTCCACGCTGTGGCGCTGGGTGGAGGACGGCGAGGGCGACCTCGTGATCACCGACGTGGTGATGCCCGACGAGAACGGGCTGGACCTCCTGCCGCGCATCAAGCGCATCCGGCCCGACCTGCGGGTGCTGGTGATGTCGGCGCAGTCCACCTTCACCACCGCCGTGAAGGCCGCCCAGCGCGGCGCCTTCGAGTACCTGCCCAAGCCCTTCGACCTGAAGGAGCTGCTGGCAGTTGTGGGGCGCGCCCTGACCACGCCGCCCCCGGCCGCAGTTCCGACGGAGGAAGGCGAGGGTGAGCGGCTGCCGATCATTGGCCGTTCCGCCGCGATGCAGGAGATCTATCGTACCGTCGCGCGTCTCACGACCACCGACCTGACCGTGATGATCACGGGCGAGTCGGGCACCGGCAAGGAGCTGGTGGCGCGCGCCCTGCACGACTACGGCAAGCGCCGGACCGGGCCCTTTGTGGCGATCAACATGGCGGCGATCCCGCGTGAGCTGATCGAGGCGGAGCTGTTCGGCCATGAGCGCGGCGCCTTCACCGGCGCCCTGGCGCGCGGCGTCGGGCGCTTCGAGCAGGCGGCGGGGGGAACGCTCTTCCTGGATGAGATCGGCGACATGCCGCCCGAGGCGCAGACCCGCCTCCTGCGCGTCCTGCAGGAAGGCGAGTTCACCACGGTGGGTGGACGCCAGCCGATCAAGGCCAATGTCCGCATCATCGCCGCGACCCACCGTGACCTGCGTCAGGCGATCCGCGCGGGATCGTTCCGCGAGGACCTGTTCTACCGCCTGAACGTCGTGCCGATCCGCCTGCCGCCGCTGCGCGAGCGGCTGGAGGACATCCCGTTGCTGGCCCGTCACTTCCTGGAGCGCGCCCGCGCCTCCGGCCTGCCGGGCAAGACGCTGGACGAGGACGCGATGGAGCGCCTGAAGGCGCATTCCTGGCCGGGCAACGCGCGCGAGCTCGAGAACCTGATGCGGCGGCTGGCGGCCCTTTACCCGCAGGAGGTGATCGGCGCCGACGCGGTGGCGGCGGAACTGTCGGAAACCGAGGCCGCGGTCCCCGTGGCTGGCGAGGCCCGGGCGCCCGAAACGCTGGAACAGGCGGTGGAGCGGCACCTGACGAGCTTCCTGGGTGCGCATCGCGACGGCATGCCGGTGCGCGACCTTTACGAGCGCGTGGTGGCCGAGGTGGAGCGTCCGCTGATCCGGCTGGCCCTGGCGGCGACGCGGGGCAACCAGATCAAGGCCGCCGCCATGCTGGGGCTGAACCGCAACACGCTGCGCAAGAAGATCCGGGAACTGGAACTGCCAGTGGTGCGCGGCCTGTCCTGACCGGTCGCTCCTCCGGCGCTGGGGCCGGCGTGCGATCGGGGCATCACAGGCCGGGATGATCCGTTCTAGGATAGCCCGGCATGACCTCCGACCGACCTCGCCGTAACCTCGCCCGGCGCCTGAGCGACGCGCTGCTCGGGCGGGCCATGACCCTGGGACTGGCCCTCGGTGCCCTGCTGCTGGGCATCGGCACCTTCACGCTGCTGTCCGGCGGCAGTCCCTTCGGCCCCACCAAGCCGGGGCAGGTCGCGGCCATGGTGATGGTCAACGCGGCCTTCCTGTTGCTCCTGCTGGCCTCGCTGGCGGCGCGGCTGGTTCGCGTCTGGGTGGAGCGTCGTAAGGGCAGCGCGGGCTCGCGCCTCCACGGGCGGCTGGTGCTGCTGTTCGGCGTGGTGGCCGTGGTGCCGGCCCTGCTGGTCGGCATCTTCGCGGCGGTGTTCTTCAACCTCGGCATCCAGGCCTGGTTCAGTGACCGCGTCCGCTCCACGCTCGAAGCCAGCCTCGTGGCATCGCGCGCCTACCTGGATGAGCATCGCAACGCCATTCGTGCCGACGCACTGGTGATGGCCGCCGACCTGAACCGTGCCAGGGCGACCCTGCAGGACAACCCACAGGCCTTCGCTCGGCTGCTGGCGACCCACACCGCCATGCGCGGGCTGACCGAAGCCGTGGTGTTCGAGCCGGTACTGGGCCAGGTCATCGCCCATGCCGGCTTCACCAGCACGTCGATCGTGCAGCTGCCCGAGGCCTGGGCCATGGAGATGGCGCGCTCCGGTGAGGTGGTGGTGCTGCCCAACGAGGATGACCAGGCGCGGGTGCAGGCGCTGGTGATGCTCGATATCCAGCCCGGCCTCCTGCTGCAGATAGGCCGGCCGGTGGACTCCGGCGTGCTGGAGCACATGCGTGCCACCGAGCGTGCCTTCGCGGCCTATAACCAGCTCGACAGCAACCGGTCCTGGCTGCAGATCACCTTCGCGATGATCTTCGCCATCGCGGGGCTGCTGGTGCTGATGGCGGCGGTGCTGATCGGCCTCGTGATCGCCAACCAGATCGTGCGGCCCATCGCGGGGCTGATCACCGCGGCCGAGCGCGTGCGGGGCGGCGACCTGTCGGTGAAGGTGCAGGAAGGTGAGCACGACGACGAGGTCGCCTCGCTGTCGCGTGCCTTCAACCGCATGACCAACCAGCTGGCGGCGCAGCGCTCCGAGCTGATGGAAGCCTATCGACAGATCGACGAGCGCCGGCGCTTCACTGAGACGGTGCTCTCGGGCGTCTCGGCCGGCGTCGTCGGTCTCGACGCGGAAGGGCGGGTGAACCTGCCCAACCGTTCCGCCTCGGAGCTGCTGGGACAGGATCTTGAGGCCGCGGTGGGCCGGTCGCTGCCGGAGGTCGTGCCCGAGTTCGGCGCGCTGGCAACCGCGGCCGCGGCCGCGCCGGAGCGCCCGCAGACGGCGGAGATCCGGCTCGCCAATTCCCGCCGCACGGTGATCGCCAGGCTGGGGGCGGAGGTGCAGAACGGCGCGGTGGCGGGCTACGTGCTGACCTTCGACGACGTGACGGAACTGCTCTCGGCGCAGCGCAAGGCCGCCTGGGCCGACGTGGCGCGCCGTATCGCCCACGAGATCAAGAACCCGCTGACCCCGATCCAGCTTTCGGCCGAGCGGCTGAAGCGCCGCTACCTCAAGGAAATCTCCTCCGACCCTGACACGTTCCGCATCTGCACGGACACCATCGTGCGGCAGGTGGGCGACCTGCGACGCATGGTGGATGAGTTCTCGGCCTTTGCCCGCATGCCGCAGCCGGTGATCCGGCCGGAGGACCTTTCGCGCGTGGCGCGGGAGGCCGTCGTGCTCCCACGCGATGCCCACCCTGGAATCCACTACCGCACCGAGTTCCCGGAGAGTGGACCGGTGGTGCCATGCGACCGCCGGTTGCTGAACCAGGCCATCATCAACCTGCTCCAGAACGCGGCCGACGCGATCGTGATGAGGCCGGAAGGCGAGGCGGGAGGCGAGATCCGCTTCACCTTGACGCAGCAGGGCGACTGGGCAGCCTTGGTGGTCGAGGACAACGGTGTAGGCTTGCCGTCCGGGGACGAACGGGAACAGCTCACGGAACCGTACGTAACCCACAAGGCGAAAGGAACGGGGCTGGGCCTTGCCATCGTGAAGAAGATCATGGAGGACCATGGTGGCCGGCTGACGCTGGCCGACCGTGCGGAAGGGCAGGGCGCCAAAGCCTCCCTTCTCCTGCCGCTGCAAGTCGCCGGAGAGAAACCGGTGACAGAGCGGCCGGACGCTCCGGCCAGCACGGACAACAACTCCAGGGAAACGGAGATCCTGCGTCATGGCGCATGACATCCTGATCGTGGATGACGAGCCCGACATCCGATCCCTGATCGAGGGCATCCTCTCCGACGAGGGCTACGAGACTCGCTCGGCGCGCAACTCCGACGAGGCGCTGGCCTCGTTCCGGCAGCGGCGGCCGAACATGGTGATCCTAGACATCTGGCTGCAGGGCTCGCGCCTCGACGGCCTCGGCATCCTGCAGGCGATCCACGGCGAGGAGCCGCAGGTGCCGGTGGTGATGATCTCGGGCCACGGCACGATCGAGACCGCGGTGCAGGCGATCCAGGAAGGCGCCTACGACTTCATCGAGAAGCCGTTCCAGTCGGACCGGCTGCTGCTGATCGTATCGCGCGCGCTGGAGGCAGCCCGCCTCAAACGCGAGAACAGCGAGCTGCGGCTGCGCTCCGGCGCCGAGGCCGAGCTGACGGGCGTGTCCTCCGCCATCGCGCAGCTGCGTCAGGGGATCGAGCGCCTGGCGCCGACCGGGTCGCGCGCACTGATCACCGGCCCGGCCGGTTCGGGCAAGGAAGTGGCGGCGCGCATGATCCACGCGCGTTCCCGCCGCGCCGCCGAGCCCTTCGTCGCGCTGAACTGCGCGACGCTGAACCCGGCGCGCTTCGAGGAAGAACTCTTCGGCGTCGAGGGCGGCATCGATCCCGTGACGCAGCCGCGGCGCGCCGGCGTGCTGGAGCGCGCCCACGGCGGCACGCTGCTGCTCGACGAGGTTGCGGACATGCCGCTGGAAACTCAGGGCAAGATCGTTCGTGCCTTGCAGGAACAGGGGTTCGAGCGCGTCGGCGGTTCCACGCGGGTGAAGGTGGACGTGCGCGTGCTGGCCACCACCAACCGTGATCTCACCGCCGAGATCGCCGGCGGCCGCTTCCGCGAGGACCTGTTCTACCGCCTGGCCGTGGTGCCGCTGCGCGTGCCGCCGCTCCGTGAGCGTCGCGAGGACGTGCCGGTGCTGGCGCGCTCGCTGATGGCCCGCTCCGCCGAGGTCGCCGGCATTCCGCCGCGCGAGATCAGCGAGGACGCGATGGCGGCGATGCAGGCCTACGAGTGGCCGGGCAACGTGCGCCAGCTGCGCAACACGGTGGACTGGCTGCTGATCATGGCACCGGGCGGCCCCGGCGAGCCGATCCGGCCCGAGATGTTGCCGCCCGAGATCAACTCCTCCGCGCCCGCCATGCTCAAGCTCGACCGGTCGAGCGAGATCATGACGCTGCCGCTGCGCGAAGCGCGCGAGCTGTTCGAGCGTCAGTACCTGGAAGCACAGCTGCTGCGCTTCTGCGGCAACATCAGCCGCACCGCGAACTTCGTGGGCATGGAACGCTCGGCCCTGCATCGTAAGCTGAAGTTCCTGGGGGTGAGCGCCGACGACCGAGCCGCCGCCACCGCAAACGCTTAAGGACCCCTATGTCGCGCATCGCCTACGTGAACGGCCGCTACGTGCCGCAGTCCCAGGCCACGGTGAACATCGAGGACCGCGGCTACCAGTTCGGGGACGGCATCTACGAGGTGGTGCACATCTTCGACGGCCGCTTCATCGACGAGGACCGGCACCTCGCGCGGCTGGAGCGCTCGCTGCGCGAGATCCGCATCGATATGCCGATGCCGATGACGGCGCTGCGCTCGGTGCTGCGCGAACTCGTACGGCGCAACCGGGTGCGGGAAGGGCTGGTCTACATGCAGGTCACGCGCGGCGTGGCGAAGCGGGACCACGTGTTCCCGAGCACGCCGGTGCCGCCGGCCCTGACCATGACGGTCAAGCGCATCGCCGCTTATCCGAAGAGCGTGGACAGCTGGGGCATGAGCGCGATCACCGCGCCCGACCTCCGCTGGGCGCGGCCCGATATCAAGACGGTGAACCTGCTGCCCAACGTGCTGGCGCGCCAGGACGCGAAGGAGCAGGGCGCCGGCGAGGCGATCCTGTATGACCGCACCACCGGCGAGGTGACGGAAGGCGCCGCCACCAGCTTCTGGATCGTGGACGAGAACGGCGTGATCCGCACGCGCCACCTCGACCAGTCGGTGCTGCCGGGCTGCACCCGCGCGGCCCTGATGGCCGAAATGGCGGAAGCGGGCATCGCGATGGAGGAGCGCGCCTTCACTCGGGACGAACTGCTCCGGGCACGGGAAGCCTTCATCACCTCGGCCACCTCCTTCGTGAAGCCGATCCTGAAGATCGACGGCGCGCCGGTGGGCGATGGGATGCCCGGCCCGATGACGCGCAAGCTGTTTGATCTTTTCGCCCGCCACGTGAAGGGCGGCGTTCCGAACGCGGCCTGAGGGCATTGGAACGATGCCGGGCTGACACCATCTGGCTTGGCTGATGGCGGAAGGCCCGGTTGCGACGCGGATCACGTCCGGGCGCTTCGCGCCGTGCTTCCTCGTTCCATCGATGCTGATGATGAGTCGTTTCCCTGGTTGAAACATGAAGGGTCGGCCGCTACGCCCTTGCATCCGGACGAAGCTTGCGCTGAACCTGCCCGATACTTGCCGCGGACGTTTGGTTCCGCGGCCGCCTTTCAGGCGAGGGGTGGCTCCTGCCGCCCTACCCCAACAAGAAGGATGAGCCGATGGCCGCCGAGAAGTCCCAGAACGTTCAGGATGTCTTCCTGAACCATGTCCGCAAGAGCAAGACGCCCGTAACCGTGTTCCTGGTGAACGGCGTAAAGCTGCAGGGCATCATCACCTGGTTCGACAATTTCTCCATGCTGCTGCGCCGGGATGGGCATACGCAGCTGGTCTACAAGCACGCCATCAGCACCGTGATGCCGGGCGCGCCGATCCAACTCTTCGACGGCACCGCCGCCGGGCAGCAGGCACCTCAGGGCGCCGCACCGGGAATGCCGGAACAGCCCCAGCGCGTGCTGCGCGAAACCACCATGACCTTGCAACGGGAGCCGCAAACTGTCGGCAGCAACGACTGAAACGCGCGGCGGGCCGACGCTCGCCGCCGTTATCCTGCCTTGGGAGAAGCCCGGGCGCGCAGTCCACGAGATGGCGGGCACCACTCGGGCCTCCGACGCCCGCCTGGGCGAGGCTATCGGGCTCGCCGCCTCCATCGGCGTGACCGTGGTCCACAGCGCTGTCCTGCCGCTTCGCGCCCGCCGCCCCAGCACGCTGCTGGGTGAGGGGCAGGTCGAGGGTGTGGCCGAAGCGATCCGCGAGCATCACATCGCCGTCGTGGTGGTGGACGCGGCGCTGACCCCGGTGCAGCAGCGCAACCTTGAGCGCGCCTGGAACTGCAAGGTCATCGACCGTACCGGCCTGATCCTGGAAATCTTCGGTGAGCGCGCCCGCACGCGGGAAGGTTCGCTGCAGGTGGAGCTCGCACATCTCGAGTACCAGCGCACGCGCCTCGTGCGGTCTTGGACCCACCTTGAGCGTCAGCGCGGTGGCTTCGGCTTCCTCGGCGGCCCGGGTGAGTCGCAGATCGAGATCGACCGCCGGCTGATTGGGGAGCGGATCGTCAAGCTCAAGAAGGAGTTGGAACAGGTCCGCCGCACCCGTGGCTTACACCGCCGCGCCCGCGAGAAGGTGCCGCATCCCGTGATCGCCCTCGTGGGCTACACCAATGCCGGCAAGTCGACGCTGTTCAACGCCCTGACCGGCGCCAGCGTCTACGCGCAGAACCAGCTCTTTGCGACGCTGGATCCAACCATGCGGGCCATTGAGCTGCCCAGTGGGCGGACGGTGATCCTGTCCGACACGGTGGGCTTCATCTCGGAACTGCCGACGCAGCTGGTGGAAGCCTTCCGCGCCACCCTGGAAGAGGTGGCTGCGGCCGACGTCATCCTCCATGTCCGCGACGTGGCGCATCCGGATTCCGCGGCGCAGCGGGCCGATGTGCTGAAGGTGCTGGCCGAGATGGCCGAGGGCGCGGATGCGTCGCTCGATCCCGACTGGTCGCTGCGCGTGGTGGAGGTGCTGAACAAGGCCGACCTCCTGGGCGGTCTCGACGAGGCGGCGCAGCGGGGTGCGGGCGAGGCCGTGGCGGTCTCGGCGCTGACGGGTGAGGGGCTGGAACGGCTCCGGCAGGTCCTAGACGCGCGCCTGTCGGCCGATACGGTGACGGTGGACCTGGCGGTTCAGCCCTCGGACGGGGCGGCGCTTGCTTGGCTGTACCAGAACGGTGACGTTATCGCCCGCCAGGACGAGGAGGAGGCAATCCGTCTCAAGGTCCGGCTGACCGAGGCCAATCTGGGCCGTTTCGAGGGGCGTTCATGAACCTTTCCGCCAATGCCGCCGGGGGCATCGCGCAACTCCTGCGGGATGCCGCCCGGGCCGAGATCATGCCGCGTTTCCGTCGCCTTGCGGCGGGCGACGTACGGACCAAGACCGGTCCGCTCGATATCGTGACCGAGGCGGACGAGGCGGCGGAGCGGCAAATCACCCGCGAACTCCAGGCGCGCTTCCCGGGTTGCGTCGTGGTGGGGGAGGAAGCGACGGCGGCCGATCCCGGCCTGCTGGACCGGCTGGCGGATGCGGATCTGGCCTTCGTGGTGGACCCGGTGGACGGGACCTCGAACTTCGCGGCCGGCCTGCCGCTGTTCGGCACCATGGCCGCGGCCTTCCGCCGGGGCGAGGTGATCGGCGCCTGGATCCATGATCCGCTGGGCGACGACACCGCCGTGGCGCTGCGGGGCGAGGGGGCGTGGATCGAGGGTCCCGACGGTGCGCGGGGTCAGGCAATGCAGGTCGCTGCCCCGGTCGAGGTCGAGCGGATGGTGGCCTCCGTGTCTTGGACCTACCTGCCAGGCGAGATGCGCGCCGTCGTCGCGACGCGGCTGCCGCGCTTCGCCTCGATCACCCAGTTCCGCTGCGCCGCGCACGACTACCGCCTGCTGGCCACCGGGCACATCGACCTCAGCTTCTACAACCGGCTGATGCCCTGGGATCACGCCCCCGGCTGGCTGCTGCACCGGGAGGCGGGCGGCTACTCGGCACAGTTCGACGGACGGGCCTACGATCCGGCCCGGGTGCGCGACGGCGGGCTGATCAACGCACCGGACCGGGCTTCCTGGGAAGCCGCGCGCGAGGCCCTGATCGGCGCTGCCTGAGAGCAGCCCGTGGCGGGTCAGCCTTCGTGCCGATCCCGTTCTGACGGGCCTGACTCGCTCTTCTCGGCACGCTTCGCGGCCTGCCAGAGCTCCTCCATCTCCGTCAGTGTCGCATCTGCAGGGGAACGGCCTGACTCGGCCAGACCCTGCTCGATGGCACCGAAGCGCCGGCGGAACTTGCGATTGCTGCCGCGCAGGCATTGCTCCGGATCAAGGTCGAGCTTCCGGGCCAGGTTGGCCAGCACGAAGAGCATGTCACCGACCTCATCGGCCAGGCGCGCCGGGTCGGCCGCGGGCAGTTCGGCGCGCAGCTCGGCGACTTCCTCATCCAGCTTCTGTAGTACCGAGTCAGCATCCGGCCAGTCGAAGCCGACCCGGCCGGCGCGGCGGGTTAGCTTAGCCGCCTCGGTCAGGGCGGGCAGGTTGCCGGGAACGCCGGCAAGGGTACCGGTCTCGCCGCGGGCCGCACGTTCGGCTGCCTTACGGCGCTCCCAGGCCTCGGTCTGGGCTGCCGCGTCGCGGATCTCGCCGGACGCGAAGACGTGGGGATGCCGGGCCAGCATCTTGTTGCCGATGGTCTCGGCCACGTCGCTGAAGCGAAAATGGCCGGCTTCCTCGGCCATCCGCGAGTGGTAGACCACCTGGAACAGCAGGTCGCCGAGCTCGTCCCGCAGGTCCACCCAGTTGCCGCGGTTAATCGCGTCCTCGACCTCGTAGGCTTCCTCGATCGTGTAGGGCGCGATGGAGCGGAAATCCTGCACCTGATCCCAGGGGCAACCGTCGGGGGCGCGCAGCCGCACCATGATCCCGAGAAGGCGGGCGAGGCTCGCCGTCTCATCATGTCTGGGCTCGGAGGAGGCGTCGGCAGGAGGGGTCACGCGCTCAGATCCTCAAACTCGATAATATATATTATGTAAAATAAACTCAGGGGCAGAGGAGCCGCATCCCGTCATGGGCCGCCTCGATCCCGTCCGGCAGGTTCGCCGCCATCCAGGCCCAGTCGAGGTCGGTTCCCATATGCGTCAGCACCGTGCGACGCGGCCGCAGGCGCTCCACCCACCCCGCCACCATCTCGACATGCGCGTGCACCGGATGCGGGCTGCGGCTGAAACAGCCGACCACCCAGGTGTCGAGGCCGTGCAGCTGCTCCAGGCTCTGCTCCGAGAAAGCCACCACGTCGGTGGAATACGCGAAGTCTCCGATCCGCAGGCCCAGGGTCTCGGTCACCTTGTGATCCTGCGGAAACAGCTGGATGTCGACGCCCAGGATCTCCAGCCGGTCCGTCGAGCGCACGGTGGTCGGCGTCAGCGCCGGGCGGAAGAAGCCTGGCGTGGGTTCCCGGAACGCGTAGTCGAAGCGGCGCTGCACGTCGGCCAGGGTCGCCTCGGCCCCGAGGCACGGGATCGCATGGCCCTGCAGCCGGTTAAGCTGCCGCACATCGTCCAGGCCCATGACGTGATCCGCATGGGCGTGAGTCAGCAGGATGGCATCGACCGAGGCGATGCCGCAGGCCAGGAGCTGTTCCCGCAGGTCCGGTCCGGCATCCACCAGCAGCCGCCGGCCGTCCGGCGCTTCCACGGCGATGCTGGAACGGCTGCGGCGGTTGCGCGGCTCACGGGGGTCGCAGCGGCCCCATTCGCCCTGCCCGTCCGCACCGCCAATCAACGGAACCCCGCCCGAGCTGCCGCATCCGAGTATGGTGACCTGCAGCAAGGCGGCGCTCCTTCAGCGGATCTTGGGGAAAAGTCGGTCCACGTTGCGCGAGGTCAGCGCCGCGAGCTCTTCCAGCGACAGGTTGCGGACCTTGGCCAGGGCCTCCGCCGTGTAGGCGACGAAGGCAGGTTCGCACCGCTTGCCGCGCCTGGGAACCGGCGCGAGGTACGGTGAATCCGTTTCCACCAGGATGCGCTCCGCCGGCAGCGCCGCCGCGACCTCTCGGATATCGTTGCTCTTCGGGAATGTCAGGATGCCCGAGAAGGACACGTAGCCGCCATCCGCCACGACCTCTTCCGCCAGGGCGCGACCGGACGAGAAACAGTGCAGCAGTGCCGTGAAAGCGCCGCCCGACTCACGCTCCTCGCGCAGGATCCGGGCCGTGTCGGCGTCAGCGTCGCGGGTGTGGACGGCAACCGGCAAACCGGTCCGCTGCGCGGCACGAATATGATTGCGGAAGCTTTCGGCCTGCTTGGCCGCGTGCTCGGCATCGTAGTGGTAGTCGAGGCCGGTCTCGCCGATCGCCACCACACGAGGGTGACGAGTCAGGGCGACGATCTCCTCCACCGAGGCGACCGGCGCGTCCTTGACGCTGAGCGGATGGACGCCGACGGTTCCCCAGACATCCGGAAAGCGCTCAGCCAGGGCCTGGACCTTCTGCGCTTGCGCGACCTGGGTGCCGATCGTGATCATGCGGCTCACCCCCGCCGCGCGGGCGCGGGCGACGACCTCCTCGATCTCCCCATCCTCGAAGTAGTCGAGGTGGCAATGGCTGTCGGTCAGCATCGGCTCAGGCGTCGGCCTCGATCTTGCGGAACAGCGGCGTCGGCGGCGGCAGCGGCGTGCCGTCCGGCAGGGCCTTGAGGGTCGAGAGCGTCCGCTCCCCCTCGCCCACGCCGAGCTGGTCCAGCATCGCGCCCATGGTGGCGGGCATGAAGGGCTGCAGCACGGTGGCCAGCATCCTCAGCGTGGTGTGAAGAACGCGCAGCACGGCGTTCATCCGCTCAGGATCGGTCTTCTTCAGCGACCAGGGCTTCTGGGCATCGATCCAGCTGTTGCCCAGCCGCACCACGACCCAGATGCGCTCCAGAGCCTCGTGGAAGGCCTGACGGTCGAGCGCCTCGCCCACGCTTTGCGGCAGGCTGGCCATCGCTTCCAGGATTTCGCGGTCATCCTCGGTAGGCGGGGTCAGCGCCGGCAGACGCCCCTCGCAGTTGCGCTGGATCAGCGACAGCGTGCGCTGCGCCAGGTTCCCAAGATCGTTTGCCAACTCATTGTTCAGGCGGGAGATCAACGCGCGCCGGCTGAAGTCACCATCGTTGCCGAAGGGAACCTCGCGCAGTAGGAAAAAGCGCACGGGGTCGAGGCTGAACTCCTCCACCAGGGCGACCGGGTCGATGACGTTGCCCAGCGACTTCGAGATCTTCCGCCCTTCGTTGGTCCACCAGCCATGGGCGAAGACGCGCCGGGGCGGCGGCAGGTCAGCCGCCATCAGGAAGGCCGGCCAGTAGATCGCGTGGAAGCGCAGGATGTCCTTGCCCACGAGGTGCAGGTCGGCCGGCCACCAGGGCGCCGCGTCCGGATACCCGGCGGCCGTCAGGTAGTTGGTGAGCGCGTCGAGCCAGACATACATCACGTGGCTCTCGTCGCCCGGCACCGGCACGCCCCAGCGGAACGAGGTGCGCGAGATCGACAGGTCCTGCAGCCCGGCGCGGACGAAGCTCAGCACCTCGTTCCGGCGGGACTGCGGCGCGATGAAGTCCGGGTTGGCCTCGTAGAAAGCCAGGAGCTTCTCGCCCCATTCGCCCAGGCGGAAGAAGTAGGACGGCTCCTGCGTCCACTCGACCGGCGCGCCGGAGGCGATGGCGAAGCGGCCGCCATCGCGTTCCTCGATCTCGTCGGGACCGTAGAAGGCCTCGTCGCGAACGGCGTACCAGCCCTCATAGTGGCCGAGGTAGATCTGCCCCTTCTCCACCAGCCGCTGCCAGAGGGCGGCGCAGGCGCGCTTGTGGCGCTCCTCGGTGGTGCGGATGAAGTCGTTGTTGCTGAGGCCGTCAAGCTTCGTGAGGTCGCGGAAGGCCTCCGACACGCGGTCGGTGAAGCGCTGGGGGTCCTCGCCGGCGGTCTCGGCCGCCTTCTCGACCTTCTGGCCGTGCTCGTCGGTTCCGGTGAGGAACAGGACGTCGTAGCCCGACATGCGCTTCCAGCGCGCCAGCACGTCGGCGGCGATGCCGGTATAGGCATGGCCGATATGCGGCTTATCGTTCACGTAGTAGATCGGGGTGGTCACAAAGAAGCGCTGCGCTTCGCTCATCCGTCGCGTTCCCGTTGCTCGCGCTGCGTCAGGGCGGCGGGCACGGAGCGCCGCATCGCGTCAGCGGGGTGCGTCCGAACCGGCCAGCGCGCCAAGACCCACCAGGATCGCCTGCTTGCGATCGAGGTTCAGGGCCTCCGTCTCATCCGCCGTTCGGCCCAGGGTGTCCCACAGCGTGGCCCAGTCCGCAAGCGGTCGGGCGCCGAGCCAGGCCGGCGCCGGGCCCCCTCGCCCGGCCTGCCGGATGGCGCCGGCGATGGCAGCGCGCAGCAGCGCCAGGAAGGTGGTGAAGCTGCTGCCATCGCGCTTCGCCGCCAAGCGATCCGCCAGGCCGTGCAGCCCGCGCGGCGACGGGTTCGGCAGGCTGTTGAGAAAGGCCTCGACCTCGGCTTGTAGGGCCAGCGCTTCCCCTTCCACGAGGCGCAGCGCGCGGCCCGGTGAGCCGGCGGCCATGGTGCGCAGGGTCGCGCGTTCCGCCTCGGGCATCTCCGGCCACCAGCGGGCCAGCAGCGGGTCCATCGCCTCGTCGGTTAGGGGCACGAGGTCCAAGCGGCGACACCGCGAGCGCACCGTGGGCAGCAGCCGATCCGGGGCCTCGGTGGCCAGCAGCAGCACGGCGCGGGCGGGCGGCTCCTCCAGCGTCTTAAGTAACGCGTTCTGCGCCTCGGTGTTCAGCGCGTGCGCCTCGTCCACCACGACCACGCGCCAGCCACCCTCAGCCGGCGTCATGGACAGGAAGCGCGGCACGGCGCGCGCTTCGTCCACCGAGATCTGCCGCTTGACCTTGCCCTCGGCGACCTCGGGCGACAGCGTCCGCAGGTCGGCATGGGCGCCGTTGGCCACGCGGGAGAACACCGGGTCAGCGGGGGCGAGTTCCAGAGGCACCCGGGCCTCCGGCGCACCGGCCAGCAGCCAGCGGGCGTAGCGGAAGGCCAGCGTCGCCTTGCCCACGCCCTGGGGCCCAGCCAGCAGCCAGGCGTGGTGCGGCCGCCCGGCGCCGGTGGCATCGCGCAGCGCGAGGGCCGCCCCCTCCTGCCCGACCAGCTCCGGGTTGGCACGGGGCTCGGGAGGCTGACTCATGACGCCTGCAACAGGCGGTCCAGTGCCACGCGAGCCTGTTCCAGCACCTCCTCGACCGGGCGGGAGGCATCGATCACGGTGCAGCGCCCGGGCTCATCCGCGGCGATCCGCAGGAAGGCCTGCCGGACACGCTCGTGAAAACCCAGCGGCTTGTCCTCGAAGCGGTTGGTCTCGCCGCGCTGCCGGGCGCGGGCGGCGCCGAGCTCCACCGGCAGGTCCAGGATCAGCGTCAGATCGGGCCGGACCTGCCCCAAGGCCAGTGAGGTCAGCAGCCGGCAGCGTTCCGCGCCCACTCCCTCGGCATCGCCCTGGTACGCCATGGTGCTGTCGGCGAAGCGATCCGAGATCACCCAGCGCCCGCCATCCAGCGCGGGCTCGATGGTCTTGCGCAGGTGCTCGCGACGGGCGGCCGACATCAGCATGGCCTCGGCCAGCGGGTCCCAGCCGCCGCGGCCCAGCACCAGCTCCCGGATCGCTTCCGCACCCGGGGAACCCCCGGGCTCGCGGGTGCGCAGCACGGTGTGGCCGGCCTGCTCCAAAATGGTGGCAAGACCGCGCGACAGCGTGGTCTTGCCGGCACCTTCGCCGCCTTCCAGCGTGATGAAGCGACCGCGTGCTGTCATGCCCAGGGCCTGGCCGGGTGGTGACTCAGGACCCCGAGACCCAGTGACTGATCACCGCCGGGATGCGCGACACGATGTTCATGCGCCCCACATCGGCGCCGGCGATCAGCGGCAGCGTCATCTCCGGCACGCCCTGCCCGGACACGTTGATGCGGCCGACCTCCGCCCCCTTGGCGACCGGCGCCTTGAGGGGCGAGTCATAGCTGACCTTGACCTCCAGATTGCGGCGCCAGGAGCGTGGCAACGTCAGGATCAGGTCGCGCCCGCCCACCAGCGGCACCGTCGGG
This sequence comes from Roseomonas elaeocarpi, assembly GCF_042433915.1. Classification (NCBI taxonomy): domain Bacteria; kingdom Pseudomonadati; phylum Pseudomonadota; class Alphaproteobacteria; order Acetobacterales; family Roseomonadaceae; genus Roseomonas; species Roseomonas elaeocarpi. The sequence continues at coordinate 199,711 of NZ_JBHLUN010000015.1, read as the reverse complement.
CTGTCACCCAGGTAAACGGGCGCGCTTTCCACCGTATCGGCGGCGCGGAACAACGCGACGTTGTCGAACTCGCGGAAGCCCCATTCCAGCAGGCGCTCGCCTTCCTCGCCGCGCGACTTCATGGTCGGCAACCCGTTGACCACCAGCAACAGCCGGCGGTCACCGCGCTTGACCGTCCCCACGAGGCCGTAGCCGCCGTCCTCGGTGTGGCCGGTCTTGAGGCCATCGGCACCCGCCATGCGCGACAACAGCGGGTTGCGGTTCTCCTGGTTAATGCCGTTCCACTTGAAGGAACGCTCGTTGTAGTACTGCGCTTCCTGCGGGAAGTCGTTCAGGAGCTGCCGCGCCACGATCGTGATGTCGCGGGCGGTCATGTAGTGGTCCGCATCCGGCCAGCCGGAGGAGTTGCGGAAGTTGGAGCCCTTGAGGCCGAACTTCTTGCCATAGTCGTTCATCAGCGAGGCGAACTGCTCCTCGCTGCCCGAAATCGCCTCGGCAAAGACCACGCAGGCGTCGTTGCCGGACTGCACGATCACGCCTTGGATCAGGTTCTCGACCGAAACCTGCGAACCCAGCTCCACGAACATCTTGGAGCCGCCCATCCGCCAGGCGCGCTCGCTGACCGGCAGCGTCTGATCCAGCTTCAGGCGGCCCTGCTTGAGCATGTCGAAGACGATGTAGGCCGTCATCAGCTTGGTCATGGAGGACGGCGTCATGCGCTCGTCCGCGTTCTTGTCCAGCAGCGTCGCGCCGGTGGTCGTGTCGATCAGGATCGCCTGCTTCGCGATCGTGTCCACCGGGCCGAGCGGGGTGGAGGCCGGCGAGGTCGGGACCGGCGGCGGGGCCGGGGCACGGTGCGCCGGAGCGCGCCGCTGTGCCAGCGCATCGCCGGCATGGACCGTCAGCCCCATCAGGGCCACGGCACCGAGTAGTTCGCGGCGGTTCGGCATGATTTCTGGTCCCCCAAAGCCCGGCGCCCCCCGCCGGGATGTGCCGGTCCTCAGTCGACCAGCACGCGTGCCTCCGATACGCCGGACCGTAGCACCTGCTCAAGGGCACGGTCGGTCGATGTTGCATCCGGAAACGGACCGAGGCGCACGCGCCATTCGGGGCGGCGGCCGGGACCGAAGGGTTCCGCCCTCGCAGCGGGCACGCGCGCAGCCTGCCGGCGCGCCGCGTCCGGGGCGGCGAAGGTGCCGAGCTGGATAAACAATCGCCCCGGCATGGCCAGCCCCTGCGTCACCTGTTCCGGCAGCCTCGGCGGCGGTGGCGGCGCCTCGGCCCGGATCGCCACGGCGGGCGCCGCCGCGCTGAGGGCCGGACCGGCGGTGCCACGGGCGCCGGGCGGCGGCGGCAGGCTTTCGCGGCCCACGGCGGCGGTCTGCACCGTGGCGATCTGCATGGCCGGCGCTTCCCCCGCCGCCTGCGGCAGCGAGGCCGCCAGGGCGCGGGAGGGCTCCGCCTCGACCTGAACCCGGACCTGTGCCGTGCCGTTCTCGGCGATGCCCAGCAGCGCCGCCGCGCGACGCGACAGCCCCACCACGCGCCCCGGGTTTTCCGGCCCCCGGTCGTTGGCGCGCACCAGCAGGCTCCGGCCGTTTTCCAGGTTGGTCACGCGCAGGATGGCCGGCAGCTGCACCGTGCGGTGGGAGGCCATCAGCACGGCGGGGTCGAAGACCTCGTCATCCGTGGTGCGCCGGCCCACCTTGTTGTCGGCGATCACCGCGGCCAAGCCGGTCTCGTCCAGACCGTAGTTCTCGCGCGGATAGTACCACAGCGCGCCGAGCCGGTAGGGCTGGCCCACCAGCTGCTTCGGCTGGGCGGCGGGCGGCGGGGGCGGCTTGGGCGCGCAGGACGCCAGCACCAGCGCGAGCATCGCCCCGCAGGCCGCGGCCGGAAGGACCCGGGCCGGCGACCGTATCGCCCGCCGGCCTGCCGCGCCGCCCACGGCTCCGCCGCGCCCCCGGCTCACGCCACGCGGTCCGCGAGCATCCCCACCGCCAGGGCGTAGAAGTCGGACGGGTTGTAGCGGCGGATGGCACCGAAGTTCTGGTACACCACGAAAGCCTGACCGTTGCCGCCGCTGGGCACCACGATGGCGGCTGGCTGGTCATACATCGGCAGCGGTGAGCCGTCGGCTTCGCGCACGCCCATGCGGGCCCATTCGCCCAGCGGGCGCTTCACGTCGCGGCCCAGCCCTCCGGTGTCCATGGAGGCCGGTAGCAGCACCTCCCTGCCCCAGCGCTCACCGCCCTGCCAGCCGCTCTTGCTGAGGTAGTTGGCAATCGAGGCCAGGGCGTCGGCGCGGTCGTCCCAGATGTCCTTGCGGCCGTCGCCGTCGAAATCCACCGCGAGGCGGTTGAAGCTCGACGGCATGAACTGCGGCTGGCCCATGGCGCCGGCGTAGGAGCCGCGCATGCGCTCGAAGCTGACATGGCCGGCATCGAGCACCTTCAGCGCCGCGATCAGCTCACCCCGGAAGAACTTGGCGCGCCGACCCTCCCAGGCGAGCGTCGCCAGGGCCTCGATCACGTTGAAGTTGCCGGTGAAGGCGCCGTAGTTGGTTTCCAGCCCCCAGATCGCCACCACCACGCGGGCGCTGACGTTGTAGCGGGACTCGATCTGCTGCAGCAGCGGCAGGTTCTCGGCCACCAGCTGGCGACCGCGGTTGATGCGCGTGTCGCTGAGGCGCCCGTCCCGGTACTGCGCCCAGGTCAGCGTGAACTCGGGCTGCTTGCGGTCGAGTTCGACCACCTTGTCGTTGGGCCGCAGCCCGTTCAACGCGGTGTTGAGCGTCCCGTCCGACACGCCAGCACGGCGCGCCTCGGCCCGCAGGCCCGATAGGAAGGAGGGGAAGCTTTCCTGCGCCCGGGCGAAGGAAGCGGGAAGCCCGGCGGCGGCCAGGGCTGAGAGGAGGATACGACGTGTGGCCGGCATGACCGCAGAGGTGGCACGCGGCGCCGTACTCGGCAACGCATTGCCAGCAACCGGCTTGGTAACATTCCAGCCCGCTGACGACCGGATGGGTGGCTTGCCTCCGCGCCCGTGCCGGAGCATGGAGAAACCCCTGGACGGGTGGCCGAGTGGTTTAAGGCAGCGGTCTTGAAAACCGCCGTAGGTGTAAGCCTACCGTGGGTTCGAATCCCACCCCGTCCGCTCCCGATCGCGGTGGCGGCTCAGAGCCCCGCGAGGGTCCGCTGCAACTGCTCGATCAACGCCACGAAAGCCGCGCCGGTGATGGGCTTGCCGGCTGCCTGTGCGGTCGCGATGCGCAGTGCCAGGTCCGCCGTATGGCCCGATTCGTGCGCCAGAAGGGGCGAGGACCGCGCTGCCCGCGGCTCAGGAACCGGCGACGGCGGAGCCGACACAACGGGCTCAGCCGTCGGGGTGGCAATCTTCCGCGCGCGGCGCGTGCGTGCGGGTCTCGCGGCGGCTGCCGTGTCAGTGTCCGTGCCATCGTCCCGTGCCATTGTCTCCTGCGCGACAGCCGGCGCCGGGGACTGTTCAACAGGCACGTCAGGCGGTGCCACGGTGGGCGACGGCGAAGCGCTGGCATCCCGCGACGCCTCGTTCCCTGCAGCCTCGCCCGGCGGCGCGCCTTCCTGCGCCGCAGCCTCGTGCTCGAACCGGGCGATCAGCTGCGCCAGCGTGCCCGCGGTTTCCTGGAAGCCGGTGGAGCGGCGGGCAATGAAAGGCTGCTCATCGATCCAGAAGATCCGCCGCTGCATCGAAAGGCGCTGGACCTCGCTGGCGGAGGCGGGCTCGAACTGCGAACCGCCCCGCTGGGCGGCCGAGACTTGCTGAGGCGAAAGCTTCAAGGAACGGGACTCGGGCAAAAGCGGCGAGGAGACGGTTCCTGACCAGTGGCCAGGAACAGGAGCCTCGGACCGGAACGGGCTGCCCCGTCCGCGGCCCTCGGCCGGAACGCTTAGTTCTCGTCGTCTTCCTCGCTGTCGACGATCGGCACCAGGAACACGATCACCGAGCTTTCGCCCTCCTCGTCTTCCTCGTCCTCGAGATCGTCGTCCTCGAATTCCTCGGTCTCGTCCTCGACCTGGTTGAACTCGTCGATCTCGGCCTGGGTGGCGGGGCGGACGGTCAGGGCTGCCACACCGTCCCAGAGTGGGCCGTCCTCGCTTTCCAGGCGCGCCAGGTCGGAACGGAACTCTTCACCGTCCAGGAGGCGCTTGGCCTCATCCTCGGAGGCATCGGTGACGGCGATCGCTTTGCCGCCGATCTCGAAGGTGAACATCGTGAAGCCTCTCGGTGTTGCTGGCCCCGGAACTGCGCGGCTCCCGCGCCGGGGCCAGCGGCGGGTGCCCTGTGAAGCGGCGGTATAGAGGGAGCAAGCGTCAGTGTCAGCCTCGGGTTGCGCGAAGGTCTCGCGAGGCGAAAACCTGCCTCGGTCACGCCGTTCCCGCCGGGCAAGGCGGGGGAGACTTCCCGCGGCCCGGCAAGGCGGTCTAATCGCGCATGCAGGCCCAGCGGACAGCGTCGCCCGGCGCTTCCTCCGCACGGAGGGCCGATCCAGGGAAGAATCCATGCGCCGCATCGCCATCTATCCGGACCTCGCCGGCAAGAGCGTTTTCATCACCGGGGGTGGCAGCGGCATCGGCGCCGCGCTGGTGGAGGCATTCGTGGCGCAGGGTAGCCGGGTCGGTTTCGTGGACATCGCCGAAGCCCCGAGCCGCGCCCTGGTGGAGCGCCTGTCCGAAAGGGCCGACCACGCGCCGCTGTTCATCCCCTGCGACATCCGCGACATCGCAGCGCTCCGCCGCGCCGTGGCCGAGGCCGCGGAGCGCAACGGCGAAATCGGCGCCCTGCTGAACAATGCAGCCAACGACCAACGGCACGATCCGGACACCGTGACGCCGGAATACTGGGACGACCGCATGGCCATCAACCAGCGGCCCATGTTCTTCGCGGCGCAGGCGATCTGGCCGATGATGCGGCGGCTGGGCGGCGGCTCGATCGTGAACTTCGGCTCCGTGTCCTGGCGCGTCGCACAGGGCGGGATGCCGGCCTACACCATGGCCAAGGCTTCGGTGCACGGCCTGACCCGCGGGCTGGCGCGCGACCTCGGGCCCAGCAACATCCGGGTGAACACCCTGCTTCCCGGCTGGGTGATGACGGAGCGCCAGGTCGAGCTGTGGCTGACGCCTGAGGCCGAGGCGCAGCTGCGCAAGGACCAGTGCCTGCCGGACAAGGTCATGCCGGGCGACATCGCCGACATGGCGCTGTTCCTGTGCTCCGACAGCAGCGCCCGCTGCACGGCGCAGGAGTTCATCGTCGACGGCGGCTGGGCGCACTGAGCCAACGGTCGGACCGATCCGCCGAGAACGTGCGCCGGATGATCGCATCGCCAAGGGGTGTCCCGAGGGAGCGCCTCGGCCGGCATCCTGTGGAACAGCAGGCGGGCAGCGCTGCTTTCCTGCCCGTTCAGGCGCTTCCGGCGTTTTCCCGGGGCTTCGCATCACCTAGATTGAGCTCGTGAACATCCTTGTCCCTCCGCGCGCGCGCCTGCCGGTCGACGTGGTCTTCGACCTGGTGTGCCCCTGGTGCTTCCTGGGCGTGCGCCGGCTGCAGCGTGCCCTGCGGATGCGGCCGGACTTCCTGGTCGAGATCTCCTGGCGACCCTTCCTGCTGAACCCGGAGGTCGGCAGCACCACGCGCGGCGAGCATCTCGGGCGGCGCTTCGGCGGCGAGGAGCGGACGCGACGCCTCCATGCCACGCTGACCGAGCTCGGCCGGGTCGAGGGTATCGAGTTCCGCCTCGACCTCCTGCGCCGGGTCCCGTCCTCGCTGGATGCCCACCGGCTCGTCAGGCTGGCGGCGCGCGAAGGCCGGGCGGACGCGGCGGTGGACCTCCTGTTCGAGAGCTACTTCTCGCGCGGCCTCGACATCAGCTCCGACGAAACGCTTGTCGCGCTGGGCACCTCGCTCGGCCTCGACCCGCTGGTCACCCGCCGTTTCCTGGCGAGTGGCGCCGAGGTCGAGGCCATTCACGCCGAGAACCTGCGCGCCCACCGCCTCGGCATCAACGGCGTGCCCTGCTTCGTGGTGGCGGAACGCCATGCCATCGCCGGCGCGCAGGAGCCGGAGGTGCTGGAGCGGCTGCTCGACGTGGCGCTGGCGGAAAGCGCCGCCGCCTACTGACGGGGCCGCCGGCGTCAGGCGGCGCCGGCACGATGGCCGCTCACCGCCGCGGCGGCGTCCCGGCGCAGGCCGAAGCCGTCCACCAGCCCCGCCAGGGTCAGCAGCGCGGTGAACAGGAAGGCCAGGCGGAAATCGGACAGCATCGGCTGGTCGTGGCCATGGATCATCTGCCCGAGCCGCAGCACGATGGCACCCAGCGCGATGCCCACGCCCACGGCCATCTGCTGGAGCATGCTGAACAGGCTGTTGGCCCCGCTCATCTGCGCCGGTGGGACCTCGGCGAAGGCCAGCGTGTTCAGCACCGTGAACACCATCGAGCGCGCCAGCCCGCTGACGAAGAGCACCACCACCATCACGGGCACGGGCGTCGCGGGCGTGAAGAAGGCGCAGGCGAAGTAGCAGCAGGCCGCCACGGTGGCGCTGCCCAGCAGCACCGTGCGGAAGCCGAAGCCCCGCAGGATCGGCATGGAGACCGGCTTCATCAGGATGTTGCCCGCGAACACCGCCAGCACCAGCAGGCCGGCGTTGAAGGCATCCAGCCCGAAGCCCAGCTGAAACAGCAGCGGCAGCAGAAAGGGCGTCGCGCTGATCGCCGCCCGGGTCACCGAGCCGCCCGCCAGGGTCACCCGGAAGGTCTGGATGCGCAGCGCCGAGAAGTCGAGCATCGGCCGCTCCGTCCGCCGGGCGTGCCAGACCGCGACCAGCCCCACCCCGAAGCTGAGCAGCAGGAGCAGCGCACCCAGGCCAAGCGCCCCCTCGCCCTGCCCTACCAGCTCCAGCCCGTACATCAGCGAGAAGGCGGCAAGGCCGGTCAGCAGGAAACCCGGCGCATCGAAGGGCCGCCGCTCCGTCCCCCCGCCCGGCACCAGGCGCCACGCCATCACGAGCGCCACGAGGCCCAGCGGCAGGTTGAGAATGAAGATCCACCGCCAGTCGGCGTAGGTGGTGATGAAGCCGCCCAGCGGCGGCCCCAGCACCGGCGCGGCGAGGCCGGGCCAGGTGATGGTGGCGATGCGCCGCACGAGGTCTTTCTTCTCGGTGTTGCGCAGGACGGCCAGTCGCCCCACCGGCACCATCATGGCACCGCCGATGCCCTGGAAGACGCGCGCGGCGGTGAAGCTCCAAAGGCCGTCGGCCAGCGCGCAGAGGGCCGAGGCCAAGGTGAAGATCGCGATCGCCAGGGTGAAGACATTGCGCGCGCCGTAGCGGTCGGCGAGCCAGCCGCTGCCCGGGATCAGCACCGCCAGCGTCAGCAGGTAGGCCGACATGCCGATGTTGAGGTCCACCGCCGCCACGCCGAAGGACTGCGCCATCTGCGGCAGGGCGGTCGCGATCACGGTGCCGTCCAGGTTCTCCATGAAGAAGGTGCCGGCCACCAGCAAGGCGACCAGCAGAGAACGGCGTGCGTCGATCGACATGTCTTTGAGGGTCCCCCGCCACCGCAGGCTAGGCCCGCCCGGCGCAACGGGGAACCCGTCAGAACCTCAGGCGGCCGGGATCTCCGCCACCACCTTGGCCAGCCCGAGCAGGATGCCGCGCGCCGCCTTGACCCGGGCGCTGAGCTCCATCTCCCGCACCAGGGCCAGCTTGTGGTCGGGGCGCAGCTTGATGGTGCCCTTCTGCGCCGCCACCCAGTTCACCAGCCCGCCCGGGTTGCTGAAGCGGTTGCGGCGGAAGGTGACCACCACCCCCTTGGGCCCGGCATCGAGCTTCTCCACGCCGGTCTCGCGGCACAGGCGCTTGAGCGAGACGACCTGGAGGAGGTTGTCCACCTCCTCGGGCAGCGGGCCGAAGCGGTCCACCAGCTCCGCCGCCATCGCCTCGACCTCCGCCTCGGAGGCCAAGCCGCCGATGCGGCGGTACAGGCCCAGCCGCACCGGCAGGTCCTGGACGTAGTTGTCGGGGATCAGCACCGGCAGGCCCAGGTTGATGTTGGGCGTCCAGTCGCGGTCCTCCTCGGCCTCGCGGCGCCGGCGGCCCTTGTTGCGGTTGCGGACCTCCTGCACCGCGTCTTCCAGCATCTGCTGGTAGAGCTCGATGCCGACCTCGCGGATCTGGCCCGACTGTTCCTGGCCCAGCAGGTTGCCGGCGCCGCGGATGTCGAGGTCGTGGCTCGCCAGCGTGAAGCCGGCGCCCAGGTTGTCCAGCGTGTTCATCACCTCCAGCCGCTTCTGCGAGGCGGCGGACAGGCGATGCGCCGCGGGCCAGGTGAGATAGGCGTAGCCACGCTGCTTGCCGCGTCCCACCCGCCCGCGCAGCTGATAGAGCTGCGCCAGCCCGAACATGTCGGCGCGGTACACGATCAGGGTGTTGACCGCCGGCATGTCGAGGCCGGACTCGACGATGTTGGTGGCCAACAGGATGTCGTACTTGCCGTCGCCGAACTCGGTCATCACGCGCTCGAGCTCGGTGGGCGAGAGGCGGCCATGCGCTTCCACCGTGCGCGCCTCGGGCACGATTTCCTTGAGGCGCTCCGCCATCTTCGGCATGTCTTCCAAGCGCGGCACCACGCAGAAGATCTGGCCGCCGCGGAAGCGCTCGCGCTGGATGGCCTCGCGGATCACCACACTGTCGAAGGGCGAGATAAAGGTCCGCACCGCGAGACGGTCCACCGGCGGCGTGGCGATCACGCTCATCTCCCGCACGCCCGACAGCGCCAGCTGCAGCGTGCGCGGGATCGGCGTCGCGGTCAGCGTCAGCATGTGGACGTCGGTCTTGAGCGCCTTCAGCCGCTCCTTGTGGGCGACGCCGAAGTGCTGCTCCTCGTCCACGATCACGAGGCCGAGGTCGGCGAACTCCACCCCCTTGGCCAGCAGCGCGTGGGTGCCGACCACGATGTTGACGGTGCCGTCCTTGAGGCCGGCACGGGTCTGGTTGGCCTCCTTGGGCGTGGCGAGGCGGGAGAGCTGCGCCACGTTGACCGGCAGCCCCTCGAAGCGCTTGGAGAAGGTGCGGAAGTGCTGACGGGCGAGAAGCGTGGTCGGCACCACCACCGCGACCTGGGCGCCGGTCATGGCCACCAGGAAGGCGGCACGCAGCGCCACCTCGGTCTTGCCGAAGCCCACGTCGCCGCAGATGAGGCGGTCCATCGGGCGGCCTGAGGCCAGGTCCTCCACGATGTCGGCGATGGCGCGCTGCTGGTCCTCGGTCTCGGCGAAGGGGAAGCGGGCGGCGAACTCGTCCCAGGCGCCCTCGGGCGGCACGGCGGCCCTGCCCTCCTGCACCTTGCGCTCGGCGGCGGTGCGGATCAGCTCGCCCGCCATGTCACGGATGCGCTGCTTGGCCTTGGCCTTGCGGTTCTGCCAGGAGGCGCCGCCCAGCTTGTCCAGCGACACGCCCGCAGTTTCGGAGCCGAAGCGGGTGAGGACCTCGATGTTCTCGACCGGCAGGAAAAGCCGGTCGTTGCCATCGTAGAGCAGCCGCAGGCAGTCATGCGGAGCGCCGTTGACCTCGATGGTCACCAGCCCGTCGTAGCGGCCGATGCCGTGATCGGCATGCACCACGAGGTCGCCTTCCGCGATCTCGGTGGCGTCGGCGATGAACTGGTCGGCACGCTTGCGCCGCCGCGGCGGCCGGGCGATGCGCTCGCCCAGCAGGTCCTGCTCGCCGGTGACGACGATCCCCGCATCCTTGCGCAAGCCCGTGGTGCCGACGCCGCCCACGGCCGGGCCGGTGAAGCCTCGCTCGATCCCCATGATCGCCAGCGCCACCGCGCCGGGCGCCAGCTTCTGCGCCGCCCCCCAATGTTCCACCGGCTCAGCGGCGACGTTGTTCTCGCGCAGGAGGTTGGCCAGCCGCTCGCGCGAGCCGCGGGTCCAGGCGGCCACCACCGGCCGGCGCCCCTGCCCCGCCAGCGCCTCGGCATATTCCTTGTAGGCGGCGAAGACGTTGCCACCGGAGGTGCGGACGTCGCTGAACAGCTTGCCCGGGCGCCCGCCTGCGTCGGGGCCGTCCTCACCCGCGAAGGGCGAGAAGTGCGCCAGCGGCCCGCGCGACAGCATCCGGTTCCAGCCGGCCCGATCAAGGAAGAGGGTGCGCGGCGGCGCCGGGCGATAGGGCGTCTCACCCTCGCGTGGCGGCAGGCGGCGGGCCTCGTAGTGGTCCTGGATCATCTCCAGCCGGGCGTCGAGGACGTCCTCCGCCTGATGATCGAGGCTGACCTCGGCACCGGGCAGGTAGTCGAGGAGGACGGCCATCTCCTCCTGGAACAGCCCGGCCCAGTGCTCCATCCCAGGATGCCGCCGACCGGCGGAGATGCTGACGTAGAGCGGGTCCTCGGTCGCGGCCATGCCGAACAGGTCGAGGTATTCCGCCCGGAAATGCGCGATGGCGTCGGCGTCGAGGCAGACCTCGCCCACCGGGCGCAAGGTCAGGCCCTTGAGCGTGTCGGAAGAACGCTGCGTCTCGGGGTCGAAGTGGCGGAGGCTCTCGATCTCGTCGCCGAACAGGTCGAGGCGCACCGGCTGCGCCTCGCCGGCCGGGTAGAGGTCCACGATGCCGCCGCGCACCGCGTATTCGCCCGGCTCCATCACCGTGCCGGTGCGGCCGTAGCCGTTGGCCTCCAGGAACTCCGTTAGCTTGGCGGGCGACACGCGGCCGCCCTTGCGCAGCTCCAGCGTCGCGCCGTCGAAGACCGAGCGCGGCGGCACCTTCTGCACCAGGGCGTTCACGGTGGTCAGCACGATGCGGGGCTTCGCGTCGGGCTCGATGAGGCGCGCCAGCGTGGCCACGCGCTCGGCCACGATCTCCGGATTCGGGGAGACGCGGTCGTAGGGCAGGCTGTCCCAGGCCGGGAAGCGCAGCACCTCGACGCCGGGGGCAAAGAAGCTCAGCGCCTCGGCCATTCGGGCCATGCGCGCGTCGTCGCGGCAGGCATGGAGGAGCGGCTTGTCGATCTCGGCCCGGCGCCGGGCCAGCAGCAGCGCGTCGAAGCCTTCCGGGGCGCCGTAAACCGTGGCGCCGACGAGTTCGCGTTCCGCGACGGCGCTCAAGCGCCACGCTCCGGCGTTCGCAGTTCCGTGGGCAGGCCGGCACCGCTCTGGGCGCACTCGCGCGCCATCCAGTCCAGCATGGGGCTGCAGTGGGCCTCCGGGATGGGACGGCGGCCGGACAGCCATTCCTGCATGTCCACGTCCAGGTGCTCCAGCACGGTTTCGAGCTCGTCCAACTGGTCCTCGGTGAAGGCGGCGATGTGACGGGCCACGAAGTGTCCGACCATGAGGTCGGTTTCCTTGGTGCCGCGGTGCCAGGCGCGGAACAGCAGCCGCTTGCGGCGCGGCGGCAGTTCCTCAGGCGTGGAGGAGGTCTGGTTCGATGGGGCGTCGGACATATGGGGCACACCGGCTCAGGCGCGGCCGGCGGGCGGCCAGGGAAGCGGGCGGAGGGGGGTTCGCCCTTCGTTCGTGTTGCCATATAGAGCCGGCCTTCCCCCATGTCAGCCCAACCCATCCCCACGGCAGTTCCCTTGGCCGATTCCCTGCTTTCGCCGCTGGAAACCCTGCCCGGCCTGGGCGAGAAGGCCGGCCGCCTGGCCGAGGCCGTGGGCGGCGGCCGGGTGATCGACCTGCTGTTCCACATCCCCGAGCGCTACGTGGACCGGCAGCGGGTGCTCTCGCTGCGCGAGGCCAATGATGGCGACGTGGCGACGATCCCGGTGGAGATCGACAGCATCTCCTCGCCCGGCACGCCGTCGCGCCCCTGGGTGGTGCGCTGCCGCTCCGAGGGCTGGGAGGTGGAAATCCCCTACTTCCTGCGCGCCCGCTGGGTCGGCCCCTGGCTGGCGCGCAGCTTTCCCGAGGGCGCCGAGCGCACCCTGTCCGGCCGGGTGCGGCGCAACGGCAACCGCTGGCGGATGGAGCCGCCCGAGTTCATCAGCCCGCCCGACGAGATCCCGCCCCTCCAGGCGGTGTGGCCACTGGTGAAGGGGCTGTCGGGCAAGGACGTGGGCAAGGCCATGGCCGCGGCGCTGCCGCTGCTGAGCGGTGTCGGCGAATGGGGCGACCGGACGCTGCTGCAACGCCGCCGCTGGCCGGGCTTCACCGAAGCGTTGCGGCTGCTTCAGGCGCCGGAGGTGATCCCCGGGCACGAGCCGCTGGACCGGCTGGCCTATGACGAGCTGCTGGCCGGGCAGCTGGCGATCGGCCTCGTGCGCCGGGCGGCGCAGACGCGGCCCGGGCGGTCGCTGCTGGGCGACAACAGCCTGCGCGAGGTGGCCATGGCTGCCTTCGGGCACCAGCCCACCGGCGCCCAGGCGCACGCCATCGCGGAGATTGACGCCGACCTCGCGGCGCCGCACCGGATGCTCCGGCTGCTGCAGGGCGACGTGGGCTCGGGCAAGACGCTGGTGGCGCTGATGGCCATGCTGCGCGCGGTGGAGGCCGGAACCCAGGCCGCGATCATGGCGCCCACCGAGATCCTGGCGCGCCAGCACCTGCGCACCTTCGCCAAGCTCGCCGGCGCCGCCGGGGTCGAGGTCGCGCTGCTGGCCGGCAGCGTGAAGGGCAAGGAACGCAAGCGGGTGCTGCTGGGCCTCGCCAGCGGCTCGATCCCGCTGGTGGTGGGCACGCACGCCCTGTTCCAGGAAAAGGTGGCCTTCCGCGACCTCGGCCTCGTGGTGGTGGATGAGCAGCACCGCTTCGGCGTGGCGCAGCGCCTGGCACTCGCCGGCAAGGGCGCCGACACCGACATGCTGGTGATGACCGCGACGCCGATCCCGCGCACCCTGCTGCTGACCCAGTGGGGCGAGATGGCGGTGTCCCGCCTGGCCGAGCGGCCGGCCGGGCGCAAGCCGATCGTGACCCGCATCGTGTCGCGGGAACGGCGGGAGGAGGTTCTGGACGCCCTGCGCCGCGCCTTTGCCCGCGGTGACCGCGCCTACTGGGTGGTGCGCGCCGTCGAGGAAGGCGAGCAGCACGACAATGTCGCCGCCGAAACCACCTTCGCCGCGCTGCGTGAGATCTTCGGCGAGGAGGTGCGACTCGCCCACGGCGCCCAGGCGCTCGACGTGCGGGAAGCCTCGCTGAAGGACTTCGCCGCCGGCCGCGCCAAGCTACTGGTGGCCACCACCGTGGTCGAGGTGGGCGTGGACGTGCCCGAGGCCACGATCATGATCATCGAGCAGGCGGAGCGCTTCGGTCTTGCCGCCCTGCACCAGCTGCGCGGCCGTGTGGGCCGGGGCGACGCGCAATCCTACTGCCTGCTGATGCCCTCGGCCGACCTGAACGATGGCGAGAAGCGGCGCCTCGCCGTGCTGCGCGACACCGAGGACGGCTTCGTGATTGCCGACGAGGACCTGAACCACCGCGGCGGCGGCGACGCGCTGGGCACCCGGCAGGCCGGGCTGCTCGGGCGTCGGCTGGCGGACCCGCAGCGGCACGGGCCACTGGTGCGGATGGCGCACCAGGATGCGACGCTGCTGCTGGAAAAGGACCCGCACCTCGACGCGACGGAGCGCGGCCGGGCGGCGGCGCGCTGGCTGCTGCCCTTCTTCGGGCACGACACCAGCCTGGAGCTTCTGCACGCGGGCTGACGGCGACGGCCTGAGACTATCACGGGCGCTTCAAGGCCGAGCCTGATGCGCCGCAGCGCGACGGGGGTTTGCCTGCTGCCTCGTGATCTGGCGCACCGCTTCGCGGCAGGACTTCGAGCGCCGCTTCACGGCGGCGGCGGGATAGAGGATGGTGCGCCCGTCATCATCCCCGGGGGAGCCAACGGTGAAGCAGGCCTATGCCGCGACGGTCGTATTCAACACCCTGGAGGGCGTCGAGGAGGTTGAGCGCTTCGCCCTGTCGATCATCATCGACATCAACCCGAAGAAGGCGGAGCAGCGCGCGATCCAGACGGTTCAGCGCAACGAGAACAACCCGCGCATCCGCAACGTCATCCTCCTGCCGCTCGACATTCCGCGCATCCAGCAGGAACTCGCCAAGCCCTGACTGAACCGGGCCCTGACCGGATCAGGCCGGCCGGAATGAGCCGTCCGGACCGGGGCATCCGAAACGCAGCTTGCGCCGATGTCACACTCCGGAACGGGCGCGGGTCTTGCCTTGCGGCGGGCGGCGGCTAAACCCGGAAGCGCCTGACTGGAACGGGGACCGGCGTTGCCGAGCGAGACCTCCGCGCTGATCGAGATCGATCGGCTGACCAAGCAATTCGGCACCTTCACCGCGGTGGACGACGTGTCGTTCCGGGTCGATCGGGGTGAGGTCGTGGGCTTCCTGGGCCCCAACGGTGCCGGCAAGTCCACCACCATGAAGATGCTGGCGGGCTTCGTGACGCCCACCGCCGGCACGGCGCGCATCCTGGGTGAGGACGTGGTGGACCGCCCCGTGGCTGCCAAGCGCCACCTGGGTTTCCTGCCCGAGGGCGCGCCCACCTATCCCGAGATGACGGTGGAAGGCTTTCTCGGCTTCATCGCCAAGATCCGCGGCTTCCGGGGTGCCGAGCGGCGCGACCGCGTGGCGCGCGCGCTGGACCTGACCACGCTGCACGGCGTGCGGCTGCAGCCGATCGAGACCCTGTCCAAGGGCTTCAAGCGCCGCGTCGGCCTGGCGCAGTCGCTGCTGCACGACCCGCCGGTGCTGGTGCTCGACGAGCCGACCGACGGCCTCGACCCCAACCAGAAGCGCGAGGTCCGCGACCTCCTCACCCGCATGGCGCCGGAAAAGGCCATCGTGATCTCGACCCACCTGCTGGAGGAGGTTTCGGCCATTTGCACCAGGGCGGTGGTGATCGCCCAGGGCCGCGTCGTGGCCGACGAGACGCCGGCGCAGCTCGCGGCGCGGGGGCCGAACCTTGATGCGGTGTTCCGCGACCTGACCCTTCCCGCCGCTGAGGCCGCCTGATGCGCAACATCCTCGCCGTCGCCGGGCGCGAGCTCGGCGGCTACTTCGCCACGCCCGTGGCCTACGTGTTTATCGTGATCTTCCTGGTACTATCGGGCACGCTGACCTTCTCGCTCGGCGGCTTCTTCGCGCGCGGCACGGCAGACCTCACGCCCTTCTTCCAGTTCGTGCCCTGGCTGTTCCTGTTCCTGGTGCCGGCCATCACCATGCGCCTCTGGGCCGAGGAGCGTCGGCTGGGCACGATCGAGCTGCTGCTGACGCTGCCGATCGCGCAGTGGCAGGCGGTGCTGGGCAAGTTCCTGGCGGCCTGGGCCTTCTGCGCCATCGCACTCGCCCTCACCTTCCCGCTGGTGATCACCGTCAACGTTCTGGGGTCCCCCGACAACGGCGTGATCGCGGCGGGCTATCTCGGCTGCCTCTTCGTGGCCGGCGCCTACCTCGCGGTCGGCTCGGCGCTGAGTGCCGCGACCAAGAACCAGGTGATCGCCTTCGTGCTCGCGGTGGCGGTGTGCTTCCTGTTCGCGGCCGCCGGGTCGCAGATCGTGGGCGACTTCCTGGACCGCAACCTGCCCGCCCTGTCCGAGGTCGCGCGCGGCGTTTCGGTCACCGACCGTCTCGCGGGCTTCTCGCGCGGCGTCATTTCCGCCCGCGACGTGATTTTCTTCCTGAGCTTCATGGGCTTCTGGCTCTTCGCCAACAGCCTCATCGTCGACAACCGCAAGGCGGCCTGAGGGGAGCATGTCCGTGGTGAACGAACCCGCCTCCCCCGACACCCGACCGGCCCCGAGGCCGGCGCCGCGACGCGCCTGGCTCGCCGCCGGTGCCATCGTGGCGGCGCTGGCACTCGCCGTCGGCGTGAACATGATCGCCGACCGCACCCTGTCGCGCGCCCGCGTCGACCTGACGCAGCAGCACCTCTACACGCTGAGCAGCGGCACCCGCAGCGTGCTGGCCAAGCTGCGCGACCCGATCACGCTGCGGCTGTTTTATTCCCGCTCGCTCGGCGCCAGCGTTCCGGTCTTCGGTGCCTATGCCGACCGCGTGCGGGAGATGCTTCAGGAATACGCCGCGCTGTCGAACGGCAAGCTGAAGCTGGAATTCCTGGATCCCGAGCCCTTCAGCGAGACCGAGGACCGCGCCGTGGCCTACGGCCTCCAGGGCGTTCCCGTGGATCAGGGTGGGGAACCGGTGTATTTCGGCTTGGCCGGCGTGAACCTGCTCGATGACGAGCGCACGGTGCCCTTCTTCCAGCCGGACCGGGAACGCTTCCTCGAATACGACCTGACGCGCCTGATCTACGAGCTGTCGAACCCGCAGCGCCCCGTGGTGGGCGTGATGTCCTCGCTGCCGCTGAACGGCGACCCGCGCGCGATGATGATGCGCATCCCCGGTGCCGGGCAGCCCTACGCCGCGATGAACCAGCTGCGGCAGTTCTTCTCGGTGCGCGACGTGCCGACCGACGCCACCGCCATCGACCCGGCGGTGCAGGTGCTGATCGTGGCGCAGGCACAGGAGCTGAGCGAGAACACGCTCTACGCCATCGACCAGTTCGTGATGCGCGGCGGCAAGCTCTTCGCCATGACCGACCCCTACAGCGAGAGCCAGGTCGGCCATCCCGATCCCGGCGGCCGGCCGCCGGCCAGCACCTCCTCCACCCTGTCGCGCCTGCTGGACGCCTGGGGCGTGGAAGCGCCGTCGGACAAGGTGGTGCTCGACCTGCGTGGCGCCTGGCGGGTGCGCGCCAGCCCCAACGACCGGGTGCAGGCGGTGGACTACGCCGCCTGGTACAACCTCCAGGGTGACAGCCTGAACCGCACCGACGTGGCCACGGCCGACCTCAACCAGGTGACGGTCGCCTCCGCCGGTGAGCTCCGCCAGAAGCCCGGCAGCGGCATCGAGTTCACGCCGCTGCTGACATCCTCGGACCAGTCGATGCTGGCCGACGTCGCCGCGGTGCGCGACAACCCGAACCCGGCCGCGATCCTGGCCGGCTTCAAGCCCGACGGGCAGCGCCACGTGCTGATGGCCCGGGTGCGCGGCGTGCTGCACAGCGCCTTCTCCGGCCCGCCGCCGCTGGCGGCCGGTCAGGCGAGGCCCGCCGACTTCCCGGCCTACCGCGCGCAGACCGACGGTCCGGTGAACCTCGTGGTGGCCAACGACGCCGACATCCTGGAGGACCGCTTCTGGGTCCGGCAGCAGGACTTCTTCGGACAGTCCGTGGCGACACCCTTCAGCGACAACGGCGCGCTGGTGACCAACCTCGCCGACACGCTGGCCGGCGGGGATGAGCTGATCTCGCTCCGCTCACGCGGCGAGTCGATCCGCCCCTTCACCGTGGTGGATGACATGCAGGCCCAGGCCGAAACGCGCTACCGGCAAACCGAGCGCGACCTGCAGAGCCGCCTCGATGCCACCGAGCGTCGCCTGCGCGAGCTGCGCCAAGGCGGTGCCGGCGGCCCGCAGGCGCCGGGCACCGAGCGCAACACCCAGACCATCATCACGCCCGAGCAGCGCGCCGAGATCGACAAGGCCCGCGCCGAGATCGTTGCCACCCGCGGGCAGCTGCGCGCCGTACAGCTCGACCTCCGGCGCGAGATCGAGGGGCTGGAAACCTGGCTGCGCGTGCTGAACATCGTGGCCGTGCCGGTGGTGGTGACCGTGGTGGCGGGGCTGCTGGCCCTGCTGCGTGCCCGCCGCCGCAACGCGGCCCGGGCCTGAGGGGGGACGGGAACGATGAACCGACGCGCCCTCCTGGGCCTCAGCCTGCTGGCCGTGGCGGCGGTGGGCGGCGGCGTGCTGCTGACACCGCGCGACGCCGCCCCGCCCGATCCTGACCAAGCCGGGCTCGCCTTCCCGAACCTTGCGCCCCGCCTCGCCGCCGCGGCCCGCATCGAGATCCGCCACGGCGACGACACGCTGACGCTCCAACGTGGCGCCGGGGAAGCCTGGGTCCTGCCCGCAAAGTCCGGCTATCCCGCCCGCGCCGACCGCGTGCGGGAAGTCCTGGTGGGGCTGACCGAGCTTCGCTTGGTGGAACGCCGCACCGCCAATCCGGAGCTTTTCGCGCGGCTGGGCGTCGAGGACCCCGCCACCCCCGGCGGAACCGCCTACGGCATCCGCGTGCTCGACGCCGGCGGCATCCCGATCGCCGAGCTGATCACCGGTCACCGACGGGTCCGCACCCAGGGCGACCGGCCGGAAAGCATTTATGTCCGCAGACCGGGCGAGGATCTGGCCTGGCTGGCCGAGGGCCGGCTGAACATCGACAGCGACGTGCAGCTCTGGATCGACCGGGACGTGGCCAACCTGCCGCATGACCGCGTGCTGGCCGTGACGATCCGGCGCGACGATCAGGTGACCGAGTTCCGTCGCAGCGGCGATCCGGACGGGGTCCTGACCGTCACCGCCCCGGCGGATGCCGGCACCCTCGACCCCAACGCGGTGGAGGATATCGGCCGCGGCTTCGAGTTCCTGACCTTCACCGACGTGCTGCCCGAAGCGCAGCTCACCGCCGAACCCGTGGGCGAGGCGAGCTTCACGTTGACCGAGGGGCTGGTCATCACGGTGCGGACCGGCCGCAAGGACGAGAACATCTGGGTCCGGCTCGGCGCCACCGGCAGCGACGAGGCGAAGCGCCTCGACGCCCGCTGGCACGGCTGGGCCTATCAGGTCGGCGCCTGGAAGGAGAAAGCCTTCGCGCCGCGCCTGGTGGACCTGCGGGAACAGCCCGCCGCGACGCAGCAGCCCGGCGAGCGGCCGCCGGTGCTGCCGCCCGGCGCACCGGCCCCGCCGCCGTGACGCCCTCCCGATGACGGAACGGCACTATCCCGAGCGGCCCTGGGTCGGCATCGGCTGCGTGGTGCTCCGCGGCGAGGACGTGCTGCTGGTCCGCCGGGCAAGGCCGCCGCTGCAAGGGAGCTGGACCATTCCCGGCGGTGCTCAGTCCCTGGGCGAAACCATGGAGGAGACCGCGCGGCGGGAGCTGCGCGAGGAGGCCGGGATCGAGGTGGGTCCCCTTTCCCTCGCCGTGGTGGTGGACGTCATCGACCGCGACGAGGCCGGCCGCATCCGCTTCCAGTACAGCATCGTCGACTTCTGCGCGCGCTGGCTCTCGGGCGCGCTCGTCGCGGGCGACGACGCCTCCGAGGCCCGCTTCTTCAGCCCCGCCGAACTGGAGTCACTGGAACTCTGGAACGAAACCCGCCGCGCCATCGCGGTGGCCCGCCAGCGCCTCGCGGAACGCTGACGGGACGCCGGGCGCGGCGCCTCAGGCGTAGAGGCGCTCGTTCTGCAGGTTGGTGTAGAGGCTGGCCACGGTGTCGCCGTAGCCGTTGAAGATCTGCGTCGGCACGCGCTCGCCGCTACCCAACAGGCGCTCCGTGGCCTGGGACCAGCGAGGGTGTGGTACGGCCGGGTTCACGTTGGCCCAGAAACCGTACTCGCTGTCCTGCAACTGCTGCCAGAAGGATACCGGGCGCTTGTCGGTGAAGGTGACCTTCACCACCGACTTGCCGGACTTGAAGCCGTACTTCCACGGAAACAGGATGCGGATCGGACCACCGTTCTGCGGCGGCAGCGGCTTGCCGTACATGCCGGTGGCCACGAAGCCGAGCTCGTTGCCCGCCTCCTCGATGGTGCAGCCCTCGATATAGGGCCAGGAATACCAGATCGCCCGCAGCCCCGGCATGTTACCCGGCTGCTGCGCCGTCTCGAACACCACGTACTTCGCACCCGCTTTCGGGGCGCCGAGCCGCACCAGCTCCGACAAGGGGAAGCCGGTCCAGGGCACCGTCATGGCCCAGGCCTCGACGCAGCGGTGCCGCAGCACGCGCTCCTCCAGCTTGACCTGGCGGAGGATGTCCTCGAGCCCCATCTCGCGCGGCTGGTCGGTCATGCCCTCGAAGCGGACGGACCAGGGATCCATCTTCAGCTTCTGGGCTGCCGGATAGATGCCCTTGCTGTCACCGAATTCGTAGAAGTTGTTGTAGGTCGTGGCGTCCTTCTCGGGCGTCACGTCACGGCCGGGCTGGAAGCGCGGGTTGCGGGCGACCGCGCCGTCGGGCGCCTGGGCCAGGGCGGGGCTCAGCACGGATCCCCCGATCAGCCCTGCCCCGAGGCCGGCCATCAGCCCCAGGCCCTTTCGGCGGTTCATCACCAGGGATTCCGCCGTCGCCGCGCTTTCGGGCAGCTCCCAGCTACGGCGGATCTTGATGAGCATCGAAACGTCCTCCTGCGACCCTGCACATCTCCGACCGATCCCTCGATCCTTCAAGGGCGTGTTGGTTTCGGTAACATGACGGCTGCGCCGACGGGCGGCGCCGTGACCCGGTAAAGCCGGTAAAGCTCCGCCTCCACACCGCCGCGACTACGGGCCACGAGGCCCGGCAGCTCCTGCGCACCCGGCCACGGCGGCGGCCCGTCGCCGCGCCGCGTGCTGCGGACCAGCAGGCCGGTTCCTGCAACGGGTGCCGCCGGCAGGTCGAAGAGGCCCCAGCGGTCGCCGATCGCCACCACCGGCGCCTCGGCCGGAAGGCGGAAGCCCAGCTCGCTCGCCAACCCGTACTCCTCGCTCGCCACGAAGGTGGCGCCGTACTGCCGCCGGGCGAACTCCACCGCGGTGGCGAAGCCGTCCCAGCCGCCCAGGCGCGCCAGCGTCGGGTCGTTGCGGCGCGGCAGCGGAAACGGCGCGGCCGCCGCCTGCAACAGCACCAGTCCCGACATCACCACGCCGAGCGCCAGGGCGGGACGCTGCCAGCGAAGCCACCGGCCACCGAGGCAGGCCGCTGCGACCGCCGCCGTCGGGTACAGGATCGCGGGCCAGTTGGCCTGAACCCGGCTGCCGGTCGCCTGGAACAGGAACAGCAGTGCCGCCGGCACCGTGAGCGTCACCAGCAGCCCGGCTGCGGCATCACGCCTGCGCAGCCATGCCGCCACCGCCAGCGCCACGCCCAGGACGCAGAGCAGGAAGATCAGCGGCGTGGCAAGGCCGAGCTGCCCGCCGAGCAGTTCCCCCAGGTAGCGGAGCGTGAAGCCGCCCTCCCGCGTCCCGGCGCGGCCGCCCTGCTTGGCGAAGGAGGCCCAGCCGTGTTCGGCGTTCCACCACACGGTGGGCGAAAAGATCGCCGCGGCCAGCACGCCGCCGGCCCAGAGGCGCCAATCGCGCAGCCAACGCCGCGCCGAAGGCTCCAGCACCAGCCAGAGCACCAGCCCCGCGCCGAACAGGGCGGCCGTGTACTTGGACAACAGCGCCGCCCCGGCGAAGATCCCGGTCGCGAGCCACCACCAGCCGTTGTTGCGCGCCCGCGCCTCGGCCACGGTCCAGAGCGCCAGGCACCAGAACACCAGCAGCGGCGTGTCGGGCGTGATCAGCACCGCCCCCGCGTTGACCATCAGGGTCGCGTTGAACAGCGCCGCCGCCGTCAGCCCGGGCCTGCGCGCCGGGAACAGCAGATTGGCCGCCCGCACCAGCGCCAGCGTTGCCGCCACCAGCCCCAGGACCGCCAGCAGGCGCAGGCCCAACGGTGTTTCGCCCAGCAGCAGCGTGCCGGCCCGGATCCAGAGCGCCACCATGGGTGGGTGGTCGTAGTAGCCCGGCGCCAGGCTGTGCGACCAAACCCAGTAATAGGCCTCGTCCGGGGAAACCGGGATTGCCGCCGCGGCGATCAGGCGTGCCGCGGTCAGGGCGAGGAAGGCCGCGATCCAGACCCTCACCGGGCGCGCCACACGAGCGTCGAGGACATGGCATAGTTCCAAACTGCCGTGATCAGGGCGCCCGCCGCGCCCGCCAGCCCCCAGGCCAGCCCCTCCTCGCGCAGCAGGAGGCGCGCGACGCCGACATTGGCAGCCGCACCGATGCCGCAGACCAGGTAGAAGAGCAGCAACCCGCGGCGCAGCGCCGGCCCCCGTAGCCGCACGTCGCGATAGGTGACGCGGTTGTTCAGGAAGAAGTTCACGGTCATCGCCCCGAAGGTGGCGATCCATTGGGAGGTAGCGAAGCCCAGCTGCCCGGCCTCGGCCAGGATGGCCAGGATGCCCAGGTGCACCGCGATGCCAATCAGTCCCACGGCGAGGAACGACAGGAAGCGCCAGGGCAGCACGCCGCCCAGGGCCTTGTCCATCAGCAGGCCCAGGAACTCCATCATCACCGTGGCGTCGAGCTTGGATTCCCCCGCTTCGCGCGGTCGGAACCGGTAGGCGAACTCCTCCACCCGCAGGGGCCGGCGAACCGAAAGCAGGATGTCGAGCAGGATCTTGAAGCCCCGGCCCGAAAGCTGGGGGGCGACATCCTCGAAGAGGACCCGTGGCAGCAGGAAGAAGCCGCTCATCGGGTCGCGCACCTTGGTGGGCAACAGGGCGGCCGAGAGCGCGGCGCCGGCCTCGCTGATCCGTGCGCGCAGCGGCGAGAAGCCGCTGTTCTTCTCGCCACCCTCGACGTTGCGCGAGCCGATGGCGATGTCGGCCCTGCCGGAGCGGACGGCCTCGAACATGGTGGGCAGCAGGGTCTCGTCGTGCTGCAGGTCACCGTCGATCACCGCCACGAAGCGCGCCGACGAGGATAGCGCGCCTTCTATGCAGGCGGAGGCCAGGCCACGCCGCCCGATCCTGCGCAGGCAGCGGACACGGGGGTCCAGCACGGCGAGGCTCCGGGCCACGGCGTGGGTTCCGTCGGGGCTGTTGTCGTCGACGAAGATCGCTTCCCAGGCGATGTCACGCAGGCAGGCGTCGAGGCGCTCCACCATCGGGCGGACATTCGCGGCTTCATTGAAGCAGGGGATGACAACGGAAAGTTCGGGGGGCACCGCTGCCCATTAGCGAAGCCGCTGAGGTGGCGAAAGAGGCAGCGCCGGATGGCGCGGGAGACCTTGTTACAACCGCCGCGATTGGTGCGCCCGCTGGGGCTCGAACCCAGGACCCCAAGATTAAAAGTCTCGTGCTCTACCGACTGAGCTACAGGCGCATCGCCACCGCCGAAACAACACCGGCGGCGGGAAGTCAAGCCGGCGGAGACGAAGGTCTCCGCCGTGGCGGAAGGCTTACTGGCCTTCCGGCACGTCGGCCGCGACGCGCATCTTCAGGATGTGGTCGGGATCGCGCACCGTGCCGCTGGAGCCGGAACCGCGCTTGATCTTGTCCACGGCCTCCATGCCCGACACCACGCGGCCCCAGATCGTGTACTGGCCATCCAGGCTCGCCGCCGGGGCAAACATGATGAAGAACTGGCTGTTGGCGCTGTTCGGGTCCATCGTGCGGGCCATGCCGCACACGCCGCGCAGGAAGCGCGCCTTGGCGGGCGGGCTGAACTCGGCCGGCAGGTTCGGCAGGTCGCTGCCGCCGGTGCCGGTGCCCGTCGGGTCACCGCCCTGCGCCATGAAGCCCTCGATCACCCGGTGGAACACCGTGTTGTCGTAGAACCCCTTGCGGGTCAGTTCCTTGATGCGCTCGACGTGCTTGGGCGCGAGGTCGGGGCGCAGCTCAATGGTGACACGACCGTCCTTGAGGTCGAGAAACAGAGTGTTCTCGCGATCCGTCGGCGTCTGCGCCTCGGTGGTTTCGCTCATCAGCATTCCTCCGGCAATCAGCGTGGTGGCAGTCAACAGCGTGCGTCGCTGCATGCCTTCATACTCCCGTGTTATTCCGGACACGGACCAGGGTCCGCTGCAGCGTGAGTGGCGGCACGAAGGACGCCACATCCCCACCCAGCCGGGCGATCTCCTTCACGAACCGGGAGGAGATGAACTGGTTGCGTTCGCTGGCCATCAAGAACACCGTCTCGACGTCGCTGTCCAGGCGATGGTTCATACCCGCCATCTGGAACTCGTAGTCGAAATCCGACACCGCACGAAGGCCGCGGATGATCATACCGGCGCCGACCTCGCGCGCGAAGCTGATCAACAAGCCGTCAAATGGCCGGACCTCGATCACGGCACCGGTCTGGGCCGCCACCGCCGCCACCTCGTCGCGCACCAGCTCCACCCGCTCCTCGAGCGGGAAGAGCGGCCCCTTCCCCACATTCGTCGCCACCCCGACAACCAGCCGGTCCACGAGGCGCGCGGCGCGCGTGATGACGTCGAGGTGCCCGTTGGTGATCGGGTCGAAGGTGCCGGGATAGAGCCCGGTGCGCTCAGCCATCGCCATCGTCCACCACCGGGAAGCAGGACGTCACGCGCTCGTCGTCGTCGAGGCGAAGCAGCGTCACGCCCTGCGAGGAACGACCCGTGACCCGCACCTGGTCCACCGGCAGGCGGATCAGCCGCCCGTTGTCGGTGACCAGCATCACGTCGTCGCCAGGCTTGGCCGGGAAGGTCGCCACGACCTCGCGCCCCGTGCGCTTGCTCAACGTGATGTTGGCGATGCCCATGCCGCCGCGCCCGGAGACGCGGTACTCGTAGGCGGAGGATCGCTTGCCGAAGCCCTGGTCGGTGACCACCAGCAGCAGCTCCTCGGCCGCCTCCATCTCCGCGATCCGCTCGTTCGAGAGCGTCAGCTCCTCGGCTTCCTCGGCGACGTCATCGGCCGCGGGGTCGCCACGTCCGACGACCTCCTCCGCCACCGCCTCCGGATCCTCGACGCTGTTGCGCCGCCGCTCCGCAGCCCCCTTGAGGTAGGCGACACGCTCGGCATTGCTGGCCTCCACGTGGCGCAGCACCGAGAGGGCGATCACCCCGTCGCCATCCGCCAGCTTCACGCCGCGAACGCCGGTGCTGTCGCGGCCGGCAAAGACGCGCAGCGTGTCGCTGTCGGCCATGAAGCGGATGCAGCGGCCGGTGCGGGTCGCCAGCATCACGTCGTCGCCCTCGCGGCAGGTCTGCACGCCGATCAGCCCGTCACCCTCGTCCAGCTTCATGGCGATGAGCCCGGAAGAGCGGACGTTGCGGAAGTCCGACAGCCGGTTGCGGCGGACATTGCCGCTGGCCGTCGCGAAGACGAGGTGCAGGTTGTCCCAAAGCGTCTCGTCCTGCGGCAGCGGCAGCACGGCGGTGATGTGCTCGTCCTGCTGCAGCTGCAGCAGCTGGCGCAGCGACCGTCCGCGCGCCGTCGGGCTGGCAAGCGGCAGCTTCCACACCTTTTCGCGGAAGGCCATCCCGCGCGAGGTGAAGAACAGGACCCACTGGTGCGTGTGCGCGTTGAAGGAGCGCACCACCACGTCGTCCTCGCGCGTGCCAGCGGCGGAACGCCCGCGGCCGCCACGGTTCTGGGCGCGGAAGCTTTCCAGCGTGGTACGCTTGACGTAGCCGTCGCGCGTCAGCGTCACCACCATCAGCCCGGGCTCGATCAGGCTCTCGTCGTCCTGGTCGAGGACGCCGTCCACGATCTCGGTGATGCGCGGCGTGGCGATCTGGGCGCGGACCTCGGCCAGTTCCTGCGCCATCAGCTCCAGCCGGCGCGGGCGGCTGGCCAGGATGTCCAGCAGCTCGCGGATGCGGCCACCGACCTCGTCCAGCTCGGCGATGATCTTGTCGCGCTCCAGGCCGGTCAGGCGCTGGAGGCGCAGCTCCAGGATGCCGCGCGCCTGGGTTTCCGTCAGGTGCACGGTGTCGTTGATGACCACGTTGCCACTGTCGTCCACCAGCGCCAGCAGCGAGGCCACGTCGCCCGCCGGCCAGGCACGCGCCATCAGCGCCTCGCGCGCCGCGTTGGCGTCGGGGCTCTGCCGGATCAGGCGGATGACTTCGTCGATATTGGCCACCGCGATAGCCAGGCCGATCAGCAGGTGCCCGCGCTCACGCGCCTTGTTCAGGCGGAAGCGGGAGCGCCTGAGGATCACGTCCTCGCGGAAGTCGATAAAGGCGCGCAGCGCGTCCTTCAGCCCGAGCTGCCGCGGGCGGCCGTGATCCAGCGCCAGGATGTTGGCGGCAAAGGAGATCTGCAGCTGCGTGAAGCGGAAGAGCTGGTTCAGCACCACCTCCGGCGTTGCCTCGCGCCGCAGCTCGATCACGATGCGCATGCCGGAACGATCGCTCTCGTCCCGCAGGTCGGAGATGCCCTCGACCTGCTTCGAGCGCACCAGCTCCGCGATGCGCTCCAGCAGCGTGGTTTTGTTCACCTGATACGGGATCTCGGTGACCACGATGGCGGAGCGGCCGCCGCGCATCTCCTCGATCGCCGTGCGGGCCCGCAGCGGAATGGCACCGCGCCCGGTCTCGTAGGCGTTGCGGATGCCGGCGCGGCCCAGGATCAGCCCCGCGGTCGGAAAGTCCGGTCCCGGCACGATCTGCATCAGATCCTCGAGCGAGATCTCGGGCTCCCGGATCATCGCCAGGGTCGCGTCTATCACCTCGCCCGCGTTGTGCGGCGGGATGTTGGTTGCCATGCCGACGGCAATGCCGTTGGCGCCGTTCACCAGGAGGTTCGGGAAGGCCGCCGGCAGGACGCGCGGCTCGCTGGCGCTCTCGTCGTAGTTGGGCTGGAAGTCGACCGTGTCCTCGTCGATGCCGGCCAGCAGCGCCGCGGCGGACTTCGCCAGCCGCGCCTCGGTGTAGCGCATCGCCGCCGGCGGATCGCCGTCGATCGAGCCGAAGTTGCCCTGCCCGTCGATTAGCGGCAGGCGCATGGAAAAGGGCTGCGCCATGCGAACCATGGCGTCGTAGATCGCCGAGTCACCGTGCGGGTGGTACACACCCATCACGTCGCCCACCACGCGGGCGGACTTACGGTGCGGCTTGTCGGGCGTGTAGCCGGCCTCGTGCATCGCATACAGGATGCGCCGGTGCACGGGCTTCAGCCCGTCGCGCGCATCCGGCAGGGCACGGGATACGATCACGCTCATGGCGTAGTCGAGATAGGAGCGTCGCATCTCCTCCTCGAGCGCCACCGGCGTGCCGGTCAGCGCCGGCTCGTCTCCGCCGCCGGGAACGCCGTCCTCAGTCTCGCTCACGCTGTTATCCTAAGATCAGAACGGAATGTCGTCGTCGAGGTCGCTCTTGGGCGCATCCCAGCCGCCGCCCCCACCACCGCCGCTGCCGCCACGGGGCGAGCGCCCGCCGCCGCCGTTGCCGCCGCCGAAGCCGCCACGGTCGCCACCGCGGCCACCGCCGCCGAAGCCACCACCACCGCCCGAGCCGCCACCGCCGTAGCCGCCGCCATCGCCCATGTCGTCACCGCCGCCACCGGCGCCGCCGCGGCCGCCGATCATGGTCAGCTCGCCGCCGAAGTTCCGCAACACGATCTCGGTGGTGTAGCGGTCCTGGCCGTCCTTGTCCTGCCACTTCCGGGTTTCGAGCTTGCCCTCGATATACACCGTGGAGCCCTTGCGCAGGTACTTCTCGGCCACCTCGCCCAGGCGCTCGTTGAAGATGGCGATGGAGTGCCACTCGGTGCGCTCCTGCCGGTTACCTTCACGGTCCTTGTAGGTCTCGCTGGTGGCGATGCGCAGGTTCACGACCTTGCCGCCATTCTGGAAGTTGCGGACCTCGGGGTCGCGCCCCAGATTTCCGACAACGATTACCTTGTTCACACTGCCGGCCATCGCGTCCACCTTCTCGCCGTTCGGGAGCGTCCCCGTCTTCGAGGACGACGCACCGACTCGTATACCCCGCGCGGCGTCGGCCGGCAGGGGCAGGAAACTTAAACCCCGGAGGCGGCGCTAGCCACCCCCGGGGAAGTTGCGGTCCGGAGCGCCCCCCGGCAACCCCTTTCCGCAGGGGGGATATGGTGCCACATAGCGGCGAACACAATGTGAACTTCCTGGCAAAAACCCGCGAAAAGCCGTTTTCCCGGGGATAGAGGACAGGCCTTGCCCGACACGCTACCCCCCCACCGCACCCGCTCTACTGAGCCCTCCACGCCACGCGTGGCGCCTGCTGGCGTGGAATCCGCCGGTGCTTCCCAGCTGCCGCCGGCCCGCTCGGGACGCGGCGAGGCCGGCCCGCCGGCCATCCGGGTGCGCGGCGCGCGCCAGCACAACCTGAAGAACGTCGACCTCGACATCCCCAAGGACACGCTGACGGTGATCACCGGGCTGTCCGGCTCGGGCAAGTCGTCCCTGGCCTTCGACACGATCTACGCCGAAGGGCAACGCCGCTACGTCGAGAGCCTGAGCGCCTATGCGCGGCAGTTCCTGCAGCTGATGGGCAAGCCGGACGTGGACAGCATCGAGGGGCTGAGCCCGGCCATCTCGATCGAGCAGAAGACCACCTCGCACAACCCGCGTTCCACCGTGGGCACGGTGACCGAGATCCACGACTACATGCGCCTGCTCTGGGCCCGTGTGGGCGTGCCCTATTCCCCCGCCACCGGCCTGCCGATCGAGGCACAGACCGTGTCCATGATGGTGGACCGGGTGCTGGGCATGGGCGACGGCAAGCGCCTCCTGATCCTGGCGCCCATCGCCCGCGGCAAGAAGGGCGAGTGGAAGAAGGAGCTGGCGGAGCTCCAGCGCCGTGGCTTCGAGCGCGCCAAGATCAACGGCACGCTGTACCGCCTGGATGAGGCGCCGAACCTCGATAAGAAAAAGAAGCACGACATCGAGGCGGTGGTGGACCGCATCGTGGTGGGCCCGGGCATGGAAACGCGCCTGGCCGACAGCTTCGAAACGGCCCTGGGGCTGGCCGACGGCGTGGCCTATGCCGACGATGCCGATAGCGGCGAGCGGACCGTGTTCTCTTCCCGCTTCGCCTGCCCCGAGAGCGGCTTCACCATCGAGGAGATCGAGCCCCGCCTCTTCTCCTTCAACTCGCCGCAGGGCGCCTGCCCGGTCTGCGACGGCCTGGGCACCGAAAGCTTCTTCGACCCCGCCCTGGTGGTGCCCGACGACCTGCGCCCGATGGCCGAGGGCGCAGTGGCGGCGTGGACCGGCGGCTCCTCCTCGGAATACTACGACCAGACGCTGGAAAGCCTGGCGCGCCACTACAAGGTCTCGATGAAGACCCCGTGGGGCGAGCTTCCCGCGGCGGTCCGCAAGGGCATCCTGCACGGCACCGGCGAGGTGGTGACGCTGCGCTACAAGGACGGGCTGCGCGCCTACGAGATCAAGAAGAGTTTTGAGGGCGTGATCCCGGCGCTGGAGCGCCGCCTGCGCGAAACCGACAACCCCTGGGTGCGCGAGGACCTGGAGCGCTACAAGGCCGACCGCCCCTGCAAGGCTTGCCAGGGCGCGCGCCTGAAGCCGGAATCCCTGGCGGTGAAGGTCGCCGGCCTCCACGTCGCCCAGGCTTCGGAACTGTCGATCCGCAAGGCGATGGAATGGTTCGGCAACGTCCACGGCACGCTGACCACGCAGCGCCAGGAGATCGCCGGCCGTATCCTGCGCGAGATCAACGAGCGGCTGCGCTTCCTGGTGGATGTGGGCCTGGACTACCTGAGCCTGTCGCGCTCCTCCGCCACGCTGTCGGGCGGTGAGTCGCAGCGTATCCGGCTGGCGTCGCAGATCGGGTCCGGCCTGACCGGCGTGCTGTATGTTCTGGATGAGCCCTCGATCGGTCTGCACCAGCGCGACAACGAGCGTCTGCTCGGCACGCTCAGGCGTCTGCGCGACCTCGGCAACACCGTGCTGGTGGTGGAACACGACGAGGACGCGATCCGCGCCGCCGACCACCTGATCGACATCGGCCCCGCGGCCGGCAAGGGCGGCGGCAACGTCATCGCCCAGGGCACGCCCGACGAGGTCGCGGCGAACCCCAACAGCGTCACCGGCGCCTACCTGTCGGGCCGCCAGCGCATCGAGGTCCCGGCGGAGCGCCGCCCGGCCGACCCGAAGCGGATGCTCCGGGTCATCGGCGCGCGCGGCAACAACCTCAAGGACGTGTCGGCCTCGATCCCACTCGGCACCTTCACCTGCGTGGCGGGCGTCTCTGGCGGCGGCAAGTCCACGCTGGTGATCGAGACGCTCTACAAGGCCGCGGCGCGCCGGCTGATGGGCACCTCCACCGTCCCTGCCCCGCACGAGCGGATCGAGGGGCTGGAGCAGCTCGACAAGATCATCGACATCGACCAGTCGCCGATCGGCCGCACCCCGCGCTCCAACCCCGCGACCTACACTGGGCTGTTCGCGCCGATCCGCGACTGGTTCTCGGAACTGCCCGAGGCGCGGGCGCGCGGCTACAAGCCGGGCCGCTTCTCGTTCAACGTCAAGGGCGGCCGCTGCGAGGCCTGCCAGGGCGACGGCGTGCTCAAGATCGAGATGCACTTCCTGCCCGACGTTTACGTCACCTGCGACACCTGCAAGGGCAAGCGCTACAACCGCGAAACGCTGGAAGTGCGCTTCCGCGAGAAGAGCATCGCCGACGTTCTCGAGATGACGGTGGACGAGGGCTGCGAGTTCTTCTCCGCCGTGCCGGCCATCCGCGACAAGCTGGTGGTGCTGCGCGAGGTCGGGCTCGGCTACATCCACCTGGGCCAGCAGGCGACGACGCTCTCGGGCGGCGAGGCGCAGCGCATCAAGCTGGCCAAGGAGCTCGCCCGCCGCGCCACCGGCCGCACGCTCTACATCCTCGACGAGCCGACCACTGGCCTGCACTTCGAGGACGTTCGCAAGCTGCTGGAACTGCTGCAGGCGCTGGTGAAGCAGGGCAATACGGTTCTCGTGATTGAGCACAACCTGGAGGTCATCAAGACCGCCGACTGGGTGCTCGACCTGGGCCCCGAAGGTGGCGAGGGCGGCGGCCGCATCGTGGCCGAGGGCACGCCGGAAGAGGTCGCAGCCAACCCGGAAAGCCACACCGGCCACTTCCTCAAGGCCCTGCTGCCGGCGCCGGCGGCCACGAAGCCCCGGCGCAAGCGCGCCTGACGCACCGTGCCGTGCAGCCCCTCACCCGGGTTGCACGGCGGGGCGTTGCCCCCTCAGGCCGCGGCGGCGGCCTGGATGCGGTAGCGTTCCTCCTCCGTGAGGTCCAGCGCCGTAAGCTCGCTGTCGAGCGGGTAAACGGCGCCGCCCGGCACCGTCACCGCGGCGGCCAGGTTCTGCGACGGATCGACCCAGAGGGGCTGCGCCTTGCGCGGCATGGTCCAGAGCCGCGGCCTCGCCTTGGGCGCGGTCCGCACCGACCAGCCCTGACGGGTCGGGTCCACCCGCACCACCATCGGCGTCAGCACCGCGCCCGACATGGCCGCCACGTCGCGGCGGGCCCGGCCGGCCTGGATCGGCACCAGGATGCAGCCGAACAGCAGCAGCACCATCGCCACCACCGCGCCCAGCATCGTGAGCAGCCGGCTGCGGAGGTTGTCCAGGCCGAGATCCGTGGTCGCGAGGTCCGGGCGGCTCGGGTCGCCCATCACCACCACGTCGTAGTCGCCCAGGTGCGGGTCGGCGAAGAGGTAGTGCATCCGGTGGGTCACCGCGTTGCCGCTCTTGTTGCCGGTGACCACCACGGTCACCTCGCAGTCCTGTAGGAAGCCGAACTTGCTGCGGCAGCGGCCGTCCTCGATGCGCCCCTCAATCGGCACCGCGTGGTCCTGGATGCGGTAATCGCTCAGCAGGTCCGGCGCGATGGCCGAGGCAAGGTAGAAGCCGAAGCCCCCGAACAGTACGATCCCGACCAGCATCACCAGCCAGGGCTTGGCCGAGCGCCTCGGCGTCCGAACCTCGATCGGTCGCGTCGGAAAGGCACTGAGCAGTGCTTGGGTCGTCATCTGGTTCGCGTTTCCCGTTGTTGCGCAGCAGGAATACGCAGGATTGTTGGAGTCTCGTAACCGCCCCGGGGCGTCGCCGCCGTTACAATTTTCCGCGCAGTCCCGCCCAGGAAACCGCCAGCCGGTCCCCGGCCCCGCGCGGCACCGGCGGCCAGTCCGGGGTTCCCCGCGCACTCAGCCGCCGGAGGTCGCGCGCCGCCAGGACCAGCGGCAGCACCGCCGCCACCGCCCCGCCGGGCAGCGCGCGCAGCTGCTGGCGGACCGCCTCGACCCGCGGCAGCGCCTCGGTGGCGAGCTGCCGCACCACGGCCGCAACCTCGTCGGAAAAGGGTTCGAAGACCTCGCCCGGCAGCATCTCGCGCGGAAGGAGGCAGCGCTCCTGGGCGGCCTGCGCCGGCAGGCTGCGCATCACCCCGGCCAGGCCGTAAAGGGCACCCGCCTCCTGCACCGCCGGTAGCGTGGCGACGGGCGCGTCCAGCACCCGCGCCATCGCCACCGCGAGGCCGCCCGCCGTGCCGCGGAGATAAGCGTCGAAGCCGGCGCGGGTCTCGATCTCCTCAGCTTCCGCTTCCCGCGCGTCGATCAGCGGCAGGAGGTCCTCCGCCGCCAACGTGCCCGAGCGCAGCAGGGCGGCCAGTGGCTCGGCCACCTCGTGCCGGCGGGCGGGGCGGCCCGCCGCGACCTCGGCAATCATGTCGCGCCACCACTGGAGGCGGATCAGCGCCAGGGTCGGCTGGCTGACCACCTCGCGCGCCCGGGC
This sequence comes from Roseomonas elaeocarpi, assembly GCF_042433915.1. Classification (NCBI taxonomy): domain Bacteria; kingdom Pseudomonadati; phylum Pseudomonadota; class Alphaproteobacteria; order Acetobacterales; family Roseomonadaceae; genus Roseomonas; species Roseomonas elaeocarpi. Next base: position 167,386 of record NZ_JBHLUN010000015.1, on the reverse strand, counting down.
GAGCTCGTTGTTGAAGGCGAGGAGGCACCACAGCGCCTCGCGCTTGTTCGGCGGCGCAAACAGCGTGCAACGGAAGCGGTCGGGGTCGCTGCGCTGCGCCAGCACGCCCGTCGCTGAAAGTTCACCCATGGCCGCCGCTTCTGCTTGAGCGCGCCTTCTGCTTGAGCGCACCGTGGCGCGCAAGCTTGCGCGGCCCCCCGGTTGACCTCCTTCCCGGTGCCGCCCAACTTCCCGCCACACCGTCAACCGGAGAGTCGTCCCATGCCCTTCAGCCTCCCGCCCCTGCCCTATGACCCCGGTGCGCTGGCCGCGCGCGGCATGCAGCAGGAAACGCTGGAACTCCACCACGGCAAGCACCACCAGGCGTACGTCACGGCGCTCAACGGCCTGATCGAGAGCAAGGGCCTCGCCGGCAAGACGCTGGAAGAGATCGTGGCCGAAGCTGGCAAGGGCGGCGCCGACAGCCAGCCCGTGCTGAACCAGGCCGGCCAGCACTGGAACCACATCCTGTTCTGGCAGGTGATGTCGCCCACCGGCGGCGACGACAAGATCCCGGGCGCGCTGGCCTCCAAGATCGACAGCGACCTCGGCGGCCTGCAGAAGTTCAAGGACGACTTCAAGGCCGCCGGCGTCGGCCAGTTCGGCTCCGGCTGGGCCTGGCTGATCCAGGATGCCTCGGGCAAGCTCAAGATCACCAAGACCCCGAACGGCGCCAACCCGATCTCCACCGGCGAAGGCACCCCGCTGCTGGGCGTCGACGTGTGGGAGCACTCCTACTACCTGGACTTCCGCAACCGTCGCCCGGACTACCTGTCCAACTTCCTCGATAAGCTGGTGAACTGGGAATACGTGGCCAGCCTGCTGCAGAGCGGCGGCCTGAAGTCCGGCCAGTCGGCCTGACACGGGTTTCCCCGGAAACGGGAAAGGGCGCCGGGATCTCTCCCGGCGCCCTTTTTCTTGCGCGAATGGCGGCGAAACCTGCGCCCCGCCGCCTCGGCCCCTGTTCGCCTCAGCTCTTGGCCGGTACCGTGTCGTTGGCCGCCACGGGGCGCACCACGCTGCTGACCGTGCCGCGCAGCACCGTGACGCGCACGTTCGGCGCGATCTCGACCTCGAGCTCGTCGGAGCCTTCCTTGACCCGGGTCACGGTGCCCAGGATGCCGCCGGCCGTGATGATGCGGTCGTTGCGCTTCAGCGCGCCCAGCAGCGCCCGGTGCTCCTTGGCCTTCCGTTGCTGCGGTCGGATCAGCACGAAGTAGAACACCACGAAGATCAGGATCATGGGCGCGAACTGCATCACGGTGCTGGTGGCACCGCCGAGGGCGTCCTGCGCGTAGGCAGGGCTGATAAGCATGGGTGTGGAGCCTTCCCGGCTTGCGGATGATGGAGGCGGAACCTAGCCTCCGCCCCCCGCCCGTCAACCCATCCGCTGCCGGGCATCGGACCAAGGCCGGAGGCCATCGCATTTCTACCCTTTCCGCCTCCACCCCGGCTTCGGAACACGACCTCCTGCCGGTGCTGCGCCGTATCGCCGAGGCGCTGGAACGCATGGCACCCGCCGTGGCCCCGCCGCTGACGCTCGAAGGGGCCGACGCCTTTGTCTGGCACCCGGGCCCGCCGCCGGCGCTCTCGCCCGTGCCGCGGGTGGCCGCGGTGGAGGGCGAGCTGCTGCAGGGCATCGAGGGGCAGCGCCGCCTCCTGGGCGACAACACGCTGCGCTTCGCGCGCGGCCTGCCGGCCAACAACGCCATGCTCTGGGGCGCGCGCGGGATGGGCAAGTCCTCGCTGGTCAAGGCCGCCCACGCCGCGGCCAATGCCGAGCGGCCCGGCAGCCTCGTTCTGATCGAGATCGCGCGCGAGGATATCGGCAGCCTGCCCGCGCTGCTGAACCTGCTGCGGGCGCAGCCTCGCCGCTGCCTCGTCTTCTGTGACGACCTGAGCTTCGAGCGCGAGGATGCCGACTACAAGGCGCTGAAATCGGTGCTCGACGGCGGCATCGAGGGGCGGCCGGCCAACGTGATCTTCTACGCCACCTCGAACCGCCGCCACCTGATGGCGCGCGACATGATCGAGAACGAGCGCTCCACCGCCATCAACCCCGGCGAGGCAGTGGAGGAGAAGGTGTCCCTGAGCGACCGTTTCGGTCTCTGGATCGGCTTCCACAACTGCGACCAGCCGACCTTCCTGCGGATGGTGGACGGCTATGCCCACCGCTTCGGGCTGGACGTGCCGACGGAGGAACTGCACGCCCGCGCGCGGGAATGGTCGGTGACGCGCGGCGGCCGCTCGGGCCGCGTGGCCTGGCAGTTCGTAACCGACCTGGCCGGGCAGCTCGGCCGGTCGATCCCGGCGTGACGGCGCAGTCCTCCGTGGCCGTCGGAGCGGCGGGCCAGACGCCAGCCACGGCCACGGTCCCGGCGACCGGCCAAGCCACGGGCGCGGTGCTGCGCAAGGGCCGCTTCCTGAACCCCGACGGCTCGCGCGCCGGGCAGCACCCGCGCAACGTCCTGCGCCTGTTCCGGGAAGGCTTCGGCCCGCCCTGGCCGCCGGTCACCGCTGCCGTCATCCGCAGCGAGGCGCCACCAGCGCCCCTGCCCGGCCATGTCGCGGTAACCTTTGTCGGCCACAGCACCTTCCTGCTGCGCTTCCACAACGGTCCGACGCTGCTCACCGACCCGGTCTGGAGCGACCGCTGCTCGCCCTTCCGCTTCGCAGGTCCCAAGCGCGTCCGGCCGCCGGGCCTGGCACTCGACGCCCTGCCGCCGCTCGACGCGGTGCTGCTGAGCCACAACCACTACGACCACATGGACCTGGCGACCCTGCGCCGCCTCATGCCCGTGCGCGTGGTGACGGGGCTGGGCAACGGCCGCTATCTCGCCCGCAAGGGCCTGCCCGGCGCGGAAGAGCTGGACTGGTGGCAGCACACCACCCTGCCCGACGGAACGCGGCTGACCTACCTGCCGGCGCGGCACTTCTCGGCGCGGACGCCCTTCGATGCCGGCCGGATGCTCTGGGGCGGCTTCGCCGTGCACACGCCGGGCGGCGGCTCGCTCTACTTCGCCGGCGACACGGCCTACGGTTCCCACCTGCGCGAGATCGGCGACCGGGTCGGCCCCTTCGACGTCGGGCTGCTGCCGATCGGCGCTTACGACCCGCGCTGGTTCATGGAAGTCGTCCACACCGACCCGGCGGAAGCGGTGCGGATGCACCGCGACCTCCGCGTGCGCACGGGGGTGGCGATGCATTTCGGCACCTTCAAGCTGACGCGCGAGGCCATCGACGCGCCGGTCCTGGGCCTGGAAGCCGCCCGCGCCGCCGCCGGCATTCCGCCCGAGCGCTTCCTGGTACCGGAATTCGGCGGAACCCTGATGCTGCCGCTGGGCGGGGCCTCAGCCTCGGCGGACTGAGCCCCAGGGGACCTAAGCCTTGGGGACATCGACCTGGGGAACTCGAACCTCGGGAACCCGAGCCCCCGGAAATCCGCCCCTCAGCCGGCGTTGTTGAAGATCCGCTGCTCGACCTTGTCGCCCACGCGCAGGCCGAGCCGCGCCGCGGTGCCGGCCGCAACTTCCAGCGTGGCGCGCGCCGGGCCGTTGCTGGAGATGATCGCCAGGCTGCGCGGCACGGTGTTTTCCGCGATGTGGCTGATCCGCCCATCCTGCGAGATGAAGATCATGTCCAGCGAGGTGACCGTGTTCTTCATCCACATGGCGGCGTCGCGCGGGCGGTTCCAGTCGAACAGCATCCCCTCATCCGGGCGCACGCGCTGACGGTACATCAGCCCCACGCGCTGCTGCTCGGTTTCCAGCGCCATCTCGACGTTGAAGTCGTGGCGCTTGCCGTCGCGGGTGATGATGGTCAGCGGCTCGGTCGGCAAGCGCGGCTGCGGGCCTTCCTGGGCCAGCGCCGGCAGGGCCGCCGTGGCGAGCAGGGTGGACAGGAGCAAGGCGCGGCGTTGGATCAACTGTCTGGGTCCTTTCCGACTGGGTCGGCCAACGGGGCTGGCCGACGGGATCGGCCAACGGGATCGAGGTGGCGTTCCGGCAGCGCCGGGTCTAGCGCCGCGCCGGGGCAACCACAACGGGCCCCCGGTTGGGCATCGGTTGAGCCGCAGGTGGGCGTTGGGCGGAGATCGGGCGCGTGCCCTCACGCGGCCGCCGCGGGGGAGCGCCGTGCCTGGTGGCCTTTCCTGCCTCGACGGCAGCACCTAGGCTGCGGCCGAATCTTGTTTTTGGCGTCGTGAAGGACCGTCCGAATGGAAATGACCGGTGAAAGGCGCATCGAGGCCTCCCGGCAGCGCGTCTGGGATGCGCTGAACGACCCCGAGATGCTCAAGACCGCCATTCCCGGCTGCGAAAGCATCGAGCGCACCCCCGAGGGCAACTTCATCGCCCGCGTCGCGATCCGCCTTGGCCCGATGGCCGCGAAGTTCAGCGGCCGCGTGGCGCTGACCAACCTCAACCCGCCCCAGTCCTACACCATCAGCGGCGAGGGCAACGGCGGCGCCATGGGCTTTGCCAAGGGCGGCGCCGACGTGGCGCTGGACGAGCTCGGCCCGGCCGCCACGCTGCTGCGCTACGACGTCAAGGCGCAGGTCGGCGGCAAGATGGCCCAGCTCGGCGGCCGGCTGATCGACAGCACCGCCAAGCAGATGGCCGACCAGTTCTTCGACCGCTTCGCCAAGCAGGTGAGCGCGCCGGAGGAGCCCGCCCAGACCTCCCCCGCCGCGCCGGCTGCCACGGCCGGAAGCCCCGCCGCCGCGCCGGCGGCGCCGGTGGAACGCGACAGCGCCGCGCCCGTGTCCGGCATGACGCCGGAGGTTCAGGCGGTGGCCGGCGCCGGCCGCGGCATCGCCGGGTTGATCGACCGCATCCCGCGCAACCTCGGCGGTCAGAGCGTCATCTTCTGGGGCGGGCTCGTGGTGTGGCTCTTCGTCATCTTCCTGCTGTTCGTCGGCTGAGGATGACGGACTCCCTGCCCCGCGACGTCGCCGCGACCCGGCAGCTCCTGGCGGAGGGCGGCTACATCGCGGACGGGGCGCTGGCCACGGCGGTCCACCTTGCCCTGCACATGGGCCGTCCTCTCTTCCTCGAGGGCGAGCCCGGCACCGGCAAGACCGAGATCGCCAAGGTCCTGGCAGCCCGGCTCGGGCGCCGGCTGGTTCGGCTGCAATGCTACGACGGCCTCGACCTCAACGCCGCGGCCTACGAGTGGGACCATGCGCGGCAGCTGATGGCGATCCGCCTGGCCGAGGCCAGCGGCGAAGCCGCCGACCGCGCGGCGCTGGAGCGCGGCCTGTATGACCGCCGCTTCCTGCAGGAACGGCCGCTGCTCTCGGCGCTGGGCGGCAGCCCGGCCGTGCTGCTGATCGACGAGCTCGACCGCGCCGACGAGCCCTTCGAGGCCTTCCTGCTGGAGATCCTGGCCGACAACCAGATCACCGTGCCCGAGCTCGGCACCATCCGGGCCGAAGTGCCGCCGGTGGTGGTGATCACCTCCAACCGCACGCGCGAGGTCCACGACGCGATCCGCCGCCGCTGCCTGTACCACTGGGTGGACTACCCCGATGCGGCGCGCGAACGCCTGATCCTGGACACCCGCGCCCCCGGTCTCGCCGCGACGCTCTCGGCCGAGGTGGTGGCTTTCGTGCAGCGGCTGCGCGCCGGCGGCGAATGGTTCAAGCTGCCGGGGGTCGCCGAAACGATCGACTGGGCCCGGGCGCTGGCGGCGCTGGATGCCGGGCGGCTGGAGCCGGGCGTGGTGGACGACACGCTCGGCGTGCTGCTGAAGTACCAGGACGACATCGGCCGGCTGCGCGGTGCCGAGGCTGAGCGCCTGATCGCCGAGGCCCGCCAGGATGCCCTTGCCTGACGCTGCTGCCCCGGCGGAGGCCGCGGCGGACGGCGCTTTCGCGGACAATCCCCGCGGCGCTTTCGCCGACAACCTCCTGGGCTTCACCCGCTTCCTGCGTCGCGCCGGCCTGCCCGTCGGCCCGGCCGAAAGCCTGGCGGCCGCCGCAGCCCTCCGCCTGACCGGCGTCGCCGACCGCGACACCACCCGCGACGCCCTGCGCGCCACGCTGCTCCATGCGCGCGAAGGGCAGGACATCTTCGACGGCGCCTTCGACCTCTGGTGGCGCCCGCCCGCCCCGCCCGGCGGCGAAGCGCCCGCGCCTGGGGAAACGGCCCCCCGGCAGCCCGGCGCCCGCCGGCTGGCGGAAGCGCTGCTCGCGAACCAGCCTTCCGCCTCCGACCCACAGGGTGAGCGGCAGCGCAGCGACACCGCCGTTTCCGTCAGCGCCGCCGAACGCCTGGGCGCCATGGATTTCGAGAGCATGGGCGCGGAGGAAATCCGCGACGCCCGGCGCGAGATCCGCCGCCTGTCGCTGCCGCTGGCTGCCCGGCCGACGCGCCGCTTCCGCCCCGCCCCGCACGGACCTCGCTTCGACCTGCCCGCCACCGTGCGCGAAAGCCTGCGCCAGGGCGGCGAGCTGGCCACGATCCAGCGCAGCGCCCGCGTGGAGAAGCCGCCGCCGCTGGTGGTGATCTGCGATATTTCCGGCTCCATGGCCCGCTACGCGCAGGTGCTGGTGCATTTCCTTCACGCCGTGACCCAGGATCGGGAGCGCGTGCACACCTTCCTGTTCGGCACGCGGCTCACCAACGTGACGCGGCAACTGCGCCAGCGCGATCCGGACGTGGCCTTCGACCTCGTGGGCCGCGCCGTGCCGGACTGGTCGGGCGGCACGCGCATCGGCGACGCCATCGCGGAGTTCAACCGCCTTTGGGCGCGGCGCGTGCTGACCCAGGGCGCGGTGGTGCTGCTGATCACCGACGGGCTCGACCGTTCCGGCGGCGCCGGGCTGGCCGAGGCGGCGGAGCGCCTGGCGCGCTCCTGCCGGCGGCTGATCTGGCTGAACCCCCTGTTGCGCTACAGCGGCTTCCAGCCCAAGTCCGGAGGGGTGCGGGCGCTGCTGCCGCACGTTCATGAGCACCGGCCCGTGCACAACCTCAACAGCCTCCGCGCGCTGATCGAGACCCTGTCCGACGCGCGTGGGGCGGGGAAGACCCGATGAGCGACAGCGAAGACATCCTCGCCACCGCCGACCGCTGGCGGCACGAGGGCGAGACCGTGGCGCTGGCCACGGTGGTGGAAACCTGGGGCTCCTCGCCGCGCCCGGCCGGGTCGCGGCTGGCGGTGACGGCCTCGGGGCGGCTGGCGGGCTCGGTGTCCGGCGGCTGCATCGAGGGCGCGGTGGCCGACGTGGCGCAGCAGACGATGCGCACCGGCGCGCCGCAGCTCCTGGATTTCGGCATCTCCGACGAGCGTGCCTGGGAGGTCGGCCTGGCCTGCGGCGGCAAGCTGAAGGTTTTCGTGGAGAAGCTCGCGTGAAGGCTGCCGTCTTCGAACGCCTGCGGGTGGCCCAGGCCGCGGCGGAGCCGGTGGCCCTGCTGACGCGCCTGCCCGACGGCGCCCAGCATCTCTTCCCCGGCGACGCCGTGCCCGAACCGCTGGCCGAGGCCGCGCGCGCCGCGCTGGAGGCCGACAAGGCCGCGCAGGTGACGCTGGAGGAGGACACCTGGTTTATCCACCCGCACAACCCGCCGCTGCGCCTCCTCGTGGTGGGCGCCGTCCACATCGCGCAGGCGCTGGTGCCGATCGCCGCCGCCGCAGGCTACGCGGTCACGGTGGTGGACCCGCGGCGAGCCTTCGCCACCGAGGAACGCTTCGCCGAGGGGGCGACGCTGGTCGGCGACTGGCCGGATGAGGCGATGGAGGCGCTGCGCCCAGACACCCGCACCGCCGTGGTGACGCTGACCCACGACCCGAAGCTGGACGACCCGGCCCTCGACGCCGCGATCCGCTCCCCGGCCTTCTACGTCGGCGCGCTGGGCAGCCGCCGCACCCACGCCAAGCGCGTCGACCGACTGCGCGAGATCGGCCACGGTGACGAGGCCATCGCACGGATCAAGGCCCCCGTCGGGCTCGACATCGCGGCGGTGACCGCGCCCGAGATCGCCCTCTCGATCATGGCCGAGATCGTGGCGGTCCGCCGCGGCAGCGCGCTCGGCCGGCGCGCGTGATCTTCGGCAGCGTCCCGATCGCGGAAGCCGAGGGCACGGTTCTCGCCCATACGCGGCGCCTGGCGACCGGCGTGATCAAGAAGGGCTCCAGGCTCGACGCCGCCGCGGTGCAGGCGCTGCGGGACGCCGGCTACCGCGAGGTGATCGCGGCGCGGCTGGAGCCGGGCGACGTCGCCGAGGACGAGGCCGCGGACCGCCTGGCCGCCGCGCTGATGCGGCCCGGGCTCACCCGCTCCGCCGCCGCGACCGGGCGGGTCAACCTGTTCGCCGAAGCCGCCGGGCTGCTGTCGCTCGACGTCGCGCTGATCGACCGGCTCAACAGCCTCGACGAAAGCCTGACCCTGGCGACGCTGCCCGCCTACGCCCCCGTGGCGCAGGCCGACATGGTGGCCACGATCAAGGTCATTCCCTTCGCCGTGCCGGCCGCCGTGCTGGCCGAGGCCGAGGCCCTGGCGCGCTCCGCCCACGCGCTGTCGCTGCACCCCTTCCGCCCCCTGCGCGCCGGCCTGGTGATGAGCCGGCTGCCAGGGATGAAGAGCAGCGTCCTCGCCAAGACGGAGGAGGCCACGCGGGCGCGGGTCGAAACGCTGGGCGCCACGCTGCTGCCGGCGGAAACCGTGGAGCACGACGAAGGCGAGATCGCCGCGGCGCTGCTGCGGCTGCACGAGGCCGGGGCCGGGCTGCTGATGGTAATCGGCGCTTCCGCCGTGGTGGACCGGCGCGATGTCGGCCCCGCCGGGATCGTGCGCGCCGGCGGCGAGATCGCGCATTTCGGCATGCCGGTGGACCCGGGAAACCTCCTGTGCCTCGGCAGCATCGGCCGGCTGCCGGCGCTGGTGCTGCCGGGCTGCGCCCGCAGCCCCAAGCTGAACGGCTTCGACTGGGTGTTGCAGCGGATCGTGGCCGACGTGCCGGTCACGGGGCGCGACATCCAGCGCATGGGCGCGGGCGGGCTGCTGACCGAGATCGAGACGCGCCCCCTGCCCCGCGCCCGCGCCACCGCCGCCCCACCTGGCCGGCATCGCGTGGCCGCCGTGGTGCTGGCGGCCGGGCTGTCGCGCCGGATGGGGCCGGTGAACAAGCTGCTGGCCGAGGACGACGCGGGCCGGACCATGGTGGCGCGGGTGGTCGACAACGTCCTGGCCAGCCGGGCAACGGAGGTGATCGTGGTCACCGGCCACGAGCATGAGCGGGTCGCGGCGACGCTGGACGGACGGGCAATCCGCTTCGTTCACGCGCCCGACTACGCCGAAGGCCTCGCGGCCTCGCTGCGCGCCGGCGTCGCAGCCCTGCCCGACGAGGTAGAGGGCGCGCTGATCTGCCTGGGCGACATGCCGTTGGTGTCGGCGGAAACCCTGGACCGGCTGATCGGAGCCTTCGACCCGGCGGCCGGCCGTGCCGCCGTGCAGCCGGTGCATGAGGGGCAGCCCGGCAATCCGGTGCTCTGGGGGCGGGAGTTCTTCCCCGAAATCCTGGAACTCGCGGGCGACAAGGGCGCCCGCGCGCTGCTCACCCGCCACGCGCCGCGCCTGGCCACGGTGAACACGGCGGATGACGGCGTACTGCGCGACTTCGACACGGCGGAAGCCCTGGCCACCATCCAGGGCTGAAGCGTCAGGCGGCCCGCAACTGCTCCAGCCGGGCCCGCAGCGCGCCGTCATGCGGCAGCAGCGCGACGGCGGCCTCGCAGCGTTCCGCCGCCTCAACGCGCAGTCCCGCCCGCTCCGCCAGGTGGCTGAGGTGGACCTGCAGACCGCCGCGCACCGCCGACTTTTCCATCGCGTCGCGCAGCGTGGCGCGCACCGTCTCCCGGAAGCCCGCGTCGTCCAGCAGGCGCAGCAGCGCCGCCGCGCCGCCCTCCTTCGCCAGCGCCGCGGCGGTGGCCTCCACCAGCGCCCAGTGATCGGCACCCACGCGCAGGAAGCCCGGGGCGCCGGCCGCGGCGTTGTCGAACATCAGGTTCAGCTCTTCGTTGGAATTGCCCGGACCCTGCCACATCAGCGAGTTCGCCGACTGCCCGACGAGGCTGAGCACGCCGGCCAGGAAGGCGGCACGCCGATCCCCGTCCCCCTCCAGGGCACGGCCCAGCACCACCAGCCGGCCGCTCATCCCGATGCCGGGCGGGGCGTCCAGTCCCTGCGCTGCCAGCGCCGCCGCGCCCGCCGCGTTGCCGCCGCGCAGAGCCCGGTCCGCTTGCAGGGTGCGCAGCACGTAGGCGGCCTGGGGCCCGAGCGGGGCCGGTCCCTCGGCGCTTTCGCGCAGCTCCGCCATCACCTCCTCGGTGCTCAGCAGCGCGTCGGCGCTCAACCCGTGCTGGTGCGGCATCGGCCGGACGCTGAGGTTCTGCGACACCAGCCAGTCGTGCAGCTCCACATGCACCTCACGCCAGGCACCGGCGGCGACGCGCGCGAAGGCGTGGGTGAAGAAGCCGGCGTAGCGGTCCAGCGCCGCCGAGGACCCGGCCGCCAGCTGGTCGCCCGCGGCACCGGCGCGGAAATGGTCGGCGAACAGCACGTCGGGCCCGGCGCCCAGCAGGGTCGGCAGCTCCACCATGCCCAGCGACTTGTCGGGCCGCAGCCGGATCACCGCGTCGAAGGGACGGCCGTCGCGCTGCTCTAGGTTGCGCTTCATCACACCGGCCTGGAACACCTTGTAGAACTGCCGCAGCGTATAGGGATCGCTACCCTGTGGCGTGCCGTCGGCATCACGCTGACGGTTCTCGAAGAAGCCGAAGGGGAAAGCGTCCTCGACGTGGATCTCCGCCGGGCCGGTTTCGCGCTCGATCGCCTCGCGCGTGATGTCGCCGCCCTCGGCCCGCGCGATCATCAGCCGGCGCAGGCGGGGAAAAACCTCGAAGAAGCGGTCCGACTTCCATTCCGCCGGCAGCACGCGCCCGATCTCGGCCGGCAGCACGAGGTTGAGGCGGCTGGCATTCATGGGCCCGGTGATCTTGGCGCCGCGCTCCCGCCAGGTCGCCACCACGACCTGCACATCGGCCTCGGCACGGAGGCGGTGCAGCCAGCCGAAGCTGCCCTCGAAGCGGCGCATCTGCCCCGACAGGCAGACGCAGACCCTGGGTCGCACCATCTCCGCCATGCCCCGCTCCGCTTCCTTCGTCGCCGGGCTTCTCCGAAGCATGTTTCCGGCGCCGTGGCGAGATGGCCCCTCGGATGCCCCTTCCGGACGGCCCGGTCCCCTTCCCGGCCCAACCCGGCGTGACCATCTCTCCTCCGTGAGCAAAAACCAGTCCTCGTCGCGCCGGGGCGTCCCAACACTGGAATCCGCCCCCTGGGGTGAGGACGGCGTCGCCCATGCCGTGCCGCTGCGCCCCGAGCAGGTGCCCGCGGTCTCCGGCCGGGCCCTCCTGAAAGCCTGGGACGCGGCGCGCGACGGCGCGGCGGCGGAGCTGCGCGGGCCGGAACGCCTGCTCCGCTTCGCCGGCGGCGAGGACGCGGTGGAGCTGCGCCTGTCGGACCCGGACGCGCGCTGCTGGGCCGCGGCGATCGACCTGACCTGGGGGCTGGGCACCATGGCCGGCATGGCGGTGTTCCTGCGGCTGCTTGCGTTGCTGGACGCCATGGGGCGGCTCGACTGGCTGCGCGGCATGTTCACGATCGAGGCGGACGGAACCCTGCTGCACCCCTCGCTGCTGGCCGCCGCGGCGGAGCTGCCACTGGACCGCGCGGCGCGGCTGGATGAAACCGGGTTGCGGCGCCGACTCGCGCGCCTGCCTGCCGGAGTGCCCGCATGACCAAGACCACCACCCTCCTGAAGCCCGTGCTTCTCCTGGCCGCCCTGGCCGCCTGCGCCCCGGTGGCGGAGCAGCGCAGCGCCGGCACCGAGCAGCAGGACGCCCGGGTGGCGGAATGCCGGCGCGAGGCCGAGCGCGTGGTGCTCTACCGCGACCGTGGCCAGACCATGCGGGTGGACGAGAACGAATCCCGCGTCGGCGTGTCCGGCATCTCCGGCTTCCAGACATCCAACAACCGCCTCGGCGCGACCTTCGCCCGCGACCGGCTGGCGGCGGAATGCGTGCGCGACGCCCAGCCGCCCGGCACCGGTCTGACGGGCCCGAACGGCACGGCCACCTCCGGCACCGCGACGGTGCTGCCGCAGGCGTCCCGCCCGGCCTCGGCCTCGCCTTCCCCGTCGCGCTGAGGCCGCGGCGCGCGGTTCCCCGCCCAGAACCGGGCGGCTGACATTCTCGGTCCGGCATTCCTGACCAGGATACGGAGCCAATATCTGGAAGCCTGCAGGCGGGCCGGGCGGCACATGCACGTGGTGCCGTCCGGCCCGCCTTGTTTCACCGACTGCGGAAGGCGACCCGGCCCCCGTCAGGCAAAATGCGCGTTCATGCGACGCGGCGGCGGTTCCGCGCGGGCGGAAACCGCTCTAGAGGAGCCGCGCCCCTCCTCGGGGCGAGGAGAACATCGCGATGAGCAAGATCACCCGCCACGGCAGCAATGCCGTGCTGTCCAACGCCGTCGAGTACCACAACTTCGTCTTCCTGGCCGGCATCACCGCGGACGACCTGTCGCAGGACGTGTCGGGCCAGACCGAGCAGGTGCTGCGCCGCATCGACGAGCTGCTGGAAGTCCACGGCACCGACAAGACCCGCCTGCTGCAGGCCCAGGTCTGGCTGAAGGACATCCGGGACCGTGAGGCCCTGAACAAGCTTTGGAGCGCCTGGCTGCCTGAGGGCGGCGCCCCGGTGCGCGCTTGCGTCCAGGCCAACATGGCCGATCCGCGTCACCTCGTGGAAATTATGATCACCGCCTGCCGCTGATCTCCACTGCGTGAATCGCGTGCCCGCTGTGGTGTTTCCGGATGCCACAGTGTGGCATTTGCCTATGACTACCGCCTGAACTGGGAAAATAGTCCTTATCGCGGTTTCGCGAGGACGCTCGTTCTGGCTAATCACGCATTCTTTCGGCTCGTTACGACTTCACGGATTGGCGAGCACGAAACCCTCGGATACGGCCTTGGTCGTCGGATGCCGCTGGGCCTCCGGCCCTGGTGTGGGAGCCAGGTCCGTCGACCGGGGGTTTCGGGGGGTTCATGCAGGCACGCTACTCAGCCATCGCTGCTACGGTACTGTGCGGCGCCTTTGTTCTGGTGTCCTCGCAGGATGCCGAGGCCGCCGCGCAACGCCAGGGCAACCGGTCTGGGCACGCGGCCAGCCAGCACGGCGCCAGCCCCGTCCGCTCCACCCCCGCCCAGGCCAGCCGGGCCGCCGCCAAGGCGCCCGCGGCCCGCACGGTGGCGACCACCCGTGCCCACGGCGGCAACGCCAAGGTGGTGGCTTCGGCCCGCGGAACCCGCGCCGTGCGCGCCGCCGCCGCCGGCAGCCTCGCCTCGCGCGGCAAGGCCATGGTGCGGGAGGCGACCTATTCCTATTCCGCAGGTGGCATTTCCTGCGTCCCCTACGCCCGCATGGTCACCGGCATGAACATCAGCGGTAACGGTGGCGACTGGTGGGGCAACGCCGCCGGCGAGTACCAGCGCGACGGCCGCCCTGAGCCGGGCTCCGTTCTGGCCTTCCGCGCCTCGGGCGGCATGCGCCTGGGCCACGTCGCGGTGGTGGAGCGGATGGTCAGCGCCCGCGAGATCGAGATCGAGCATGCCAACTGGGGTGGCCCGGGCATCCGCAAGGGCTCCGTGCTGCATAACGTGTCGGTGGTGGACGTGTCGGACCGCAACGACTGGACCGCGGTGCGCGTCGAGGTCGGTCACGGCAGCGGCGCCTACGGCCGCACCTACAGCACCTACGGCTTCATCCATAACCGTCCGGAAGGCAGCGGCGCGCCGCGCGTGACCTACGCCTCCAGCCGTCGCTACGAGGAAGTGGCCGAAGCCCCGGCGCTCAGCCGCCCGCTGGACATCACGGTCCGCAACACCGGCCGCTGAGGCCACGCGGGGGCCGGCCGACGGCCCCCCTGCCCGGCAGCGCCGCGGGGCTGCTACCAGCCGGGCCGTTAAATTCCTCCGGACAAGGCATTACTCGGGCTCACTCCCTGCCGGGGAGAGCCGCGTCAGAGCGGCCGCAATCGCAGCTTCATCCCACCCTCGGGGCGCAGCGTCAGCCGGAATCGCGGCAGCGGCGCCGGCCCTTCTGGCGGGTCGAAGTGGAAGCCCCGCACCAGCATTGCCAGAAGCGTCTGCATCTCCGCCATCCCGAAGGCCGCACCGGCGCAGACCCGCGCCCCCACGCCGAAGGGCAGGTAGGCGAAGCGCGGGATGGAACGCGCGTTTTCCGGCAGGAAGCGTTCCGGCTTGAAGGCGTGCGGCGCGTCCCAGATCGCCTCCTGCCGGTGCAGCAGCCAGGGAATGCAGAGCAGCGTATCGCCGGGCCGCAGCTGCCAGTGGCGGATGCGATCCGGGGCCGTGGCCTGCCGCGCCAGGATCGCCACGGGCGGGTAGAGCCGCATGGCTTCCTGCAGCACGGCCTTGTTCACCGACAGCCGCGACAGTTCCGCCGCTTCCGGCTCCCGATCCCCGAGGACCGCCACCGCCTCCGCCCGCACGCGCTCCTGCCACCGGGGGTCCGAGGCCAGCAGGAACAGCGTCCAGGCCAGGGCATTGGCCGCCGTTTCGCTGCCGGCCAGCAGCATCATCGCGACCTCGTCCAGCAGCCCGGCCTCGTCGAGCAGCGGGTTGCCCGCCTCGTCGCGCGCCGCGCGCATCCCCGGCAGCAGCCCGCCCTCGCCCAGGCCCGAGGCGATCAGCCGGCCCACGCGGCGCCGGATCTCGTTGGCGGCGCGCCGGGCGCGAACACCCTGCAGGCCCATGGTCCAGGAGGGCAGCCCGACCAGGTGCGGCAGGTCGATCACCTGCACCCGTGACTGGTAGTCCGAGAAGGCTTCCGCGATGGCGGTGGATTCGTCCTCCGGCACCTGCGGCCCGAACACGGCGTGGAGCATGATCCGCAGCGTCGCGGCGGCCAGCGCCGGCGCCACGTCCACCGCCCCCGCCGCAGAACCCGCCCGCCAGTCGCGCAGCAGCACCCGCCCGGTGTCCTGGAAGGCAGGCTGGAAGCGGTCCACGCCGGACGGGTGCAGCAGCCGCGCCACGGCCGGGCGCCGCGCCGCCCAGAGCGGCCCGTGATTGGCGAACAGGCTTTCGCCGATCACCGGGCTCAGCGCCTGTTCCTTGAAGTGGCTCTTGCGGCCGTAGATCGCGCCGCGAGTGACGAAGACGTCGCGCACCACCTCCGGATGGTTCACCACCACCACCTGCCGGCGCAGCACGCGCACCGCCATGACCTCGCGCCGGAAGGCGATCCGGGGCAGAGCGCGCAGCACGTCGCCGCGCAGCGAGACGATGCCGCGCAAGAGGCCGGGGACGCGTTCAGGCGGCTCGTGCCGGGGCGGGATGAAGACTTCGGTGGACATCGCCGCCCTCTGCTGTGCCGCAGCAGGAGGCATGGGCACGGCCGGGTCGTCAACCGACCCACCCCGGGGATCGCGCGCTTCAACCCGGGCCGGCGCGGCGCGTTGCTCACACCAGCAGGAGAACGATGCCATGAGCGAATTTCTGTCCCGGCTCGGCGGCGCCTCGATCGGCAACGATCCGCACAACCCGATCCAGACCATTGCCCAGGAACTGCTGTCCGGCGGCGAGGGTGCCGCGGGCGTGCGGGCCCTCGGCGACCGGCTGTCCGGCAGCGGCCTCGACCCGCAGTTGATGTCCTGGATCGGCAGCGGCGAGAACCAGCCCGCCGACCCTCAAGCCGTCGAGCAGGCCGTGGGGCCGGACCGCATCGAGGCACTGGCCGGCCGCACGGGCCTGTCGCGCGACGTGGTGCTGCAGATCGTGGTGGCGCTGCTGCCGCTGATCATCGACCACTTCTCCCCGAAGGGGCGGCTGCCGCAGAACGACGAGGAACTGCCGCAGGGCGGGCTCGGCGGGGTGCTGGGCGGCATCCTGGGCCGGCTCAACAACGGCAACGGCGCCGGTGCGGGGGGCCTCGGCAGCATCCTGGGCAATGTTCTGGGCAAGGCGCTGCGCAACTGAGCGCCGCGGGCCGGCCGCCGCCGGCCCTGATCCGGTAGCCCGCCCGCGCGGCCTCAGGCCGGGTCGCGGGCGGTTTCCAGCGCGCGGGCGGAGATCAGCGCCTTGCGGATATCCGCCTCCGCGCGCTCCAGCTCGCCCGCGGCGGCGGCGCGGCGGGCGCGGCCTTCCTGGGCGATGCGGAGCGAGTCCTCGATCGTGCCGACCAGCGCGGCGTTGGCGCGCTTGAGCGCGTCCATGTCCACCACGCCGCGCTCGATCTCCTGGCGCACCACCGCGTTGCCCTGGCGGAGCGACTCCGCGTTCGCGGTCAGCAGCTTGTTGGTCAGGTCGGTCGCCGCCTGCACCGCGTCGCCGGCCTCACGCATACGGCGGATCGCCAGGGCCTGCGCCAGCTGGGCGCGCCACAGCGGCACGGTGTTGGCCAGCACCGAGTGGATCTTGGCGGCCAGCGCCTTATCGTTTTCCTGGATCAGCCGGATGCCGGGCAGCGCCTGCATCGCGATCTGCCGGGTCAGCCGCAGGTCGTGGACACGACGGTCGAGCTCGTCGCGCGCGGCGCGCAGGTCACTCAGCCGCTGCGCCGCGAGCGGCGCCTTGTCCACCTCGGCCGCCCATTCGGCCTGGGGGATGGCCTCGGCATCGGTGCGGGCGAGGACCTGCTCGCCGGCCTCGATATGCTCGGCCAGCGAGTGGAACCAGTCGAGAGTCGCGAGGTAGAGCCGCTCCAGCCGCTCCACGTCCTCCATCAGCCGGGTGCGGTGGCCCTGCAGCAGGTCGCCCGCCGCCTCCACCTGGCCGCGCACCGTCTCGTAGCGCTGCAGGATGGCGGCCGCACCCGAGCCCGCACGGCCGAGCAGGCGCGAGAACAGCCCAGGCTTCTCCTCGCCCGCGGCGGGGTCGAAGCCGCGCAGGTGCGTCAGCAGGCCCGACAGCGCATCCCCGGCATCGCCGGTGGTGTCGTTGCGCGCGGCCCCCAGCATGGCGTCGGCGGCCGCCGCCGCGTGGCCCTGCGCCTCGGTGCCGAAGCGCAGGATGGAGCCGGGGTCGTTCAGGTCGATCCGGGTGGAGAGTTCCGCGACCCGGGCGGCGTCCTTGGGGCGGACGGTGGCGTCGGGGGTGCTGTTGGTGTCGTTCATGCCACGCCTTCCTCACGCAGGCGCTGCCGCAGCACGCTGACCTGGATATCCAGTGCCTCGGTTTCCGCCGCCCGCAGCTTTGCCGCCGCGCTGCTGGCCGCGCTTTCCACGTCCCGCACCGCCTCGCGCAACTCGCGCGGCGCCTCGGCCCCACGACTGAGGCGGCCGGCGATACGCTCCAGCCCGTCCAGCCCGATCACCAGCAGGCCGCGCGCCTGGCTGCTCAGCGCCGGACGCAGCGACATCTCGCGCAGCAGCGACCGCAGCGCGCGCACGGCGCCGCCGAGGCGGTCATCGGCCGCTTCCAGGGCCGAAAGACGGCGGGCGAAGCCTTCCAGCGCGCTGTCGCCCTGGTAGGGTTCCGGCGGCGGCTCGCGCAGGCCGCCATAGGCGAAGTGTGCGCCGATCCCTGCCGCCAGGCCCAGGATCACGCCGCCCACCGGCCCGGCGCCGCCGGCCAGTGCCGCCGCGAAGCCGAGGCCCAGCCCCAGCGCCACCGAGGCCTGCTTGCGCGCCCCGCGCCGGCCACGCCGCAGCAGCGTCACCGCCAGCGCCACGCCGCCCAGGCCGAGCACGAGGCCCAGCAGCGTGCGCGACTGCCCGCTCGCCAGCGCCAGGATCAGCGCCGGCACCATGGGCAGCGCGAAGACCGGCAGCGCCAGCCCGCGAAGCCCGCGGCGATAGGTTTCGGGCCGCATCAATGGAAGATCCGGATGATCGAGTGCACGAGCGTCAGCAGCGACACGAGGCCCAGGCTGCCCAGCATCACGGCGGCACCGGCCAGCCGCTTCATCGGGATCTGGACCGGACGGAGGGGGGCGGGTTGGATCGGCATGGTGCCGGAAAGATGCGGACCCCTGCCCCCCGCTTCAAGCATCCTGCCCCCAGGCATCGCGGGTGATCCGCGATGCCGGAACAGCGCCGGGGTGCCGGTGCCTCCGCCGCCGGTCATCGCGTGTTCCGGCGCCGCCGCGCCTCAACGCCCGGGCGTGACGGCCCGGGTCGGCAGCGCGGCCCCTCAGCGCCCCCGGGCGCGCGGGTCGAGCGCGTCGCGCAAGCCGTCGCCCAGCAGGTTAAAGCTGAGCACCACCAGGAAGATCGCGAGGCCCGGGTAGATCGCCATCCAGGGAGCCTGGGTCAGGAAGCGCTGCGCGGCGTTGAGCATCGAGCCCCAGGAGGGCGCCGGCGGCTGCTGGCCCAGGCCCAGGAAGCTCAGCGAGGCTTCGGCGATGATGGCCTCGGCGATCGCCAGCGTCGCCTGCACCAGCAGCGGCGGCACGATGTTGGGCAGGATATGCAGCACCGCCAGCCGCCAGGGCGGGTTGCCCAGCGAGCGCGCGGCCTCGACCCACTCGGTGGACTTGGCTTCCAGCGCCATGCCGCGCGCCAGGCGGATAAAGATCGGGGTCGCGGAGATCGCGATGGCCAGCATCGCGTTCTCCAGCGCCGGACCCAGGAAGGCGGCCAGAGCGATGGCCAGGATCAGGAAGGGCACCGACAGCATCGCGTCGGTGATGCGCGAGATCAGCGCATCCACCCAGCCGCCGGCCATGCCGGCCAGCAACCCCAGCGGCACGCCGAACACCAGGGCCGCCGTCACCGACAACCCGCCCGCCGCGAGCGAGGCGCGCGCGCCCCACAGCACGCGCGACAGCACGTCGCGGCCGTTCTCGTCGGTGCCGAACAGGAAAGCTTCCGAAGGCGGCTTGCGGATGCGCGTCCAGGAGGTCGCGATCGGGTCGTAAGGGGCGATCCAGGGCGCCAGCACCGCGGCCAGGATGAACAGCACCACGACGACCAGGCCGAACACCGCCAGGCGGTGCCGGAAGAAGCGGCGCAGCGCACGGCGGCCCGGGCTGTCGCGCCGGGCCGGCTTCGCCGTCGCGGCGGGGATGGTGGACAGGCCGGCGCTCATGCCGCGCGCAGTCGGGGATTGATGAGCATGTAGAGGAGGTCCGACAACAGCGAGAGCACCACGAAGATCACCGCGGTGGTGACCACGACGCCCTGCACCACCGGGTAGTCGCGGTTGAACACGGCATCGACGATCAGCTTTCCGAAGCCTGGAATGGTAAAGATCTGTTCCGTCAGCACCGCGCCCGCCAGCAGCTTGCCGAGCTCGATCGTGCCCAGCGTCACCACCGGGATCAGCGCGTTGCGCAGCGCGTGCTTGCTGATCACCACCCGCTCCGGCAGGCCCTTGGCACGGGCGGTGCGGACGTAGTCCTGTTCCAGCGCACCCAGCATGGCGGCGCGGGTGTGGCGCATCAGCACGCCCGCGATGGCGTTGCCCAGCACGAAGGCCGGCATGATCGTGGTGGCGATCGACTGCCCGAAATCCTCCGTCAACGGCACGTAGCCGGACGGCGGCAGCCAGCCGAGCTTCACGCTGAACAACAGGATCATCAGGATGCCCAGCCAGAAGTTGGGCGTGGAGATGCCCGCCAGCGCCACGGCGTTGCTGATCCAGTCGGCCGGCTTGTCGCGCCGCACGGCGGAGACGACACCCAGCGGCACGCCGATCACCACCGCGATGATAAAGGCCATCACGCCCAGCTGCAGCGTCACCGGCAGCTTCTGCAGGATCAGGTGCAGCACGGGCTCCCGGATGCGCCAGGAAAAGCCGAGGTCACCCTGCAGCAGCCGGCCCAGCCAGGCGCCGTACTGGACCGGGATGGGCTGGTCCAGCATCAGCTCGGAGCGGATCTGGGCGAGGACCTGCGGGTCGCCCCGCTCCTCGCCCGCCAGGATCAGCGCCGGGTCGCCCGGCATCAGCTGCTGGAGGCCGAAAACCAGCATGCTGAGGATCAGAAGTGTGGGAACGACCTGTCCCAGTCGCCGCAGGAGCCAGCCCAGCATCGGCCGATAATCCTTACTATCTTACTATCTTACTATCTTACTTCCTTACCCAACCTTGAGGTCTTGAACCCGGATCATCCCGTCCGGCATCGGCCGGAAGCCCTGGAGCTTGGGCGAATGGGCCACGATGTTCTTCAGGTACCACAGGTAGGACCGGAAGTGGTCCTTATCGAGCGCCTGCGCCCAGAGCTGCCGGAACAGCTCCTTGCGCTTCTCGGGGTCGGTTTCCTCGCGCTGGGCGTCGAGGATGCGGTCGGTCTCGGGGCTGTTGTAGCGGCCGTCGTTCTGCGGCCCCTTGCTGTGCATGAAGGCCCAGGTGTTGCCGTCCGGATCGGGGCGGCCGGACCAGGCGCTCATGTAGAGCTGGAACTCGCCGCGCACCGCGGCCTGCAGGCCGGAGGCGAATTCCACCGCCTTGATCTGCAGGTCGAAGCCCGCCTCGGCCACCATGGACTGGATGACCTCGGCCGACTGGCGGATCTCGGGGCTGTTGGCCACCATGATCTCCACCTTGTAGGGCGTGGGAACCTTGGCCTCGGCGAGCAGCGCCTTGGCCCGTGCCACGTCGCGCTTCACCACCTTGCGGCTGCTGTCATGGTAGGGCGAGGCCGGCGCCACGGCCTGGGTCGCCGGGGTGAACATCCCCTCGTAGACCACCTGGATCAGCGCTTCGCGGTCGATGGCGAGGTCGAAGGCCTCGCGCACGCGGGCGTCCTGGCCGATCGGCGTCTTGGACTGCTCGCCGTTGTTCTGGTTGACCGTGATGCCGTTGTAGCCGAGCCCGTCGCCGATCTCGAGCTTGATGCGCCGGTCGTCCTTGAGGTCCTTCACGTCGGTGGGCGACACGTTCTCGATCAGGTCCAGCGTGCCGGCGCGCAGGTTGGCCAGGCGCACGGTGCTGTCCACGATCACCTGGTAGGTGATGCGGTCGAGGAAGATGCGACCCTTGTCCCAGTAGTCGGGGAAGCGCTCCACCACGATGCGGTCCTGCGCCACGCGCTCCACGAAGCGGAAGGGGCCGGTGCCCACGGGCTTGGCGCCGAAATCCTTGCCCGCCGCCTCGGCCGCCTTGGGCGAGATGATCATGCCGGCGCGGTCGGTGAGCTGCGAGATGAACGGGGCGGAGGGCGCCTTGAGGCGGATGCGCACGGTCTTGGGGTCCACCACCTCGACCGTGTCCATGATGCCGATCTCGCCCTTGCGGAAGGAGCCGGACATGGTGAGGTGGCGCATCAGCGAGTAGCGCACCGCCTCGGCATCCATGGTCTCACCGTCGTGGAACTTCACGCCCTCACGCAGCGTGATGAGGAGGGTCTTCGGGTCCTCGTACTTGTAGCCGGTGGCGAGCTGCGGAACGATCTCCAGCTTCTCGTTCACGTCGAACAGCTTGTCGCACAGCGAGCAGAACACGATGCGGCCGACGAAGGAGCGCGCCAGCGTCGGGTCCATGATGTCCGGGTCCTCGCGCAGCCCGATGCGGAGCTGCTTGGTGCCCTGGGCCAGCGCCGCCGCGGGACCGGCGACCTTGCCGGCCAGCAGCGCCGCGGTGCCCATGGCGAGGGCGCCCATGCCCCGGCGGGTGATCTCGTTGGTCATGCGGCGGTTCCCGTGACGGCTCGGTTGAAGAAGGATTGCAGCCTGGCCTGACGCTCGCCCCCGGCGCGGTGTTCGCGCAGGGGCGGCATGGGCGGCAGCGTGTCCTGGAAGTGGCAGGCGGCGCGATGGCCGGGGCCGGCCTTGGCACCCTGGGCCAGCGGCGGATCGTCGCGGCCGCAGACCTCCTGCGCGTGCGGGCAGCGCGTGTGGAAGCGGCAGCCCGCGGGCGGGTTGATCGGGCTCGGCAGGTCGCCCTGCAGCGGGGCGGCGCCGCCGACGCCGGGCACCGAGCCCAGCAGCGCGCGGGTATAGGGGTGGCGCGGATCGGTGAAGATCGCGTCGGTCGTGCCTTCCTCGACGATGCGGCCGAGATACATCACCGCCACCCGGTCGGCGACGTGGCGCACCACCGCGAGGTCGTGGCTGATCAGCACGAAAGCGAGGTTCAGCTCGCGGATCAGCTCCTGCAGCAGGTTGATCACCTGCGCCTGCACCGACACGTCCAGCGCGCTCACCGGCTCGTCGCCCACGATCAGGCGGGGGCCACTGGCCAGCGCGCGGGCGATGGCGATGCGCTGCCGCTGCCCGCCGGAGAATTCATGCGGCCAGCGGTCGGCGTGCTCGGGGCGCAGGCCCACGCGGGCCAGCAGCGCCTGCACGCGGGCGCGGCGCTCGGCCGCCGTGGCGTCGCCGTGAAGGCGCAGCGGTTCCTCCACCGCCTGCCCCACCGTCATGCGCGGGTCGAGCGAGGCGTAGGGGTCCTGGAAGATCATCTGCATCCAGCGCCGCTGCGCGCGCAGGTCGCGCGCCGACAGGGCACCGAGGTCACGGCCCTCGAAGCGGACGGTGCCGGCATCGGGCGCATCGAGGCGCAGCATCAGCCGGCCCAGCGTGGACTTGCCGCAGCCGCTCTCGCCCACCACGGCCAGGACCTCGCCGGGCTGGACGTGCAGCGACACGCCGTCCACCGCCTGCACGGCGCCGCGCCGCTGGCCCATCGGACCGCGCACGGTGAAGTGGCGGCGGACGTTCTCGAGCCGCAGGATCGCGCCCTCGGCGCCGGGCTGCGCGACCACGCCGTCACGGGCGGGCGCAGGGGTCATCACGGCGCTCACGCGGCCTCCAGCAGCTGGTCGAGCGGCGCGCGGTGGCAAGCGGAGCGATGGTCCGGCCCGACCTCGAAGAGCGGCGGCTGGGTGTCGCAGACCGGGATGCGGAAGGGGCAGCGCGGCGCGAAGCGGCAGCCGGGCGGCGGGTTGGCGAGGTCGGGCACGGTGCCCTCGACCGTGGCCAGGCGCCCTCCCCGCTCCCCGTCCAGGCGCGGGGCGGCGCCGAGCAGGCCCACGGTATAGGGGTGCTGCGGCGTGCCCAGCACCTGCGCCGCGGGGCCGCTCTCGGCGACACGGCCGGCATACATCACCACCACCTGGTCCGCGTGGTCGGCCACCACGCCGAGGTCGTGGGTGATCAGCAGCGTCGCGGCACCCGTGCGGGCGCGCATCTCATCGAGCAGGGTCAGGATCTGCGCCTGCACCGTGACGTCCAGGGCAGTGGTCGGTTCGTCGGCGATCAGCACGCGCGGCTCGCAGGCCAGCGCCATGGCGATCATCACGCGCTGCCGCATGCCGCCCGAAAGCTGGTGCGGGTACTGCCGCGCGCGGCGCCCGGCCTCGGGGATACGCACCGATTCCAGCATCCGCACCGCGGCCATCATGGCGGCGTCGCCCGACAGCCCGCGATGGAGGCGAAGCGCCTCGGCCACCTGCTCGCCCACCGTGAAGGCCGGGTTCAGCGAGGTCATCGGCTCCTGAAAGATCATCGCCAGGTCGCCGCCGCGAAGCTTGCGGCGCTGATCGGGCGGCAGTTCCGCGATCTCGCGCCCCTCAAGGCGGATGGTACCGGTGACCGTGGCGGAGGGCGGCAGCAGGCCCATCACCGCGAGCGAGGTGACGGACTTGCCGCAGCCGCTCTCGCCCACCAGCGCCACGGTGCGCCCGGGCTGGAGGCTGAAGGACACGCCGTCCAGCACGCGCAAGGGGCCCCGCTCGGTGCGGAAGGTCAGGGCGAGGTCGATCACCTCCAGCGCCGGGCGGGCGCCGGGCTCGGGGTGGGTCGGGTTGGCATGGCCCGGGGCGACCGCCGCGGAGGTGCTGCCGCCGGCGGGGCGGGCGATGGTGGTCAAGGCGCCTTGTCTCCGGCGGCGGCGGTCCCGCGCGCGATGGCGGCGTTGATGACGGCGCGGTCGAATACGCCGGGATGGTCGCGGCCGGCCAGGAAGGGCCGGTACTGGGTGAAGTGCTGCCCGGCCACGGCATGGAGGCGGCGCAGCTCCGCCAGCGGGTCGGGATGGTCGTCCACCCGGAGGTCGAGGTCCGGATAAGGATCGCGGCTGGTGACCTGAAGCGCCGCGGACTGCCGCCCGCGCTTGTCGCCGCCCGCGGCCTCGCCGGCCTCCAGCGCCGCGATCAGGCGCAGCGCCAGCGGCTGCCCGGCGGAGGCGCGGAAGGCGTCGCGGGTGGCCCAGATCACGCCCGGTCCCGCCAGCATGTTGCCGGCCACCGACACGTCGGCACCGTCGAGATGCCCGGCCCAGTCCACGCATTCCGCGCCGGTGTGCCGGAACGAGGCACCATCCGCCGCGATCATGTGCAGCTGCCTGGTTTCACGCCCGGCATCGTCGCGCAGCAGCGCGGCGCCGACGGCCTCGGGCGCTTCGCCGGCACGCAGCCGCTCGATGGCGCGAAGGCCCAGCATCGGGTTCACGAGGGCCTGGGTCGCCACGGCGCCGGTGCCGCCTTCGGTTCGCAGGCAAAGGGCGCCGACGGCGAAGAACTTCGTCGCCACCGCCGCGCCGAGTTCGCCCGTGGCAGGATCGCGGGCGAGGATGCTCCATGTCATGGCAGTCATGCTTGCATGAATCGTGCCGTGAAGCAGCCCCCAGCCCGCCTTGGTACGCTACCGGCCCCGGTGAGAGGCGGAGTGGCGACGTTGAGCACCGGCGGGCGCGCCTCTAGCCTCACGTGCATGACCATCGCCCGAGTCTCGACCTTCGCCTTCAGCGGCATCGAGGCCATTCCCGTGGAAGTGCAGGTGCAGGTGGCGCCGGGCCTGCCGGGCTTCACCGTGGTGGGCATGCCCAACAAGGCGGTGGCCGAGAGCCGTGAGCGGGTGCGCGCCGTGTTCTCCTCGCTCGGGCTGAGCCTGCCGCCACGGCGCGTGCTGGTGAACCTGGCCCCGGCCGACCTGCCCAAGGAGGGCACGCATTTCGACCTGCCCATCGCGCTGTCGCTGCTGGCCGCGATGGAGGTCATCCCGCCCGCCGAGGTGATCGGCTACGCCGCGCTGGGCGAGCTGGCGCTGGACGGGGCGATCGGGCCGACCACGGGCATCCTGCTGGCGGCGCTGGAGGCGGGGCGGCTCGGGCTGGGGCTGGTGTGCCCGAAAGCGCAGGCGGCGGAAGCGGCCTGGGCGGCGGATGCCGAGATCCTGGCGGCCGACGACCTGCGCGTGCTGATCGCGCATTTCCAGGGGCGGCAGATTCTTTCGCCCCCGGCGCGGCCCGTCGCGGCACCGGAAGCCCGGGCGGACGGTCCCTGCCTGTCGGAGGTGCGCGGCCAGGAAAGCGCCAAGCGGGCACTGGAGGTCGCGGCCGCGGGGTCGCACAACCTCCTGTTCGTGGGCCCGCCGGGCGCCGGCAAGTCGATGCTGGCGGAGCGGATGGCCGGCATCCTGCCGCCGCTGACACAGCGTGAGGCGCTGGAGGTCAGCACCATCCGCTCCGTCGCCGGGCTGCCGCTGGGCAACGTGCTCAGCAGCCGCCCGCCCTTCCGCAACCCGCACCACTCGGCGTCGCAGGCGGCGCTGACCGGCGGCGGCCCGCGCGGCCGGCCGGGCGAGATCACCCTGGCGCATCGCGGCGTGCTGTTCCTGGATGAGCTGCCGGAATTCCCCCGGCCGGCGCTGGAAGCGCTGCGCCAGCCGCTGGAATCGGGTGAGGTCGTGGTCAGCCGCGTCGCCGCCCACGTCACCTACCCGGCGCGGGTGCAGCTGGTGGCGGCGATGAACCCCTGCCGCTGCGGCCACCTGGGCGAGGCTGGGCGGGAATGCGGCCGGGCGCCCCGCTGTGGCGAGGACTACCGCGCCAAGCTGTCCGGCCCGGTGCTGGACCGGCTGGACATGGTGGTGGGGGTGCAGCCGATCCCGGCGACCGAACTGTCCCGCGCCCCGGCCGGTGAGCCCAGCGCCGCGGTGGCCGCGCGCGTCGCCGCCGCGCGGGAGCGGCAGCGGGTGCGCTGGGGCGAGGACGGGCCGCGCACCAACGCCGAAGCACCGATCGCCGCCCTGCAGCCGAGCATTTCGGCGGACGCGATGACCCTGGCCGAGCAGGCGGTGGAACGGCTCCGGCTGTCGAACCGCGGCTTCGTGCGGACGCTGCGCGTGGCGCGCTCCATCGCCGACCTGGCGGGCGAAGCGGCGGTCGAGCGGGCACACGTGGCCGAGGCGCTGGCCTACCGGCAACGCTGACGCCGCGGAGCGCGCCCCACGCCGTCGCGAAGTCACCCGCCTGGCCAATCCTCAGTCGTCCAGTTGCAGTTCCCCAGCCGTCAGTCCCCCAGGCGAAAGGCATCCGCCACCCGGCGCAAGCGGCCGGCGGCGTCCACCACCACGACGTCGAAGCGTATTCCCGCCGCGCCGTGACCCGGGTGCGCGGCCAGCCAGATCTCGGCGGCGGCGAGCAGGCGGGCCTGCTGGCGCGCGCCCAGCGCCCCGGCGGCCGCGCCCAGCGTGGGGCGCGCCTTGACCTCCACGAAGGCCAGCAGCCCCGCGCGCTCGGCCACGAGGTCGATCTCGCCGGCAGCACTTCTCCACCGGCGGGCCAGCACCGCCCAGCCCTCCGCTTCCAGCGCGGCGGCTGCCAGCGCTTCGGCGCGGTGACCCAGCGACTCCGCTTTCCGCCCGCGGTTTTTCGGCTCTTCACCCATCCTGCGCCATAATGGCCGGCAAGACTGGTGCTGTCCCGGTGCCCGAATCACCCTTGAGCGGAGTCCGCCATGCGCCGACCGACCCTGCTGCTCCTGGCGGCGCTGCTTCTGCCGCTGCCGCCCGCGCTGGCCCAGGGCCCCGTTGCGGCTCCCGTGGCGCCCCCAGTGGCACCTCCGGCAACGGCCGGCGCTGCCCGCCCCCGCGCGGGCCAGGGCGAGGCGATCGTCGCCGCCGCGCACCCCATGGCCGCCGAGGCCGGGATGGCGATGATCCGCGCCGGGGGCAGCGCGGTGGACGCGGCGGTGGCGATCCAGGCGATGCTGGCGCTGGTGGAACCGCAGTCCTCCGGCCTGGGCGGCGGCGCCGTGATGCTGAGCTGGGACAGCCGGAGCCGGCAGGTGGTGGCCTGGGACGGGCGCGAAACTGCCCCGGCCGCGGCGGACGAAACGCTGTTCCTGCGCGACGGGCAGCCGATACCCTTCACCGATGCGGTGCTGTCGGGCCGCTCCGTCGGCGTGCCGGGCGCCGTCGCGATGCTGGAAGCGGCACACAAGGAGTCCGGGCGCCTGCCCTGGGCCAAGCTGTTCGAGCCGGCGATCAAGGCGGCGCGCGACGGCTTCAAGGTGTCCGCCCGCCTGGCCGGCGCCATTGCCGCCGATGCCGAGCGGCTGCGTCGCGACCCCGGCGCGCTCGCCACCTTCTTTACCGCGCCCGGCCTGCTCGGCAGCCAGCCGCTGCCCGAGGGCGCGACCCTGCGCAACCCGGCGCTCGCCGACACGCTGGAGGCCATCGCGAAGGACGGCAGCGCCGCGCTGCTGCGCGGACCGATCGCGGCCGACATCGCGCGGGCTGTGCGCGGCTACGGCAGCGGCGGGCTGATGACCACCGATGACCTCGCCGGCTACGCGCCCCGCCGGCGCGAGGCGGTCTGCGCGCCCTATCGGGTCTGGCGGGTCTGCGGCTTTCCGCCGCCGAGCTCGGGCGGCGTCGCGGTCGCGCAGGCGCTGGGGCTGCTGGAACACTTCGACCTCGGCGCGCTTCGACCCAATTCCGCCGACGCGGCGCAGCTGATCGCCGAGGCGGGGCGCCTGGCCTTTGCCGACCGCAACCAGTTCCTGGCCGACACCGACTTCGTCGCCGTGCCGCTGCCGGGCCTGATCGACGAGCGCTACCTGACCACCCGCGCGCAGGGGATCGACCGCGACCGTGCCGCAACGGCACCGCGCGCCGGCAACCCCTCCTGGCGCGACGCGGTAGGCCCGGCCGCCACGGCGGGGCGCCCCGCGGCAGCCATGCCGCCGCAGCCCGAGCACGGCACCAGCCACTTCATCGTGGTGGACCGCGACGGCAACGCGGTCAGCATGACCACCACGGTGGAGGACAGCTTTGGCGCCCGGCTGATGGTGCGCGGCTTCCTGCTCAACAACGAGCTGACCGACTTCTCCTTCCGCCCCGAGGTGGACGGCAGGCCCGTGGCGAACCGGGTCGAGGGCGGCAAGCGGCCGCGTTCCTCCATGTCGCCCACGCTGGTGTTCGACCGCGATGGCCGGCTGGTGGCCGCGGCGGGCTCGGCCGGCGGCGCGCGGATCATCGGCTACACGCTGCAGGCGCTCGTGGGGATGCTGGACTGGAAGCTCGACCCGCAGGCGGCGCTGGCGCTGCCGCATGTCGGCACGCTGGGCAGCACGGTGGAGCTGGAAGAAGGCACCCCCGCCGCGGCGCTGAGCGGCACGCTCCAGGCGCGCGGCCAGGCGGTGGAGGTGCGGCCGATGCCTTCGGGATCGCAGGCCGTGTGGCTCTCGCCCACCGGCTGGCAGGGCGGCGTCGATCCGCGGCGCGAGGGCGTGGTGCTGACCCAGCCGGCGGGACGCTGAGCCGGAGGTACTGTCGCCGCGCGAACTGCGACGGAGCCAGCGTCCCGAACCGGACCTGCCTCACCCCGGGCCCAATAGCCGGGCGAGATGCCCGGGCGCGTTGCCACTCGACTGGACCCAGCCGGACCGAACCCAGCCCGCCTGGCCTTGCGACGCCTGATCCCGCCTCCTTCGAACCCGCCCGAACTAAACCTGGGCGGCCCTCGAACGCTTCCCCTTCGCCATGAACACCGCCCGCCTCCTCGCCCCCCTGGTCCTGCTGGCGCTCACCACGCCTCTGCCTGCCTCGGCGGCGGAAACCAAGGAGATCGGCTACGTCAACACCGCCGCCACCAACCTCGGCCTGACGCGCTCGCACCGCGTGGTGGTGGAACGGTTCGACGATCCGGACGTGCGCAACGTGTCCTGCTACGTCAGCCAGGCGCGCACCGGCGGCGTGTCGGGGATGGTGGGTCTGGCGGAGGACCCGGCCCGCTTCGGCTTGAGCTGCGTGGCCACCGGGCCGGTGCAGGTCACCG
Source organism: Roseomonas elaeocarpi (assembly GCF_042433915.1). Lineage (NCBI taxonomy): Bacteria > Pseudomonadati > Pseudomonadota > Alphaproteobacteria > Acetobacterales > Roseomonadaceae > Roseomonas > Roseomonas elaeocarpi. Next base: position 138,323 of record NZ_JBHLUN010000015.1, on the reverse strand, counting down.
ACGCGGCGAAGCGCGGCGATCGCGGCGAGAAGGTGTTCGAAAGCAACACCAGCCTGTTCTTCAAGGAAACCCGCGTCCATCGCTTCATCGACGAGGAACGCGGGGTGATCACCTATCTCGCCTGGTCCACGAAGCTGGTGGACGGCTCGCCCTACAACGTCGTGGCGGTGGTGCCGATCCGCTGAGGGCGCACCCCACGCCCGCTCAGCGCGGCGGCGGAACGGCGGCGGTCTCGGCGGGGAGGACCGCGGGCTGCACCGGCGTCGCCCATTCCCGCAGCACCGTGAAGCCCACCGCCAGCAGCACCGGCCCCATGAACAGCCCCAGGAAGCCGAAGGCGAAGGCGCCACCCAGCGCGCCCAGGATCGTCAGCAGCAGCGGCAGGTCGGCGCCGCGGGCGATCAGCCAGGGGCGGATGAAATTGTCCACCGAGGATATGCCGCCCGCGCCGTAGACCAGCATGAAGACGCCCCAGCCGGTGCGGCCCTCGATGAAGAGCCACAGCGCCGCCGGGATCCAGACCACCGGCGCGCCGATCGGCAGGATGGAGATGCAGCCCGCCACCACGCCCAGCAGCACCGGCTGCGGCACGCTGGCCAGCCACAGGCCGAAGCCGGTCATCAGCCCCTGCACCACCGCGGTGCCGAGCAGCCCGTACACCACGCCCTGCGTGACGTTGCCGGTCAGGATCACCAGCCGCCTGCCCCGCGGCCCGGCGATCTGCTCGGCCATGGTTTCCACGGCCGAGGCGATGCGCGCGCCGTCACGGAAGAAGAAGAAGGCCAGGAAGATCGCGATCAGCAGCTCCGCCAGCCCCGACAGCAGCGCCAGCAGCATCGACAGCACCGCCTGCGCCACGTTGCCGACATAGGGCTGCACCGTCTGCCACAGCCCCGCGAGGTCGAGGTCGAGGCGTTCCCAGTAATCCGCCAGGGTCGGCCCCAGCAAGGGCACGCGGGCCAGCAGCGTGCCGACACCCGTGAGGCCGCCGTCGGAGACGCGCTGCACCAGCGCCCGCAGCCGCTGCACGTCCTCACCGTTGACGGGCGCCGCGAAGAGCAGCGGTAGGCCCAGCACCAGGAACATCGCCACCACCATGACGCCGGCCGCGATGTTGGGCGACAGGCGCAGCCGTTCCCGCAGCAGCCGGTAGCCGGGCCAGGTGGAGTAGCTGAGGATCGCCGCCCAGATCAGCGCCGACAGGAAGGGCCGCAGCACCAGCAGGCAGCCGGTGATCAGCGCCAGCAGGCAGATCGCGCCGATCATCTGCGCGGGCCGGAAGGATTCTTGGGGCATGGCGCTGACTTAGCCCGGTCCCGGGCGGGAGGGATACCGCGGGGACGAGGCCGTGGAAGCCCGGTCGCGCCGGACGGCTCGCTCATGCGGTCCGCCGGTGACCGGCGGTGCGGATGCCGTGGCCCCACCCGGCGTCGGAACCGGCCGCGCATCGCCGCGGAGTATGCGCGAGCCTGGCCGGTCCACCGGCCAGCGCAGGATGGCCACCGGGCGGAGGCTGCCCTATGCACGGGGGCAAGCACGCCGGGTCGCCCTCTCGCGGTGGCGCGGCGCAACGACGAGGAACATCCCCATGCCCCGCTTCGCCGCCAACCTGTCGCTGATGTTCAACGAGGTGCCCTTCCTCGACCGCTTCGCCGCCGCCCGCGCGGCGGGCTTCACGGCGGTGGAGTTCCTGTTTCCCTACGAGCACCCGGCAGCCGAGATCCGCTCGCGCCTCGACGGCGAAGGGCTGGAGCTGGTGCTGTTCAACGCCCCGCCCGGCGATTGGAACAACGGCGAGCGCGGCACCTCCGCCCTGCCCGGCCGCCGGGCCGAGTTCCGCGAGAACTTTCCGCGCGCCCTGGACTACGCCACGGCGCTGGGCTGCCCCAGGCTGCACGTGATGGCGGGCATGGCGCCGGCCGGGGTGGCGCCGGAAACGCTGCTGGCGGGCTTCGCCGCCAACCTCGACTGGGCGGCCGACCGCTGCGCCGCGGCGGGCGTGCTGCCGGTGATCGAGCCGATCAACCACCGCGACATGCCGGGCTACGTCCTCAACACCACCGACCAGGGCGCGGCCATCATCGCGGCGCTGGGGGCGGATCGCGTCGGGTTGCAGTTCGACCTGTACCACTGCCAGATCACCGAGGGCGACCTGTGCCGGCAGGTCGAGAAGCACCTGCCGGTGATCGCGCACATGCAGGTGGCCGACGTGCCGGCGCGCCACGAGCCCGGCACGGGCGAGGTCAACTGGCCCTTCGTGTTCGAGCGCATCGACGCGCTGGGCTACCGCGGCTGGATCGGGTGCGAGTACCGTCCGGCCGGCGGAACGGTCGACGGGTTGGGGTGGTTTTCGCCGTACCGCGCGTGATACAGAGTCTCAATTAAGTGTCCGGCGCGAATCCGTGAGGATTCGCCTCATGCCGGGGGGCCGTGGTCGCGTGCGGCCGCGGCGCTTCGACATGAGCGTAGCGCTGCGACAAGGTCGGCCGGTATGTTGCTGGGCCACCTTATAACGAAGGGTCCGGCGCCGGCCGCCGGGTCCTGATGACAGTGCCCGCGACCGAGCGGGGCTGACGGAGAATGGGGTACGGCAATGCGGTTCGCTGATATCGGGCAGCAATTGCGCGCCTACAGACTCGAATCCGGTCTACGCGCCGAGGAGATCGCGGCCCGCCTCGGCGTGTCGCGCGCCGCGCTGTACCGCTACGAGAAGGGCGAGGTCATCAAGCTGGACACGATCCGGCGCCTGGCCGAGTTGCTGAAGATCTCGCCGCTCTCGCTGCTGGGCATCGGCGTCGAGTATTTCTCGCGTCCGCTGGCGCTGGGCGAGCGGATGCGCCAGGTCGAGGAATCGGCCGACCAGATGCTGCAGGTCGGCGGCGCGCTGTGCCTGCAGGTGACCACCGACGCGCTGGACGGCGCACTCGCCGAGGCCTTCGTGGAACTGGCCGACGCCGCGCCCGAGCGTCTGCAGGCGCGCAGCGTGGCGGAACAGGCGCTGGCGCAGATCAGCCAGCGCAAGCGCCTTTACGCCCAGCGCCGCCCCTCGATCATCGCCATGCTGGGCGAAACCTCGCTGCGCGCGATGCTCAAGGACGGCATCGGCGCGCACCTGCCGCTGTCGGAGCGCGCGCGCACGCGCTGCCTGCTGGCCGCCCGCGCCGAGGCCGAGCACATCGCGGACCTGATGCAGAGCGACCCGATGGGGCTGCAGATCGGCCTGCTGCCCGGCGGCGACCCGGCCGGCAACTTCACGGTGCTGCGCGACCGGGAACGCGCGCATCTCTGCGCGAACCCCTTCCCGCCCGATGCCTCACCCTTCGGGGCGGTGGGCGTGGGCATGATCACCGGGGCCGAGGAAGCGGTGGCGATCCACCAGCGCGTGGCCGAAACGGTGTGGCGCGACGCCCTGAAGGGCATGGCGGGTGCCGAGCGCGTCCGCACCCTGATCCGGGCCGCCGAAGGGGGCTGACGCCGCCCCGCGAAAGTGCCGGCGTTCGCGGGCCGGCGCATGGGAGCGGCTTGAACGATGTCACGCCCGCCTGCGGAGAAGGTTGCTTCGTCCGCAAGCCGGCGTGATCCGCCAGCCTCAGCCCAGCACCAGCAGCGCGTCCAGCGCGTCGTCCTCGCTGCGGCGCAGGGTGAAGCCCAGCTTGCGCGCGAAGTTCTGCATCGGGACGTTGTCGTGGAGGATCTGCCCCTCGATGCGGCGGACGCCGACCTCGCGCGCCCAGTCGATGGCGCGCCGCATCAGGTGCGTGCCCAGGCCCCGCCCCTTCCACTCGTTGAGCACCATCACCGCGAATTCCGCATCGTCGCCGGCGAAGCCCTGCCGCACGATGCGCGACACGCCCACGATCCGGTCGGCCTCGCCCGCGACCGCCTGCACCGCGACGAAGGCCATCTCGCGCTCGTAGTCGATCTGGGTCATGCGGGCGATCTGCACCGCCGACAGGTTGCGGATGGAGCCGAAGAAGCGCCAGCGCATGTCGTCCTCGCTCATGGCCCGCACCGTGCGGGCATGGGCCTCGGCATCCTCGGGCCGGATGGGACGGACCGTGAGGGTTTCGCCCGTGGGGGACGCCCAGGGCAGCGAGAGTTCCGCCGGGTAGGGCGGGATGGCCAGCATGCTGTTCTCGCCCGCCGGGCGCAGCCGCAGGTCTGCATCCACCACCACCGCCCCGGTCGGCGTCGCGATCAGCGGGTTGGCGGCGATCGTGGCGATCTCGGGGAAGTCCACCGCCAGCGCCGACAGGCGCACCAGGGCGCGGGCGATCGGCTCGGTCGGCACGGCCGGGTGGTCGCGCCAGCCACGCAAACGGCGGGCGACGCGGGTGCTGCCGATCAGCGCCTCGGCCAGCGGCAGGTTGAGCGGCAGGAGGTCCACCGCCTCGTCGGGCTGGAGGTCGGCCGCGGTGCCGCCAGCGCCGAAGCCGATCCAAGGGCCGAACATCGCGTCGTCGCCGACCCGCAGGCGAAGCTCGGCGCCCGCCGCGGCCTGGCGCTGCACCAGCAGCCCGTCGAGGCGAAGCTCCGGCCGTTCCCGCGCCAGGCGCGACAGCATCGCGCCGCCGGCCGTGCGGACACCCTTCACGTCGCGCAGGGAAAGCTGCACCCCGTCCGCCTCGGTCTTGCCCGGCAGGTCAGCCGTGAGAACCTTGAGCACCACCGGGAAGCCCAGCTCCATCGCCGCCTTGCCGGCCTCATTCGCGTCGCGCGCGGGACGGCGGGCGACGGTGGGGATGCCGTAAGCCTCCAGCACGTCGAGCGACTGCGCCTCGTTCAGCGCCAGTCGCCCGGCGGCGCGCACGGCGTCGAGGATGCGCCGGACGGTGGCACGGTCGGGCACGAATTCCAGCACGTCGGAGGCCGGCAGTTCCGCCGCGAATTCCCGGTTGCGGCGATCCTGCGCGAGGTGGAGGGCGCCGCGCACGGCGCGCTCGGGCGTCGGAAACACCGCCACGCCGGCCTTGGCCAGCGCTGCCCGCTGCGGGGAGCCGGTGGCCTGGCCGAGCCAGCCCACCAGCACCGGCGCGCCGCGCATCCCGGCGGTGGCCTGCATGGCCCGCACCGCGGCCTCGCCATCCTCGAACGGAGAGGGCGTGTGGATCGCGACCACGGTGCCGACCTCGGGCAAGGAGGCCAGCATGGCGGCGGCTTCCGCGAGGCGGTGCCCCTGCCCCGGCGGCATCACCAGCGGGTTCTCGCCGTGCCAGTCCGCCGGCAGGGCGAGGTCGAGCATGGTGCGCGCGGCTTCCGGGATCACGGCCAGCCTTCCGCCGCGCCGCACCGCCTCATCCGCCGCGAGCTGCCCGCTGGCCAGCCCGTTGCTGACGATGGCGATCCGGTCGGCCTCGGCGCCCGAGCGCAGCGCCGACAGGCGGACGCGGGCCAGGGTTTCGGCCGCGGCCAGCAGCTCGCCCAGGGTTTCGACGCGCAGGACGCCGGCGCGGCGAAGCGCCGCGTCCATCGCCGCTTCCGCGGTGCTGCCCGGCAGCGGCCCGACCGCGACGCTGCCGGCCGAGGCGATGGGGGCGGCGGAGCCGGGGCGGATCGCCACCACCGGGCGGGTGCGCGCCGTGGCACGGGCGGCGGAGATGAACTGGCGGCGGTTCTTGATGCGGCGCAGGTCCAGCACGACCGCGCCGGTGGTGCTGTCGCGCGCGAGCCAGTCCAGCGCGCCGGCGAAGCCGTAATCGGCGTTGCCGCCGATGCCACAGATCAGGCTGAAGCCCACGCCCTGCGCCTCGGCATAGTCGATCACGGCGCGCGCCAGCGCCGAGGACTGGCACAGCAGCGCCAGCCGCCCCGGGCGGATCGGCAGGTGCGACAGCGTGGCATTGAGGCCCAGCGCCGGGTTGGCCAGCCCGAAGGAGCGCTGCCCCACCGCGCGCACGCCAGCGGCGCGCGCCTGTTCCGCCAGCTCCGGCGCCGCCACCGGCACCACCGCCGCCCGGCAGCCGCGACGGCCGAGCTCCATCAGGGCCGGTCCGATCCGCTCCGGCGGCAGCGCGATCACGGCCAGCTCCGGCGCTTCCGCGAGGTCGTCGAGCGAGCGGAGCGGCGACAGCCCTTCCCACTGCGTGCCGTCCGCCGGCGTCAGCGCCTGCAGGCTGCCCCGGAAGCCGCCCGAGGCCAGGTTGCGGGCCAGCACCGCGCTTTCCCGCAGCGCCGGATCGGCCAGCAGCAGGACGCGGCGCGGCGCGAACAGCGCGGCGGGCCGGAACGGAGATGACGATCCGGCGAGGGGCGCGGCGGGGTCGGGTGACTCATCGGCTGGCATCGCCCACAAACTTGCGGCACCGGCCGCGAATGGCAACGGCGCAACGGGGCGATTCCGCGCCCGCGCCGCGGGTGGAGGACCGCCGATGACCGAGATCAGCCGCTGGGATGCGGAGATGCTGCGCTTCACGCGCGAGATGGAGGCAGCCGCCGCCCTAGACCCGCAGCCCGACCCGCGTCGCGACGTCGCGGGCGCGCGCGCCTGGACGGAGCGCATGAACCTGCCGCTCGCCGCCGGTGGCGACGCCATGGCCGAGAGCCGCGACGTCACGCTGCCCACCGCCGCAGGGCCGGTGCGCTGCCGCCTCCACCGGCCGGTGCGGGAGGCCGGGCTGCCGGTGCTGGTCTTCGTGCATGGCGGCGGCTGGGTGTGGAACAGCGTGGACACGCATGACCGGCTGCTGCGCGCCTACGCTGCGGCGGCGGGTTGCGCCGTGGTCTCGCCGGACTACGCGCTCTCGCCCGAGGCGGTGTTCCCCCGCGCGCTGCACGAGGTCGCGGGCGTGATCCGCCACCTGGCGGCGGAAGGCGCGTCGCTGGGGCTCGACGGCAGCCGGATCGTCGCGGGCGGCGACTCGGCCGGCGCGAACCTGGCGCTGGCGGCCGCGCTCCTGCTGCGCGACGAGGCCCCCGCCCTGGCGCTGCAAGGACTGCTGCTGAACTACGGCTGCTTCGACGCGAACTGCGACACCGCGAGCTACGCCGAATTCGCCGAGGGCTACGGCCTGACGCGGGCGCGGATGCGCATGTTCTGGGAGATGTACGCCCCCGACCCGGCCGAACGCCTCGGGCCGCTCGCCTCGCCCGGGCTGGCCTCGCTGCACGACCTGCCGCCGGTGCTGCTGCACATCGCCGAGCTCGACGTGCTGCGCGACGACAGCGAGGCGATCGAGCAGCGGCTGCTCGACGCCGGCGTGGCGGTGGAGCGGCACCTGTTTCCCGGCGTGGTGCACGGCTTCCTGCGGGCGCAGGGCCGCGTGAGCAAGGCCGGCGAGTCGGTGCGGGAAGCGGGCGCCTGGCTCAGGGCCCGCTTCGGCACTCCCGGCGCCTGAACCGCTTGCGGACGGCGGCGCGTCGGGCGGCCCCGAACAGCGGCGCCCGTCCTCCGGGATCCGCCGCGCCGGAACGCGCCGCGCGCTACCCCTGGGCGAGAGCCCGGCGTGCGGTTTCCGCCAGGAAGCCGCTGGCGGTCGGCAGCACCGCGTCGTCGAAGTCGTAGTGCGGGTTGTGCAGCTCGCGCCCACCCTCGGCCGGGCCGTTGCCGATCCACACGAAGGCACCGGGCACGCGCTGAAGGAAGGCGCTGAAATCCTCGCCCGTCATGGCCGGGCCCAGGTCGCGGCGCAGCGGCGCCACGGCGGCGGCAGCCTCGGCGGCGAGTTCCCGGCCCTCAGGGTGGTTGATCGTGGCGTCCACGCCGGTCTCCGGCACCTCCAGCGTCGCGTGGACGCCGAAGGTCCGGTCCAGCCCTTCCACCACGTCGCGCAGGCGCTCGATCACCAGCTGCCCGACCTCGTCCTCGATGAAGCGGATGGTGCCCTCGATCACCACCTCGGCCGCGATCTGGTTGGAGGCCTCGCCGCCATGGATCGTGGTGAGGCTGAGCACCGCGGTCTTCATCGGGTCCACCGAGCGCGCCACGATGGATTGCGCCGCCACGATGCAGTGGCCGGCGGCGACGATCGGATCGCGCGTCAGCTGCGGCAGCGCGGCGTGACCGGCATGGCCCTTGATCGTGATCTTCAGACGCCGGCCCGCGGCCATCACCGCGCTCTCGTGCACCGCGATCGTGCCGACCGGCAGGCCCGGCCAGTTGTGCCAGCCGAAGATGCGGTCCATCGGAAAGCGCTCGAACAGCCCGTCGGCCACCATGGAGCGGGCGCCGCCACCGCCCTCCTCGGCCGGCTGGAACACCAGCTGCACGGTGCCCGACCAGCTCTGGTCCTTCAGCAGCAGCGCCGCGGCGCCCAGCAGCGCCGTGGTGTGCCCGTCATGGCCGCAGGCATGCATGACGTTGGGCCGCGTGGAGCGCCAGGGCAGGTCCGTCGCGACCTCCTGGATCGGCAGCGCGTCCATGTCGGCGCGCAGGCCCACGGAGCGGTTTCCGCCGCCCCGGCGCAGCGTGGCGACCACGCCGTGGCCGCCCACGTTCTCGGTGATCTCGGTCACGCCCATCTCGCGGAGACGTGAGACGACGAAGGCAGCCGTCGGGCCCTCATCCAGGGTAGGGGCTGGGTTGGCATGCAAGTGCCGTCGCCAGCGGGTCAGCGTCTCGAGGAGGTCCTGGTCCATAAGCAAAGGGGATAGCCGTTTCATTGCGACCACTCCACCGTCTTCCCGTGCTGTTGGCCGCCGCTGGTCTCCTTGCCTCCCTCCCACCCGAAGCATCCCGCGCGCAGGCACCCTCGCCCGACGCGACATCCAACGCCGCTGCCAAGGATTCGCCCGACGCACCGGCGCCGGTCGGCAGCGGTGACACCGCCGGCGCGCCGCCCTCGCCGGCCGAAGCTTCCGACCAGGCGAGCCTGCCCTACGAGACGACGCTGAAGGAAACCGGCAACGGCGAGCTGGACGGGGCGATTCGCACCGTCTCGGCGCTGCGCCGGCTGCAGACCGTCGCACCGACCACGGCCGAGGGGCTGGTGGCGCGCGCCACGCAGGAACGTGACCTCGTCACCCGCGCCCTGCGGGCGGAAGGCTTCTACGACGGCAAGCCGGTGGTGCTGGTGGACGGCAAGGCGCCCGACACCCCGAACCTCGCGCTCGACATCGCGCACCACCAGGGACCGGTGCCGGTGACGGTCGGGGCGGAACCGGGCCCGCGCTACACCATCGGCTCGCTGCGGGTGTCGCCGGAAGTGCCGGAAGCCGACATCAGCGGCGCCGGCGACATCCAGGGCATCAAGGTCGGCGACCCGGCACGGTCCGAGGCGGTGATCTCGGCCGGCGACAAGCTGACCGAGGGCATGAAGGACACCGGCTTCCCCTTCGCGCAGGTGGTGCGCCGGCGGGTGGTGGTGGACCACGACACGCACCTGATGGAGGTGACCTACATCCTCCAGCCCGGGCCCCGCGCGCGCTTCGCCACACCCAGCGTCGAGGGCGCGACCCGGGTGGACCCGAAGATGCTCAACGCCGTGGCCGGGCAGCTCGACGGGCGGCAGTACGATCCCAAGCAGCTCGACCGCGTCCGGCGCGACCTGGTGAACCTCGGCGTCTTCGGCACGGTGCGGACCAAGACCGGCGACGCGCTGGATAACGAAGGGCGCCTGCCCACGACCTTCCTGGTGGTGGAACGGCCGCGCCACGCCATCGGCATCACCGGCGCCTACGAGACGCGCAACGGCCCCACCGTCACGACCTACTGGGAACACCGCAACCTGTTCGGCGGCGCCGAGAAGCTGCGCCTGGAGGGCACGGTCGGCCGCACCGACCAGAGCAGTTCCGGCAATTCCTTCAACGCCAAGGTGGACGCCAACCTGCGCTCGCCCTGGATCGCGGGGCGCAACCTGACGCTGGTGGCCGACATCGCCGCGATCCGGGAACGGCTGCTCGCCTATAACCGCGACGCGGTGACCGGCAGCCTGGCGCTGGAAACCAAGCCGGAGCCGCGGCTGACCCTGTCGGGCGGCATCCTGACCGAGGTCGGCCGCACCACCGAGTTCGAAACGCCCACCCGCCACTACCAGCTGGTGGGGCTGCTCGGCACCGCGGTGTGGGAGGATACCGACAACCTCCTCGACCCCAGCAAGGGCGTGCGCGGCAACCTGCTGGTCTCGCCGATCTACCCGATCAACGGCGGCGATCCCTTCGTGCGGCTGCGCGCCACGGGCAGCGGCTACTACGACGTGACCGGCTCCAAGAGCACGATCCTGGCAGGCCGGCTCTCGGTGGGCTCCATCGTCGGCACGAGCGACTACCTCGCGGTGCCGCCGCAGCTCCGCTTCTACTCGGGCGGCGGCGGCTCGGTGCGCGGCTACGACTTCCAGCGCATCGGACCACGGCGCGCCAACGACACGCCGCGCGGCGGCCTTTCGGTGGTCGAGGCCAGCATCGAGGTGCGGCAGAAAGTGTACGGGAACTTCGGCATGGCGGCCTTCGTGGACGGCGGCAGCGTGGGTTCCAACAGCAACCCCTCCTTCAACTCGCTGGCCTTCGGCGCGGGCCTCGGCGTGCGCTACGCCACCGCGATCGGGCCGATCCGCGCCGACGTGGCGCTGCCGCTGAAGGACATCTCCGGCAACAGCGGCTACGGCCTCTACGTCGGCATCGGGCAGGCCTTCTGATGCGCCGCTCCCTGAAGTGGATCGCCGGCATCCTGCTGGTCCTGATCCTGCTCCCCGTGATCCTCGTCGGCGGCGCGCTGGTCTGGGCCAGCACCGACAGCGGCGGCGACACGATCGGGCGGCTGGCCGGCCGCTTCGTGCCGGGTCTGACGATCACCGGGCTGCGCGGCTCCCTGCCCGGTCACCCGCGGATCGCGCGGATCACCATGGCCGACGAGAAGGGCGTTTACCTGACGGTGGACAATGCCCTGCTAGACCTCGACCTCGCGGCGCTGATCCACCGCCAGGTCCACGTCGCGGCGCTCAAGGCCGACCGCGTGGCCTTCGACCGCCTGCCGGTGAGCAGCGCGCCCGAACCGCCGTCGCAGCCGCGCGAAGGCAGCCTCCTGCCGCAGCTGCCACAGCTGCCCGTCGAGGTGGTGCTCGACACCGCCGAGGTCGGGCGCATCGAGCTGGGCGAGGCCGTGGCCGGCCGCGCGGCGGTGCTGAACCTCCAGGCCGGCGGGCGCTACGGCGCGGACGGGCTGTTCCTGGGCGCCAAGGCACGCCGCCTCGACGCGCCCGGCGCGCTGGACGCCGACGTAGCGATGGCGCCGGGGCAGCAGGTCAAGCTCCTGCTGAACTACGACGAGCCGGCGGGCGGCATGGTCGCCGGGCTGCTCGGCGTGCCGCCGGGTCCGGCCACCGCGCGGGTGTCGCTGGACGGGCCGGCCACCGGCGCGGCGCTGACGCTGGATGCCCGCATCGGCGACGGTGTTTCGGCGAAGATCAACGGCACGCTGGCGCTGCCGGCGGATGGCGGCATCGGGTTGCAGGCCAAGGGCAACGTCCAGGCGCCGGCGCTGCTGCCGCAACCCGTGACGGGCGGCGACTTCGCGGTGGACCTCAGGCCCGAGAACGGGGGCCTGCGGCTCAATGCGCTGACGGTGGACGCGACCCCCGGCCACGTCGAGGCCAGCGGCTTCGTCGGCGACAATTCCGACCTCCGCCTTTCGGCCCGCCTGAACAATGCTTCGACGCTGGGCAGCCTCCTGCCGGCGGGCCTCGGCTGGACCGGCATCACGCTGGACGGGCACGTCACCGGATCGACCTCCGCCCCGGCGGTGGAGGCGCATGCCGTGGTGGCCGACCCGCGCTTCCCGCAGGCGCCGCCGACGCTGGTGGGTGACAGGTTGACGGCCGACCTCAAGGCCGACGGGCAGCGGGTGGAGCACCTGACGCTGGCCGGCGCCGGGCTCAACGCCTCGGTCTCGGGCCAGTACCGCGACGCGCTGGACCTCGCGGTGCAGGCCAGCATGGGCGACGCCAAGGCTCTGGGCACGCTGCTGCCCGACGGCATCGGCTGGGGCGGGCTGAACCTCGACGGCAAGGTGACCGGCACCACCGCCGATCCCACGGTCGACGCGAAGCTGGTGATGCACGATCCGCGCCTGCCGGAACCGGCACCGGGCCTCCTGGGCAAGGCGCCGGTGCTGGCGCTGCGCGGCAACCTCCGCCAGATCGAGCACCTGGAACTGACCGGCGCCGGCCTCACCGCCACCGCGTCCGGCCAGTACCGCGACCCGCTGGACCTGAAGGCGCAGATCCGCCTGGCCAACGCCGCGGCCACCGGCCAGCCGGTGCGCGGAGAGCTGCAGGCCGACCTGCATGTCGGCGGCACCACCGCCGCGCCCTCGGTCGAGGCCACCGTCACCAGCCCACTGCTGGAAGCCCAGGGGCACAAGGTGGAAGGGCTGCGCCTCGAAGCCTCGCTGCCGCAGATCGCGCCGCCCACCGGCACGGCCACGCTGCGCGGCAAGGTGGACGGCCAGGCGCTGACCCTGGACGCGGCCTCGGTGCTGGAAGGCACGATCCTGCGCATCCAGAAGCTGGCGGCCGGGCTGGGGCCGGTGAACCTCCAGGGCGGCGGCAGCTTCGACACCGCGGCCAAGCTGTTTACCGGCGACGTCATGGTGCAGGCGGCCAACCTGGCGCCGCTCTCCGGGCTGGCGGGAACGCCGCTCTCCGGCGGGCTGCGGCTCGAGGCGCACGGGATGCCCGATGCCCGCGGCACCCAGGCGGTGCGGGCCGACCTGCGGCTGAACAACCTGTCCGCGGCCGGCACGCCGGTGAACGGCACGGTGCAGGCGGAAGGGCCGCTCGACGCGCTCAACCTTCAGGCGCAGGTCACCGCCATGGAGGCGCGGGTGAACACCCGGGCGCGGCTGGCGCTGCTGGGCGAGGAACGGCGCGTCGATCTCGCGGCGCTGGACGTCACGCGCGGACAACTCGGCGTGCGGCTGACCACGCCGGCCACCGTGACGCAGGCGGCGAACGGGGCGATCCGGATCGCCAACCTCAACCTCGCCGCCCGGCCGGGCGGCAGCCTGCGGGTGGCCGGGACCTGGGGGCCGCAGAATGCCGACTTGAAGGCTGTGCTGACCGCCCTGCCCGCCTCGATCGTCAACATCTTCGTGCCCGAGCCCGCCATCGCCGGCACCGTGTCGGCCGACGTGACGGTGGGCGGCACCACCGCCGCGCCCTCGGTGGACGGCACGGTGAAGGCCGTGGGCCTCAAGACCAACGCCCCCTGGGCGGCGGGCCTGCCGGCAGCCAACCTCGACGTCACGGCGCGGATGCGCGGCCAGGCCATCGAGGCCAACGCGGTGCTCCAGGCCGGCGCCGCCACGCGTGCCACGCTGGAGGCGCGGCTGCCGCAGGGCGCGGGTGGCGACGCGCCGATCCAGGCGACGCTGCGCGGCAACGCGGACCTCGGCGTGATCGCGGCGCCTCTGCTGGCGGCCGGCGCCAACCGCGCCACGGGGCGGCTGACCATCGACGCCCAGGCCGGCGGCACGGTCTCGGCCCCAAGGCTGAGCGGCGGCGCGCAGCTGGCGGGCGGCAGCTTCCGCAACCTCGAATACGGCGCGGCGCTGCGCAACATCGCCGCGCGCATCACCATGCAGGGCGACCGCGTGGTGATCGAGAGCCTGAGCGCCGACGGCGCCAAGGGCACGCTGACCGCCCAGGGCGAGCTGCAGCCCTTCGCGGCCGGGCAGCCGATCAACCTGACGCTGGCGACGCGGGGGCTTCAGCCGGTCACCAGCGACCTGTTCACCGGCACCTTCAACAGCGACGTGACGCTGTCGGGCGGCATCGGCAGCGGGCTTCGCACCGCCGGCCGCATCGAGATCCCGACCGCCACGCTGGGCATCCCCAACAGCCTGCCCGGCAGCGTCGCCGACCTCGGCCCGATCGAGGAGCGCGGCCGCGGCATCCCGGCACGCCAGGTGGCGGTGCGGCAGCGTGCGGCGCGGCCGGAAGCCAATGCCCAGGCCCATCAGGCGGCGCAGCAGGCGGCGGCCACATCCTCCGCCCCGATCGCGCTGGACGTGACGGTGGTGGTGCCGGGGCGCTTCTACGTGCGCGGCCACGGCCTCGACGCCGAGATGGAGGGCGAGCTGCACGTCACCGGCTTCGCCACGGCACCGCTGATCAACGGCGGGCTTCGCATGGTGCGCGGCAACTTCACCATTCTGGACCGGCGCATCAACTTCAGCCGCGGCAACCTGAACTTCGGCGGCGCGGTGATCCCGGACCTGGACTTCCTGGCCACCAGCACGGTGCAGAGCACCACGATCAACATCGCCATCACGGGCCAGCCCTCGGCGCCCAAGATCGAGTTCACCTCCTCGCCCGAGCTGCCGCAGGACGAGGTCCTGGCGCGGCTGCTGTTCCGCCGCTCCACCAGCCAGCTCTCGCCCTTCCAGATCGCGCAGATCGCGCAGGTGCTGGCGGGCGCCACCGGGCTGATCGACGAGGGCAGCGGCGGCGGCTTCCTCAGCCGCATCGGGCGCAGCCTCGGGCTGGACCGTCTCGGCGTCGGGTCGGGCAGCAGCGGGGCGCTGGGCGTCGAGGCCGGCGGCTATCTCGGCGACGGCATCTACCTGAACGTCGATCCGGGGGCGACCACGGGGCAGCCGCGCGTGGGCGTGGAGGTGGAGCTGACGCCCCGCCTCAAGGTCGAGAGCAGCACCGGCACCGACGGGCAGAGTGCCGGCGTGACCTACGAGTACGAGTACTGAGAAACCGGGACGGAAGCACCAGCGGCGGTTTCCGTCCCGTTCATTCTATCCTGTGATAATCTGGAACCGGATCGAAGCCCGGGGGGCGCTGCCCCTTGGACGCGATCTGTTCTAGTCTGCCTGTTCCATCGAACCGGGGGAGACCGATCATGCGCGCCTTTGAAGGCCAGTTCAGCGACAACAAGCCCATCCAGCGCAACAAGGACGAGAAGCGTCGCCTGTTGCGGGAGCTGGAGGAAACCCTCGCCAGCCTGAAGGCCCACGCCTCGCCCAGCCTGCGCGAAAGCCTGAAGACCCGGATCCAGACCCTGAAGACGGAGCTGGCGGGCCGCTAAAGGCCCGAACCCCTCCCGCCGCCTCGGGGGAGACGGTGGGACGGGGGATGCGGTTCAGCCCGCGAGCTTGCCCAGCAGGCGCGCGTGCGACCGGGCGCCGCGGGTCAGGCAGCGCCAGTCGAACTTCTCGTTGGGGCTGTGGACCTGGTCGTCGTCCAGTCCGAAGCCCATCAGCAGCGCGTCGGTATTCAGGATGCGCTTGAAGCTTTCCACCACCGGGATGGAGCCGCCGCCGCCGATCATCGCGGGGGCCACGCCGTACTCGTCCTGCAGCACCGCCTGCGCGGCCGCGATGAAGCGGTTTTCGACTGGCACCTCGACCGGGGCTGCGGAGGCGAAGATCCGCACCTCGGCCGAGCAGTCCTTGGGCAGCCGTTCGCGCACGAACTGGCGGATGCCCTCCTCGATCTTCGCCGGGTCCTGCTGGCCCACCAGGCGGCAGCTCAGCTTGGCATGCGCCTCGCCGGCGATCACCGTCTTGCTGCCCTCGCCGGTATAGCCGCCCCACATGCCGTTCACGTCGCAGGTCGGCCGCGCCCAGATACGCTCCAGCGCGCCCAGGCCGCGCTCGCCGGCCGGCACCGACAGGCCCACGTCGCCCAGGTAGCGCGCCTCGTCGAAGCCCAGCGCCGCCCACTGCGCGGCCTGGGCGTTGGAGACCGGCGTGACGCCGTCGTAGAAGCCGGGGATCTGGATGCGGCCGTCATCGTCATGGAGGTCGCCCAGGATACGCGCCAGCAGGTTCAGCGGGTTGCGCGCAGCACCCCCGTACATGCCCGAATGCAGGTCGCGCGAGGCCGCGCGAAGGTCGATCTGGGCATAGACCATGCCGCGCAGCCGCGTGGTGATGGCAGGGGTCGCGAAGTCCCACTGGTTGGTGTCGCTCACCACCGCGATATCGGCCGAAAGCTCCGCCGCGTTGTCGCGCAGAAAGGCGTCGAGGCTGGGGGAGCCGACCTCCTCCTCACCCTCGATCAGCGCCGTGACGCGCACGGGCAGGCCGCCGGTCACCTGGTGCCAGGCGCGCATGGCCGAGAGCCAGGTCATCACCTGCCCCTTGTCGTCCACGGCGCCGCGCGCCACCACGCGGTCCCCGTGCGGGCCCTCGACGACGGTCGGCTCGAAGGGCGGGCTGGTCCAGAGCTCGAAGGGCTCGGCCGGCTGCACGTCGTAGTGGCCGTAGTAGAGCAGGTGCGGCGCATCAATTCCGGCTGGCCCCGCATGCTTGGCCACCACCACCGGATGGCCGGCCGTCTCACGCACCGCGGCCTCGAAGCCGATCTCGCGCAGCTCGCCCACCAGCCACTCCGCGGTGCGGCGGCAGTCGGCGGCGTGGTCGGGCTGGGCGCTGACGCTCGGCATGCGCAGGAAATCGAAGTAGCGGCGGCGCATCTCGGCTTCGGCGGCGTCGAGCGCCTGCAACACGTCCTCGGTGCGGTTCATCGGCTGGGCCCTCAGTGGTTCGGCCGCAGCCTCCACCCGGCAGCGGGTGGCCGCAAGGCGGGGGGCACATCATTGCGCCGGCCGGAGCCACCCGCGAGAGGCCCGGAAACCCTGCGGGAGCCGGGTGCGCGGGCCGGAATGGCTCCAGCACCCCGCAGGGTTCGGCCGGCCCGGCGACGCCCCGGCCGGCGCGGACCGGATCGGCACCGACGCGCGAACCGGCGCGGCCTCCTGCCCCGGCAAGCGCATCGAAGCGGACCACTTGGCGAGGCGTGTCCGCTCAGTCGCCGGTATCGGGCTCCAGCCCGGCAGCGCGGATGCCGGCCACGGCGGCCAGCTCATCCTTGTCGGAGGCGTCACCCGACACGCCGACGGCGCCCAGGATCCGCCCGCCCTCGCCCCGCACCAGCACGCCGCCCGGCACCGGCACCGCCGACCCGCCCAGCAGGTCGGAATAGCTGTTCATGAAGCCCGGCATCCCTTGCGACCGCCGCGCGAGTTCCCGCCCGCCGAAGCCCAGACCGATCGCCCCAAAGGCCTTGCCGTGCGCGATCGCCGGGCGCTGGAGCGACGAGCCGTCTTCCCGCAGCAGCCCCTTGAGCTGCCCAGCCTGGTCCAGCACCACCACGGTCAGCGGCGCCAGGCCGAGGCGCCGCCCTTCCGCCAGGGTTTCGCGCAGGATGGTCTGCGCCGTGTCCAGCGTCAGCCCGTGATCGAAGCCGGTGGGCGGGTTGGGCATGGTGGCGTCCTTTGCTCAGGTTTGCGCAGCCCTCTCACCATGGCACGGGATGCGGCGCCAGGGGGCCGCGGCGGTTGGGTATTGAACGCCGTGGCGGGCGCGGGCGGCATCCGGGATGGCACCGGGGAAAGCCCGCCGCGACAAGGCACTCAGGGGAACAGTGCCCGGCCGACGCTGCCCGGAAGCCGTGCCGGTGGAGCAGCCCGGGAGCCGCACCCCCGCCCGCCGTGTCAGGGCGCCGGATCGGGCGGCATCACCTCGTAGCGCAGCGGCACCCAGCGGTCGCCGTCGAGGCGCCAGGAACGGCCGTCGATCGTGTCCACCACGAAGGCCGCCGCGCCCGCGCCGCACACCAGCCGGAAGCGGCCGGTTGGCCCCAGCGCGGCGTCCGCCGCGGCGGCAAGGTCCGCCTCGGCCGGAAAAGGGTTGGGCTCGGCGATGTCGCTCATCTCTGTGCCTCCATGGCGAAGTGTCGCGGCACGTCCGGCGCCTGGCCGGTCGCGTCCTCCGTCTGGGGCAACGTGCGGGATGCGCGGCGGCTTCCTCGGCGCGCCGTTGGGCCGACGCCCTGCTTCGCCCGGCAGCACGGGGTTGCGTGGCGGCCACGCGGCCAGCCCGGAAGTGGCAGCGGATGGAGGGCGCGCCCGGGCCGACGGCGGAACTATCCGGGCGGAACGACCGTGCGAGAGAGTCGCCGGCGGGGCTGCCTCCGCGCCTCGGCCGGTCCTAGGATGCCCGCGACCCTTTGCCCTGGAGCAAGCCTCACACCATGAAATACGTCCGACTGGGCCGCAGCGGCCTCCATGTTTCGGCGGTCTGCCTCGGCGGCAATTCCTGGGGTGCGGCCGGGCGCCGCGCCTGGGGCGCCTTCGACGAGGCGGGCTCGGCCCCCTTCTTCCGGGCGGCGCTGGATGCCGGAATCAACTTCTTCGACACCGCCGACGTCTACAACCTCGGTGAGAGCGAGCGGATCATCGGCGCCACGCTGCTGACCTATGCCCCGCGCAGCGAGCTGGTGATCTCCACCAAGGTCGGCCTGCCGATGACCGACAAGCCCAATGGCGGCGGCACCGGCCGCAAGCACCTGACGGAAGCACTCGACGCCTCGCTGAAGCGGCTGGGCACCGATTACGTGGACCTCCTGCAGATCCACCGCCTGGATGAGGTCACCCCGGTCGAGGAGGTGATGGAAACGCTCAACGACATGGTCCGTGCCGGCAAGGTGCTCTACGTCGGCGGCTCCACCATGCCGGCCTGGCGCTTCGCCCAGATGTGCGCCGTGGCGCAGTACCGCGGCTGGGCGCGGCCGGTGGCGATGCAGAACCTTTACAACCTCGTGCAGCGCGAGGAGGAGCGCGACATGATCCCGCTCTGCCTCGAGCAGGGCGTCGGGCTCGTGCCCTATTCCCCGCTGGCGCGCGGCTTCCTCGGCGGCAACCGCACGCGCGAAGGTGCGGCGAGCGAGCGGGCGCGCACCGACAAGCTGGCCGACGGGCTGTTCCGGGAAAGCGACTTCCGCATCCTCGACCAGGTCACCCGCATCGCGAACGAGCGCGGCGTGACGCCGATGCAGGTCGCCCTGGCCTGGCTGCTCAGCAAGCCGGTGATGGCCGCGCCGATCTTCGGGGTCAGCAACCCGGCGCAGATCCGCGACGCGGCGGCGGCAACGGCCATCACCTTGTCACCGGAAGATCTCCAGGCGCTGGAAGGCCCCTACGAGGGTCGCTGAGCGACGCGGCGGCGCGCCTCACGTGGCGCGCCGCCCCCGCCTGCTCTGCCCGGCCTACTCCGCCGGAACCGGCGGGCGACGCCAGGCGCGAAAGCACTTGAAGAGCAGCAGCACCACCACCGCCACGCCGATCGTGCCGAGCGCGTAGAAGGTGTTCTCCTCGCCCAGCCAGGACACGGCGTACCAGCCGGCGCCCACGAAGGAGGCGGCCCAGATCCCGGCCGCGATGAAGTTCAGCACGGCGAAGCGGATCCACTCCATGCCCGCCACGCCGCAGGCCGCGGCCGCGACGTTGCGGATGCCGTAGGCGAAGCGGAAGCACAGCACGAAGGTGGCGCCGTAGCGGTCGAGGAAGCGCATCGCGGTGTCCATGCGCTTCTGGGCGCCGGGGATCTTGCGGACCGCCCTGGCGCCGTATCGTCGGCCGAGCGTGAACCAGAGCTGGTCGCCCAGGAAAGAACCGCCCCATACCGAGAACATCAGGATCCACGGGTCGATGACGCCGGTGGCACGTCCCGCAGCGGCGGCCAGCAGCACGAAAGTCTCACCCTCGAAGAAGGCCCAGCAGGCCGCGGCGGCATACGCCAGTGCGCCCCACTCCGCCCAGAACTCCGCCACGCCGTTACTCCCGACCCACGCACGTCAACAGATGGAGGGTGCCCCATGCTCCTGCCACTGAAAACAACATTATCGGTATTTTGTTGCCCAATGCGGCAATTTCGTTACCCGCCCGTTCCTGGTCGCGGGTCCTCGCCTGCCACGAAGCTTCACGAATTTATGCTGCAGCGCGGAACCTCGTTCCGGTCTACGGTTGATTCATGCAGACCTATCGCCTGAAGCCGGTGGAGCGATTCCTGTCGGATCCCAGCTGGCTCGCCAGCCGGTACCTCGGGGAGTGCATCGTCGTGGCGGAATGCGCCGCGGCGGCACGGCGCTACGCCAACGGCACCTTCGCCCTGCCCGTCTGGCACGAGAGCGCGGGGCCGGTCCCGAGCCTGCCCTGGTCGCAGCCGCACCTGGTGGAGGTCCGCCAAGCCACCCCTGGGCAGGCTTCCTACGGGCAGGCCCTGCCGCAGCGGCAGGCGGTGCCCGCCTCACTCCTGCGCGCCGGCTGAAGGCTCTCACCACCCCAGCGGCGATCTGAACCGCGCCCCCGGACCACGCTTCGGGGCGGAGAGCCCGCGCTTGGTGCGCTGCCGCCCCTTCCGGCGCTGCCGCCGATGTGGGATGTGGCGCCGGCACTGCCCGGCAGGGGCAGCGCCAAGGCTGCGGAACCCGAACCTGACCGGAAGAGTCGGGGAACGGACGCTTTCCGCGAGGAAACAATCTTCATGTGCGGTATTGCGGGCTGGTACCGGCGCGGCGGCCGGCCGGTCGAGGCGCGCCTGCTCGAGGCGCAGTGCGACACCATTCTCCACCGGGGTCCCGATGAGGGCGGCGTGCTGGCCGAGGGCGACTTCGGCTTCGGCATGCGCCGACTGAGCATCCTCGACCTCGCGGGCGGGCACCAGCCGATGCGCTCGGCGGACGGGCGTGCCGCGATCGTCTTCAACGGCGAGATCTACAACCACCTGGAACTGCGCCCCGAGCTCGAGCGCGCCGGCCACCGCTTCCGGGGCAGCAGCGACACCGAAACCATCCTGGCCGCCTGGCAGCACTGGGGCGAGCGCTGCTGGGCGAGGCTGGAAGGCATGTTCGCCGTGGCGATCTGGGACCGCCCGGCGCGGCGGCTGGTGCTGGCGCGCGACCAGCTCGGCATCAAGCCGCTGTTCCTGACCGAGCAGCGCGGCGGCCTCGCCTTCGCTTCCGAGATCAAGGCGCTGCTGCCGCTGCCCGAGCACGGCTTCACCGTCGATCCGCGCGCCGTGCACGACTACTTCACCGCCGGCCACGTCCGCCCGCCGCGCAGCATCTACCGGGAGGTGCGGCAGCTGCCGCCCGGCCACGCGCTGACGCTCGGGCCCACGGGCGAGAGCAGCGTGGACGCCTTCTGGCGCTTCCCCCGCCCGGCGCCGCAGCGGCGCACGCCCGGGGAATGGGTCGAGGAGTTCCGCGCGATCTGGCTCGACACCGTGCGGCGGCACATGCTGTCGGACGTGCCGCTGGGCAGCTTCCTGTCGGGCGGCGTGGATTCCTCCGCCGTGACGGCGGCGATGGCGCGGCTGTCGGACCGGCCGGTGAAGGCCTTCACCATCGGCTTCCCCGGCAGCGCGGTGGACGAGACGGCCCATGCCCGCCGCGTGGCCGAGCACCTGGGCTGCGAGCGCCGGCACCGGGTGGTGGAGCTGCGCGACGCGGCCGAGATCCTGCCCCGGCTCGTCCGCAGCTTCGACGAGCCTTTCGCCGACCCGGCCGCGATCCCCAGCCTCTACCTGGCCGAGCTCGCGGCGGCCGAGGTCAAGGTGGCGCTGGCCGGCGACGGCGGCGACGAGATCTTCGCGGGCTATCGCCGCCACCGCACCGAGCAGCGGATCGGCCGCTACCGCGCGCTGCGCCACGCGATCCGGCCGCTGGGCGGCGCGCTCGGCCTGCTGGGCGAGGCGCGCACCGGCCAGCTGCGGCAGAAGCTGCGCCGCCTGGGCGACGCCGCCGGCACCGAGGGCGGCTATGCCCGGTTCTTCCGCAAAACCGAGATCACCTCGCCCGCGTTGCGCGAGGCGCTGATGGTGCCGGGCTTCCACGCGGCGCAGGACGCCGCGCCGGAGCAGCTGCGCGACGAGCTGGTGGACGACCCCTGGCACGGCGCCGGCGCGCTGCACCAGTTCCTCCACGCCGACGCGACGCTGCAGCTGCCCGGCCAGATGCTGTGCAAGGTGGACCGCGCCAGCATGGCGCATTCGCTGGAAGTGCGGGTGCCGTTCCTGTCGTCGCGGCTGGTGGACTGGGCCGCCACCGTGCCGCTGGAACTGAAGCTGCGCGGCGCCACGGGCAAGTGGATCATCCGCCGCGCCGTCGAGCCCTGGCTGCCGCCGGGCGTGCTGGACCGGCCCAAGCAAGGCTTCAAGCTGCCGTTGGCCGCCTGGTTCCGCGGCGACTTCGCGGATTACGCGCGCGCCGCCTGGAACGACAGCGGCGCGGCGGGGGCCGGCTTCCTGGAGCCGGCGTCGGTGGAAACCCTGTTCCGGGAACATGCCGCCGGAACGCGCGACCACGGACGCATCCTCTACGCCCTGGCGGTGTTCGGGACCTGGTGGGGCGGCCGGCCGGGCCGCTGAGCCCGGCCCGGCGCGATCGGCTCAGGCCGGCTTCTTCGCGCCCTTGGCGGCGGCGGGCTTCGCCGCCGCAGCCTTGGCCGGCTTGGCTTCGGCGGCAGGCTTCGCCTCGGCGGCGGTCTTCTTGGCCGCGGGCTTGCGGGCGGGCTTGATGGCCGGCGCCTGCGCGACCGAAGCGGTTTCCGCCGCCACGTCGGTCGGAGCGCCGTCGGTGTCCGCTGCCCCCGCCGCCTGCGCTTCGAGCGGCTCGCCCGCGGCCTCGTCGGCCATCAGCATCTTGCGGGCCTGTTCCCAGTGCGCCTCGTGGCTCCCGTGCTCACCGCCGGACTGTTCCCAAAGCTGGTAGGCGCGTTCGCGGATGCGCGCCTCCAGATCCTGGTCCTTCTTGCTCATACGGCTCGCCTCATCGGAATCGGGGTAGTGCGATCGAATGTGTGGCGGGGAATGGCCGAGCCGCAACGGGCAAGCCCCGGCCCGCTCGGTCACACAACGTTGAAACCTGCCGGGGCGCCGCGTTCGGGCCGCCCCTGTGGCCGCGTTGCACCAACGCACGGCAAAGCGGGGCGCCGCGACCGCCGGGAGAGCGCCGCGCGCCTTCCCTCCCGTGGGCGCGGCAGGGTCGGAACCGCCGCGCCCGCGCGGTTCAGGCCGCGATGCGTGCCAGCGCCGCGTCGAGCCGCGCCATCTCCGCTTCCGCCGCGACCAGCCGCTCGCGGTTCTCTTCCACGACTTCCGGCTTGGCGCGGGACACGAAGTCGGCGTTCTCCAGCTTCGCCGCGATCTTGCGCGCGTCGGCCTCGACCTTGTTGCGCTCCTTGGTCAGGCGCGCGCGCTCGGCGTCGAGGTCGATGATGCCGGCCAGCGGCAGCATGATCGTGGCCTCGCCCAGCACGGCCTGCGCCACGCCCTGCGGCGGCTCGCCCTTCAGCGGCTCCACCGCGGTGATGCGCGCCATGCGCTCCACCGTGTCGCTCCAGCGGTTGGCGCGCGCCAGCATCGCCTCCGACGCGCCCTGCACCAGCAGCGGGAAGCGATTGGAGGGCGGCACGTTCATCTCCGCCCGCACCGCGCGCACGGTGGAGATCAGCGACAGGAGCCATTCCATCTCCTCGGCCGCCTCGACCGGGTGCGAAACGGCGGACGCCTCCGGCCAGGCGGTGTGGATCAGGCTGAGCTCGGGCCCGTAGCCCATCTGGTGCCACAGCTCCTCGGTCACGTAGGGCGCGATCGGGTGCATCAGCCGCAGGATCACGCCCAGGACGTGCTGCGCGGCGCCCTTGGCCTCGCGCGCCTCAAGCGTGTCGCCCGAGGCGAGCGCGGGCTTGGCGAATTCCAGGAACCAGTCGCAGAACCCGTCCCAGGCGAAGCGACGCACGGCCGCCGCGTAGTCGTCGAAGCGGAAGTTCTCCAGCGCTGCCGTCGCTTCCGCCACCGCCGCGTTGGCGCGCGCGATGATCCAGCGCGCGAGCGGCGTGGTGCAGGCTTCCGGCAGGAAGGCCGGGTCGGCCTTGATGCCGTTCATCTCGCAGAAGCGCGCGGCGTTCCACAGCTTGGTGATGAAGGAGCGCCCGTTCTCGACCTTGGCGCGCCCGAGCTTCACGTCGCGCCCGGGCCCGGCGAGCGAGGCGATGGTGTAGCGCAGCGCATCCGCGCCGTAGCTGTCCACCAGCTCCAGGGGATCGATGACGTTCCCCTTGCTCTTGCTCATCTTCTGGCCCTTCTCGTCGCGGACCAGGCCGTGGATGTAGATCTTGCGGAAGGGCACGTCGCCCATGAAGTGCAGCCCCATCATCATCATCCGGGCAACCCAGAAGAAGATGATGTCGAAGCCCGTCACCAGCACGTCGGTCGGGTAGTAGCGCGCCAGTTCCGCGGTCCGCTCCGGCCAGCCCAGCGTCGAGAAGGGCCACAGCGCCGAGGAGAACCACGTGTCCAGCACGTCCTCGTCGCGCGTCAGCGCCTCGTCGCGTCCGTAATGCGCGCGCGCCTGTGCCTGCGCCGCGGCCTCGTCGCGCGCCACGAAGGGCGTGCCGTCGGGCCCGTACCAGGCGGGGATGCGATGGCCCCACCAGAGCTGGCGCGAGATGCACCAGGGCTCGATCTCGCGCATCCAGGAGAAGAAGGTGTTCTCCCACTGGCGCGGCACGAACTCCATGCGCCCGTCCTCGACGGCGGCCACGGCGGGCTTGGCCAGCGTCGCCGCGTCGCAGTACCACTGCACCGTCAGCCGCGGCTCGATCGCGACGCCGGAACGGTCGCCGAAGGGCACGGCGCTGGTGTGCGGCTCGATCTTGTCGAGCAGCTCCAGCCGCTCCAGCTCCGCCACGATCGCCTCGCGCGCCTTGAAGCGGTCCATCCCCGCCAGCGTGCGCGTGAAGGCGGGATCGGCGACGCCTTCCACCGCGGCCAGCGCGCCCTCGATCTCGGCCAGGGTCACGCACGCCTCGGCATCCAGCACGCTGATCGCGGCGAGATCGTGCCGCTTGCCCACGGCGAAGTCGTTGAAGTCGTGCGCCGGAGTGATCTTCACCGCACCCGTGCCCTTCTCCGGGTCGGAATACGTGTCTGCCACCACGGGGATGCGCCGCCCGGTCAGCGGCAGGATGACGTTCTTGCCCACGAGGTCGCGGTAGCGCTCATCCTCGGGGTGAACGGCCACCGCCGTGTCGCCCAGCATCGTTTCGGGCCGCGTCGTCGCCACAACGAGGAAACGCCCCGGCTCCCCTTCCACCGGGTAGCGCAGGTGCCACAGGCTGCCCTTGGTTTCCCGGCTCTCGACCTCGAGGTCGGAGATGGCGGACTGGAACACCGGATCCCAGTTCACCAGCCGCTTATCGCGATAGATCAGCCCCTGCTCGTGCAGCGTGACGAAGACCTCGCGCACCGCCGCCGACAGGCCCTCGTCCATGGTGAAGCGTTCGCGCGGCCAGTCGAGGCTGGCGCCCAGGCGCCGCAGCTGGCGGGTGATCGTGCCGCCCGACTGCGCCTTCCATTCCCAGACATGCTCCAGGAAGGCCTCACGCCCGATCTCGCGCCGCTTGATCCCCTGCCCGCCCAGCAGTCGCTCCACCACCATCTGCGTCGCGATGCCGGCATGGTCCGAGCCCGGCTGCCACAGCGCGTCGCGGCCCTGCATCCGGCGCCAGCGGATCAGCATGTCCTGCACCGTGAAGGTCAGGGCATGGCCAATATGGAGGCTGCCCGTGACGTTGGGCGGCGGGATCATGATGGTGAAGGGCGCGGCCGCGCTCTCGGGCCTGGCGGAAAAGGCGCCGGCGCCTTCCCACCCCTCGTACAGGCGGTTCTCGAATTCGGCGGGTGAGAGGGTCTTCTCGAGCATGGCGCATCCCTGTGCCGGGACGCGCCCGAACGTCAAGGGTGCCGCAACAACCGCGCCGCTGCTGCGCCCGTGGCGCATCCCGGCGGAGGGCGCGCCATGCCCGGCGCGGGCAGGGTCCGGGGCGCACCCGCCACGGAACAGCGGGGCCATGTCCGGCCCCGCCGGGATCAGCCCAGCGAGCCGCCCACCAGCCGCTGGATCTCGGCGCGCACCATGCGCTCCACCATGGCGGGCAGGTGCGTGTCGAGCCAGGCCTTCACCACCGGCCGGACCTCGTCGCGCACCACGTCCTCGATCGTGACCGCGGAGGAGCGCGTCACCTGCGCCGTGCGCTCGGCCGAAACAGCGCGCGCCAGCTCACCCAGCGCCGCCGCCGTGGCGGCCGCCGTGGCCGGCGCCAGCAGCGCGTCGCGCAGCGGCCCACCCTCGCCCGCCAGGGCAGGCGGGACGCCGGCCGGAGCGGAGGCCGGCGGCGCGAAGGGCAGCTCCGCGCGGGTGTCCGCGCCAGGGGATGGCGCAGGGGATGACACAGGGGCCGGCGCAGGCGGCGGTGCGGCGGGCGGCGACACCATCATCGCCTCGGTCAGCTCCAGCGGCTCCTCTTCCTCCACCGGCGCATAGGCGGCGGGCGGCGGTGCCGGAACGACGGCCGGTGCCGGGGAAGGTGACGGCGCGGCCACCGGGGCTGGCGCCGCGCCCATCCCGGTGGCGGCGGGCTTGGCCGGGGCGGCCGCCACCGGCTCATCCTCGTTCAGGATGCGCCGGATGGAGGCCAGGATGTCCTCCATGTTCGGGTCTTGCCCGTGGGAAGAAGCGGGTCCGCTCATGCTTATCGTCCGACTGGCGCCATGGTGGAGGGCGGCGTCGCCGTGGCGGGCACCGTCCCTGCCACCGGCGCCGCATCCGCGCTCTGGATCGTTTCGCTGTCGCTGCCCAGACCGATCCAGCGGTTGCGCACCGCCTTGTAGTAGGCCGTCATGTCATAGAGCGGCACCGGCAGCGCCAGGTCGCGCGCCGTCAGGCGCCCCACCGCCGCGGCCAGCGAGTAGGAGGAGGTGACGTTGCTGGCCAGCGCGCGCACCAGCGCCACGCGGTTGTTCAGCAATTCCTGCTCCTGGTTCAGCACGTCGAGCGTGGTGCGGCTGCCCACCACCGCCTCTCGCTGCACGCCGTCCAGCGCCACTTCCGCCGCGCGGATAGCGGCGCGGTTGGATTCCACCGTGGCGCGATTGCTGACCAGCGTTTCCCAGGCCGAGGCCGCCTGCTGCGCCGAGGTGCGGCGCTGGTCGTCGATGATCTGGCGGTAGCGCGACGCGTCCTGCCGCGCCTGACGCACCGTCGAATACTCGGCGCCGCCCTGGTAGATCGGCACGCTCACCGTCGCGGTGATGGCGGTGCCGGTGCCGCGCGTGTTGGGCTGCGTGCTGTTGTCCACGCGGAACTGCTGCGCCTGCGCGCTCACCTGCGGCAGCAGCGCGCCGGTCTGCACGTCGATCAGCGACCGCGCCGCGGCCTCGTCAAACAGCGCCGCCACGACGTTAGGGTTGTTGGTCGCCGCGGCCTGCGACGCCTCTACCGCCGAGCGCACCGGCGGGCGCAGCGGCTGCGGCGCCGTCAGCGAAACCGGCACCGTCCCGATCACGCGGCGGAACACCGCGCGCGCGCTCTGCAGCTGCCCTTCGGCATCGGCGCGCGTCGCCCGCGCCGCGGCCAGCCGCGACTCCGCCTGCGCCACGTCGGTGCGGGTGATCTCGCCCACCCGGAAGCGCTCGTTGGTGGCGTCGAGCTGACGCTGGAGCACCTGAACGTTGTTCAGGTTGAGGCGGACCTCCTCCTGGTAGCGGATGACGTTGATGTAGGCCTGTACCGCGTCGCTGAGCACCTGCTGCTCGGTGGCCAGCAGGCGTGCGCGCTGCGCCATCACTTGGTTCTCGGCGCGCTGCGTCTGCGCCACGGTGCGGCCGCCGCGATAGATCGGCTGCGAGGCGGTGGCCTGCAGCGTCAGCGTGTCGCGGCTGACGTCCTGATACACCGAGATGGGGCCCGACTTGGCGCGCGCGTTGGCGTCCTGGTACCCGGCCGAGCCGCTCAGCGTCACGGTCGGGCGCCAGCCGGCCAGGGCCTGCGGCACGTTCTCGTCGATCACCCGCAGCTGCGCGCGCGCCGTCTGCAGGGTGGGGTTGTTGGTATAGGCCTGGCCCAGCGCTTCCTGCAGCGTTTGCGCGCGGGCACCGCTGGCGCTGCCGGCGAGAACGGCGACCGAAACGGCCAGCGGCAGCGTGATGGTCGTGGCCATGGCCAGGGCTGTGCGTCGTGACATCGGCACCGACACTCCTGTGCGTCCCCGCAGGATCTACGGGGTGAAGATGAACAGATTGCCCTGAGCCTAGGGCTGGGGCCCGGGCAAAGGCCAGGGTGATTTACCCGAGCGATTTACCTGGGCGACTTTCCTGGCCGCTGCCCCTGGCGGGCATCCGCGCGGCGCCGCGCGGACAGGCTCAAACGAACTGGAAGGCGCCGGCCGGCGCCGGCGCCGCGGCCGCCGCGAAGTCCGGCAGGCGCGCGGTCTGCGCGTCAAAGGTTTCGGTCAGGCCGAAGCTGCCGTGCGTGCGCCGGGCGAGCACCGCCCGCCCCGCGCCGCCGGCAGCGCGGATCACGCCGACGATGCGCCCGCCCTCGGCCAACTGGTCGCGCAGCGCGGGCGGGATCGCGTCCACCGCGCCGTCGATCAGGATCGCGTCGTAGGGGGCAGCCGCCGCCCAGCCCTCGGCCAGCGGCCCGCTTTCCACCCGCACCGGCGCCGCGGCGGCGCTGGCCATGGAACCCTCGGCCGGCATCGCGAGGTTGGCGCGCGCGGCGGCCAGCAGCTCGGGATTGCTTTCGAGCGCCACGACCTCGGCCCCGATGTGGCGCAGCACCGCGGCGCTGTAGCCGGTGCCCGCCGCCACCACCAGCACGCGCTGGCCGGGCAGCACCGCAGCACTTTGCAGCAGCCGCGCCAACGTCATGGCCTGCATCATCACGCGGCCGTCGCGCAGCGGCGTGTCGGCATCGGCCATCACGCGGAAGGCCAGTGCGGGCGGCACGAAACGCTCACGCGGGACCTCGCGCATGGCATCGAGGATGCGGGGATCGGTGACCTTGTTGGGGCGGATCTGGCCGTCCACCATGAACCGCCGCGCTTCGGTAAAGTCCATGACGTTTTGCGCGCCCCCCGATCAGCCCTCGCTGCGGCGCTTATAAGGGCGCGGCGGGCGCCGGCCAAGCGCCGAGACCTTTCCCGGTGTATGTAAAACCGCGGCGGCGCACCCGCCCCGCGCGCGCCGCGGAGCGTCGCCGCCCCGCCGCCGGGCCCGCGGCCCCAGCTCCGTTCCGGGTCTTCCCCTTTGCGCCGGGAGCCTGTCAGCATCCCGATCAACGACCGAGGGCCGCAAGCAACGTGCTTCCGGTCCGCGCCGCGGCCTTCGGCCCCGAGCGGTGTTCCAGACCCGGTGTTCCCGACCCTGAGCAGCCCAGGCTTGGGCGGGCACAGGGCCACGAACCCGCGTTGACGGATGCGCAGGCGCCCCCCAATCTCCGCCCCATGGGTGGCCTTCCCTTCCGCACCGCGAACCGACGCCGTCGCTGCTTTCCAGCGGCGGCTTCCATGGCTGCGTGCAGAAACGCCCCTCCCCCGGTGAGGTCCGCTTCCTAGCGGCCCACCCCCGCGAGGCGGCATCGGCCCGCACCCTTCGAACCCCCGCAGCCCCCGGCTCCGGGGGTTTTTCTTTGCCCTCACCCCAGCAGCAGGACACCAGCATGAGCATCCGCGTCGGCATCGTCGGCATCAGCGGTTTCGGTGGCGGCGAGGCGCTGCGCCTCGTCGCCAGCCACCCATCCTTCGAGCTCGTCTACGCCGCGGGCGAGGGCAGCGCCGGCAGCCGCCTGGTGGACCGCTTTCCCGGCGCGCCGGCCAGGCTGGCCGATCTGGTGATCCGGAAGTGGGACCCCGCGGCCCTGCCGAAGCTCGACCTGCTGTTCACGTCGCTGCCCACGGGCAGCTCGGCCGAGGCGCTGGCGCGCGTGTCCGGCGACGTGAAGATCGTCGACATCGGGGGCGACCACCGCTACGCCGAGGGCTGGGCCTACGGTCTGGCCGACGTCTGGCCGGACCGGATCGAGGGGCAGCGCCGCGTCGCCAACCCCGGCTGCTTCCCCGCGGCGACGCTGACCGCGCTGGCGCCGCTGCTGGCGGGCGGGCTGATCGAGCCCGGCAACATCGTCGTCGACGCCAAGACCGGCATCTCCGGTGCCGGCCGCGGCGGCGGCGACAGCCGCTTCGGCTATGCCGAGAGCAACGAGAACCTCCTGCCCTACGGCCTGCTCCGCCACGTCCACATGCCCGAGATGGCCACGACGATCGAGCGGCTGAGCGGCGGCAGCGCGGCCGGGCTGGTGTTCACGCCGCACCTGGTGCCGATGACCCGCGGCATCCTCGCCACGGTGTACTGCCGCGGCCGCGCCACCACGGAACAGTGCCTGGAGGCGGCCCGGCGCTTCTACTCCGGGCGGGCCTTCGTGCGCGTGACCGACCGGCCGCCGCAGACCAAATGGGCCACCGGCTCGAACCTCGCCTTCGTCAGCTACGCGGCCGATCCGGAGCGCGCGCTGGTGATCGCGATGGGCGTGGTCGACAACCTCGGCAAGGGAGCGGCCGGACAGGCGGTGCAGAACGCGAACCTGATCTGCGGCCTTCCCGAGACCGCGGGGCTGGAGGGCGCACCCGTCTGGCCCTGAGGTTCTTCGCGCGCCCGTGCTGCCCGCCGTTCCGCTCCCCGGGCGGCGCGTTCCGCGTCTTCCGCCCCGCACCCTCTGGACTTCCGGCCGCGCCCCCCGTAGATGGGCGGCGCGGCTCCGTGCCCGAGTGGTCAGGGAGAGGTCTGCAAAACCTTCTACGGCGGTTCGATTCCGCCCGGAGCCTCCAACTAACCCGTTGTTCGATCCGGATAACGGCGCTCTTTAAAAACTTCGCTCAGCGGTCTTGCGGCCCCGCGCCGCCCAGGATAGATGAGCGCCACCAAGTGATCCCCGATAGCTCAGTTGGTAGAGCAAGCGACTGTTAATCGCTTTGTCGTAGGTTCGAGTCCTACTCGGGGAGCCACCCTCCTTCTCCACATCGATAACTGACCGGCACGGCACCCGCCGCCGACCACGCGCGTCCACGTCGCACCCGCGTGCCGCCGATGCATCGCGCCTCGCGCGACCTGGCCCGCGCGATCCGGCCGCCTGCCCGACCGCCTTCGCCGATCCGTGCCTGTCTTGATCACTCGGCCACCATCCCGGCCCGGTTGCCCCGGTCCGGGCACGTCAGTCTGGTCGCCCCAATCCGGACGCCCCAGTCCGTCTGTCCCGGTCCGGCTGTCCCGGTCCGGTCGCCCCCGGCCTGAGGTGCCCCGGCGTGAACGCCTGACACCGACCGGCCCTGCCTCAACCGCATGACACGGAAATTTCGCGTGCCCCGCGCTGGCGCTGCGGCGCGCGCCGTGCAGGATCGTCCCCCATGTTTGCCGAGCAGATCTTCACCAACGCCAGGATCGTCCTCCCCGACCAGGTGATCCGGGGCACGCTGCTGCTGCGCGGCGGCACGATCGCCGAGGTGTCCGACACCCGCAGTCACGCCCCGGGCGCCCTCGACTTCGAGGGCGACACGCTGATCCCGGGCATCGTGGACCTCCACACCGACAACCTCGAACGGCAGGTGCAGCCGCGCCCCGCCGCCCGCTGGCCCTCGCGCTCGGCCCTGCTGGCGCACGACGCGCAGACGGCCGCCGCCGGCGTGACCACGGTATTCGACGCGCTCTGCGTGGGCGACATCCATCCGGCCGGCAACCGGCGCCGCACCTTCACCGACGGCGCGGCCGACCTCGCGGCCCTGGCACCCACGGGCGCGCTGAAGTGCGATCACTTCCTCCATATCCGCTGCGAACTGCCGGCCCATGACATGCTGCCGCTGCTGGAGGAGGTCGTGGACCATCCGCTGCTGCGGCTGGCCAGCCTGATGGACCACTGCCCCGGCGTCGGGCAGTTCAGCGACGTGGAGCGGTTCCGGCGCATGCTGCTGAGCGAGGGCTTCGACGCGGCCGGCGCGGACCGCCGCATCCGGGAAATGCTGGCGCTGCGGGCGGAAAACGCCGAGCCGAACCGGGCCGCCCTGCTCGCGCGCCTCGGCGACCGGGTGCCGCTGGCCGCGCATGACGACTGGGACGCCGCCGAGATCCGCCGCAACAGCGCCGACGGCATCCGCATCAGCGAGTTCCCCGTCAGCCTCGCCGCCGCAGAGGCCGCGCGGCGCGAGGGCATGACGGTGATCGTCGGCGCGCCCAACCTCGTGCGCGGCGGCAGCCACTCCGGCAACGTCGCCGCCCGCACGCTGGTGGAGGCCGGGCTGGCGGACGCCATCGCCAGCGACTACGTGCCGCCCGCCATGCTGGAAGCCGCCTGGAAGCTGGCGCTGGACCCCGAGATCGGCCTCGCGCGCGCCGTCGCCATGGTGACGGCGAACCCGGCCGCGATGGCGGGCCTCAGCGACCGTGGCCGCATCGCGGTCGGCCTGCGGGCCGATCTCGTGCGCGTCCGCCCCCTGCCCGATCCCTTGAACGGCGAGCTCGCGGTGCCACGCGCCGTGTGGCGCGCGGCGGAGCGCGTGGCATGAGTGGCGGCACCCGCACCCCGCGCGACGCGAACGGTTCCGTCGCCGGGGGTTTCGCGAAGGGCGGCTTCGCCGAGGGCATCACCCCCTGGGGCGACCCGCGCGGCGGCGTCGGCAGCACCATGCGCGCGGCGCTCTACTGGGCGCCGGAGGTGGACGACCCGCTGCACGCGCTGGGAGCCCGCTGGCTCGGCCGCGACCCGGAAACCGCGGCAACCGTGCCGCAGCCCGAGATCCCGGGCCTCGACCTCGCCGAGGCCACGGCGGAAGCCCGTCGCTACGGCCTCCATGCCACGCTGAAGGCGCCCTTCCGCCTGGCCCAGCCTTTCCCAGCACTGCGCGAAGCGGTGCAGCGCCTGGCGGCAACCACGGAGCCTTTCGATCTGCCGCCGCTGGTGCTGGAGAATTTCGGCGGCTTCCTGGCGTTGCGCGAGGCCGAGCCCTGCCCCGCCCTCCAGGCCCTGGCCGACGAGGCGGTGCGGCAGCTCGACCCCTGCCGCGCGCCGCTGAGCGAGGCGGAACGCGCCCGCCGGCGGCCGGAGCGGCTCGACGCCTCCCGGCGCGAGAAGCTTGACCGTTGGGGCTACCCGGACGTTTTCGAGGACTGGCGCTTCCACGTCACGCTGACGCGGCGCCTTTCGCCCGAGGAGGAGGCGCTGGTGCGCCCGGTGCTGGAGCGGCACCTGGGCGACATCCCGGCACGCCCCCGGCGGGTCACGTCGGTTTCGCTGTTCACGCAGGGGTCGCCGGAAGTACCCTTTCTGATCAGCGAGCGATTCCCGCTCGGCGCCGCTGCGGGCGCCGGGTAAGATAGCAAGATGGTAAGGAAATAAGGCGAACGCGCCGCTTCCCCGCCGTTGCGAAAACCCGCGCGAAGCGGATACCCAGGCCGGGTAAACGGTTCTAGCCTCGCGCCCCATGTTCACCACACGCCCCGAGATCGCCGGCACCTTCGGTGCCGTGTCGAGTACGCACTGGATCGCGAGCCAGGTCGGCATGGCCGTGCTCGAGCGCGGCGGCAACGCCTTCGACGCCGCCGCCGCCGCCGGCTTCACCCTGCAGATCGCCGAGCCGCACCTGAACGGCCCGTTGGGCGACTGCCCGATCATCGTCCACAGCGCCACCACCGGTGCGCAGAGCGTGATCTGCGGCCAGGGCGTGGCGCCGGCCAAGCTCGACGTGGCGCATGTGCGCGACCACCTGACGCTGGGGCTGATCCCCGGCACGGGGCTGTTGCCGGCCATGGTGCCGGGCGCCTTCGACGCCTGGGCGACGATGCTGCGCGACCACGGCACCTGGCGCATCGCCGACGTGCTGGAATACGCCATCGGCTATGCCATCAACGGCATGCACTATGTGCCGCGCATCTGCGCCACGGTGCAGACGATGCGTCCGCTCTTCGAACAGGAATGGCCCACCAGCGCCGCGCTGTGGCTACGCGACGGCGGGCCGCAGCCGGGCAAGCTGTGGAGCAACCCGACGCTGGGCGAGACCTACCGCCGCGTGGTGCGCGAGGCCGAGGCCGCCGGGTCCGACCGCGTGCGGCAGATCGACGCGGCGCGCGACGCCTGGTACCGGGGCTTCGTGGCCGAGGCGATCGACCGCTTCGTGCGTGAGACCGAGGTGCTCGATGCCTCCGGCCAGCGCAACCGCGGCGTGCTGACGGGCGACGACATGGCCCGCTGGCACGCGCCGGTGGAAGCGCCGGTGGGCGTCGACTACGGCAATACGCGCATCCTGAAGTGCGGCACCTGGAGCCAGGGGCCGGCGATGCTGCAGACCCTGGCGCTGCTGCGCGGCTTCGACCTCGACGCGACCGACCCGCTGGGCGACGAGTTCGCGCACCTGGTGGTGGAAGCCATGAAGCTGGCCTTCGCCGACCGCGAAGCCTTCTACGGCGACCCGGACTTCGCGGAGGTCCCTCTCGCGACGCTGCTGTCCGAGGGCTACAACGCCGAGCGCCGCAAGCTGATCACCGAGGCGGCCACCGACGAATGGCGGCCGGGCTCGCCCGACGGCATCGCGCCGCGCACCGACTACGCGGCCGCCATCGCCCGTGCCGCCGCGGCGCACGAGGCGCTGGGCGGCGGCGAGCCCACCGTGTCGCGCCTGGGCGCCTCGGGTGGCGACACCTGCCACGTCGACGTGGTGGACCGCTGGGGCAACATGGTCTCCGCCACGCCCTCGGGCGGCTGGCTGCAGTCCTCGCCGGCCATTCCGGAGCTCGGCTTCTGCCTCGGCACGCGCGGGCAGATGTTCTGGCTCGACGAAACGCTGCCCAACGGGCTCAAGCCCGGCAAGCGGCCGCGGACCACGCTCTCGCCCTCCATGGCGCTGCGCGACGGCCAGCCCTGGATGGCCTTCGGCACCCCCGGAGGAGAGCAGCAGGACCAGTGGCAGCCGATCATGCTGCTGCGGATGCTCCACCACGGCTACAACAGCCAGCAGGCGATCGACGCGCCTTCCTTCCACACGGAGCACTGGGTCTCCTCCTTCTGGCCGCGTGGCGCGCGCCCGGGAAAGATGGTGATCGAGGGCCGCTACCCCGCCGCCGTGGCCGAGGCGCTGCGCGCGCGCGGGCACCGGCTGGAGGTCGGGCAGGACTGGTCGGAAGGCCGCCTCTGCGCCGTCAGGCGGGAGCCGGACGGACAGATCATCGCCGGCGCCAATCCGCGCGGGATGCAGGGCTACGCGGTGGGACGCTGAGCATCTGTTGGGAGGAAACGGGAGCGCATCATGCCGACCATCGTGAATGCCAACCTCTCCGACGTCAGCTACGCGCAAAACGGCACTCCGGGGGCGAGCTACTTCGTCCTCAGTGGCCAGGTGACGCCGGGTCACGCCGTCCAAGTCGTTGATCAGGCGGGCCAGACCCCAGTCGGACTGAACTACACGAGCCCAAGCGGGGAGTGGACTACTCAGCTCGTCGGCTTCGGGGGTCTGCCCTTCCACGGCCTCTACGAGTACACAGCTGTCGACACGGCGACCGGCGAGCAGTCGGCGCCGACCGGCATCCTCATCGCCTCGTCACCTGGGACGACCTTGGCAGGCCCCACTCTGGGCGAGACCATCACCGGCCCGACCATCCTGATCGCCTTCCCCGCGATGCTCCGGTTCTTTGGAGGCACCGACCCGGGCGGGAACAACACCTTCCTTGCCTACACGGTCTCGCCGGACGCTGCCGGCAACCACGCCACCGGCGCCGATATCGTCGTGCACGGCGGGTACAACTCCACCGTGGTGCTGCCGGTCGACATTGATGCGCTGACCGGACACCACATCTACGTCACTCCGAACACCTCTTTCGGCTCCAACCTGACGCTGGAGACGGCCGATGCCCGGGTGCGGGCAGATCAGGATGTTACCACGCTCCGCTTTAACGACGTGACGGTGACGGTGCAGCAGGACCCGCTGGTCGACTTCCTGTACTATGACACGCGCTACCGCGACGTGGCCGCCCTCGACCTCAACGTGCGCGAGCACTACGACACCTACGGCTGGCACGAGGGGCGTGACCCCAATGCTCTCTTCTCAACGCTGGGCTACGAGAGTGCCTACGGCGACGTGCGCGCCGCCGACTACAATCCGCTGACCCACTACGACAGCTTCGGCTGGAAGGAAGGCCGAGATCCTTCCGCGAACTTCGACACCAGCCTCTACCTCGCCTTCAACCCGGACGTGGCGAAGGCGGGCGTGGATCCCCTTCTGCATTATCTGAACTACGGCATCGAGGAAGGGCGCAAGACCTCGCCCGTGGTGGCGAGCAGCCTGGTGCAGGACGGCTTTGACCCGCTCTACTACAAGCTGGCCAACCCCGACGTGGGCTTCAGCGACATGGACGCACTGGCCCACTACGAGACTTTCGGCTGGCGCGAAGGGCGCAACCCGGACGCCTTCTTCGACACCAACTGGTACCTCGCCCACAACCCGGACGTGGCCGCGGCCGGGATCGATCCGCTGACGCACTACGAGGTGTTCGGCTGGCACGAAGGGCGCGACCCCTCCAGCCACTTCAACACGCAGGCCTATCTCGCCACCAACCCTGACGTGGCCGCGGCCGGCATCGA
The DNA here is from genome assembly GCF_042433915.1 of Roseomonas elaeocarpi. Classification (NCBI taxonomy): domain Bacteria; kingdom Pseudomonadati; phylum Pseudomonadota; class Alphaproteobacteria; order Acetobacterales; family Roseomonadaceae; genus Roseomonas; species Roseomonas elaeocarpi. The sequence continues at coordinate 102,138 of NZ_JBHLUN010000015.1, read as the reverse complement.
CCCGCTCGACCACTTCCTGAAGTTCGGCGTCGCAGAAGGCCGCTCCGCACAAGGCGACCTGTTCTGACCGATCCGGGCGCGGTCACGGACCGTGCCCGGACGGGTGCCCTCAGCCCTTCCGCACGTTCCAGAACAGCGGGAACGGCGCCTTGCTCACACCCGTCACGTTCTTGCGCCAGGCGCCGTAGCCCAGGAAGAACCCCGTCGGAATAAAGGTCACGAGGTCCATCGAGGCACGGTTCAACACCTCGATCGCCTTCTTCTCGGCCGCGAGGTCCGGCGCCTCGTACCAGTTGGCGATGTCGCCCTGCACCTCGTCGGACTTGGGCCAGCCGAACCAGGCGCCGTCGCCGCTGGCATCGATGCCCTTGTAGGGCGCCGGGTTGATGCAATCGACGCCCGAGTGCCAGGAGAAGAAGATGTTCCAACCGCCCTTGGCCGGATCGCCCTTGTTGGTGCGGCGCGAGCCCACCGTGCCCCAGTCCGTCGCCACGTAGTCGACGTTCAGGCCCAGCTGCTTCAGCGCTTCCGCCGTGACGTCGCCCTGCGCCTTGGTGATCGCGACGTCGGTGGCCACCAGCATCACCACCTTGGCGCCGGCATGGCCCGCATCGGCCACCATCTTGCGCGCGGCTTCGACCTGGCGCTTGCCCTTGAGACGGTCGCCCCCGGCCTCGGTGTAGAGCGGCGTACCCGGCGTGAAGAAGGAGGGCAGCGCCTTCCACAGCGCCGGGTCGTCGCCCACGATCGCGCGCATGCAGTCTTCCTGGCTGATCACCATCTGCAGGGCCTGACGCACGCGGACGTCGTTGAAGGGCGGCTGCAGGTGGTTCAGCCGCATCGCGCCGATATTGCCCAGCGGGTCGGCGATCTCAACCTGGAGGTCGTCGCTGGACTTCAGCACCGGCACGAGGTCGGCGATCGGGTTTTCCCACCAGTCGGCCTCGCCGTTCTGCAGCGCGCCGGCGGCGGTGCCGGGGTCGGGCATGGTCAGCCACTCGACGCGATCCAGGAACATCGGCTTGCCGCCGGCCAGCCAGTCGCTCGCCTCCTGGCGGGGCACGTAGCCGTCGAAGCGCTCGAACACCGCCTTGGAGCCGGCCATCCACTCGTCGCGCTTGAAGCGCATCGGGCCGGAGCCGACGTATTCCTTGATCTGCTGGAACGGGTCGGTCTTGGCGATGCGCTCGGGCATGATGAGCAGCAGCGGCGTGTTGCTCTTGCCCAGGGCGAAGAGCAGCTTCGGGAAGGGCTTGTTCAGCCGGAAGCGGAAGGTGCGGTCGTCCACCGCTTCCAGCGCATCGAGCCGCGCCTTGATCATCTGGCCCATGGTGTCGCGCGCCATCCAGCGGTTGACGCTGGCCACCACGTCGCGCGTGGTGACGGCCTCACCATCGTGGAACTTCAGCCCCGGGCGCAGGCGGAAGGTCCAGGTCTTGCCGTCGTCGGAAACCTCGTGGCCCTCGCACATCTGCGGCTTCGGCGTCAGGTCGGCGCCCAGGCCGTAGAGCATGTCCCACACCAGCAGGCTGCCGTTGCGCACCACGAGCTGCGTGCCCGCCACGGCGTCGAGGTTGGGCAGGTCGGCCTGCGGGATGAAGCGCAGCACCTTGGAGCCCTGCGCCCTGGCGAGACACGGCGCCGCCAGCCCGGACATGGTTGCCGTGATCGCCGCCGCGCTGGACTTGAGAAGGGTTCGGCGTTGCATGGCGGGGGTTCCCTGAAACGTGACGGAGCGTTCCGGCCTCAGCAAACCGGAGGGGGACCGCTTACGCGCCCCGGCCGGGGCTGCACACCCGCGGCATGACCCGCATCCGTGGCCCTGACCCCGCCGTTGCACAAGCCGTCGCCACCCGGCGTGCATCAGCTGGGCGTCCTGCCTGCCCCGTCGGCGGGTGACGGGCAGAGCGGCGGCCCGTATTCTGGCGGCGACCTCAGCGGGCGGGAGCGGCGGATGCGGGCGATCTTCGTGATGATCAAGTGCGAGTTGGGCCAGGCCTACCGCGTGGCGCGCGAGATGACGGACACGATCCCGGAGCTGAGCGAGATGCACTCGACCTCCGGCCAGTACGACCTCCTCGGCAAGTTCTACCTGGAGGCCGGCACCGATATCGGCCTCTTCGTGGTGGAGCGCGTGCAGACCATCCCCGGCGTGCGCGACACCTACACGCTGCAAACCTTCAACGCCTTCAGCCTCGGCGGCGCGTAACCGTTTCGTTCGGCGGACAGCCCGCGCAAGCGTGATGCGGAAGGCGGAACTTTCCGTCGCCGGCGGCTTGCCGCACCGGGTGCCCCCCGGCACCCATGCGGCGTTCCCGGACGTGCGACCTTCCCCAGGGCCAGGGCTCCGCCCGGAAGGTACGTAACAGCCAGGAGCCGCCTCCGAGATGCGGGCACGCAGCGACACCACCACCATGGGACCGGGCACGGGATCGGGCGCGATCCTTTCCGTCACCACGCTCTTCTTCGCCTGGGGCTTCGCCACCTCGATCATCGACACGCTGGTGCCGATCGTGAAGTCGGTGTTCCAGTTGAGCTACACCGAAGCGCTGCTGACGCAGTTCGCCTTCTTCATGGCCTACGGCATCGTTTCGCTGCCCGCGGCGGCGCTGGTCAGCCGCCTGGGCTTTCCGCGCTCCATCGTGCTCAGCATCGCGGTGATGATCCTGGCCTGCCTCGGCATGCCGCTGGCCACCCAGATGAACCAGTACCCGCTGGTGCTGCTCAGCCTCTTCGTGCTGGCCTGCGGCATCACTGCGCTGCAAGTGGCGGCGAACCCGCTCTGCGCCCTGCTCGGCGATCCGGCAGGCAAGCATCGCCGCCTGACGCTGTCGCAGGCCTTCAACTCGCTGGGCACCGTGCTGGGGCCGCTGGTCGGGTCCTGGTTCCTGCTCCGCGGCGGCGTGTTCGACGCCGATGCGGGTGCTGCCGCCACGGCCGAGCACGTGCGCGAGTCGCTGCACAACATCGACGCGCAGTTCCTGGTCATCGCCGCGGGCCTCGCGCTGCTGGCGCTGCTGATCTGGGTGATGCGCGGCCGCCTCAACCTGGCAGCGCTGAGCGCCGAGGGTGGCTCGGTGCTCGCGGCCTTCCGCTCGGGCTGGGCGCTCGCGGGGGCGCTGGCGATCTTCCTTTACGTCGGCGCCGAGGTGTCGATCGGCTCCGTGATGATCAACTTCCTCGAGCAGGGCAGCACGCTGGGCGCCACGGCGGAGCGCGCCGGGCATCTGCTGTCGCTCTACTGGGGCGGCGCGATGGTGGGGCGCTTCATCGGCACCGCCGTGCTGAGCCGGGTCGAGGCCGGGCGGCTGCTGACGGGCGTGGCGGCGGTGGCGGCGGTGCTCTGCGTGGTGGTGTTCGGCTCCACCGGGCAGGTCGCCGCGGTCTGCGCGCTGGCGATCGGGCTGTTCAACGCGGTGATGTTCCCGACGATCTTCACGCTGACGCTGGAACGCTCCGCCGCCCCGGCTTCCGCCACCTCGGGCCTGCTGTGCATGGCCATCGTGGGCGGCGCGCTGGTGCCGGTGCTGACGGGTGCCGTCGCGGATCGCCTGGGCCTGGGCAGCGCCTTCCTGGTGCCGGCCGTGTGCTACGCCGGCATCACGCTCTTCGCGCTGATGGGGCTGCTGACCCGCGCCGGCGCCGCGCGTCCCGGCGCGCTGGGCTCCGCCGCGCACTGACGCACGAAGAAGGGTCGACATAGGCTGCCGGAATGGCCGCCCACGGCAATGCCACCCTGAGCGGCCCGCTGGTGACAATCCCCTGGGGGCGACTCCCCGGGGAAACGATCCTGGGGTGCCCCTGGGACGAGCCTGGGGCGCCCCTGGCAGCAAGCCTTGTGGGGCGAGCTCCGGTAGAACAGCCCCGGGTGCCGTCCCCGGGGCCATCGGCGGACCGGCGGCGTTAGCTCAATAGCCCAGCGCGATGCCGTCCTTGCGCGGGTCGGAGCCGCCGATCAGCACGCCGCGCTCGTGGTCGATCAGGATGGCCTGACCACCGCCATGCGGCTTGTCGATCGGCTCGCAGTGATGGCCCATGGCGTTGAGCTTCGCGACCACCTCGGCCGGGATGCCACGCTCCACCTGTACCTTGCCGCCGATCGCGAAGAGGCGCGGCAGGTCCAGCGCCGCCTGCGGGTCGAGGCCGAACTGGAAGTGGTTGGCCAGGAACCAAGTCTGCCCCATCGGCTGGAAGTGCCCGCCCATCACGCCGTAGGGCATGATGGCCTTGCCGCCCTTCAGCACCATGCCGGGGATGATCGTGTGCATCGGGCGCTTGCGCGGCGCGATGCAGTTCGGGTGCCCTTCCTCCAGGCGGAAGCCGTAGCCGCGGTTCTGCAGCATCACGCCCGACTGTTCCGCGAGAATACCCGAGCCGAAGCCCTCGAACAGCGAGTTGATGAAGGAGCAGGCGTTGCCGTCGCGGTCCACCACGCAGAGGTAGACGGTGTCCTTGTGGCGGGCCCAGTCCGCCTCGCCTGCCGGCGGCAGTTCCGGCAGCGCACGGTCGTCCTGGATCTGCGCGCGGATCGCGTCGCCGTAGGCGGGCGAGATCAGGTGCTCCACCGGCACGTCCACCTGGGACGGGTCGGCCAGGAAGGCGTCGCGGTCACGATAGGCGAAGCGGGCCGCTTCCAGGTGGCGGTGGATGCGCTGCACCGAGAGCGGGTCGTCGCCGTAGTCGGTGTAGCCGCCCAGCGTGTTGAGGATCTGCAGCACCAGCATGCCGGAACCGTTGGGCGGGCACTGGAACACCTCCATGCCGTGCCAGCCCGTGCGGATCGGCGTCACGAACTCCGCCGCGGTCTCGCCTTCGGCAAAGTCTTCCTCGGTGTGGAGGCCGCCGGCCTCGCGCAGCGTCGCCACGATGTCGGACGCCACCTTGCCGCGGTAGAAGCCGGCGGCGCCGTCGCGGCCGATGGCGCGCAGGGTCTCGGCCAGCGCCGGGTTGCGGAAGATGTCGCCCACCCCGTAGGGCTTGCCATCCTTCAGGAAGCGCCGCGCGGTGGCGCCATGCTTCGCGAGCTTGCCCGTGCTGGCTTCCCAGTCATGGGCGACGCGCGGCGTGATGGCGTGGCCGTCCTCAGCCAGCGTGATCGCGGCCTGGAGCACGCGCTCCAGCGACAGGCGGCCATGGGTGCGCGACAGCAGCGCCCAGCCCGACACCGCGCCTGGCACCGTCACGGAATGGGGCGAGGTCGGGTTCATCGCCGTCAGCCCGGTGGCACGCAGAGCCTCGGGCGTGGCGGCGGCGGGGGCGCGGCCAGAGGCGTTCATCGCCACGACCTTGCCGGTGCCGGCGGGGGCGTAAAGGCAGAAGCAGTCGCCGCCGACACCGGTGCTCTGCGGCTCGATCACCGCCAGCACCGCGGCGGTCGCCAGCGCCGCGTCCACCGCGTTGCCGCCGGCGCGCAGGATGTCGAGCCCGGCCAGCGTGGCGGCGGGCATGGAGCTCGCGACCATGCCGTTGGTGGCCAAGGACGGGCTGCGGCCGGGGCGGTGGAAGTCACGGATCATTCGGGGCGTCTCCTGGCCGGGTAATCGCGCGGACGCTGGCACGCCGGGCCGCGTGGGGCAACGTGGCGGCGTCGCCGGGTCCCGTCGCGCACCCGCGGCGAGATGGCGCAACCGCCACCCTTTCCTCGCGCCCGCCCCTCGGGTAACGCAACAACATGGAGAACACGGCCAGCATCGAGGATTTCCATCGGATCGACATCCGCGCCGGCATCGTGCAGCGCGCGGAGGCTTTTCCGGAAGCACGGGTGCCCGCGATCAAGCTCTGGATCGATTTCGGGGCCGAGATCGGCCTGCGCCAGTCCTCGGCCCAGGTGACGGTGCACTACGCGCCGGAAACGCTGGTGGGGCAGCAGGTGATCGCGGTGGTGAACTTCGCCCCCCGGCGCATCGCGGGCTTCCGCAGCGAGGTGCTGGTGCTGGGCATGCCCGACGCCGAGGGTGCCGTGGTTCTCCTGCGCCCCGACACGCCCGTGCCGGCCGGCGCCCGCATGTTCTGAGGAAGCAGGAAAATGGCTCCGCGCTACTACACCGTGTCCTGGGAGCAGCTGCACCGGGACGGCAAGGCCCTGGCCTGGCGGCTGATGGACAAGGGACCTGATGGCGGCCCGTGGCGGGGCGTCGTCGCGATCACGCGCGGCGGGCTGATCCCCGCGGCCATCGTGGCGCGCGAGCTCGACTGCCGGATCATCGAGAGCATCTCGGTCGTGACCTACGACGAGGAGGAGCGCGGCAAGCCGCAGGTGGTCAAGCCGGCCGAGGCGGCCGGCGATGGCGAGGGCTGGCTGGTGCTCGACGATCTGGTGGACACCGGCACCACCGCCAAGGTGGTACGCGCGCTGATGCCCAAGGCGCATTTCGCCACGGTCTATGCCAAGCCCGCCGGCAAGCCACTGGTGGACACCTTCGTGACCGAGGTCAGCCAGGACACCTGGATCCTGTTCCCCTGGGACACCGAGCAGCAGTTCGTGGCGCCGATCGCCAAGACCGCGAAGAGCTGAACCGCCGGTTGCGGCCGGGGGAGGTCTTTCGGGCCTCGCGGTTACGTTGGGGAAACCCCGGTTGATCGGCGGCCGTTTTCCCCGGAGCGGAACGAAAGACGTTCCGATCCGGAGGAAACCACCATGCTGCCCCGCCGTACACTCGGAATAACCCTTGCCGGCGCCGCGCTGCTGGCCGGATGTGCCAACGCCCAGACCGGTGGAGCCATGGCCGGCGGCGCCGCGGCGGGGGGTCCTGCGGAGCTGCGTGCGTCCGCGCTGCAGGGCGGCATGTTCCTGATGCAGAGTGCGGAACTGGGCATCCAGAAGGCGACCCGCGCCGACGTGAAGCGCTTCGCGCAGTTCGAGGCTGCGGAGCAGCAGAGCATCGTCCAGGCGATGCAGATCGCCGGCCAGCCGGCGATGCAGATGCCGCTGCCGGCGCAGAAGGCCACCATGCTGCAGTCCCTGCAGGCGGCCAGCGGCACCGAGTTCGACCGCATGTTCGTGCAGGCGCAAACGATGGGGCACCAGGAAGCGCTGCAGGTCTACAGCGCGATCCAGAACAGCTCCGCCGCGCCCACCACGGACCGCGTCATCGCCACCCTGGCCGTCACCACGATCCGCGAGCACCTGGTTCTGCTGCAGCTGCTGGGCTGAGGCGCTGAAAGGTCGGGCCCGTGGCGCCGCGGGCCTTCGCACCGTGCTGCCGGGGCCGAGGTCCCTCCCTCGCCCCGTCAGCCGGCGCCGCGGTTCAGCCGGCCATGGGCTCGTTCGAGACCAGCACCTTGTCCACGCGCCGGCCATCCATGTCCATCACCTCGAACTGCCAGCCGCTCCAGGCGATGCGGTCGCCCTCGCGCGGCACCCGCTGCAACAGCGCCAGCACCAGGCCGGCCACGGTGTGGTAGGTGCCTTCCTGCGGCAGCGACGGCAGGTCGAGGCGCGCCTTGAGCTCATCCGACGGCATGGTGCCGTCGATCAGCAGCGAGCCGTCGTGGCGCTCCACCGCGGCACCCGGTTCCGGGGCTTCCTCGCCGCCCAGCTCGCCCACGATGGCTTCCAGCAGGTCCGAGGCGGTGACGATGCCTTCGAAGGAGCCGTACTCGTCCATCACCAGCGCCATGCCGAGGCGGTCGTGCCGCATCCGCTCCAGCGCGTCGAGCGCGGGCAGGTTGTCGGGCAGCACCATCGGCTGGCGCATGGTGTCGGTCAGCGACAGCGGCTCACCCGCCAGGATACGGTCGAGCAGGTCCTTGGTGGCGACGACGCCGATCGGGTTGTCCACGCGCCCGTCGCCCACGACGTAGCGGTTGGCGTTCTGTTCGCGCAGGCGGGCGGCGATGACTTCCGCCGGATCGTCCTTGTCGAGCCAGAAGACCTCGGGCCGCGGCGTCATCAGCGCGCGCACCGGCTTGTCGGCCAGGCGCAGCACGCGCTCGATCATGTGCCGCTCCTCGGTTTCGAGCGCGCCGGCCTCGGCGCCCTCGGCCACCACGGCCTTGACCTCTTCTTCCGTCACCGTCGCCTCGACCTGCTTGGACGCGCCCACCAGGCGCAGCACCAGCGAGGAGGAGGAGGACAGCAGCCACACCGCGGGCGCCGCGACCTTGGACAGCAGCAGCAGCAGCGCGGCGAGCTTGCAGGCCACGCCCTCCGGATTGCGCAGCGCGAAGGTCTTGGGCACGAGCTCACCCAGGATCAGCGACAGGTAGGTGATGATCAGCACCACCACGCCGAAGGCGATGTCGTCGGCGTAGGGCGCCAGCACCGGGATGCGCGCCACGGCGGGCGACAGGGTGGCGGAGAGCCGCGCGCCACCGAAGGCGCCGGCCAGGATGCCCACCAGCGTGATGCCGATCTGCACCGTGGGCAGCATCCGCTCGGGGTTCTCGGCCAGCTTCAGCGCGGTGGAAGCACCCTTCACGCCGGCCTTCTGCATGGCCATCAGCCGTCCTCGCCGGGCCGACACCACGGCCAGCTCACCCATGGCGAAGACGCCGTTGAGCAGCACGAGGAGGATGACGACGGCGATTTCAACGAGAGCGGACATGATGACGCTCTGTTTAGGCGAGACCTCGCCCGCTTGGTAGCACCGTGCCGATGACGCTTCGGTGGACGCCGTGAAAATGCCCCATTTGCGGCCGACCGGCGCCTCAGCGCACCGGCCTGATGACGCCGTAACGAGCGGCAATGGATTCGGCCGTGGCACCGGGAGACTCCGGCTGACACGTCGCCCGGAACGGGTCGCCCAGCACCGGAAACGCGATGATTCTCCGTCGTTGGAACATTGATCGGACGCAGCGCATGACCGGCGGCGCGACGGCGGCTGGCCGTCGCCAGCCGGGCCGGCATCTGAGCACGCTGCTGGTGCTGCTTCTCGTGGCCGCGGTGCACCTGGGCGCCTGGTGGGCGTGGAACCGTCCCATGCTGATGCCGGACTTCCGCGGGCAGGTCGCGGGCTTCGCCTTCGCGCCGTATCAGCGCGGGCAGAGCGCGGAGGGCGACAACCAGCCTTCGGCCGCCGATATCGAGCGCGACCTGCGCCGCGTCGCGCCGATGACCGCGCACATCCGCACCTACGCCACGAGCCAGGGTCTCGACCGCATCCCGGCCATCGCCGAGGAGGCCGATCTCGGCCTCGCCATCACCATGGGCTCCTGGCTCGACAAGCGGCTGGACCGCAACGTGGCGGAGCTGCGCCGGCTGGTCGAGGTCGCGCGCGCCCACCGCAACGTCGAGCGCGTGCTGGTGGGCAACGAGGCGGTGCTGCGCGGCGACCTCAGCGTGCCGCAGCTGGTGGGCTATATCCGGCAGGTGAAGCGGCAGGTGCACCAGCCGGTCTCCACCGCCGAGCCCTGGCACGTCTGGGTGGACCACCCGGAACTCGGCGAGGCCGTGGACTTCATCACCATCCACCTCCTGCCCTACTGGGAAGGCCTGCCGGTGGATGAGGCGCTGCGCTTCTCGCTCGAGAAGTACGACCAAGTGCACCGCATGTTCCCGAACAAGCCCATCCTGATCGGCGAGATCGGCTGGCCCTCGGACGGCGTGGCGCAGGGCGCCGCGCGGGCGAGCCGCGTGAACCAGGCGATGTTCCTGCGCAAGTTCTTCCGTATCGCGGAGGAACGGCACCTCGACTACTTCGTGATGGAAGCCTTCGACCAGCCCTGGAAGGTGAGCTTCGAGGGTCGTGCCGCCGGCTACTGGGGCATGCTCGACCTCGACCGGCAGCCCAAGTGGCCGCTGGTGGGCAGCGTCGAGGAAACGCCGGGCTGGGCTGACTGGGCCCTCGGCGGCAGCTTCGCGGCCTTCCTGGCGAGCTTCTTCTTCCTGGTGCGCCGTCCCGACATCCGCCTCGCCGGCAAGCTGGTGATGGCGGGACTGGCGCAGATCTCGGTCACCGGCGTGGTGGCGGTGATGCTGGCGATGTCGGAAACCTACCTGTCCGTCGCCGCGGCCGCGGTGTGGTGCGTGCTGATCCTGGGACAACTGCTGCTGCTGGCGCTGCTGCTGAGCGACAGCTTCGAACTGGCGGAAACCATCTGGGGCCGCGTCAGCAAGCGCCAGTGGGCCGCCCTGCCCGCCAGCGACACCGCCTCGCTGCCCAAGGTCTCGATCCACCTGCCGATCTGCAACGAGCCGCCGGAGATGGTGCGGGAGACGCTGGATGCGCTGGCAGCCCTCGACTACGCGGATTTCGAGGTGCTGGTGGTGGACAACAACACCACCGACCCCGCGATCTGGGAGCCGGTGGCCGAGCACTGCGCGCGGCTGGGGCCGAAGTTCCGCTTCTTTCATCTCGGCCGCTGGAAGGGCTTCAAGGCCGGCGCGCTGAACTTCGCCCTGCGCGAAACCGCGCCCGACGCCGCCGTCATCGGCGTGCTGGACAGCGACTACCTTGTGCGGCCGGACTGGCTGCGCCGTATGGTGCCCTTCTTCCGCAACCCGGCGATCGGCTTCACCCAGTCGCCGCAGGATTACCGCGACGGGCGCGAGGGCTGGTTCAAGCGCATCATGTTCTGGGAATACGCCGGCTTCTTCCGCGCCGGCATGGTCACCCGCAACGAGCGCAACGCCATTATCCAGCACGGCACCATGACGCTGATCCGCCGTACGGCGCTGGAAGGCGCCGGTGGCTGGGCGGAGTGGTGCATCTGCGAGGATAGCGAACTCGGCCTCAAGCTGATGCGCCAGGGCTGGGAAGCAGCCTACGTGCCCGACAGCATGGGCCGCGGCGTGATGCCCGACGACTTCGCCGCTTATCGCAAGCAGCGCCACCGCTGGGCTTTCGGCGCGGTGCAGATCGTCAAGGGCCACTGGCGGGCGCTGCTGAACCCCTTCGACCGCTCGCTGACGCAGGGACAGCGCTTCCATTTCGTGATGGGCTGGATGCCCTGGTTCGGCGACGCGCTGGGCCTCCTCTTCGTGATCGGCGGGCTGTTCTGGTCGCTGGGCCTGGTGCTGCTGCCGCTGTGCAACCCGCTGGCCTACGAGGGTCTGCACGCCGCGCTGCAGGCGAAGCTGGGCCTGGGCGAGGTGTTCTGGAGCGGGCTGCGCGGCGTGCTGCAGGCGGTGGGGCTGTCGAACGAGTTCCCGATCCTGCTCTTCATGCTGCCGAGCCTGGGGCTGTTCCTGTTCAAGCTCGCACAGATCTGGATGCTCTACGCCGCGCGGGTGAGCTGCGGCACGGGCGACCGTCTGGCCGCGGCGCTGGGCGGGCTGGCGCTGACCCACACCATCGGCAAGGCCGTGTGGCAGGGCTTCTTCAAGCGCCGCGCTCATTTCGCCCGCACGCCGAAGATGGAGAACGCCCCTGCCCTGGTGCAGGCCTTCTCCACGGCGCGTGAAGAGTTGATCCTGCTCGCGCTGCTCTGGTCCGCTGCGGCCGGCGTTACCGTGGTTCATCGTGCCGGAACCTGGGAGGCCCTGCTCTGGACCGTGATCCTGATCGTACAATCCGTGCCCTACATGGCGGCCGTGTCGATGGCCGCGGTCGCGGCGATGCCGGCGCGGCAGCGCTCCGGCGTGCCGGGCGCGGTGCCGGCCACCTCAACCGCGGGCAGCATGGTGGCCCGCCTTGGCGGTGACTGAGAGGACTGCCGGCGGCTGGCGGGTTCCGCCCGCCGCCCGCCTGCTGGGCCTGGCCGGGCTGATCCCCTTCTTCGGGCTGGCGCTGCTGTCGCTGGCTGGCGAGACCTGGGCGCGGATGCCGCTGCTCTTCTACGGCGCCAGCATCCTGTCCTTCCTGGGCGCCGTGCACTGGGGCGCCGCGCTGCGGGGTACGGAGGCGGAAGCGGGGTGGGACTGGCCGCGGCTCGGGATCGGCGTGATGCCGTCGCTCGTCGCCTGGGTCGCCCTGTTGCTGCCGGCGGGCTGGGACGCAGGGCTGCTGATCCTGGGCTTCCTGTGCCTCGTCCTGGTGGAAAGCGTCGCGACCAGGACCGGCGCCGTGGGCCGCAACTGGCTGCGCCTGCGCTGGGTGCTGACTATCGGCGCCGTGTTGTCGCTCTTCCTGGGAGAAGTTCTGGTTTTTTAGATTTACGATTGCCGCCCTGCGACGTTAAGCTTCCGTCAACGGTTGCACGCAGCATGGAGAAGCAGGCATGGCGCAGGTGGTTCCCTTTCCGGTGGCGCCGGGCCGCCGGCTCCAGCTGGCCCTCGACCGCCTGATGGAAGCGCAGCAGGAACAGCGCCGCGTCGTGCGTGAGTTCCAGGAGGCCATGCGCGACCTCCGCAGCGGCACGGCACGGCTCGGCGAGTCCCTGGGTGATCTCGACAGCGAGTTGCGGACGGTCGGCCACCGCGTCGAGGAAGCGCGCGAGGCGTCCCGACGCCTGGAGGAAACCGCGGCGCGGATGTAGCCGCGCCGCCACCCTACTCCCCAGCTTCCCGCGTCGGCGGCTGGCGAGGCCGGGCGTCCCCGGGCCTCGCCGCGTCACGTGGCCGGCGTCTCAAGCCGTCGGGCTGTTGGCCCCGGGGCGGAGGCGCACGCCGGGGCGGACGTGCCGGAAGGGCAGCGTGGCGGGATCGGCCACCACCGGCCCTGGCGCCACCGCCACCAGCACGCGGCTGGCGATCGGCTGGAAGTCGGCCCGGAAATGCACGCTGGACTTGAGCGCGAGGATCCGTTCCGCCGAAGGCTCGATGCCAACATGGCGGAACAGCGCCTGGTCCAGTGCCTGCATCTTGCGGCTGGTCACGATCACCTTCACCCCGCCGATCGCGACCAGCGCCGAAGCGCCGAGATCCACCGCGTTGCCGGCCGCCATCGGGCCGGTGCAGGTAAAGCAGCCGTCGGTCAGGCGCAGCACCAACGCCTCGACCTCGAGCGGCACGCCATCCGACTTGCCGCCGAGCGAAAGATGCAGCCTGGCACCTTCGCCGGCAGCATGGCAGGCGGCGGCGCTCTCGGCGTCGTTGATGATCCCGAGCGTGGCGCCCTGCGCCTCCTGGCGCACCAGTTCCCGCAGCAGGCCCGTGGTGTCGCCGTGCCCGCCGCCGCCAGGATTGTCCTGCGTGTCCGCGATCACCACCGGCCCCTCAGCCGTGCGGGACAACTCGCGGGCCAGCGCGACCGCGGCCTCGGCCGACAGGAGGTCGGGGACGAATTCCGCTTCCCGCCGCGCCAGGGTGGCCAGGAACTGCTCCGCGCCGTCGCGGGCGGCGGCCGGGTTCTCGGCGTAGCAGGCGACCGCCATGCCGCAATCGGCGAAGTCGGCGTAGGGGAAGCCGAAGCAGAAGCCCAGCTCCACCACGCCGGGGGCCCCTTCCAGCCGGGCGCGGTCCGCCATGACGTCGGCCATGGGCGAGACCAGCGTGCATTGGCCGGTGATCGGGGTCCAGTAGTCGCTCTGCTGCCAGTGCTTGGCAAAGGGCGCACCCCGCTCGATCCGACGCAGCAGCAGCGCCAGCGCCCGGGCACCGCATTCGGCGCCGTCGACGTGCGGATAGGTGCGGTAGGGCACCAGCACATCGCTGTGTTCCACCATCGCGGCGGTCAGGTTGCAGTGCGGGTCCAGGCTGGCCGCGATCGGGACAGCGGGGCCGGCCACGGCGCGGAAGCGGCGCAGCAGCTCCCCTTCCGCGTCGGGGAAGCCTTCCGCCACCATGGCACCGTGCAGTTCCAGCACGACGCCGTCGAGCGGCCCCTCCTCCATCGCGGCCTGAAGGTCGCTCAGCAACAGGGCGGACATCGACTCGAAGGCCTGCGCCGTGACGGGGCCGCTCGGCCCGGTGGTAGCCCAGCTCAGCGGCGCGACGGTAATGCCCTGCGCCTCGGCGGCGCGGATGGCGCCCGAGGCCGGGTAGCTGCTGTTGCGCAGCGCCGCCAGCATGGTGTCCGGGCGCAGCAGTGCGGGCGAGCCGCTCGGCGTGCGGAAATCCGCCCAGGTGGCGGGCAGCGGGGCGAAGGAATGGCTTTCGTGCTGAAAGCCGCCGATGGCGATGCGCATGCTCAGTCCTTCGCGATCCCGGCCGTGGCCAGCACGGCATCCGCCAACACGGCGGTGCCGGCGGCGGCCCATTCGGGGGTGATGCTTTCACGCTCGTTGTGGCTGATCCCGCCGTGGCAAGGCACGAACAGGAAGCCGGCGGGCAGGGTTTGCGCGACGTAAACCGCGTCGTGACCAATGCCGGTGGGCATGTCGCGCATCCGCAAACCCCGTGCGCCGGCGGCCTCCCGCAGCCGGTCGGTCAGCGCCGGGTCGAAGGGCGTGTGCGGCGAGTACCAGAAGGACTCGACCTCCACCGCCACGCCGCGACGGGCCGCGACGGCGGCGGCGCGCTCGCGCAGGGCGTCGCCCATGCCCTCCAGCGCCTCCGGGCTGCCGTGGCGGAAGTCCACGCTGAACCAGGTTTCCGAGGGCACGACGTTGCGGCTCGACGGCACCACCCGCAGCACGCCCACGGTGCCGCGCGCGTCGCCGCCGGATGCGAGCGCGATCTCCTCCACCGCGGTGACGAGTTCCGCGGCCGCCACCAGGGCGTCGCGGCGATGCGCCATGCCGCCGCCGGCATGGGCGTCCTCGCCGCGCACCGTGACCTCGAACCAGTGCTGCGCCAGCGCGTGCGTGACGATGCCGATCTCCAGCCCGTCGCGCTCCAGCGCCGGTCCCTGCTCGATGTGCAGCTCGAAATAGGCTTCGAGGTCGCGCAAGGACGCCGGGTCGGCCTCGCCCGCCCAGCCGATGGCCTGCAGCGCGTCACCGAAGCGGGTGCCCGCGGCGTCGGTCTTGTTCAGCACCTCGGCCTCGGTGAAGAGGCCCATGGCGCCGCCGCTGCCCATCATCGGCGGCGAGAAGCGCGCGCCTTCCTCGTTGGTCCAGTTGATCAGCAGGAGCGGTGCCTCGGTCTCGACCCCGGCCTCGTGGAGGGCACGCATCACCTCCAGCCCGGCCAGGACGCCCAGCACACCGTCGAACTTGCCGCCCGTGGGCTGGGTGTCGAGGTGCGAGCCGATGGCCACCGGGCGGCGCGACGGGTCGCGGCCCTCGCGCCGCAGCGCCATGTTGCCCAGCCGGTCGGTGGTCAGCGTCAGGCCGATCTCGCGGCCCCAGCGCGCCAACAGCGCGCGCCCTTCCCCGTCCTCGGCGGTCAGCGTTTGCCGGTTGCAGCCGCCCTTCGCGGTGCCGCCGATCCGCGCCATCTCCATCAGCGATTGCCAGAGCCGCTCGCCCGAGAGCGGCAGGTTGGTGCCGCTCACGCCGCCGGCTCCAGCCCGCACCAGTCCGCAATGGCCAGCGCGATGGTGCCGGTGGTGTGGTGCATGCTGTCGAGGCTGACGTTCTCGTCGATGCCGTGGATGTTCTGGCCTTCTGGCCCGAAACAGGCGACCGGCGTGTTGCGGTAAAGCTCGAAGTGGCGGCCGTCCGTCAAGCCGGTGGCAGGCACCGCGCGCAACTCCTCGCCGGTGATCTCGGCGTAGTTCGTGCGCACCAGCCGCGCGATGCCGCTTTCCATGTCGAAGACGCAGGGGTCGGCCATGAAGCCCTTGAACTCGAGCTTCAGGGCGACGTTGCGCAGCCGCTCATCCGCGCCGGCCTCGGCCACGATGCGCTCGATGTCGGCCTTGGTCTGCGCGGCGGTGTAGCCCATCATCACGCCCACCCGCATGCCGATGCGCGCTCGCGTGGCCACCGAGGAATTCCATTCCCCGCCCTCGATCGTGCCGAGGTTGACGTTGACCGGGTGGTTCACGCCGCGGAAGGAGGCGTGGACGCGCTCGGCGCGGTTCATCTCCCCCTCGTAGCGCTTGAAGCCCTCCGCCACGACGAGCGCCGCCTCGATGGCGTTGATGCCGGCCTGCATCTCGCGCACGTGGGCCGGGCGGCCGGTCACCGTGACCCAGGCCCAGACCACGCCCACCTCGGCCGCGTAGATGCCGGCGAGGCCGGGACCGACCTCGGGGATGATGCAGGCCTCGGTGCGCGGCAGCGCCAGCATGGCGGCGAGCGCACCGTTGCCGGTGCATTCTTCCTCGATCACCGCGTGCATCTGTACCGGCGCGGCGGGCTGGAGCCCCGCCAGCTTCAGCGCCCGAAAGGCCGCGAGGTAGGAGGCGACGCCCGCCTTCATGTCGGCGGCGCCGCGGCCGTACATGCGGCCGCCCTCCACCCGGGGTTCGAAGGGTGGCGTCGTCCACAGGTCGTCGGCGCCCACCGGCACCACGTCGACATGGCCCTGCAGCGTCAGGCTGCGGCCGCGCACCTCGCGCGGCGTGTGGGTGGCCACCACGTTGTCGCGTCCGGCGTAGGAAATCAGCGGCGGTGAGAAGCCAGGATGGTCGCGCAAAGCGTCGGGATCGGTGGGAATCCGCTGCGGCACCAGGCCCAGTGCGCCGTAGAGCTCCGCCACGAGGTCCAGCGCCGAGGCTTCCTGGCCCAGCACCGAAGGGCAGCGGACGAGTCGGGCCAGGACGTCTTCCGTTTCGGAGCGCAGCGCATCCACGGCCTGGAGAATCGCGCGGCGGGCGCCACTGTCAGCCGTCATGCCCGGCACCCGCGACGCTGCGAGGCAATGGACAGGACGCGCAGGCGCGGGGATGCGGTGCCCTGATCAGGGACACGACGCTCTAGGATCATTGATGTCTCCGGAACTCCCGGAGAAGAGGCTAGGCGCCGCCGGAGCGAGGCGACAACCCTTTGCACGGCATGAACCGCTTCGCTGAGACCAATCCGCGATGTTCGGGAAGGAAGCGAATGGTCGGAGCGGCGGGATTTGAACCCACGACCCCTTGTCCCCCAGACAAGTGCGCTACCAGGCTGCGCTACGCTCCGTGTGGAGGCCGTCTAGCACCCGATGCCGGATGCCTCAAGCCTTCCCCGGACGAGTTATGAGGCGAAGCTGCCCGGCAATGGTCTCTAATTCTTCCAGGCACTCGCGCAGCAGCGCGTCGCGCGCCTCGGCTTCGGAGATCTGCGGCTCTTCCGCCACGGCATCGCCGCCGTCGCCCTGCAGCAGGCGCTGCACGCCCTTGATCGTGTAGCCCTGGGTATAGAGCAGGTCGCCGATGCGCTTGAGCAGCGCGATATCGTCGGGGCGATAGTAGCGCCGGCCGCCACCGCGCTTGAGCGGGCGGACCTGTGGGAACTTGCTTTCCCAGAATCGGAGGACGTGCTGCGGAATGTGCAGGTCCTCGGCGACCTCGCTGATCGTGCGAAAGGCCGTGGCGACCTTTCTCGGTCGTGGCGAGGTGTCGTCGGTCAGTCCGGAAGGCATTTACCCGTTGTCCTGCGACTCGCCATCCTCGCCGTCGGGCAGGGCCTCGCCGTTGATGCGGGCCTTGAGCACCTGGCTCGCGCGGAAGGAGAGCACGCGACGCGGCGAGATCGGAACCTCGATTCCCGTCTTGGGATTACGGCCCACCCGCTCGGCCTTTTGCCGCACGGTGAAGGTGCCGAAGGCGGATAGCTTGACGGCCCTGCCGGAGGCGAGACTGCTGGAGATGCGTTCCAGCACGTCTTCCAGCAGCACGGCGCTCTCGTTCCGGGACAACCCGACCTGTGCATAGATCGCGTCGGCCAGATGCGCGCGCGTGACGGTGTTCATGCCCGAAGACTACCTCGACTCACCCCTCGGGCCGGAGTGAAAACCGGGGAGCGGCGCGACGTCAACCGCCGACCGGGTCTTCCAGGGCACAGTGGTGCCGAGAAGGCACAGCCGCCAAGAATCCTCGGCGGATTCAGAAACGTGCGAGTGCCGCGCCCCAGGTCAGGCCGCCGCCGATGGCCTCCATCAACACCAGGTCGCCCTGCTTGATGCGCCCGTCGCGCGCCGCTTCCGCCAGCGCCAGAGGGATCGACGCGGCGGAGGTATTGGCGTGACGATCGACGGTGACCACCACGCGCTCCGGCGGCAGGCCGAGCTTGCGGCCCATGGCGTCGATGATGCGCAGGTTCGCCTGATGCGGCACGAGCCAGTTCACCGCGGAACGGTCGAGCGCATTGGCCTGGAGCGCCTGGTCCACCACGGCGGCGAGCTTGGACACGGCGTGGCGGAAGACTTCCCGCCCCGACATGCGCAGCAAGCCGGCGCCGCCGGTGCTGCCGGCGCCACCCTCCACCTGCAGGATGTCGGCGTGGCGCCCGTCGGCATGAAGGTGCCAGGACAGCAGGCCCCGCTCCTGCTCCTCGTCACTGGCGCGCAGCACCACGGCGCCGGCGCCGTCGCCGAACAGCACGCAGGTGGAGCGGTCGGTCCAGTCCACGATGCGCGAATAGATCTCGGTGCCGATCACCAGCACGCAGCGCGCGGCGCCGCTGCGCATGAGCGACTCGGCCATGCCCAGGGCGTAGATGAAGCCGGTGCAGGCCGCCGACAGGTCGAAGGCGAGGCCTGGCCTGGCGCCGATCGCCGCCTGGACCCGGGCCGCGGTGGAAGGAAAGGCGCTGTCGGGCGTGGTGGTCGCCACGATGATGGCGTCGACCTCGTCCACCGCGATCCCGGCCTGCTCCAGCGCCTGCCGCGCGGCGGCGGCCCCCATGGAGGAGGCCGTTTCGCCGCGCGCTGCCAGGTGGCGCTGCCGGATGCCGGTGCGCCCGCGGATCCACTCGTCGGAGGTGTCGAGCCCGTACTCGGCCGCGAGCTGGTCGTTGCCGAGAACACGCTCCGGCAGGTAGCCGCCCGTACCGGCGATGATGGCGCGCATATCGGTTCTCAGTGCGTGGTGGCGAGCGGGGGCAGCGGCTGCTCGGGAGGGGGAGTGGTCTGGCGCTGGATCAGGGCGACGCCCTCGCGGATGCGCTCGTTGAGGCCGTGCGTGACCATGTCCATGCCGACATCCATGGCATGGGCAAAGCCCAGCGCGTCGGTGCCGCCGTGGCTCTTCACCACCACGCCGTTCAGCCCGACCAGCACGGCGCCGTTGTAGCGGCGCGGGTCCATGTACTCGCGCAGCCGGTCCAGCCCGGGACGCGCCAGCAGGTAGCCGATGCGGGCCAGGAGCGAGGAGGTGTAGATCTGCTTGAGCATGCGCAGCATCAGCTTCATGGCACCCTCGCCGGTCTTCAGCGCGATGTTGCCGGTGAAGCCGTCGGTCACCACCACGTCCACCGTGCCGGCCGTAATGTCATGGCCTTCCACGAAGCCGCGGAAATTGGCGCTGATATGGCTTTCGCGCAGGATGTCGGCGGCCTGGCGGACGCGCTCGTCGCCCTTCAGCTCCTCGGAGCCGACGTTGAGCAGCCCAATCGACGGGGCGTCGAGGCCCAGCACCGCGCGGGCGAAAGCGTCGCCCATCACCGCGAACTGCACGAGGTTGGCGGCGTCGTACTGAACGTTGGCGCCCAGGTCGAGCATGATGACGTCGCCGCGCGCCGAGGGGCAGATGGCCGACAGCGCCGGCCGGTCGATCTCGGGCAGGGTCTTCAGCACGATCTTGGCCAGCGCCATGAGCGCGCCGGTGTTGCCGGCCGACACCACGCCCGCCGCCTCACCCGCCGCCACAGCGTCGATGGCCAGGCGCATGGAGGAATTGCGCAGCCGCAGCGCCGCCGTCGGCTTCAGGTCGCCGGCGATCGCCTCGGGGGCATGGCGCAGGTCGCAGGCCGCGCGGGCACGCGGGCGGCGCTCCAGCAGCGCCTTCAGCCGTGCCTCGTCACCCAGCAGCAGGAAACGGGCGCCGGGGTGGCGTTCTGCCGAGATCTCGATGCCGTCGAGGACGGACTCGGGGGCGTTGTCGCCACCCATCGCGTCCACGGCCAGCGCGTAGGCAGGAACACGTCCTGCCTCGGAGGGTAAGGTCACGATGAGCCCCGCGGCAACGCCGTCGTTCAGGTGCGAACCGCAGCCTTCAGAGCGTCACCGGCCTGCACGACCTCACGGCCGTCGTAGTGACCGCAGGAGGAGCAGACATGATGGGGGCGCTTCAGCTCACCGCAGTTCGGGCACTCGTTGTAGGCCTCGGTGCCCAGCGCCTCGTGGCTGCGACGCATGCCGCGGCGGGAGGGCGAAACTTTTCTCTTAGGGACGGCCATTGTCGCCGGGCCTTTCTAAAGGGACTCAATGAAGAGATTTCAAAGGAGGCGGGCTCCTACCACCCCCCTCCGGCGGAGGCAAGCCGCAAGCTTACCCGCCGGGGGAATGGGTGATCTCAGCTCTTGCGCTGCACGGTACGCAAGACCGCGAAAGGATTGAAGGGGCCATCGCCCACCCCTTCCTCGCCGAGCCCGGCACCGGGGGCGCGGGGATAAGGGTCGAGCGCCAGCGAAAGCTGCTGCGCGATCTCCTCGCCGAGGTCGAGGACGCCGTCCGACACCTCCACCTGGTCGGGACCGTCGAGGTCATCCTCCTCGCCCGGCTCTTCCTCCTCGCCGGCGGCGGCCTGGACCACCTGCCAGTTCACCGCCTCATCGATGTGCTGCGGCACCGGCTCCAGCGTGACGACGCAGGCCTGGACCACCTCGGCGCGCATCCGCCCGACCACGGAGAAGCCACCGTCGATCGTGGGCTTGATCGTGACCTCGGCCTGAAGGCTGTCGAGCGCGAGCAGTTCGAAGCGGCGGGCCAGGGCCTCGCGCTCGGCGGGGCTCGCTTCCACGCGCTCCTGCCGGCCGGCGGCGGGGATGTGGGCGAGGACGATGGGACGGGACAATTCGTTGTTCATGCTGCACCCATGTCGTAGCTCACCTGGCCTCGCGCCAGATCGTCCAGCCGTTGCCGCCGCAAACCCGCCGAAAGGGCCCGGACGCGCGCCGCCAGCAGCGCCGCCGCGCCCTCCGGCGCCTGCCCGCTCCAGATATTGCGCACCAGCACGTCCTCCAGCGACGCGTGGCCGGGCTGATCCAGCGCGGCCTCGTAGGCGCGGGCGCGGCCATGAAAGGCTTCCCACATCCGCTTCACCCGCTTGCCGATGGACATGTCGCCTACCCCCATCTCCCGCAGGCTGATGTCCATGTCGGCGAACATGGCGTCGAACACCGCCTGGGCGAGCGGCGCGCCCCGCGCGTCCGCGTCGTGCCGCAGCCGGTGGACCAGCAGCGCGACGTGCAGGGCGATGGCGTCGAAGCGGCCTTCCAGCGTATCGGGAATCGCGTGGTGCTCGAACAGCGCGGGCGCGCGCGCGGCCGACACCGTGGTGGTATAAAGCTCGAAGCCCGTCCGCTCGAAGGGCTTGCGCCTGAGGAGGCCAAGGAGGCCCATGCCGTATCCCGATCGTGCAACGAACCACGCCATGCGCCCCGTGGCGGCGATCGAGCCGTTGACCGGGCCGCCCGGCGGTGGCAATCCGCCCGACGAGATGGCCCGTGCCCCCTCCCCCGTCAATCGCGACCCGTCAGGGTCAACCCGCTCCAGGCGAACCGGCCGCGCCGGCTTGGCCCTGGCCGCCATCCTGCTGGGTGCCGTCCCGCTCGGAGGCTGCTCGGTATTCGGCGCCCCGCGCGAGGTTCGCGGCAACCGGGTGGACGAGGACCAGCTGAAGCAGATCACGCCCGGCGTGCAGACCAAGCAGGACGTCAGTGCCCTGCTGGGCTCCCCCAGCGCGATCGGGACCTTTGATCCCAGCAACTGGTACTACATCAGCGCGGTGACCCATATCCGCCCGGGCCAGATGCCGGGGCTGGAGAACCAGCGCGTGGTGGCGGTGCACTTCGACGACAAGGGCGTCGTCCAGGGGGTTCGTGAGCTCGGCCCGAAGGACACCCAGGACGTCCAGTTCGTGTCGCGCACCACGCCGGTCCCGGGCACCGACCGCAGCTTCCTGCAGTCGCTCTTCGGCAATATCGGCCGCTTCAACGGCGCCGGCAGTGGCGGCGGCGGCGGTGGCAGCAACGCGCCGGGTTCTGGCGGCCCGGGCGGCGGCGGCGGCGGTCTCTGACCATCCGGCCCTCACCCCGCGTGAGGGCCCTCGCTAGAAGTGACTCCATCCCCCGGTCGGGAGCGGCAGCCTGTCGCCCCCGGCGTCGAGGACCTGCACCGCGGCGTCGCCCGCCGCGAAGCGGCCGATGCGCGTGACAGGCGTGTCGGCGGCGCGCCCCGCGGCCAGCACATCGTCCCGACGTCCGGCCGGGGCGGCGAACAGCAACTCGTAGTCGTCGCCGCCCGTCAGGAGGCGGGGAAGCCAGCCGGGATCCCCTTCCACCGCCGCGCGGGCGGGCGCGGAAAGCGGCACCCGCGCCGCCTCGATCACGGCCGCGACCTGGCTGGCGCGGCAAAGGTGGCCGAGGTCCTGCACCAGCCCGTCCGACACGTCCATCGCCGCGTGCGCCAGGCCCAGCAGCGCCTGTCCCAGCCGCAGGCGCGGCTCCGGCAGGCGGTAGCGGCGGAGAAGATAGCCCGCCGCGTCACCCGGCCAGCGGTTCTGCCCCACCGCGAGGCCCAGTGCGCCGTCGCCCACCGTGCCGGACACCCACAGATCGTCGCACGGCAGGGCCCCGCTCCGCCGCAGCGCCTGGCCCCGCGGCAGGGTGCCCAGGATGGTTAGGGAGTAGCAGCCCGGCCCCGGGATCGCGACGGTGTCGCCGCCGAGCACCTGCAGGCCGAACAGTGCCTGGTCCTCCGCCAGCCCGGCGGCGAAGCCCGCCACCACATCCTCGGCCGTGCCGCGCGGAAAAGCGGTGGTGAGCAGGTAGCCCAGCGGCTCCGCGCCCATCGCCGCGAGGTCGGACAGGTTGGTGCGCAGCAGCTTGCGCGACACCGTGTCGGGCGGATCGTCGGCGAGGAAGTGGACCCCTTCCACGATGGCATCCGCCGCCAGCACCAGGCTGCGGCCAGGGGGCAGGTCCAAGATGGCCGCGTCGTCGGCGAGGTCGAGCGCGCCCGGGCCGGCCAGCGGGCGGAAGTACCGCGCGATCAGGCCGAACTCCGCGGGCAGCGACATCTCAGCCCGTGACGCCGGGGGTGCCGCCGAGTTCCCCGCCACGCAGGTGCTTGGCGATGGCGTCCAGGACGCCGTTGGCGAAGCGAGGCTCCGAGCCGTCGAAGAAGCCGTGCGCCACGTCCATGTACTCGTTGATCACGACCTTGGCCGGCGGCTCCTTGCCGGACCAGAGCTCGCCCGCCGCGGCGCGCAGCAGGGCGCGCAGCACGGGGTCGAGCCGCTCCATGCTCCAGCCGGCCGACAGGTGACCGGCGATCACCGGGTCCAGTGTTTCGGCGTTCTTGGCCACAGCGCGCACGATGTTCACGAAGAGCGGTACGTCCGCCTGCGGGACGCGGCCTTCCTCGAAGCCGCCCTCGCCCGGCATGGTGCCGAGGCGGTGGCTGATGAACTGCTGGATGATCGCCTCGGCGCTTTCGCCGCTGGCCTCGGACTGGAACAGCGCCTGAACCGCGGCCACGCGGGCGCCGAGCCGCGGGCGGCCCTTACCGAGCGGCTTGGCGCCGGTCTTGGCGGCGGGTTTTGCGTCGCCCTTGTTCTTCTGGGTACCACTCATGCCTTGGGTCCTGTCGGGGCGAGGCCGAGGCGGCGGGCGAGCGCGATCTGCCCCACCAGCGCGTGGGCGGCCTCCGACCCCTTGTTGTGCCGGTCGGGAAGCGAACGCTCGACCGCCTGCTGCAGCGTGGCGACGGTCAGCAGCGCGAAGCCGATCGGGGCGGCGGTTTCCACGGAGATGTCCATCACGCCGCGGCAGGCTTCCCGGCAGATGTGTTCGTAATGGTCGGTGTCGCCCTTCACCACGCAGCCGAGGATCAGGTAGCCGTCGTGGCCGCCCCTGCTCCCCTCGGCCCGCAGTGCCATGCGCAGCGCCGCCGGCAGCTCGAAGGCGCCGGCCACGTCCACGATCTCGACCGTTGCGCCGATGGCCTCCAGCGTGCGCAGCGCGCCCTCCCGCATGCCGCCCACCACGTCGGCGTAGTAGGGGGCCTGGATCAGCAGCACGCGCGGCGCGGGCCCTTCCAGCGTGGCGGTGCCGCGTTCCGGGGCGTCCTGCGTGCTCATGGCTGTTCCTCGATCGGGCGCGTGTCGACGACCGAAAGGCCATAGCCCTCCAGGCCGACGATCGGGCGGGGGTGGTTGGATAGCAGCACCATCTCGCGCACGCCGAGATCGGAGAGGATCTGGGCACCGATGCCGTAATCGCGCAGCTCCGGCGCCATGCGGCCGCGGCCGGCGCGCACGCGCTCGCTCAGGATGGTGGGCTTGAGCTCGCGCAGGAGGACCACGACGCCGTGGCCGGCGCGGTCGATGGTGCGCATCGCCGCGTGCAGTTCGGCCGGTCCCGCGGCGCTCAGCGTGTCGTGCAGCATGTTCACCGCGTGCATCCGCACCAGCGCCGGCTGGTGGCGGGCGGGGTCGCCCTTCACCAGCACGATGTGCTCGCCGTACTCGACGGTGTTGGCATAAACCATGACGCGCCACGGACCGCCGGGCGCGTCCTCCAGCGTGTTCTCGGCCACGCGCTTGACCAGCTGCTCGGTGCGGCGGCGATAGGCGATCAGGTCGGCCACGGTGCCGAGCTTGAGGCCGTGATGCTGCGCGAAACTCACGAGGTCGGGCAGCCGCGCCATGGTGCCGTCCTCGTTCATGATCTCGCAGATCACGCCCGAGGGGTTGAGGCCGGCCAGTCGCGCGAGGTCCACCGAGGCTTCCGTATGGCCGGCGCGCACCAGCGTGCCGCCGTCGCGGGCGGCCAGCGGGAAGACGTGGCCCGGCGTCACGATGTCGGCGCGGCCGAGTTCGGGGTTGATCGCGACCGCCACAGTGCGGGCGCGGTCGGCGGCGGAGATGCCGGTGGTCACGCCCTCGCGCGCCTCGATCGAGACGGTGAAGGCGGTCTGGTGCCGCGTGCCGTTGCTCTGCGCCATCAGCGGCAGGCCCAGCGCCTCGACGCGGCTGCGGGTCATGGCCAGGCAGATCAGGCCGCGGGCGTGGCGGGCCATGAAGTTGATGGCATCCGGGGTCGCGAACTGCGCCGGGATCACGAGGTCGCCCTCGTTCTCGCGGTCTTCGTCGTCCACCAGCACGAACATGCGGCCGGCGCGCGCTTCCTCGATCAGCTCCTCGGTGGGGCTGATGAAGTCGTTCAGCGAGGTGCGGACGGTGCTGGGGCTCATGCCTCGAACTCCTTCAGCCGCGCGACGTAGCGGGCCAGCATATCGATCTCGAGGTTCACCCGTGCGCCCGGCTCGAGCTGGCCCAGCGTGGTGACGCTCTGCGTGTGGGGGATGATGTTGACGCCGAAGACGTGCCCGCCCCCGGCATCGGTGAAGACCTCGTTCACCGTGAGCGACACGCCGTCCAGCGTCACCGAGCCCTTGGGCGCGATGAAGCGCGCCAGCGCGGCGGGGGCACGGAACCGCAGCCGGGTGGAGCCGTTCTCGGGCTCGGCCGACAGCAGCTCGGCCACGCCGTCCACGTGGCCCGACACGACGTGGCCGCCGAGCTCGTCGCCCATGCGGAGAGGCCGTTCGAGGTTGATCCGGGTGCCCGGCTGCCAGCCGCCCAGCACGGTGTGGGCCAGGGTTTCGGCGGAAGCCTCGACCTCGAAGCCCGCGGGCTCCAGCGTTACGGCGGTGAGGCAGCAGCCGTCACAGGCGATGGAGGCGCCGAGCTGGGCGCCCTCCAGCCAGCCCGGGGGCGTCGCCACGCGCAGGCGCATGTCCTGGCCGTTGCCGATGGGGGATGCGGAGACGATCTCTCCGACGGCGGTGATGATACCGGTGAACATCAGGCGCGCTCGTACTCGCTGAACAGGTCGGGGCCGCAGGGGATCGCGGCGGTCCGACGGAAGCTGGGCATGGCGCGCAGCGTTTCCACCGGCAGCGCCTGGGCGGCGGGCATGCCGTCGCCGCCCATCACGGCCGGAGCATGGAACCAGGCAAGCCGGTCCACCAGCCCCGCGCGCAGCAGCGAGGCCGACAGCGCCGCGCCACCCTCGGCCAGAAGGCGCGTGACGCCACGCGCCGCGAGAGCCTTCAGCAGCGCCAGCGGCTCCAGATCGCCGGCCTCATCCGCCGGCGGCACCACCACGAGGCTGGCGCCGGCGGCGGTGAGGCGGTCCATCGCCTCGCGCCCGTGGCCGGGGGCGGTCAGCACCACCGCCTCGCCCACGCCCTGGAACAGCCGCGCCGTCGGCGGCGTGCGCAGCCTCCTGTCCGCCACGGCGCGCAGGATCGGGCGCGGGGTATAGTTCGGGAGGCGACAGGACAGGTCCGGGTCATCGGCCAGCACCGTGCCGCTGCCCACCAGGATCGCGTCGTGCGAGCCGCGCAGCGCATGCACCCGCCGGCGCGCCTCGGGGCCGGTGATCCAGCGGCTCTCGCCCGTCTTGGTCGCAATGCGGCCGTCGAGCGTGGTGGCGAGCTTCAGCGTGACCAGCGGGCGCCCCTGGGTCATGCGCAGGATGAAGCCGGCGTTCAGCGCCCTCGCCTCCGTCTCCAGCACGCCTTCGGTGACCTCGATCCCCGCTTCGCGCAGGAGGCGGAAGCCGGCGCCGTCCACGCGCGGGTCCGGGTCGCGCATCGCCGCCACGACGCGCGCCACGCCGGCTTCGCGCAACCCGTCAACGCAGGGCGGCGTCTTGCCCCAGTGCGAGCAGGGTTCGAGCGTGACATAGGCCGTGGCGCCGCGGGCTGCCTCGCCGGCCCGGGCCAGCGCTTCCCGCTCGGCATGCGGGCGGCCGCCCGGCGCGGTCCAGCCCCGGCCGACGACGCGCCCGTCGCGCACGATGACGCAGCCCACCGCCGGGTTCGGCGAGGTGGTGCCGAGGCCGCGCGCCGCCAGGGCCAGCGCGGCGCGCATGTGATGCTCGTCTTCGGGATGGTGCGCCATGGAAGGGGCGGGGTTTGGCAGCCGCGTCAGCGGTTGTCCAGCGAGCCCAGGAGGTTCTGGAAGTCCTTCGCTTCGCTGAAGTTCTCGTAGACGCTGGCGAAGCGGACATAGGCAACCTGGTCCAGCGTCTTGAGGCGCTCCATCGCCATCTGGCCGATCTGGCGGGAGGTCACCTCGCTGTCGCCGTCGCTCTCGAGCCGGCGCTGGAGGCTGTTGACGATGCGGTCCACCACGCCTTCCTCGACGGGGCGTTTGCGCAGCGCGACACGGATGGAGCGGGCGAGCTTTTCCCGGTCGAAGGGAACCCGCCTGCCGTCCGACTTCACCACCGTCAGGTCGCGCAGCTGCACGCGCTCGAAGGTGGTGAAGCGCTCGCCGCAGCCGTTGCAGACGCGGCGGCGGCGGATCGAGCCGCCTTCGTCGGCCGGGCGGCTGTCCTTCACCTGCGTGTCGTCGCTTCCGCAGAAAGGGCAGCGCACCGGCCGGTACCCCTTAGTTCGGGTAGATCGGGAAGCGGGTGCAGAGGTCGAGCACCCGCTCCTTCACCGCGGCCTCGGCCGCCGTATTCTCGTCCGGCGCATTGGCCTTGCCCAGACCATCCAGCACCTGCCCGATCAGCGCGCCGATCTCGCGGAACTCCGCCTCGCCGAAGCCGCGGGTGGTGCCGGCGGGCGTGCCGAGGCGGATGCCCGAGGTCACCATCGGCTTCTCGGGGTCGAAGGGAATGGCGTTCTTGTTGCAGGTTAGGTGCGCGCGGTTCAGCGAACCTTCCGCCGCCTTGCCGGTGGTCTTCTTGGGCCGCAGGTCCACCAGCATCAGGTGGCTGTCGGTCCCGCCGGTGGAGATGTCGAGGCCCTGTTCCCGCAGCGAAGCCGCCAGCGCCCGGGCATTGGCCACAACCTGGCGGGCATAGGTGCGGAATTCCGGCCGCAGCGCCTCGCCGAAGGCGACCGCCTTGGCGGCGATGACGTGCATCAGCGGGCCGCCCTGCAGGCCGGGGAAGACGGCGCTGTTGAACTTCTTGGCCAGCGCTTCGTCGTCCGTGAGGATCATGCCGCCGCGCGGGCCGCGCAGCGTCTTGTGCGTGGTGGTGGTGCAGACATGGGCGTGCGGCACGGGGCTGTCGTAAACGCCCGCCGCGATCAGCCCGGCGTAGTGCGCCATGTCCACCATCAGCAGCGCGCCGACCTCGTCCGCGATGCGACGGAAACGCGCGAAGTCGATCTGGCGGGAATAAGCGGAACCGCCGGCGATGATCAGCTTCGGCTTGTGCTCGCGCGCCGCGGCTTCCATGCCCTCGTAGTCGAGGAGCCCGTCCTCACGACGAACGCCGTAGGAAACCGGCTTGAACCACTTGCCCGACAGGTTGGCCGGCGAGCCGTGGGTCAGGTGACCGCCGCCGGCGAGGTCCATGCCCAGGAACACGTCGCCCGGCTGCAGCAGCGCCAGGAACACCGCCTGGTTGGCCTGGGCGCCCGAGTGCGGCTGCACGTTGGCGAAGCCGCAGCCGAACAGCTGCTTGGCGCGCTCGATCGCCAGCGTCTCGGCCACGTCCACGACCTCGCAGCCGCCGTAGTAGCGGCGGCCAGGATAGCCCTCGGCGTACTTGTTGGTCAGCACCGAGCCCTGCGCTTCCATCACCGCGCGCGACACGATGTTCTCGGACGCGATCAGCTCGATCCCGTCCTGCTGGCGGGTGAGCTCGCGCCCGAGGGCCTCGGCGATCTGCGGGTCGACCTCGCGCAGCGGTGCGGAGAAGAAGCGCTGGAGGTTCGGGGCGGCGGACTGCTCGTTCATGGCAGGATCCTCAGGCAACAGGGGCGCGTTCGGGCGAAAGCTTGGCCACCCGGCGCTCGTGGCGGCCGCCCTCGTAGGGCGTGGCCAGGAAGGTGCGGACGGCGTCGATCGCGACTTCCGGCCCGATCAGCCGGGCGCCGAGGGCGATGACGTTGGCGTCGTTGTGCTGGCGGGTCAGGCGCGCGCCGGTGGTGTCGTGCACCAGGGCGCAGCGGATCGCGGCGTGACGGTTGGCCGCGATGGAGATGCCGATGCCGGTGCCGCAGATCAACACGCCGAAGCTGGCCTGTCCGGACACCACGGCGCCCGCCACCTTGTTCGCGAAGTCCGGGTAGTCGACGCTTTCGGGACCGTGGGTGCCGAAATCCTCGACCTTGTGGCCGGCGCTTTCCAGCACCTGCTTCACCTGGGCCTTGAGTTCCACGCCGGCATGGTCGCTGCCGATCGCGATGGGAGTTTCGGACGGAGTCATGGGCGGTCACTACCACGGCCGGTGTCCAGGCGAAACAACGACCTCCACCGGTGGTATGCGGCGGGGTCATGCAAGCCTCAACCATGGGAGTGTGGCCGCGGCTCGACCGCAACACGACATCCGTGCTGGTTTGCGGGCAAACAGGCCCGTTGTTCCGGGCCGGTTCTTCCCGGGTTTCTCAGCACAAAGGGCGTGCCAGCGTGACGATCGGACGTTTTCCCCTCACCCGGCCCCGTCGCAACCGGCGCGACGGCTGGACGCGTCGGCTGGTGGCGGAGAACCGCCTGTCGGTGGACGACCTGATCTGGCCGGTGTTCATCCGCCCCGGCAGCGGCGAGGCCGTGGAGGTCGCGTCCATGCCCGGACAGTTCCGCGTGGGGCTGGACCGGCTGGTGGATCATGTCGGGCAGGCGGTGGAGCTCGGCATCCCGGCCGTGGCGCTGTTTCCGGCGACGCCGGCCGAGCTGAAGGATGCCGAGGGAACCGAGGCCAGCAACCCGGAGAACCTGATCTGCCAGGGTGCCCGCGCGCTGCGAAAGGCGTTTCCGGAGCTCGGCCTCGTCGGCGACGTGGCGCTCGATCCCTATACCGACCACGGCCATGACGGGGTGATCCGCGACGGCTACGTCCACAACGACGACAGCGTTGCGGTGCTGGTTCGGCAGGCGGTGGTGCAGGCCGAGGCCGGGGTCGACTGCCTCGCCCCTTCCGACATGATGGACGGCCGCGTCGCCGCCATCCGCGCCGCGCTGGACGAGAAGGGCCTGATCGACACGCGGATCATGTCCTACGCCGCCAAGTACGCATCGGGCTTCTACGGCCCCTTCCGCGACGCGCTGGGCTCGGGCGGCGCGCTCAAGGGCGACAAGAAGACCTACCAGATGGACCCGGCCAATGCCGACGAGGCGCTGCGCGAGGTCGCCATGGACCTGGCGGAAGGCGCCGACATGGTGATGGTCAAGCCGGGGATGCCCTACCTCGACATCATCCGCCGGGTGAAGGACGAGTTCCGCGTGCCGACCTTCGCCTACCAGGTGAGCGGCGAGTACGCGATGTTAATGGCGGCGATCCGCAACGGCTGGCTCGATCCGGACCGGGTGATCATGGAAGCGCTGATGGCCTTCAAGCGCGCCGGCTGCGACGGCGTGCTGACCTACTTCGCCCTGGACGCGGCGCGGCGGCTGCGCGCCGGCTGAGGGAG
Source organism: Roseomonas elaeocarpi (assembly GCF_042433915.1). Taxonomy (NCBI): domain Bacteria; kingdom Pseudomonadati; phylum Pseudomonadota; class Alphaproteobacteria; order Acetobacterales; family Roseomonadaceae; genus Roseomonas; species Roseomonas elaeocarpi. Next base: position 71,963 of record NZ_JBHLUN010000015.1, on the reverse strand, counting down.
GGCGCGAGCCCTCCCCCGTTCCGTCCTGCTCAGGGCGTCGCGCGGCGCGGGTGCACCGGGCGGACGCGGCCGCGCGGCGCCGGCAGGGGCGGCGTGGGCGTGTTGACGAAGACGGCGCGCAGCTCACCCGCCACGAAGGTCTGGGCGTCCTTGGCTTTGCTGAGCACCGCATCGGCGCCGAAGAACTCGTGCGTCACGCCGGGGTAGACGCGCCGCGTCACCGACACGCCCGCCTGTTGCAGCTTCTGTTCCAGTCGCGCGCCGTCGTCGGCCAGCGGATCGATCTCCGCGTTGACGATGATCGTGCGCGGCAGGCCGCGAAGGTCGGCAGCGCCGTAAACGTTCAGGCGCGGGTCCTGAAGGTCCGACCCGCCGTTCGTGTACTGCCCCACGAACCACAGCACGGCCGGGCGGCTCAGCGGCTTGGCGTTGGCGAACTGCGTGTAGGACGGGGTGGCCGTATCGGTGCCCGCCACCGGGTAGACCAGCGCCAGGGCCTGCGGCATCGGGGCACCGCCCGCCTTGGCGGACAGGGCCGTGGCGATGGCGAGGTTGCCGCCCGCGCTCTCGCCCACGATGGCGACGCGGTTCGGGTCGGCACCCAGCGTGGTGGCGTTCTGCACCGCCCAGACATAGGCGGCATAGGCGTCGTCATGCGCGGCGGGGAACTTGTTCTCAGGCCCCTTGCGGTATTCGACCGACACCACGACCGCCCCGGCGTCGAGCGACAGCGCGCGGGCCGAGGTGTCGTAGGTGTCGATGGTGGAGATCACCCAGCCGCCGCCGTGGAAGTACACGATCAGCGGCAGCGGCGCCTGACCAGGCATCTCCGGAATATGGGCCGAGGAGTAGACGCGCGCCTGCAGCGGGCCGCCCGGCCCCGGGATGGTGACGTCCTTGACCAACGGCACGGCGCGCGGCGTGGTCGGCTTGTTCTGCTGCCGCAGGAGGTTGAGCGTGGCATCGGCCAGCCCCGGCTGCCGGCGGGCCTCGGCGGGGGTCAGCCCTTCGAGCGGCTTCGGACCCAGCGACGCCAGGCTCGCGAGCAGCGCGCGCATCTCGGGGTCAGCCATGCCGGTCGGGTCAGGCGGGCTCATGGGCGGCGTGGTGGCGCAGGCAGCAAGAAAGGCCGGCGTGGACAGGCCGAGCAGGAGGGCGCTGCGGCGGGACAAGGCTGACATCGTGCGTGGTTCTCCTCCGGAGCCGGCTTTGGGGCCGGCAAACGGTGGGTCAACGTCGCGCGGCGCCGGATGGTTACCGGCCACCCTCCGGTTTCAACCCCGCCTGCGGCGAGAGCCAGCGGCCAAGGAACTCGGCCACCAGCGCCGTTTGTCCCGGGTCCATCAGCGCCGGCGCATGTCCGCAGCCGGGAACCTCGGCGGCCTCCACCCCGTCGCGTTCCAGCATCCGCGCGACGGTGTCAGGCTGCAGGAGCTCGCTGCGGGCGCCGCGCAGAACCAGCACGGGCTGCTGCACGGCGTCCCAGAACTTCCACAGGTCGACATCCACCGGCGGCGACTGGCGCATGGGCTCGGCGATGGCCGGGTCGTAGTGCAGCACCAGCCGACCGTCCGCCGTCATGCGGGCGCTGGTGCGGGCCAGGTGCTCCCACTGGGTGTCGGTGAGCGGGCCGAAGGGGGCGTGGATCACCCGCAGATGCGCTTCCAGTGCCCGCAGGTCGGGGAAGTCCTGGCCGGTGGACAGGTAGGAGGCGATATGGCGCAGCGCTTCCGCCGGGATGGCCGGGCCGACATCGTTGAGCACGAGGCGGCGCAGCCGGTTGCCCGGCACGGTGGCCACCATCATGCCGATCAACCCGCCCATCGAGGTGCCGACCCAGTCATAGGGGCGGCCCAGCGCGGCCAGCACCGGCAGCAGCGCGGCGACATAGGTGGGAACGGCGTAGAGGTGGCCGTCGGGCAGCCAGTCGCTGAGGCCGCGGCCGAAGATGTCGGGGCAGATGACGCGCCGCCCCTGCCCCGCCAGCACCTGCGCCAGCGCGTCGAAGTCGCGGCCTGTGCGGGTCAGCCCGTGGACGCAGACCACCGGCGCCCCGTCCAGGGGGCCCCACTCGGTCCAGCGCAGCGTGGCGCCGAACAGGTTGAGCGGGCAGCGGGCCGCGCCGTTGCGGGGCAGCAAGCTCATGCGTGGAACCCTCCGCCGGCGCGATCGCCACGCTGACGACCACGCCCGGACGCACCATACTGCGTTTCGCATGCCTCGACGCCAACGATCCTTCCGCCGATTCGTCCTGCGGAGCCTGAGCGCCCTGGTGGTGCTGATCCTCGTTCTGCCCGGTGCGGTGGCCGGGTTGCTGTGGTGGACCCTGCCCGGCCGGGACGAAACGCTCGACCTGCCGGGCCTGTCGGCGCCGGTGGAGATCACGCTCGACCGCGACGGCGTGCCGCGCATCCGGGCGAACAACGAGTTCGACGCGGCCATGGCGCTGGGCGTGCTGCACGCGCGCGACCGGATGTTCCAGATGGAGCTGATGCGCCGCGGCGCCAGCGGCCGCCTGTCGGAGATCGCGGGTCCCGCGACGCTGCGGGCCGACCGCTTCACGCGGACGCTGGGCCTCGCGCGCCGGGCGGAGGCGGACCTGGCGGTGCTGGACGAGGGCACGCGGCGGCTGCTCGATGCCTACGCGGCGGGCGTGAACAGCTGGATCAGCGCGCGCGGGCGCTTCGCGGCGCCGGAGTTCCTGCTGCTCGGCGCGCCGGAGCCCTGGACAGCGCGCGACAGCCTGCTCTGGGGCAAGGTGATGGGACTCTACCTGTCGGGGAACTGGCGGGCCGAGCTCCAGCGCGCCCGGGTGGCCGGCAAGGTGACGGCGGAACAGCTGGAAGACCTCTGGCCCACGGACCGGAGTTCCGGCCGCGCCGAGGTCGCGGCGCTGTCCGGAGGGTCGGCGCCCGAAGGGTCCGCGCCTGGGGGACCCGCGCCTGAAGGCGCGCTGCCCGCGGCAGCCCTGCCGGGCCTCGGGCCGCTGCTGGCGGCGCTGCCGGAATTCCCCGTGGATGCCCCGTTGCCCAGCACGGCCTCCAACGCCTGGGCGGTGTCGGCGTCGCGCTCGACCACCGGCGGAGCGCTGCTCGCCTCCGACCCGCACCTGGGCTTCGGGGCGCCGATCCTGTGGTACCTGGCCCGCATCGATCTGCCCGGCGGGCGGATGCTCGCGGGCGCCACCGCGCCGGGCGTGCCCTTCATGGTGATCGGCCGCAACGAGCGCCTGGCCTGGGGCTTCACCACCACCACCTCCGACACCCAGGACAGCTTCGTCGAGCGCCTGGTCGGCAAGGACCAGTACGAGACGCCCGAGGGCCCACGGCCGTTCACGGTGCGCGAGGAGCGCATCGCGGTGCGCGGCCGGCCGGACGAGATCCTGCGCGTCCGCGAAACCCGCCACGGGCCGGTACTGTCGGACCTGGACCTCTGGCCCGACGACGGCACGGTGCTGGCGGTGGCCATGGCGAACCTCGCACCCGACGACACCGCCCCTTCGGGGCTGCGCGCGCTGAACCTCGCCCGCAACCTCGACGAGGCCGGCCGGGCCGTGGCCCGCATCACCAGCCCGCCCCAGAACATCACCGTGGCGGACCGCGACGGCGGCGTGGCGATGTTCCTGTCGGGCCGGACGCCGGTCCGCGCCGGCGGCGACGGCAGCATGCCCTCGCCCGGCTGGGACGGCAGCCACGACTGGACCGGCTGGGTGCCCTTCGACGCGATGCCCAACGTGGTGCGGCCGGCGGGCGGCATGGTAGCCAACGCCAACAACCGCGTGCAGCCCGAGGGCTCGCCGGTGTTTCTCGCCCGCGACTGGCCGGGGGACTGGCGCTTCCGGCGGATCGCCGAGGTTCTGCGCTCCCGCCCGCGCCACGCGCCGGAGGATTTTGCGGCGCTGCAGAACGACAGCGTCAGCCTGCTGGCGCGCGACCTCCTGCCGCGGCTGCGCGCCCTGCCCCGCCCCTGGGGCGAGGTCGGCGCCGCACGCGACCTGCTGCTGGGCTGGGACGGGCAGATGGCCCCGGACCGGCCGCAGCCGCTGATCTTCAACGCCTGGCTGGCGGAGTTCGGGCGCCTGGTGCTGGCCAAGGCCGGCAACCCGGAAGGGCTGCGGGCGAGCGCCGAATTCGTGGCGCATATCCTCGGTGACGAGGCCGCTGGCCGGCGCTGGTGCGGCGATGCGGGCTGCGACGCCACCGTGGGCGAAGCCCTGGAGCGCGCGGTGCGGCACCTGACGGAGCGCTTCGGCGGTGAGCCCGCTTCCTGGCGCTGGGGCGCGGCCCACGTGGCGCGCTTCGAGCATCCGCTGCTCAAGGCGCTGCCCCTCCTGGGCAGGCTCACCACGATCGCGGTGGCAACACCGGGCGACGATCAGACGGTGAACCGGGGGGGCACGACGGAGGACTTCGCCGACGTGCACGGCGCCGGCTTGCGGCTGGTGGCGGACCTTTCGGACACGGACGGGCTGCTGGCGGTGACGGCGACGGGGCAGTCCGGCAACCCGCTGTCGGGCCACTGGGCCGACCTGACGCCGCGATGGGTCAGGGGCCAGTTCCTCCGCCTCGGGCTCCAGGCGGAGGCGGTGGAGCGCCTGCACCTCCGCCCCTCGGCCGCGCCCCGGGCCGCGCCCCGGGCCACGCCCCAGGCCACGCCATGATCAGGCTTCGTGGCGGCTTGCGCGGCTGGCCCATTGCCGTGCGGCCCGCGGATGCCGAACTATAGGGCAACGATGTCGCTCCGCCCCACCACGCGCCCGCAATTCTTCTACACCACGGCCCCGCTGCCCTGCCCCTACCTGGAGGGCCGGACGGAGCGGAAGATCGTGACCGAGCTCATCGGCAGCGAGGGCGAGGCACTGCACGACCGCCTGTCGCGCGCAGGCTTCCGCCGGTCGCACAACATCGCCTACGCGCCGGTCTGCCCGGGCTGCCGGTCCTGCATCCCCATCCGCATCCGCGTGGCGAGCTTCTCGCCCGACAAGACGCAGCGGAAGATCGCCCGCCTGAATGCGGCCGTGCAGTCGCGCGAGGTTGCGCCGCGCGCCACGGCGGAACAGTTCGCGCTGTTCCAACGGTATCAGCGGGACCGCCACGGCGACGGCGACATGGCGGCCATGGGCTTCTACGACTACCGCGCCATGGTGGAGGACACGCCGATCACCACCAGCCTGGTGGAGTTCCGCGACGAGCCGGACCGGCTGGTGGGCGCCTGCCTGACCGACGTTCTCGAGGACGGGCTGTCGGCGGTCTACAGCTTCTACGACCTGTCGCTGGAGCGGCGGTCGCTGGGCACCTACGCGATCCTGTGGCTGGTCTCCCACGCCGCGAAGCTCGGCCTGCCCTACGTGTACCTGGGCTACTGGGTGCCGCAGAGTCGCAAGATGGCCTACAAAGCGCGCTTCCGGCCGAGCGAGATCCTGACCGGCGGCGCCTGGCGCCTGCTGACCGATGCGGAGGCGGCACCGCCTCAGGCCAACCTCACGCCGGAGATGGTGGCGGGCTGAGCCAGCCAGCCGGAGGAGCATCCTCCGGCACGGCCACGGCGCCGCTCAGCCGCTGAAGCGGTTCGACTTCGGGAAGCCGTTGGGCGGCATCTTGCCGGCACCGCCGCGATTGCCGCGCCAGCCGGCTAGCGCCGTTTCGGTCCGGGTGCGGCCGCCCAGCACCCAGGTCAGGCCCTCGGCCCGGTTGAAGACCTTGATGTCCGAGAGCTGCCCGTCCTTGAAGCTTTGCAGCGACACGCCGCGCCCGCGCGTCATCTGCGGCACCTGCTCCAGCGGGAAGACCAGCAGCTTCCGGTTCTCGCCGATCGCCGCCACGCTGTCGCCCACCGCGTCCACGCAGGCCACGAGGCGGTCGGGCGCTTCCACCACCAGCGCCTGCTTGCCGGTGCGCTTCTCGGCCAGCAGATCCTCCGACCGCGCGATGAAGCCGCGGCCGCTGCCCGAGGCCAGCAGGAAGCGCAGGCCCTCGCGGTACAGGAAGGCGGCCACGACCTCGTCCTCGTTGCCGAGGTCGATGGTCAGGCGAACCGGCTGCCCGTCGCCCCGCCCGCGCGGCAGGCTGTCGGCCTTCACGGTGTAGCTGCGGCCGTTCGAGGCCAGGAAGCAGATCCGGTCCGAGGTTTCGGCGTGCAGCGAAAGGCGGAGGCTGTCGCCCTCCTTGAAGCGAAGCTCCGCATCCGCCGCCAGGTGGCCCTTCACCGCCCGCAGCCAGCCCTTCTCGCTCAGGATCACGGTGATCGGCTCGCGCTCCACGAAAGCGGATTCATCGATCAGCGCGGCGACTGGCGCCTCGGACTGGAGCGTGCGGCGGTCGCCGAGGCTGCCGGAGCCGAACTTCTCGCGCGTCGCCTCGATTTCCTCGCCGATGCGGCGCCAGCGTGCCGGCTCGCTGTCGAGCAGGCGCTGCAGCGCCTTGCCCTCGGTCGTCAGCTTCTTGTGCTCGCGCCGGAGCTCCATCTCCTCGAGCTTGCGGAGCGCCCGCAGCCGCATGTTGAGGATGGCCTCGGCCTGGATATCGGTCAGCTCGAAGGTGCGGATCAGCGCTTCCTTCGGATGGTCCTCCTCGCGGACGATGCGGATCACCTCGTCGAGGTTGAGGAAGACGATCAGGTAGCCGTCCAGCACCTCCAGCCGCCGCTGGATCGCGGCGAGGCGGTGCTTCGAACGCCGCACCAGCACGACCTCGCGATGGTCGAGCCAGTGTCGCAGCACGTCGCGCAGGCCCAGCACCCGCGGCGTGCGGTCGGCCGTCAGCACGTTCATGTTCAGCGGGATGCGCGATTCCAGCGCGGTCAGCCGGAACAGCGACTCCATCAGCACCGCGGGCTCCACCGTGCGGACGCGCGGCTCCAGCACCATGCGCACCACGTCGGTGCTCTCGTCGCGGATATCCGCCAGCAGCGGGAGCTTCTTGGCCTCCATCAGCTCGGCGATCTGCTCGATCAGCCGGCTCTTGCCGACCTGGTACGGGATCTCCGTGACCACGATCTGCCAGGTGCCGTTCTTGAGGGACTCGCGCTCCCACTTCGCGCGCAGGCGGAAGCCGCCGCGGCCGGTCTCGTAGGCGCTGAGGATGCTCTCGGCCGATTCCACCAGCACGCCGCCGGTCGGGAAGTCAGGGCCGGGAACGTGGCGCAGCAGCTCCGCCGTGGTGGCCGGGCGGGCGTCGCGGGCATTGGCCGGATGCTCGATGCGCAGCAGTTCCAGCGCGGCAGAGCAGAGTTCCCCGGCATTGTGCGGCGGGATCGAGGTGGCCATGCCCACGGCGATGCCGTTGGCGCCGTTGGCCAGCAGGTTGGGGAAGGCGGCGGGCAGGACGATCGGCTCCTGCTCCTCGCCATCGTAGGTGGCGCGGAAGTCGGTGGCATCGTCCTCGATGCCTTCCAGCAGCGCCTTGGCGACCTCGGTGAGCTTGGCCTCGGTGTAGCGCATCGCCGCGGCGTTATCGCCGTCGATGTTGCCGAAGTTCCCCTGGCCCTCGACCAGCGGGTAGCGGGCGGCGAAGTCCTGCGCCAGCCGCACCAGCGCCTCGTAGACCGAGGCATCACCGTGCGGGTGGTACTTACCGATCACGTCGCCCACCACGCGGGCGCATTTCTTGAAGCCGCCGGCGGGGTCGAGCTTGAGCTGCTGCATGGCCCAGAGCAGCCGGCGGTGCACCGGCTTCAGCCCATCGCGCACGTCCGGCAGGGACCGCGAGACGATGGTGGACATGGCATAGGCGAGGTAGCGCTCGCTGAGTGCGGCGGCGAGAGGCGCGTCGTGGATACGGCCGCCATCGGGCCCAGGGTGCAGGGTCTTCAGGTCATCCGGCATGGTGGGCAGCCCCGCTTGTTCTCTCTTCGTTCTCTTACGCGCAGTTTTACCAGATGGGGTGACCGATCACCAGCACCAAGCGGCTTCCCACCCCGGAGCCGGGCTATCCCTGCCGCTCATCCGGCCTGGGGGAAGCATCGGGCGAGGCGCCCTCCCCCGACGTCGCGCCCCGTTCCCGCTGGGCCCGGTCGGCGATGCGGCTCGCCAGCATCTCGCGCGCCGCCGGCATCGCGCGGTGCGTGGCGCCGAACACGTCGCGCTCCAGGAAATAGCCCGTGAGGCGCAGGGCGGCGTCCCAATCCGCCCAGCCGGAGGGTGCCGCCCGATCCATCAGGAAACCCGGCAGCGTCAGCAGCCGGTCGGCATAGGGTGCCGCGGCCTCGGCTGAGACAGCGCGGCCGCTACGGGGCGAGACGTGGGTCAGGCCCTCCTGCACCCCGGTCGCTGCGCAACGCTCCAGGTCCAGGCCGTAGCCCAGGTCCCGCAGCAGCGACACCTCCCAGCGGAGGTAGTCCGGCAGCACCGTTTCCACCCCCGCGGCAAGGTGGGCGATCACCGGCAGCAGACCGCGAAACAGGGCGGGATAGGCCTCGCGCTCTGGCAGGGCCTCGGCGGCCACGGCGCAGGCGCCGGTGAGCAGCGCCAGCGCCAGCGCATCCTCCAGCACCAGCGCCGCCGTGGGGTGGACCAGCTCACCCGTCAGGTTGCCGAGCTGATCCGCGAGGCGCGCCACCCAGCGCACCTCCACCAGGTTGCCCTGCTGCCAGAGCGCGGCCTGGGCGCGGGAGGAGCCGCCGCGCACCAGCCCGGCATGGCGCCCGTGATCCTCGGTGAGCAGCGTCACGATCGCCCCGCCCTCGCCGTAGGTGCGGGCATCGAGCACGATGGCGGGGGCTTCCCACTCCAAGGCTGCGCTAGCCTTCTTCCTCGTGCAGCCCGATGGCGCGCAGGCGGGCACGCTCCTCGTCCCAGCCGGGACGTTCCTTGACGTTCAGGAACAGGTGGACGCGGCGCTCCAGCAGCTTCGTCAGCTCCTCGCGCGCGCGGCGGCCGATCTCCTTGATGCGGGCGCCGCCGTCGCCGATCAGGATGGCCTTCTGGGAGGCCCGCCCGACATAGATGGTGCAGTCCACCCGCACGCTGCCGTCGCGGCGCTCGCTCCAGGATTCCGTCTCGACGGTGGCGTGGTGCGGCACCTCGTCATGGGTCTGGCGCAGGATCTGCTCGCGCACGATCTCGGCGGCCAGCATGCGTTCGTTGAGGTCCGAAAGCTCGTCCTCGGGGAAGAGCCAGGGACCTTCCGGCATCACGGCCGCCAGGGCGTTGCTCAGCCGCTCCACCCCGTCGCCGGTCTCGGCGCTGATCATGAAGGTTTCGGCAAAGGTCAGCTGCTCGTTCAGCTGCGCGGTGAGCGGCAGCAGGCGCTTGGTGTCGAACAGGTCGGTCTTGTTCAGCACCAGCCAGAGCGTCGGGCTACCCTTCTTGAGGCGGTCGATGATGGCCTGCACCGCCTCGGTCAACCCGGCGCGGGCATCCACCACCAGCAGCGCCATGTCGGCATCCTGCGCGCCGTTCCAGGCGGCCGCCACCATGGCGCGGTCCAGCCGGCGCTTGGGCCGGAAGATGCCCGGCGTATCGGTCAGAACGACCTGCGACGCGCCGTTCATCAGCACGGCGCGCACCCGGAAGCGGGTGGTCTGCGGCTTGGGCGAGACGATCGAGACCTTGGCGCCGGTCATCCGGTTCACCAGCGTGGACTTGCCGGCATTGGGCGCGCCCACCACCGCCACGATGCCGGCGCGGGTCGGCTGCGGAGCCCCTTCAGACGGAGCTTGTTCAGACATCGCTGCGCCCTTCCAGCCCGGCCAGCCAGTTCTCGGCCGCCTGCTGCTCGGCGGAACGTTTGGTGTCGCCGGTGCCTTCCGCCACCCGTCCGGCGGCCTGGACGGTTATCACGAAGACGGGTGCGTGCGAGGGACCCGTGGCGGAAACGAGCTGGTATTCCGGCAGGCCGAGGCCGCGGCCCAGCGTGTGTTCCTGCAACCGGCTCTTGGCGGACATCGGCGGCGTGACGTCGGCCGCGATCCACTTCGCCCATTCCTGGCGCACGAAGCGGCGCGCCGCTTCCAGGCCGCCATCAAGGTAGAGCGCGCCGATCAGCGCCTCGGTCGCGTCGGCCAGCACGGTGGCGCGCTGCCGCAGCCCGGTACGCCCTTCGGCGGGGGGAATGCGCAGCGCCTGCGACAGGCCGATCTCCTCGCCCACCTTGGCCAGGACGTCGGCCGCCACGAGGACCGACAGACGCTTGCCGAGCTCGCCCTCACGCTCCTGCGGGAAACGCTCCGACAGCCATTCCGCGACGGTCAGCGCGAGGACGCGGTCGCCCAGGAACTCCAGCCGCTCGTTGCTGTCGAGCTGCCGGCGCCGCGGGTCGGCGGCGGAGCGGTGGGTAAGAGCCTGGGACAGCAGCGCGGGGTCGGCGAAGTCGTGTCCCAGGCGGCGAAGGAAATCGGTCACGTCAATCAGCGAACGGCCGTGAACAGCCGGCTCCAGCGGATCGCGAGCGGCCAGCGCCAGACCTGCCACCAGCTGGCCGAGCCGTCCCACGAGAAGAACAGGAATTCCGCGCGCCCCACCAGGTTCTCCACCGGAATAAAGCCCACCGCGTTCATGTAGCGGCTGTCCTGGCTGTTGTCGCGGTTGTCGCCCATGGCGAAGAGCCGGTCCGCCGGCACCACGTATTCGGGCGTGTTGTTGGCGTCGCCCTGGTTGGTGGCCTTGAGGATGTCGTGCGTCCGGGGCTGGGCGCCGGGGCTGGCGGGCAGCGTCTCGTGCAGCAGCCGCACCACGATGCGCGGCCCGTCGCCTTCAACCGTGTAGGGTCCGACCGGCTCGACCTTCACCGGCTGCCCGTTCACGTAGAGCAGCCCCTCGCGCACCTGGATGTGGTCGCCGGGCAGGCCGATGATGCGCTTGATGTAGTCGGTCTCGCCGTCCGCGGGCAGCTTGAACACGGCCACGTCGCCACGCGCCGGAAGCCGGCCGAACAGGCGGCCAGAGATCAGGTTCGGCGCAAAGGGCAACGAGGCGTTCGAGTAGCCGTAGGAATACTTCGACACGAACAGGTAGTCGCCGACCTGCAAGGTCGGGATCATGCTGCCGGAAGGGATGTTGAAGGGCTCGAAAGCCACCGTCCGGATCGCGACGGCGATCACCACGGCATAGATGATGGTCTTCAGGCTCTCGAGCCAGCCACCCTGGGTCTTCTTCTTCGCCATGCTGTTCAAAGGGAGAAATCCGCCTTCGCGTGCCACCGGAAGCGGGCAGCTGCGCGGCGGTTAGACCCCCTGCCCCTCCGCCCTGTCAAGGAAGCGCCCCGCGGGAGCATGGCCGGATCGCTGCGGGCGAGAGGCAGCCCTGCAGCGTCGTCAGGGCAGCGGCACGGCGGAGATGATCACCACGGCCTCGGCATAGGGCCATTCGTCGGTCATGGTCAGGCTGACCTGCGCGCCGTAGCCGGCCGGCGTGATCGCCGCCAGGCGCTCGGCCGCCCCGTTGGTCAGGCGCATCGTCGGCTGACCGGTGGACAGGTTCACCACCCCCAGGTCGCGGTGGAAGACGCCGGCGCGGAAGCCCGTGCCCAGCGCCTTGGAGGCCGCCTCCTTGGCCGCGAAGCGCTTGGCATAGGTCGCGGCGCGGATGCGCTCGGTCCGCATCTCCGCCTTGCGGCGCTCGGCCGGGGTGAAGACGCGCTCCAGGAAGCGCTCGCCGTGGCGTTCCAGCACGCGCTCGATGCGGCGGATGTCCACCATGTCGTTGCCCAGGCCGATGATCATGCTTGCTTTCAGCCCTTGGCCCGCTCGACCTGCTCGATGCCCGGCGTCGCACGAAGCGTGGCGATGACGCCCGACAGGTGGCGAAGGTCCTTGACCTCCAGGTCCACCGTCAGCTCGCTGAAGTCGGCGGCGCGGTGGACGAACTTCAGCGACTGGATCTTGCCGTCCTGCTTGGCCATGGCGATCGTCATGGCCGCCACCGCCGCCGCGTCGTTCGCCGTCACCACCGAGAGCCGCGCCACATGCTGCCCGCCGGCACCGGCCGCGGTGTCCCAGTCCACGTCGATGAAGCGCTCGGGCGTCGCCGCGAAGGAAGTCAGCGTCGAGCATTCCGCGTTGTGGATGGTGACGCCCTTGCCGGTGGTCACGATCCCCACGATCCGGTCGCCCGGCACCGGATGGCAGCAGCCGGCGAAGCTGACCGCCATGCCGCTGACCAGGCCGGTGATGCCGTAGGCCGCCTCAGGCCGGCGCGCCTGCCGCGTCGGCACCACGGTGGCGCCGGGCTTGCCGCGGGCGGGTGTGAGCGGCAGGCCTTCATGCAGGGCGCGCACGGGGCCGCGCAGCTCCGGCACCGCCGCGTGCAGCACGTCGCGCGGGGCGATGTGCCCGCCGCCCACCGCGATGCAGAGCTCGTCGAAGCCCGGCTGCTTGAGCGCCTTGACCGCGGGCTCGGCGATCTTCTCGGAAAAGTCGAGGCCTTCCTGACGGAAGGCGCGCGCGATGGCGGAGCGGCCCTGCTCGCGCGATTCCTCGCGCTGGCGGGCCAGCACGAAGCGGCGGATGCGGGCCTTGGCCTTGCCCGAGACGACGAAGCGTTCCCAGGCCGGGTTGGGCGTGTTGCCGCGCGCCGTGATGATCTCGACCTGGTCGCCGTTCTCCAGCGGCTGCCGCAGCGGGCGGATCTGGCCGTTGATCTTGGCGCCGACGCAGGCGTCGCCCACCTGGCTGTGGACCTGATAGGCGAAGTCCACCGGGGTCGAGCCGCGTGGCAGCGCGATCAGGTCACCCTTGGGCGTGAAGCAGAAGACCTGGTCCTGGTGCAGCGCGAGCTTGGTGTGCTCCAGGAAGTCCTGCGCCTCGCCGGCATTCTCCAGGATATCCAGCAGGTCCTTGACCCATGGATAGCGCCGGCGCGTCGCCTGCGCCCCTTCCGGCCCCTGCTTGTAGATCCAGTGTGCCGCGACGCCGTATTCCGCGACCTCGTGCATCTCCGGCGTGCGGATCTGCACCTCGATCTTGGCGTTGCGCCGCTCCGGCACCGTCACGCCCGTATGGAGCGACTGGTAGCCGTTGGGCTTGGGCGTGGAGATGTAGTCCTTGAAGCGCCCGGGCACCACGCGATAGGCCGAGTGCACCGCTCCCAGCGCCGCGTAGCATTGGCCCTTGTCCGGCACGATGACGCGGAAGGCCATGATGTCCGAGAGCTGCTCGAACTCAACCTTCTTCTCGTGCATCTTGAGCCAGATCGAGTAGGCCGACTTCTCGCGCCCCTTGATCTCCATCACCGGCACGTCGGCCGCCACCAGCTTGCGGCGAAGGTCGTCGGTGACCTCCTCGATCAGGTCGGCCCCCTGCCCGTGCAGGAAGGCCAGGCGCGCCGAGATCGTCTGGAACGCATCGGGCTGGAGCTCGCGGAAGCAGATCGCCTGCAGCTCGGTGCGCAGCGCCTCCATGCCGATGCGCTCGGCCAGGGGCGCGTAGATCTCCATGGTTTCGCGGGCGACGCGCTGCCGCTTCTCGGGCTTCACCACGAGGTGCAGCGTGCGGACGTTGTGCAGCCGGTCCGCCAGCTTCACCAGCAGGACACGGATGTCCTCGCTCATGGCCAGGACGAGCTTGCGGAAGTTCTCCGCCTGCTTGGTGCGCTCGGACTGCAGTTCCAGCCGGGTCAGCTTGGTGACGCCGTCCACCAGCCGCGCGACCTCGGCCCCGAACTGCTTCTCGAGCTTGCCGAGCGTCAGCCCGGTGTCTTCCACCGTGTCGTGGAGGAGCGCCGTGACGATGGTAGCGGTGTCGAGCCGGTAGCCGGCGAGGATCTGCGCCACCGCGAGCGGGTGGCCGATATAAGGGTCGCCGTTCTCGCGACGCTGCCCCTCATGCGCCTGCCGCGCGACTTCGTAGGCACGCTCGATCGCGGCGACGTCGGTGCGCGGATCGTAGGAATGGACCAGGGAGGCGAGCTGCCGTCCCTCATCCCCGGCGGTCCCCGGCGCGGTCGCCAGGGTGCCGATCGCGCCTTCGGGGGCATGCGCCACCCAGCCCAGCGGGGAGCCGGTGATGGGCATGCCCGGGCGGCTCAGCGGCGGCCGCCGCCCAGCTCGGCGGCGATGGCCGCCTCGATGTCATCGGCGCTGGCATCGTCGACGCTGATGCCGGCCTCGTTGGCCTCCGCCTCGTTGACATCCATGACGCCGAAGATGTTCTCGTCGGTGGCGATCAGGTCGATGACCTCCTCTTCCACCGGCTCCGGCTCCGGCGCGCGCAGCAGCGACTTGATGATGTCCTGCTCCAGCTCCGGCAGCTCCACCGTCTCGTCGGCGATCTCGCGCAGCGCCACGACGGGGTTCTTGTCGTTGTCGCGGTCGAGCGTCAGCTCCTCACCGCGGCTGATGTTGCGCGCGCGCTGGGCGGCCAGGAGAACGAGCTCGAAGCGGTTCGGAACCTGGAGAATGCAGTCTTCAACCGTGACGCGGGCCATGCGTGGTACCAACTTCTGCTTCGGAGAATAGCAACAGATAGACCGACCAGCGCCGGAAAACAAGTTGCGGCCAGCGTCACAGCCGCCGCATCAGCATGGGAGGCGCTGCCCGGATCATCTCCTCCAGCGTTTCGCCCGTCCGCGGGTTGCGCCATTCCGGCGCGACTTCCGCCAGCGGGCAGAGCACGAAGCGGCGGAGCCGGGCGCGCGGGTGCGGCAGGATGGGGTCCGGCGTCTCACGCAGGAACGCGCCGACCGCGATCAGGTCCAGGTCCAGGGTGCGAGGCGCGTTCGGGCGACTGCGGACCCGCCCCATCCGGTTCTCGATGCTCTGCGTCGCCTCGAGCAGCAGTTCCGGCGGCGCGACGCCGCGCAGGCGCGCCACGCCGTTGACGTAGGGCGGCGAGTCCGGGTCCGGCGGATCGGGCGGCGTTTCCCACCAGTTCGAGACCGCCACGAGCGGCAGGCCGCAGATCCCGTCCAGCGCCGCCGCCGCCCTGCGGCAGGTTTCCAGCGGCCCCTGCCCGTCCTCGCCCGGCAGGTTGGCCCCCAGCGCCACCAGCGTGTCGGGGAAGTCGATGGATGGCGGGTGACTCAAGACGCGTCCTGACAGTTTCGCGCGGGAGGTAAAGGTGCCGGCGGAGGGCGCGCGTGCCTCCGCCGAGGTTCCGTCAGGCCTTCCGGACGTTCCAGAAGATCGGCATCGAGGCCGGCACGATCCCGGTCAGGGTGTCGCGGAAGGCCGTGGAGGTGAAGATCTGGCCGAGCGGGAAGAACGGCACTTCCTCGAAGGCGACGCGCTGCATGTCCGAGGCGATCGCATGTTGCGCCTCCTCGTCCGGCGCGTCGAACCAACGGTCGCGCAGGGCTTCCAGCCGCGGGCTCGTGGGCCAGCCGAACCAGCCGGCCGGGCCGTTGCCGCGCAGCGGGATGTGCGTGGCCGGATCGGCAACGGTCAGGCCTTCGTAGGTCGTGCAGTAGGCGTTCCAACCGCCCTTGTCCGACGGCTCCTTGCTGGTGCGCCGCTGCACCAGCGTGCCCCAGTCCGTGCTGACGTAATCGACGTTGAGGCCGAGCCGCTTCATCAGGTCGGTGGCGACCTGCGCCAGGCTCTGCGTCGCCGGGTAGTCGGAGGGCGACATCAGCACGATGCGCTCGCCCTTGTAGCCGCTCTCGGCCACCAGCTTGCGGCTGCGCTCGATGTCGCGCGGGCTGGTCAGGACCTCCATCCCGGCATCGGTCGCCATCGGCAGGCCCGGCGTGAAGATGCCGCAGGGAATATGGAAGAGCGACGCCTCGCCCCCCGTCGCGGCCTGCATGAAGTCTGACTGGTCCACCGCCGACAGGATGGCCCGCAGCAGCTTCGGGTTGTCGAAGGGCGGCTGCGTGTGGTTCACCGCCAGCATCGCCACGGCGCCTACCTTGTCGTTGACCGCCACCGTGACACCGGGGCTGGACCGAAGCACCGGCAGCAGGTCCACCTGCGGCTGCTGCACCCAGTCCACCTCGCCGCTCTGCAACGCCGAGGCGGCGGTGCCGGGGTCGGGGATGATCTGCCATTCCACGCGGTCGAAATTCGCCACCTTGCCGCCGGCCAGGAAGCTCGGCGGCTCCTGCCGCGGTTGGTAGCGGTCGAAGCGGGCATAGGCGGCGCGGGAGCCGGACACCCATTCGTCGCGCAGGAAGCGGAAAGGGCCGCTGCCGACGTAGTCCCCGATCTGCTGGTACGCGTCGGTCTTGGCGATCCGCTCCGGCATCACGAAGCAGCTGTCGGTGAAGGCGTTGGTCATCAGCGCGAAGGGCTTCTTCAGGCGGATCTCGAAGCGACGGTCATCCATCGCCGTCATCTCGTTCGCCAGTTCCAGCAGCGTCTGCCCGAGCGGCCGGCGACGCGCCCAGCGCTTGATGCTGGCGACGCAGTCCGCCGCGCGAACCGGCTCGCCGTCATGGAACAGCAGGCCTTCGCGCAGCGTGAAGCGCCAGCGCAGCCGGTCGTCCGAGATTTCGTGCCCCTGCACCATCTGCGGCTGCGGCCGGAAGCTGGCGTCGCGGGCGTAGAGCATGTCCCAGATCATGGCGGCGTGGTTCCGCGCCACGGTGGTGGTGGTCCAGACCGGATCGGGGTTGGCGAGGTTGCCCTCGGGCACGAAGCGCAGGACCCGGTCGGCCGACTGGGCCAGGGCCGGCCTGCGGAGACCGCCGAGCGCGGCCACAGCGCTGGAAGCCAGGATCGTCCTGCGTGTCGCGTTCATCCACGTCATCCCACTCGCCGAGCCCGCGCCGCCTGGCGTGGCCCGTCGAGAATGCGGCAGCGTGGATCGTGGCGAAAGCCCCCTGCTTCCGGCGATGGAAGCCCCGGGGAGCCTCCACAGCAGGCGTGTCATGCCGGTGACACCACCACGCCGGGCTTCGCTGCATCGCACAATGTGTTTGAAATGGGGCACGATCTGGGCAAAGAAGGCGCGCCCGCCGCTCTACTTCGGAACTGCCGATGCGTACCACTGCCCGCCTGCGACTTGTTTTCTGTGCCCTTCTGCTCTCGGCAGTTCTCCCCGCCGCAGCGCAGGCCCGTGACGATGGGTTGGAGGTGACGGCCGCGGTCGGCGGCAGCGTGCCGCTGCCACAATTGGGCGGCGACGCCATCTACCTGTCGGCGGATCTCCTGGGCGGGCACGTGCTGAAGGTCGGCAAGAGCGTGCCGATGCTGGCGCAGGTGAAGAATGTCTGGGATGCGCGGCCGCAGCTGATGATCGGCGGCCGCTACCCGATCGCGGAACTGCCCGGCCTGGGGCAGCTCTCGGTCAGCGGCCTCGTCTCCGGGGCGCTGGAAGCCGCGCCGGAGGAGCCCCGCCCGGTGGTCGGGCTTGCGAAGCTGCAACTGCGCTTCTGAGCCGCGGCTCAGCCGTAGCGTTCTTCCAGCCAGGGATCGCCGCGGTGATGGTAGCCGCGCACCTCCCAGAAGCCCGGCCGGTCCTCGCTCAGGAACTCGATCCGGCGCAGCCACTTCGGGCTCTTCCAGAAGTACAGGTGCGGCACCACCAGGCGCATCGGGCCACCGTGCTGCCGCTCCAGCGGCCTGCCGGCCCAGCCGAAGGCCAGGAAGTTCTCCGGACGGGCGAAATCTTCCATGGCGAGGTTCGTGGTGTAGCCGTCATGCGCCTCGAGCGACACGAAGCGCGCCTCGTCCTTGGGGCGGACCATCTCCAGCAAGGAGCTGACCGGCACGCCATCCCAATCGTTGTCGTAGCGCGACCACTGGGTGACGCAGTGGATGTCGTTGCGGAACGCCTCGCGCGGCAGGGCCTGGAGGGCGGCCCAATCCAGCCGCACCGGCACGGCGACGAGCCCGTCGAGCCCGAGCCTGACGTCCTCCGGAGGCAGGTTGGGCTGCACGCCCAGGTCCAGCACCGGGAAATCCGTGACCAGGCGCTGCCCCGGCGGCAGGCGGTCCTGCGCCGGATCGGAGGTCTGCCCGGTCAGCAGCCGCCCCGCCCTGGCCCAGCTTTCCTTGGTGCGGATCAGCTTGTCGCGGAAGCGCCCCTCATCGTCACCGGGCATGCGCGGTCTCCTCCGTTTTCAGGCGCGGCCTCAGCCGCGGTCGCGCATCAGCCTCGCCTTGTCGCGCTGCCATTCGCGCGCCGCGATGGCCTGACGCTTGTCGGCCTTGTTCTTGCCCTCGGCCAGACCGAGCACGACCTTGGCCACGCCGCGCTTGTTGAACAGGATCTCGAGCGGCACCAGCGTGGTGCCTTCGCGCGACACCTCGCCCGCCAGCGCGTTCACCTGCTTGCTGTGCAGCAGCAGCTTGCGCGGGCGGCGCGGCTCGAACTTGGCCACCACCGAGCCCGCCTGCCATTCGGGGATGTAGCAGTTGAACAGCCACATCTCGCCGTCGCGCTCGCCGGCCCACGCCTCGGTCAGGGTCGCGCGGCCGGCGCGCAGCGACTTGACCTCCGGCCCCACCAGCACGAGTCCGGCTTCCACGGTGTCGTTGATCTTGTAGTCGAAGCGCGCCTTGCGGTTGGACGCTGCCGTGCCGTGGCTGATCAGGCCCTTCTTGCGGGGTTCCGCCATGCTCGCTGTCCGTTCAGTTCAGGAGGCCGGCGCGCACCATGGCGTCGCGCAGCGCGGCCTTGTTGGTCTCGCCCACCGGCGCCAGCGGCAGCCGGCAGTGCTCGCTGCCGTAGCCCAGCAGGCTCGCCGCGTACTTCACCGGCCCGGGCGAGGTTTCCGCGAACAGCGCGTCGTGGATCGGCAGCAGCCGGTCCTGGATCGCCTGCGCGTCCTCCATGCGGCCGAGGTCCCAGGCATCGTGCATCTCGCGGCACAGGCGCGGCGCGATGTTGGAGGTCACGCTGATGCAGCCATGGCCGCCGGCGGCGCGGAAGGCCATGGCGGTGTGGTCCTCGCCGCTCAGCTGGCAGAACTCGGGACCGCAGGCGGCGCGGGTGTGCAGCGGCCGCGCCAGGTTCGCGGTCGCGTCCTTCACGCCCACGATGTTCGGGTGCTTCGCCAGCCGCGCCATGGTGGCCACGGTCATGTCGATCACCGAGCGAGGCGGGATGTTGTAGATGATGATCGGCAGGTCCACCGCGTCGGCGATGGCCATGAAATGAAGGTAGAGCCCTTCCTGCGTCGGCTTGTTGTAGTAGGGCGTGACGATCAGCGCCGCGTCCGCGCCCGCCTGCTTGGCGTTGCGCGTCAGGCGGATCGCCTCGGCCGTGCTGTTGGAGCCGGCGCCGGCGATCACCGGCACCCGCCCGCCCGCGGTCTCGACGCAGAGCTCCACCACCCGGTCGTGCTCGGCATGGGACAGGGTCGGGCTTTCGCCGGTGGTGCCCACGGGGATGAGGCCCTGGGTGCCTTCCGCGATCTGCCAGTTCACGAAATCCCGGAACGCAGCCTCGTCCACCGCTCCCTCGCGCGTCATGGGCGTGATCAGGGCGGTGAGCGAGCCCTCGAACATGGGGAACATCCTTGATGAGATTGAGGCCGCAGCGATCACGGCGGACAGTGAGGCGTGAAGGTAAGGGCGCGAGTGCGGCGGAACAAGCCGGTCACAATCCCCGTCGCGACAGGCCGGCCGGGATCGGATAAGAGGAGCGCCATGCGCCGCGCCGTTTCCGCCCTGCTTCTCGCCACCCTGGGTGCGGCGGTGGCCTGGCCCCCTTCCTCGCCAGCGCAGCCCTGGCCGCCCGAAGAGCGCCGCGCCGCCGGACGGCTCGCCCTGAGCACGGCGGAGAGCGGGCGCGTGGCCGAGGCGCAGGCGATCGCGCAGATCGCCGATCCGCTGCCGCGCAAGATCATCACCTGGATACGCCTGCAGGCCAAAGGCCAGGCGGATGCCGCCGAACTGTCGGATTGGCTGCTCAACAACCCCGACTGGCCCTTGCCGGATCTGATCGCGCGGCGGGCGGAAGAAGCGCTGGTGTCAGACGCGGACGACGCGCTGGCGCTGGGGCAGTTCTCCCGCTTTGCCCCGCGCACGCTGGACGGGGCGCAGCGCTACGCCGACGCCCTGAACCGCGTCGGCCGCGGCGCCGAGGCGGGGCCGGTGCTGCGGGCCGCCTGGGTCGCGGCCGCCACCGATCCGGTGGCGGAGCCCGGCTTCGCGGTGCGCAACGCCTCGGTGCTGACGCCCGAGGATCACTGGGCGCGCTTCGAGCGCCTCACCACGGCACGCGATGCTGCCGGCGCCGCACGGCTGCTGTCCTTCCTTGACCCTTCGCGCCGCCCGGCCGCGGAGGCGCGGCTGGCCCTGATGGCCGACCGCCCCGACGCGGAACCGCTGCTGCCTCCGCCCGAGGCGCGCGACCTCGGCCTGTCGGTGGAATATGCGCGCTGGCTCCGCCGCAAGGACCGCGACAGCGATGCCGCAGCCGTCTGGGCCACCCTCGTCGCGTCGCAGCACGACCTCGCCCCCGAACTGGCGCGCGCCATCTGGTCGGAGCGCGAGGTTCTGGCCCGCAAGCTGATCCGGCTGAGCGACGCGCCGACGGCCTATGCCGTGGCCTCGGCGAACGGGCAGCTTCCCGGCACCGCCGCGCGCAGCGATGCGGAGTTCCTGGCCGGCTGGATCGCCCTGCGCCGCCTGAACGACCCGGCCGGTGCGGAAGACCACTTCCGCCGCGTGGCGGAGCGCAGCACCAGCGTCATCACCCGCGCCCGCGCCGCCTACTGGCAGGGCCGCGCCCTGGCAGCGGAGGGGCAGGACGCCGCTGCCCGCGCCCAGTGGGAAGCGGCCGCGACCCTGCCGACGGCCTTCTACGGGCAGCTGGCCTCAGTCGCGCTGGGGGAAACGCCGGCACGGCTGGCGGAGCGCGTCCGCACCGCCGACACCCCGGTGGCCACGGCGGATCAGGCGCAGCTCTTCCTGGGGCGTGAGTTGCCGCGCGCCGTGCTGAGCCTGGCCGACCTGGGCGACAGCCGCCGCGCCCTCACCTTCCTGCTGCGCCTCGAAAGCCTGAGCTCGGACGGGCCGACGCGGGTGCTGGTGGCGGACCTCGCCGATACCATCGGGCGCCCCGACCAGGCGGTCTGGGTGTCCCGGCGCGCGGCGATCGACGGCGTGGCCATGGTGCCGCAGGGCTGGCCCACCCCCTACCCGACGCCGGCCGAGGGGCCCGAGCCCGCGCTGGTGCGCGCGATCTCACGCCAGGAAAGCAATTTCGACCCGCTGGCCGTCTCGCCCTCCAACGCGCGCGGGCTGATGCAGCTGCTGCCCGCCACCGCGGCCGAGGTGGCGCGCCAGAACGGCATCGCGCACCAGGTCGGCTGGCTGACCGCCGACCCGGCCCACAACATGCGCCTGGGCTCGCTCTACCTGTCGCAGCAGCTTCTGCGCTTCAACAACAACCCGGCCCTGGCCGCGGCCGCCTACAATGCCGGCCCCCGGCGCGTGGCCGAGTGGCAGGTGACCTACGGCGACCCCACGGCAGGCACGGCGGACATGATCGACTGGATAGAGCTGATCCCCTTCGGGGAAACCCGGAACTACGTGCAGCGCGTGGTGGAGAACATCGTGGTGTACCGCGCGCTCGACGCCGCGGCGGCGCCGCAGCCGCATCCGCTCAGTAGCTGGCTGCGCTCCTGATGCGGCTGCGCGACGTTTCGGCGGCCGACGGGCTGCGCCTGCGCCTGCGCGACTGGCCGGGCGATCCCGGCCGCACGCCGCTGCTCTGCCTCGCGGGCATCGGCCGCAACAGCCTCGACTACACCGGGCTGGCGGAGCGCCATGCCGGCACCCGCCGCATCATCGCCCCCGACTACGCCGGCCACGGCGAGAGCGACCGCGCCCCCGAGCCCGAGCGCTACACGCCGGATCACGCGATCTCGGACCTGCTGGACTGCTGCGCCTCGCTGGGGATCGACCGCTGCGTCGTGGTCGGCACCTCCTTCGGTGGGCTGCTCGGGATGTTTCTGGCGGTGGCGCGTCCGGCACTGGTGCGCGGCGTGGTGCTGAACGACATCGGCCCGCAGATCGAGATGCAGGGCCTGATGGAAGCCCAGGGCCTGCTATCGGACGACCCGGCCTTCCTGGACCTCGCCACGGCGGCGGACTACCTGCGTCGCCTCATGCCGGGCGTGCCGCTCGAGGGCGAGGCACGCTGGCAGGACTTCGCGGAACGGACCTATCGGCTGGGCGAGGACGGACGCTGGCACCCGCGCTGGGACACCCGGCTGGGGCAGGTCGCCTCTTCCGGCACGCCCATGACCAGTTTCGATCCCGTCTTCGAGGCCTTGGCCGACCTCCCGACCCTGCTGGTCTGGGGCGAGCAGAGCCACATCCTTTCGGCCGGAACCGTCGCCGCCATGCGCCGCTCCAAGCCGGACCTCGAAGTCCTGGTGGTACCGGAGGCCGGGCACGCCCCGACGCTGGAGGAAGACAGCGTCATTCCCCGCCTCGATGCCTTCCTGAACCGCCTGGCATGACCGCGGCCGGTTTCCTGGCCTCCATGGCCGGCATCGGCCGCCTGCGCCCGGCACCCGGCACCTGGGGATCGGCCCTGGTGCTGCCGCTGGCCTGGGGCGGCCCGGCGCTGTGCCTCCTGGCGGCGGCGCTGTTCTCGGCGCTCGGGGTCTGGGCCATCTCGCGCCTGCCCGAGGCACGGGACGATCCGTCCTGGGTGGTGATCGACGAGGGCGCGGGGCAGAGCCTCGCCCTGGCGGCGCTGCCCGGCTTCTGGACGCCAGGCTGGACCGCGCCGATCTGGGTCGTGGGCGCCTTCGTGCTGTTCCGCTTCTTCGACATCGTGAAGCCCTGGCCGGTGTCCTGGGCGGATCGACGCGCGGGCGCGGTCTGGGTGATGCTGGACGACCTGGTGGCCGGAGCCCTCGCGGCGGCCTGCCTCCTGGCCATGAGGATCGTAGCCGGATGATCTCACAGGATATGTTCGCCCAGGCGGAGGCGTTGCTGGCGCGGCTGCAGGCGGCGGGGTTGACGGTGGCCACCGCGGAGTCCTGCACCGGCGGCCTCGTCGCCGCCTCGCTCACCGCCGTGCCGGGCTCCTCCGCCACGGTGCTGGCCGGCTTCGTCACCTACGCCAACAGCGCCAAGACCGGGATGCTGGGGGTCGCGGAGGAACTGCTCAACCGTGTCGGCGCGGTCAGCGAGGAGGTCGCGCGCGCCATGGCGGAAGGCGCCCTCGCCCGCGCCGGCGCCGACCTCGCCGTGTCCACCACCGGCATCGCCGGTCCGGGCGGCGCGGTGCCGGGCAAGCCGGTGGGCACCGTCTGGCTGGCGGTGGCGCGTCGCGGTGGCGCCACCACGGCGCGGCGGCACGTCTTTCCCGGGGACCGCACCGAGGTCCGCAACGCCACGGTGGCCGAGGCGCTGCGGATGCTCGAACCCGGCTGAGTTCAGGCGCGGGCCAGCGCCTCGCGGATCGCCGTCAGCGCGTCGTCGATCATGGCGGACCCCACGTCGAGATGCGTGCAGGCGCGCAGCCGGCCGCCCAGCAGGCTGATCAGGATGCCCCGCATCCGCAGTTCCGCCTGCAGCCGCTCGGAGGAAAGCCCGGCGCCGGTCGGGTCGAAGTAGACGAGGTTGGTGTCGGGGTCCGTCACCTCGACGCCCGGGATCTGCTTCAGGCCGCGGGCCAGCGCCTTGGCGTTGGCATGATCCTCCGCCAGCCGGTCCACGTTGTGGTCCAGCGCGTAAAGGCAGGCCGCCGCGCAGACGCCGCCCTGCCGCATCGCGCCGCCCAGCCGCTGCTTCCAGCGCCAGGCATGGCCGATGAAGTCCGAAGTTCCCACCAGCACGGCACCCAGCGGCGCCCCGAGACCCTTGGTAAAGTCGAGCCAGGCAGTGTCGTAGCTCGCGCACATGTCGCTGGCCGAGATGCCCGAGGCCACGCAGGCGTTGAGCAGCCGGGCGCCATCCATGTGCGTCACCCAGCCCTGCTCGTGGGCCACGGCCGCGACCTCGTCCAGCTGCGCCTTGGGCCAGACGGTGCCGCCGCCGGTGTTGGCGGTCTGCTCGACCTCGAGCATCGTTTGCGGCGGCGCGTTGCGGTTGCGCGGGCGGATGGCGCGGCGCACGGCGTCGGCATCGAACAAGCCGTTCGGCCCTTCGAGGCCGGTGATCTGCACGCCGCCCAGCGCGCCGTGGGCACCGCCCTCGCTGGTCAGGATATGCGCGGTCCGGTGCGCCAGGATCTCGTCGCCCGGGCGGGTGTGCACCAGCGTCGCGATGACGTTGCACATGGTGCCCGAGGGCAGGAACACCGCCGCTTCCTTGCCCAGCAGCGCCGCCATCCGGTCGCACAGGGCATTGATGGTCGGGTCGTCGCCGGACTGATCGTCGCCCGTGGGTGCCGACATCATGCTGGCGAGCATGGCCTGGCTCGGGCGCGTCTGGGTGTCGGAATACAGGTTGATGCGGACGGGCGGGGCACCCTCGGGCGGGCGGCTGGGGGCGTGAACCATCTCGGAGGACCTTTGCAGGCAAGAACGGGCAGGAAAACAGGTGCCGCCCGGAAAGCTGACAGGGATACTCCGCCGCGTCACCCCTGCGGCAGCGGCAGATCTGGATCGCGTGATCGGGGCGGCCCAGCGCGGCGCGCACCCTTCGGGCATGCTGCAATGCAGCGTAGAACGGGCGGCTGTTAATGGAGGTCGAAGCGGTTCCATGGTTGCACGCGCGCTGGTCGGTCGCTGGAAGCACGAGTGGATCAAGCGCTGGTGGCTCCAGACCGCGTTCTTCATCCTGTTGTCCTGGCTCGGGGATCAGGCAGTGCGGCTGCTGCACCTTCCCATGCCGGGCAGCATCGTGGCGCTGCTGGCGATGCTGCTCCTGCTGCTGACCCGGACGCTGTCGGTGGAAGGCGTCCGGCGCGGCGCCCTGAAGCTGCAGGACCACCTGATGCTGTTCTTCGTGCCGCCCATGCTGGCACTGCTGGACCATCCGGAGCTTCTCAGCTTCCGCGGCGTCGAGGTGCTGGCGGTGGTGCTGCTCGGCACCGTGGCGGTGCTCCTGGGGACCGGCCTGGCGGTGGAGCGCTTCATCCGGCGGCTCGAGCCGCAGGCGCAGGACCGGACGCCCGATCATGCTTGAACCGAAGCTCTACGCCGAGGGCATCGCCTGGCTCCTCGTCACGCTGGTGATCTACGTCCTGTCCAGGCGAGCGAACCGGCGCTACCCGAGCTGGTGGACCTCGCCGCTCCTGGTCACCTGGGGATCGCTGCTGGTGCTGGTCCCGCTGTTCCACTCGAACTACAGCACCTACCTGATCGGGACCTCCTGGCTCGGCGCGCTGGTGGGACCTGCGACCGCAACCTTCGCCCTGCCGATCTACGACCAGCGGCAGCTGATCCGCCGGCACTGGCCCATCCTCCTGGCCGGGGCCTGCACCGGCAGCCTGTTGTCGGTGGCGCTGTCCTGGGTGCTCGCCACGGCGCTGCACTTCCCGGAGGAACTGCGCCTGAGCCTCCTGCCCCGGTCCGTCACGACGCCCTTCGCCATGGCGATCTCGGGCACGATCGGCGGCTCACCGGGCCTGACCGCGAGCTTCGTGGCCATCACCGGCATCTTCGGCTCGACGGTGGGCCCTGCCCTCACCCAGCTGATGCAGCTGCGCAGCGCCTTCGCGAGCGGCGCCGGCCTCGGCATGGCCGCCCACGGTACCGGCGTGGCACGCGCTTATCAAATTGGCCCGGCGGAAGGCTCCATTGCCAGCGCCACGATGGTGCTGGCGGGGCTGCTGAACGTGCTCGCGGCCACGATCATCAGCGCGCTGGCGCGCTGACCTTCAGCGTGTGACCTTCTGACATGTCAGCGGAAAGATTAAGCAAGGCGCCTGGGCGCGTCCTGGAATGGCTTCCTGAGACGGCGCCACACAGGAACCGCGGAGCCCGAAGGAGCCCGACAGCGAAGACTCGCGGCTACGCTTGGCTTCAGCTCGCCGCCTGGGGCGCGGCGGATCGGGCAACGGCGCCCGGACGACCGTAAAGGACCATGGCGCGCCGCTCGAAGGCCCGCACCATCATTCGCACGGCTTCCGTGAACACGGTCCCGATCACCGCCTGCAGGAGGCGCGACCGGAACTCGAAATCCACGAAGAAGTCGACCTCGGTGCCACCTTCCACGGCACGAAAGCGCCAGCGGTTGTTCAGATACCGGAACGGCCCATTCAGGTACTCGACATGCACCTCGGTCGGGCGCTGCAAGGCAACGCGGGACCGGAAGGTTTCGCGGAACATCTTGAAGCCGATGGTCATGTCCGCCACCAGCTCGTGCTCATTCTCCGAGATGATCCGCGCCCCGACGCACCAGGGAAGGAACTCGGGATATCGTCGGACGTCCGCAACGAGTGCGAACATCTGGTCCGGCGTGTACCGGAGCACTTTCTTCTCGGAATGGGTCGGCATGCGCTAGATCGAACGCGCCGTTGAAGCACCCAGTTTCGCCTCGCGCGCCGAACGCAGGGCCGCGAAGTCCCGGTCCGCATGGTAGGAGGAGCGCGTCAGCGGCGTCGCCGAGACCAGCAGGAAGCCCTTGGACCGCGCCATGGCGGCGTAGTCCGCGAACTCCGCGGGCTCCACGAAGCGGTCCACGGCGGCGTGCTTGACGGTGGGCTGCAGGTACTGGCCGATCGTCAGGAAGTCGATCTCGGCCGCCCGCATGTCGTCCATGACCTGCAGCACCTCGATCCGCTCCTCGCCCAGCCCGACCATGATGCCGGACTTGGTGAAGATCATCGGGTCGAGCTGCTTCACACGGTCCAGCAGCCGCAGCGAGTGGAAGTAGCGGGCGCCCGGCCGGATCGTCGGGTAGAGCTTCGGCACCGTTTCGAGGTTGTGGTTGAACACGTCGGGCTTCGCCTCGACCACCACCTCCAGCGCCCCGTCCTTGCGCAGGAAGTCGGGGGTCAGGATCTCGATCGTGGTGTCCGGCGCCGCCGCACGAATGGAGCGGATCACCGCCGCGAAGTGCGCGGCACCACCGTCGCGCAAATCGTCGCGGTCCACCGAGGTGATCACGACGTGACGCAGGCCGAGCTTGGCCACCGCCTCGGCGACGCGACGGGGCTCGTCATGGTCCAGCGCCTTGGGCAGGCCCGTGGTAATGTTGCAGAAGGAGCAGGCGCGGGTGCAGATCTCGCCCATGATCATCATGGTGGCGTGACGCTGCGACCAGCACTCCCCGATATTCGGGCAGGCCGCTTCCTCGCAGACCGTGACCAGCTTGTTGTCCCGCATCAGCTCGCGGGTCTCGTGATAGATCGGGTGGGTCGGTGCCTTCACGCGGATCCACTCGGGCTTCCGCTTGATCGGGTTGTCCGGCCGGTGCGCTTTCTCGGGATGGCGCAGGGCCGCGCGTTCCGCCGGCTCGGCGGCCGGAGCCACGGCCGGAACCTCAATGGCACCGGCGACGCTGAGAGCGCCGCCGGAACGATGATCCACGAGAATGCGCTGGGACATGGCGCTAGATGTGGATCACCCGGCCGTAGGCATCAAGCACGGCTTCGTGCATGGCTTCCGAGACCGTGGGGTGGGGGAAGACCGTGTTCATCAGCTCGGCCTCGGTGGTCTCGAGCGTCCGGGCGATGGTGTAGCCCTGGATCATCTCGGTGACCTCGGGGCCGACCATGTGGGCGCCCAGCAGCTCGCCGGTCTTGGCGTCGAACACGGTCTTTACGAAACCCTCCGGCTCGCCCATCGCGATGGCCTTGCCGTTGCCGATGAAGGGGAAGCGGCCGACGCGGACCTCATGGCCCTTCTCCTTGGCCTTGGCTTCGGTGATGCCCACCGACGCCACCTGCGGACGGCAATAGGTGCAGCCCGGGATGTTGGTCACGTCCATGTGGTGCGGGTGCATCCCCGCGATCCCCTCGACGGTGGCGATGGCCTCGTGGCTCGCCTTGTGCGCCAGCCAGGGCGGGCCGGTCAGGTCGCCGATGGCGTAGACGCCGGGCTCCCCGGTGAAGCCGGCCGGGTCGGTGACCACGTGGGTGCGCTCCACCTTCACCTTGGTGCCTTCGAGGCCGATATCCTCAACATTGCCCACGATGCCCACCGCCGAGATCAGCCGGTCGGCCGTGATCTCCTGCGTCTTGCCGCCGACTTCCACCGAAACGGTGACGGCATCGGCGGTCTTGCGCACGGCGTTGACCTTGGCCGCCGTCAGCACGGTCATGCCCTGCTTCACGAAGGCCTTGTTCACGAAGGCGCTGATCTCGGCATCCTCGACGGGGAGGATACGGTCCAGCGCCTCGATCAGCGTGACCTTGGCGCCCATGTTCAGGAAGAAGGAAGCGAACTCCGACCCGATCGCGCCCGAGCCCACCACGATCAGCGACTTCGGCATGGTGTTGGGCACCAGCGCCTCGCGGTAGCTCCAGATCAGCTTGCCGTCCGGCTCCATCCCCGGCAGCACGCGGGCGCGGGCGCCGGTGGCCAGGATGATGTTCTTGGTCTCGAGGTCAGCGACCGGCTTGCCGTCCTTGGTGACCGCGAGCTTGCCCGGGCCGTTCAGCTTGGCATGGCCGTCGAAGACCGTGACCTTGTTCTTGCGCAGCAGGTGCTTCACGCCGCCCGAGAGCTGCCCGGCGACCGCGCGGGAACGCTTCACCACCTTCTCGAAATCGAAGCGCACGTTGTCGGCCGCGAAGCCGTAGGCGTCGAGGCTGTGCAGCAGGTGGTTGATCTCGCTCGCGCGCAGCAGCGCCTTGGTGGGGATGCAGCCCCAGTTGAGGCAGATGCCGCCGAGGTTCTCACGCTCCACCAGCGCCGTCTTCATCTTGAGCTGCGCCGCGCGGATCGCCGCGACGTAGCCGCCGGGACCGCCACCCACCACCACGAGGTCGAACTGCTCGGCCATCGGTTCTTTCTCCGATCATTCCCGCCAGAAGGGGGCGGACAGGGAACAGGGGCATGGCCGATGCCAAGCCGCGAATACTTCAAGATCAACGTACTGAGCCATGATGCTCAGAACAACACTCAGGCTGCCAGGGCCCTCAGCGCGGCACCTTCGAGGTACCGGCGGGAGGTTGCCGGTGGCGTTCCGGCACCCAGGCGATCATAGAAGGCGATGGCCGAACGGTTGGTCTCGAGGACGCTCCACTCCATCCGCTCCAGCCCTTCCGCCACGGCCCGCGCCGCCAGGGCCGCGAAGATCCGCCGGCCGAGGCCACGCCCCTGCCATGCCGGTTCCACGAACACCGTGTTGACCGACAGCACGCCCTTGCCCCGGTACATGCTGAAGGGCGTGCTCCAGGCCGCGAAGCCCACCGGCTCCCCCGCCACCTCGGCGACAAGGAACCAGACGCGCCGCGGGTCGCCGAAGCCGGCCGACCGGAGGTCGTCCAGGCCGGCGCTGACCGCCTCCGGACGTCCCTCATGCGCCGCCAGCGCCCGCGTGAAGCGGAGGATGGCGGGCAGGTCGGCCTCTACGGCGTCCCGCAGCAGCACGGTCACAGCAGCAGGCTCAGCGGATCCTCGACGGTCTTCTTGAACGAGGCCAGCCATTCCGCCGCCAGCGCGCCGTCCACCACGCGGTGGTCGACGGACAGGGTGCAGGTCATGACGGTCGCCACCGCCAGCGCCCCGTCGATCACCACCGGCCGCTGCTCACCCGCGCCCACGGCCAGGATACCGGCCTGGGGCGGGTTGATGATGGCGGCGAAGTCCTTCACGCCGAACATCCCCATGTTGGAGATGGAGAAGCCGCCGCCCTGGAACTCCTCGGGCTTCAGCTTGCCGGACTTGGCGCGAGCGCCGAGGTCCTTCATCTCGTTGGAGATGGTGGCGAGGCCCTTGCGGTCGGCGCCACGGACGATCGGGGTGATCAGCCCGTCGGGGATCGACACCGCGACCGAGATGTCCACGTCGTGGAACTGCAGGATCGCGTCGTCGGTCCAAGTGGCGTTGACGTTGGGGAACTTCCGCAGCGTCGCGGCCGCCGCCTTGATGACCAGGTCGTTGACCGAGAGCTTGTAGGCGCCCGGACCGTCCTTGGGCGAACGCGCGTTCAGGTCGGCCCGCAGCTTCAGCAGCGCGTCGAGGCGGATGTCCATCGACACGTAGAAGTGCGGAACGGTTTGCTTCGACTCCGACAGGCGACGCGCGATGACCTTGCGCATCGAGGAGTTCGGCACGGCCGTGTGCGGCGCGGTGATCGCGGGCGCCTTGGGCGCGGGCTTCGGCGCGGCGGGCGCCGGGGCCTCGGCCGCCGCGGGCTGCGCCGCCGCCTGGGCCGGCTGAGCCTTGGGCGCCTTCTGCGCCGCCTCGACATCGGCCTTCACGATGCGGCCGTTCGGGCCGGAGCCGCTGATCGCCGACAGGTCGAGGCCGGCCTGCTCCGCCATGCGGCGCGCCAGCGGCGAGGCGAAGACCCGCCCACCCTGCGAACCACCCTTGGACGCGGCACCGCCGGTCTGCGCTGGGGCGTTGTTGCCACCGGTCGGCGGCGCCACTGGCTGTTCCGGCGCACCGGCGACCTTGCCGCCCGAGGCCTGCACGGCCTCCAGCGCCGGGCTGCCGGAAGCGGAGGGGTTCGGCCCCTCTGCGCCCTTGGCTCCGCCACCCTGCGCACCGCCGCCGGCCGCGGCGCCTTCCGGCACCGCCTCGCCTTCCTCGACCATGATGCCGATGGGCTGGTTGACCTTCACGCCCTCGGACCCTTCGGGCACCAGGATCTTGCCGAGGATGCCCTCATCCACGGCCTCGAATTCCATGGTGGCCTTGTCGGTCTCGATCTCGGCCAGCACGTCGCCGGACTTGACCGTCTCGCCTTCCTTCTTGAGCCAGCGCGCCAGCGTCCCTTCCGTCATGGTCGGGGACAGCGCGGGCATCAGGATATTGGTCGCCATGCGAGCTGCCCCTTACTTCCGGTAGGTCACGGTCTTGACCGCGTCCACCACTTGGTCGAGCCGCGGCAGCGCCAGCTTCTCGAGGTTGGCGGCGTAGGGCAGCGGCACGTCGGCGGCACAAACGCGGACCGGCGGCGCGTCGAGGTGGTCGAAGGCCTCCTCGATCACGCGCATCGACACCTCGGCGCCGATGCCGGCATATGGCCAGCCTTCCTGCACCACCACGAGGCGATTGGTCTTCCGGACCGAGTTCACGATCGTCTCGGTGTCGAGCGGGCGCAGCGTGCGGAGGTTGATGACCTCGGCCTCGATCCCCTCGGCCGCCAGCTTCTCGGCCGCCTGCATCGCGAGCCCGACCTCGATCGAGTAGGCGACGATGGTGACGTCCTTGCCCTCGCGCTCGATCTTCGCCTTGCCGATCGGCAGGACGAAGTCGTCCGAGGTCGGGCACTCGAAGGTCTGGCCGTAAAGGATCTCGTTTTCCAGGAAGATCACCGGGTTCGGGTCCTGGATCGCGGCGCGCAGCAGACCCTTCGCATCGGCTGCCGACCAGGGTGCCAGCACGATCAGGCCGGGCACGCTGGCGTACCAGGCGGCGTAATCCTGCGAGTGCTGCGCCGCCACGCGGGCCGCCGCGCCGTTGGGGCCGCGGAACACGATCGGACAGGCGATCTGGCCGCCCGACATGTAGCGGGTCTTGGCGGCGGAGTTGATGATCTGGTCGATCGCCTGCATGGCGAAGTTGAAGGTCATGAACTCCAGGATCGGCTTGAGGCCGTTCATGGCGGAGCCGACCGCGATGCCGGTGAAGCCGTGCTCGGTGATCGGGGTGTCGATCACGCGGCGCGGGCCGAACTCATCCAGCAGGCCCTGGGAAATCTTGTAGGCGCCCTGGTACTGCGCGACTTCCTCGCCCATCAGGTAAACGCGATCGTCGGCGCGCATCTCGGCGGCCATGGCGTCGCGCAGCGCTTCGCGCACCGTGATCGGCTTGGTCGGACCCCAATCCTTCTCGGGCGCGACCGGCTTGGCGGAGGCCTCAGGCCGCTCGGCGGCGCCCTTCTCGGCGACCTGCTTGTGGTCCTCGGCCTTCTTGGCCGTTTCACCCGTGCTGCCACCGGCGGCCGCCGCCGGCGGGGCGGGCTGCTGCGGCATGTTGGTGTCAGCGCCCGGCGCCTGCGGCGTCACCGCGCCGCCGCCGCCGTCGATCTCGGCGATGGGGGAGTTCACGCTGACGCCCTCGGTGCCTTCCGGCACCAGGATCTTGGTCAGCTTGCCCTCGTCGACGGCCTCGAACTCCATGGTGGCCTTGTCGGTCTCGATCTCGGCAATCACGTCGCCGGAGCGCACCTCGTCGCCTTCCTTCTTCAGCCAGCGGCTGAGCTTGCCCTCCGTCATGGTCGGGGAGAGCGCGGGCATCAGCAGGGTCGAACCCATCTTACTTCGTCTCCGCCAGCACGTCGGTCCACAGCTCCGACTCTTCGGGTTCGGGCGAGGTCTGCGCGAAATCCGCAGCGTCCTGCACGATCACCTTCACCTCGTCGTCAATCTTCTTCAGGTCCGCTTCCGTCACGTCCTGGCCGAGCAGCAGCCGGCGCACCAGCTCGATGCAGTCGCTGGTCTCGCGCATGTGCTGCACCTCCTCGCGGGTGCGGTACTTCGCGGGGTCGGACATGGAATGGCCGCGGTAGCGGTAGGTCATCATCTCCAGCAGGTACGGGCCGTTGCCAGCGCGGCAGTGCGCCACCGCCCGCTCACCGGCCTCACGCACCGCGGTCACGTCCTGACCGTTCACCTGCTCACCCGGGATGCCCCAGGGCGCGCCATTCTTCGACAGGTCCTTGGAGGCCGAGGAACGCTCGACGCTGGTGCCCATGCCGTACTTGTTGTTCTCGATCACGAACACGACCGGCAGCTTCAGCAGCGCCGCCATGTTGAAGCTTTCGTAGACCTGGCCCTGGTTCGACGCGCCCTCGCCGAAATAGGCGACCGACACGTTGTCGTTCTGGCGGTACCAGTTGGCGAAGGCGAGGCCGGCGCCGAGGCTCACCTGCGCGCCCACGATGCCGTGGCCGCCGAAGAAGCCCTTCTCGACGCTGAACATGTGCATCGAGCCGCCCTTGCCCTTCGAGTAGCCACCCGAACGGCCCGTCAGTTCGGCCATCACGCCGCGCGCTTCCATCCCCGTGGCCAGCATGTGCCCGTGGTCGCGGTAGGAGGTGATCACCTGGTCGCCCTTCTTGAGCGCCATCTGGAGCCCGACCACCACGGCCTCCTGGCCGATATAGAGGTGGCAGAAGCCGCCGATCAGCCCCATGCCGTAGAGCTGACCGGCCCGCTCCTCGAAGCGGCGGATCAGCACCATGTCCCGGTAGGCGCGCTGAAGGTCTTCCCGCGACATCGCGGGGGCGTTCTCCCCTCCGCGACGCTGCTTCGGTGAGGTCTCGACACCCTGGCTCATGGGAGTCCCTTCGCTGCTGCCCAGAAGAACCTCAGTCCAAAGGACCTTGGTTGCTCTGGCAGATACGCGCGCCCAGAGGGCTGCGCAAGCGAGCGGGCCGCGCCGAAAGATCGCAAGCCATTGATGTTGCGGCGCAACATGCAAAATAGCCGGTTTTACATGCGCCGCGTTACGCAGAACTCGGGTTATTTACCCATAACTTGTAGAATTCTACAACTATGCTTTTAACGGAGAATGGTCTCGTCCGAGGCACTCCAGGGCTCCTCGGAACAGCGGCCGGGAGTCGGCCGGTTAGACCTCCCCGCGATGCCGCGGCGTCAGAAAAGACGCTCGTTCGGGCCGTAGGGAATCACGAGTTCATCCTTGGCCACCACGTTGAGCAGCGCCCGGGCACGCTCGTCGAGCATGTCGAGGTCCAGGTGCTCGCCGCGCAGCCCGTTGACCTTCACCGCGATCGCGTCGCGTTCCGCCACGGCCGCCGCCAGTTCCCCTTGCGCCGCCGCGATTTGCGCCAGGCGCACGGCACGCGCCTCGGTCCCGCGCGACCCGCTGATGGCGTGCTGCGCGAAATAGGCACAGATCGCCAGGAATAGCGCCGGCAGGATCGCTGCCTGCAAGCGCCGCTTCAAACTCTTCAGCACGATGTTCGCCCCCCAGCGAATACGTCCCCACGAGCCCAACCAGACACGGGCGCGTGATGCTCCACAACAGATTCGGCGGAACCGCGGCGCTTTGCGGCCGCACTGTGTCGCGCCTGCCAGAGCGCTGGCCAGGAAATGGCACAGGCAGAACAGTTAGCGCTCCCGACTGCGGAAAGGTTCCCCGCAGGCGCGCCGGGGCCGGGCGCCGATGGCGCCCTGTCCCGGCAACCGGGATCAGCCGCGGCGCGGCAGAACCGTGCGGCCGGCGTAGCGGGCGGCGGAGCCCAGGCTGCCCTCGATGCGGATCAGCTGGTTGTACTTGGCCAGACGGTCCGAGCGGCTCAGCGAGCCGGTCTTGATCTGCCCGCAGTTGGTGGCGACGGCCAGGTCGGCGATCGTCGCGTCCTCGGTCTCGCCGGAGCGGTGCGACATCACGGCCTTGTAGCCGGCGCGGTGCGCGATCTCGACCGCGTCCAGCGTCTCGGTCAGGGTGCCGATCTGGTTCACCTTGACCAGGATGGCGTTGCCGACGCCACGCTCGATGCCGGTGCGCAGGCGCTCCGGGTTGGTGACGAACAGGTCGTCGCCCACCAGGTTCATGCGGCCGCCGAGCTTGTCGGTCAGCAGCTTCCAGCCTTCCCAGTCGTCCTCGGCGCAGCCGTCCTCGATCGACACGATCGGCCACTTGTCGGACAGCGCCGCCAGGTAGTCGACCATGCCGGCCGGATCGAAGGTCTTGCCCTCACCTTCCATGACGTACTTGCCGTCGTGGAAGAACTCGGTGGAGGCACAGTCGAGGGCGAACATCACGTCCTCGCCCACGCGGTGCCCGGCGGCCTCGCAGGCCTTGGCGATGAAGCCCAGCGCCTCGTCGGCCGACTTCAGGTTGGGCGCGAAGCCGCCCTCGTCGCCCACGTTGGTGTTGTGGCCGGCATCGTGCAGCGCCTTCTTCAGCGAAGCAAAGATTTCGGCGCCGATGCGCACCGCGTCGGCCATGGTGCCGGCCGCCACCGGCATGACCATGAATTCTTGAATATCAATGGGATTGTCGGCGTGCTTGCCACCGTTGATGATGTTCATCATCGGCACCGGCAAGGTGCGGGCGAAGACGCCGCCGACGTAGCGATACAGCGGCGTGCCGAGGTCGGCCGCGGCTGCCTTCGCCACGGCCAGCGACACCGCCAGCATGGCATTGGCACCCAGGCGCGACTTGTTGGGCGTGCCGTCCAAGTCGATCATCGTCTCGTCGATCAGGACCTGCTCGGTCGGATCCATGCCGGAGATGGCATCGAAGATCTCGCCCTCGACATTGGCTACGGCCTGCAGCACGCCCTTGCCGCCGTAGCGCGCCTTGTCGCCGTCGCGCAGCTCGACCGCTTCGTGCGCGCCGGTGGAGGCGCCCGAAGGAACGATGGACCGGCCGGTGGCGCCACTGTCGAGAACGACGTCCACTTCGACGGTCGGATTACCGCGCGAGTCTAGGACCTCGCGCGCGATGATGTCGGCGATGGCTGCCACGTCCAGGCTCCCAGATTCGAGGTTGTTCCCCGCGCATAGGGGGCTGCTCAGACCAGAGCAAGTCCCGGCCGGTGAATACCACGCGACGACGCTTGACCGCACCGCCGTCAGCCTGCCCCCTTGCGGCCGAGAGCCGGGACCATGGACTCGGCAGCCGAATCCTTACGAGAGGCAGGATGATCAACCGACGCGCCTTCGCCGGGCTTCTGATGCTCGCGCAGACCATGTTCCTGCCGGCGATGGCGCAGGACGCTCCTCCGGCGATGAACCGCGATCCCATGGCGATCCGCGCCGGCAACTACGTCCTCGACCCGCAGCACGGCAAGATCACCTGGGCCGTCACCCATGTGGGGCTGTCGCTCTACCAGGGGCAGTTCACCAACCTGTCCGGCAAGCTCACGATCGACCCGGCGAACCTGGATCGCACGAGCCTGCAGATCGAGATCCCCGTGGACGGGCTGCGTGCCAACGAGCCGGAGCTGGACCAGCACCTGCGCACGCCGGACTTCCTGGACATGGCGAAGTTCCCGACCGCCAGCTTCACCGCCACCAAGGTCGAACGGGTGGGCGAGCGCGGCGGACGGGTGCGTGGCAACCTGACGCTGCACGGCATCACCAAGCCCGTCACCTTGCGCGTCAACTTCAACGCGGCCGGGGTGCATCCGGTCAGCAAGCGCTACACGCTGGGCTTCGACGGCCACACCACCATCCGCCGCTCGCAGTTCGGCATCGTTACCATGGTGCCGGCGGTGGGCGACGAGGTGAAGCTCGACCTCGAGGGCGAGTTCCAGCTGGTGGAGTAAGGACCGGTGGGCCGCCGCCGGGGTAAGCTTCCCTGGCGGCGGTCCCGCGACCGTCAGCCCTTGCTCAGCCGGTCGAAGGCTGCCAACCGCGCGATCAGCGCCGGCATCTCGCGGATCGGGATCATGTTCGGCCCGTCGCTCGGCGCGTGGTCCGGATCTTCGTGGCACTCGATGAACACCGCCGCCACGCCCACCGCCACCGCGGCGCGCGCCAGCACCGGCGCGTATTCCCGCTGCCCGCCCGACGAGGTGCCCTGCCCGCCCGGCTGCTGCACCGAGTGCGTGGCGTCGAACACCACCGGGAAGCCAGTCTCGGCCATGATCGGCAGCGCCCGCATGTCGGACACCAGCGTGTTGTAGCCGAACGAAGCACCGCGCTCGCACAGCATCACCTGGTCATTGCCGGTGGAGGCGATCTTGCTCGCCACGTTGCGCATGTCCCAGGGCGCCAGGAACTGGCCCTTCTTGACGTTCACCGGCTTGCCCGTCCGCCCGGCCGCGATCAGCAGGTCGGTCTGGCGGCACAGGAAGGCGGGGATCTGCAAACAGTCCACCGCCTCGGCGACGGGGGCGCATTGTTCGGCCTCGTGGATGTCGGTCAGCACCGGCAGGCCCGTGCGCTCGCGCACCTCGGCCAGGATCGCCAGCCCTTCCGCCATGCCGACGCCCCGCGCCGCATTGGCGCTGGTGCGGTTCGCCTTGTCGAAGGAGGACTTGTAGATCAGCCCGACGCCGGCCTTCTCGGCCATCTCGCGCAGCGCCTCGGCCGTTTCGATCGCGTGGGCGCGCGATTCGATCTGGCAGGGGCCGGAGATGAAGGCCAGCGGCCGGTCGTTGGCGATCGTGACCTGCCGGCTGCCGGCAGGCCCCACCGTGACCGCGATCATACCAGCCGGGCCTGCTTCACCGCCGCGCCCACGAAGCCCGCGAAGAGCGGGTGCGGCTCGAACGGCTTGCTCTTGAGCTCGGGGTGGTACTGCACGCCGATGAACCAGGGATGGTCCGGACGCTCCACGATCTCGGGCAGCACGCCGTCGGGCGACATGCCGGAGAAGCGCAGCCCGTGCTCTTCCAGCCGGTCCTTGTAGTTGACGTTGACCTCATAGCGGTGGCGGTGCCGCTCCACGATCTCGCTCTCGCCGCCATAGACCTGGCGGATCAGCGAGTCCTCGGCCAGCACCGAGGGATAGGAGCCCAGCCGCATCGTGCCGCCGAGTTCGGCGCCCTCGACCCGGCGCTCCGTGACGTTGCCGCGGCGCCATTCGGTCAGCAGGCCGACCACGGGCTCGTCGGTCGGACCGAACTCGGTGGAGGATGCATCCTTCAGCCCGACCTCGTTGCGCGCCGCCTCGACCACGGCCATCTGCATGCCGAAGCAGATGCCCAGGAAGGGGATCTTGCGCTCACGCGCGAACTGCACGGCGCGGATCTTGCCCTCCGCCCCGCGCTCGCCGAAGCCGCCCGGCACCAGGATGCCGTGGACGCCCTCCAGCCGCTCGATCGCGCCCTCGCCCTCGAAGACCTGGGCGTCCACCCAATCGAGGTTGACCTTGACGTTGTGCGCGATGCCGCCGTGGGTCATCGCCTCGTTCAGCGACTTATAGGCGTCGAGCAGGTTGGTGTACTTGCCCACCACCGCGACGGTGACCTCGCCCTCCGGCTGCTTGATGGAGTGCATGATGCGCCGCCAGCGGCTCAGGTCCGGCTCGCCATAGGCCGACATGTCGAAGTGGCGCAGAACCTCACGGTCCAGCCCTTCCTCGTGGTACTTCAGCGGCACCTCGTAGATGCTGGCCGCGTCCAGGGCCGGGATCACGCTCTCGGGCCGCACGTTGCAGAACAGCGCGATCTTGCGGCGCTCGTTGTCCGGGATCGGCCGGTCGCAGCGGCACAAGAGGATCTGCGGCTGGATGCCAAGCCCCAGCAGCTCCTTCACGCTGTGCTGCGTGGGCTTGGTCTTGAGCTCGCCCGCGCTGTTGATCCAGGGCACCAGCGTCAGGTGGACGAACAGGCTTTGGCGCGGGCCGAGCTCGTTGCCCAGCTGCCGCAGCGCTTCCAGGAAGGGCAGGCTCTCGATGTCGCCCACCGTGCCGCCGACTTCCACGATGATGAAGTCGTAGTCGTCGGTCTCGGCGACCACGCCGGCCTTGATGTGGTCGGTGATGTGCGGAATGACTTGGACGGTACCGCCCAGGTAGTCGCCCCGGCGCTCCTTGCTCAGCACCTCGGAATAGATGCGCCCCGAGGTCCAGGCATCGGCCTGGTTGGCATGAACGCCGGTGAAGCGTTCGTAGTGGCCGAGGTCGAGGTCGGTTTCCGCCCCGTCATCGGTCACGAAGACCTCGCCGTGCTGATAGGGGCTCATCGTCCCCGGATCCACGTTGAGGTAGGGGTCGAGCTTGCGAAGGCGGACCTTGTACCCGCGCGCCTGGAGCAGCGCCGCCAGCGAGGCGGCCGCGATACCCTTGCCGAGGGAGGAAACCACGCCGCCAGTGATGAAAACATACCGCGTCATGGGAGGCCCTTATACGCTCGGGGAACAGGAAGTGACCAGACGCGCCGCACGCGCGGGCGCCATGCGCGGCCGGGACCGCAGCTCGGCCGGCCGGGCACGGAGCCTCGCGGCACCCGGCACCCGCCGCGGATCAGCCGGGCGGCAGCGGAAAGACGCGCTTCCCCCTGCCAGCCGGATCAGTTGTTGGGAACGCCCGGCGCCGCGGGGGCGGCCGGTGCCCCCGGCGGAGTTGCGGTCGGCGGGGCGTTCAGCGCCGGGCCGGTCGCGGCCGGCGGCGTCACGGAAGGCGGGTTGTCGAGGATCGAGCTGCCGCCACCCTGCGTCGCACCGCGGTTGAGCAGGCCCAGCAGCACGGCCAGCACGAAGAACAGCGTCGCCAGCACCGCGGTCGAGCGCGTCAGCAGGTTCGCCGTGCCGCGCCCGGTCATGAAGGCACCCATGCCCTGGGTGGAGCCGATGCCGAGGCCGCCGCCCTCGCTGCGCTGGAGCAGCACCACGCCGATCAGGGCGAGGGCGACGATGAAGTGCAGGACAAGGAGGACGGTGGTCATGTTGGCCCGGCTTCTAGCCGCCAACCGCGGCCGTTGCTACCCCGTCCCTGTTTGCGGAGGGCCCGTTCAGCCCGCGACCGCGGCCGCGATGGCCAGGAAATCCCCCGCCACCAGCGAGGCGCCGCCCACCAGCGCGCCGTCCACGTCGGGCAGCGCCAGGATGGCGGCGGCGTTGGAGGGTTTCACCGAACCGCCGTAGAGCAGCCGCGTGGTGCCGCCCGCCGGGCCGAAGCGGCCGGTGACCTCGGCCCGCATCCGCGCGTGCATGGCGCGGATATCGGCCTCGGTGGGCGTGCGGCCGGTGCCGATCGCCCAGACCGGCTCGTAGGCCACGACACCCTTGGCCGCCGCGAAGCCGTCCGGCAGCGATCCGGCGAGCTGCGCCGCCACCACCGATTCGGCCTCGCCCGCGTCGCGCTGCGCCTCGCTCTCACCCACGCAGACCACCGGGATCAGGCCGGCGGCGATCGCGGCCTCCGTCTTGGCGCGGACCTGCGCGTCGGTCTCGCCGTGATCGGCCCGGCGCTCCGAATGGCCCAGGATCACGTAGGCGCAGCCGGCATCCACCAGCATCGGCGCGGAAACGTCGCCGGTATGCGCGCCCTTGGCGTGGGGCGAACAGTCCTGCGCCCCCACCGCGATCGGCTGCCAGGCAATCGCTGCCGAGGCCGCATGGATATGGACGAAGGGCGGGCAGACCAGCAGGTCGCAGCGCGCCGTGACGGCCCCGGCCCCGGCGCGCACCGCCTCGGCCAGCTGCGCCGCCTCGCGCGCGGTTCCGTGCATCTTCCAGTTGCCGG
Source organism: Roseomonas elaeocarpi (assembly GCF_042433915.1). Classification (NCBI taxonomy): domain Bacteria; kingdom Pseudomonadati; phylum Pseudomonadota; class Alphaproteobacteria; order Acetobacterales; family Roseomonadaceae; genus Roseomonas; species Roseomonas elaeocarpi. The sequence continues at coordinate 32,005 of NZ_JBHLUN010000015.1, read as the reverse complement.
CGATCAGCGGGCGGATGTCGGGCGTCATCGGAACTCTCCTGGCGGGGCACTGCGGCCTTGTATCGCTTCGTATTCCGGGCCGGCGGCGGTTTGGCAACAGCGCGCCGCTCCGCTAAGGCATCGGCGTTCAGCACTGCCCGGAACCGAGATGCTTTCCGCTTTCCGCCGCTTCGCCGGGACATGGGTCGCCAAGGTCCTGTTCCTGTTGTTGGTCCTGTCCTTCGGCATCTGGGGGATCGAGGACGTCGTCCGCAATTTCGGCGCCTCCCCCACCGCGGTGGCGCGCGTGGGCGGCGAAGAGATCGACCTCGTGACCGCGCAGCAGGCGGCGCGGCGGGAAATGGCGCGGGTGCAGCGGCAGCTCGGCCCCAACTTCCAGCAGACGCCGGAAATCCGGCAGTCGGTCGCGCAGCAGGCGGTGGCCGCGCTGGTCAACAGCCGGGTGATGGAACAGGAAGCACAGTCGCTGGACGTGGTGGCCCCGCGCGAGGCCGTGCGCCGCTACGTCTTCGCGATCCCGGCCTTCCAGGCGGGCGGGCAGTTCGACCGCCGCATCTTCAACCAGTTCCTCCAGGGCAACGGCCTCGACGAGCCGACCTTCCTGCGCTTCGTGGAGGAGGAGCTGAAGCGCCAGCAGCTCGCCGCTGCCGTGCGGGCCGGTGCCTTTGCCCCCGACGCGCTCGCCCGTCAGCTGGTAGCCCTGGCCGGCGAGCAGCGCACGGTGCAGCTGGTGCGGCTGCGCCTGAACGACGCGCCCGAGCCCGCCGCCCCCACCGAGGAGGAGCTGCGCCGCTTCCACGAGAACAACCCGGCCGAATTCTCCACCCCCGAAACCCGTACCGCCACCGTGGCGCGGCTCGCGGCCGAGATCGTGGTGCCCGAGGTGCAGGTTTCCGACGCCGAGATCCAGGCGGCCTACGACGCCGCCGGCACCCGCTTCCGCAAGCCCGAGCAGCGCCAGCTGGAACAGGTGCTGATCGCCGACGAATCCAAGGCGCGCGAGCTGGCCGAGAGCTGGAAGAACGGCGCCTCCTTCGCCGACATCGCGAAGCAGGCGCAGGCGGCGGGCGGCCAGGCCCTCGAACTCGGCAGCCTCGACCGCGGCGGCATGCCGGTGCCGGAACTGGCCGAGGCCGCCTTCTCGGCGCCCGAGGGCGGCGTCACCGCGCCGATCAAGAGCGCCTTCGGCTGGCACGTGCTGCGCGTGGTGAAGATCGAGCCCGCCAGCACCCAGTCCCTGGACGAAGTCCGCGACCAGCTCCGCACCGAAGTCGCGCAGACCAAGGCCGCCGACCTCGCCTACCAGCGGATCAACGACGCCCAGGACGCGCTGGCCGGCGGCACCAAGCTGGCCGACGTGGCGCGGCAGGCGGGCATGCGGGTGGACACGGTCACCACCGACAGCACCGGCCACGACGCCGACGGCAAGGAGGTCGCCCTGCCCGTTCCCGACTACGCGCGCCAGGAAGCGCTCGCGGCGATCTTCGCGGCCTCGGCCGGGCAGCCGGGGCGCATCGACGAGTCGAAGTCCGGCGCCGGCTTCCTCGGCATCGAGCTGCAGTCGGTGCAGCCGCCGAAGCTGCGCCCCTTCGAGCAGGTGCGCGACGCCGTGCGCGCCGCCTGGGTGCAGGACGCCCGTGCCCATGCGCAGGAGGTCCGGGCCACGGCGCTGATGACCGCCACCGAGGGTGGTAAGACGCTGGCCGCCGCCGCCACCGAGGCGGGTCTCGGCAGCGAGCAGATCGGTCCCGTCGGTCGCGGCCCCGGCACCATCCTGCCGCCGGAGATGCTGGCGCCGGTCTTCGCGACCAAGCTCAACGCCGCCACCATGGCCCGCACGGCGGACGGCTTCGCGGTGGCGCAGGTGCTCTCGGTCCAGCCCGGCGACACCGAGGCGCCCAACGCGCTCGCCGGCACCCGCAGCGAGGTCGAGACCGCGATGCAGGACGAGCTCGAGCAGAGCTACCTCGACGCGCTGCGCCGCCGCGCCAAGGTGGAGGTCAACGAGGGCCTCATGGCGCAGGTGGCCGGCCAATGAGCGCGCGGATCACGGCGCGCCCTGCCCTGCGACGTTCCTTGACCCTCCGCTCACCCAGGGATGAGGCTGGTGCCTCCGCGCGCCGCGGCCATGTCGCGCCGCCCGCCCTCCATTCCCCGAACCCGGGAGCAGTGAGCTGAGCGCCTCCCTGAAGCCGGTCCTGGCCCGCGTCGCCGCCGGCGAAACGCTGAGCGAGACCGAGGCCGAGGAGGCCTTCGGCGTCATCATGTCCGGCGAGGCGACGCCGGCGCAGATCGCCGGGCTGCTGATGGCCATGCGCGTGCGCGGCGAAACCGTGCCGGAGCTGACCGGCGCGGTGCGTGCCATGCGGTCGCGGATGATCCCGGTGGAGGCGCCGGCCGGCGCGGTGGACATCGTGGGCACTGGCGGTGACGCGGCCGGGACGCTGAACATTTCCACCGCCGCGGCGATCGTGGTGGCGGCCTGCGGCGTGCCGGTGGCCAAGCACGGCAACAAGGCCCAGTCCTCCTCCTCGGGCACGGCAGACGCCTTCGCGGCCATGGGCGTGAACCTGGAGGTCCCGATCGAGCGCCTGCCGGAGGTGCTGCGCGAGGCCGGGCTTGCCTTCCTCCTGGCGACCCGGCATCACGCGGCGCTGCGCCACGCGGCTGGCCCGCGCGTCGAGCTCGGCACCCGCACCATCTTCAACCTGCTCGGCCCGCTGGCGAGCCCGGCCCGCGTGCGGCGGCAGATGACGGGCGCCTTTTCCCCCCGCTGGCTGCGGCCGATGGCGGAAACCCTGGCGCGGCTGGGCAGCGAGCGCGCCTGGCTGGTGCACGGCCAGGGTCTCGACGAGCTCACGGTTGCCGGGCCCTCTCAAGTGGTCGAGCTGCGCGACGGCGCCTTGCGGGAGTTCACCGTCAGCCCGGCGGATGCCGGCCTGCCCGAGAGCCCGGCGGAAGCGCTGCGCGGCGGCACCCCGGCGCACAACGCCGCGGCGCTGCTGGCGCTGCTGGACGGCGTGCGCAGCCCCTATCGTGACTGTGTGGTACTGAACGCGGCAGCTTCCCTTGCAGTGGCCGGGCGGAGCGATGATCTGCGCGAAGCGGCCGACATGGCGTCGCGCGCGATCGACGGGGGTGCGGCACGGGACGTGCTGGAGCGCCTGCGTCGCGCCACGGCACCGGCGGTCGAACCCCAGGCTTGACGAGGTGGCTGGCGCCGCCGCAGGAAACCGCCGATGGACCAGCTGCCTCCCCTTTCCGCCCCCTCCCTCCGCCCTGGGGCCCAAACCGCCGGCGAGATGCCCGACGTGCTGGCCCGGATCATGGCGGAAAAGGCCGTCGAGGTTGAGGAACGCCGCCGCGCCGTGCCGCTCGCCGAGCTGGAAAAGCGCGCCGTTCACGCCCCGGCACCCCGCTCCTTCACCGGCGCCTTGTGTAACGCCGTGGGCGAGGGCCGCGTCGGCCTGATCGCCGAGATCAAGCGCTCCTCGCCGTCCGGCGGGCTGATCCGGCCGGACTTCCAGCCCGCCGCGCTGGCGAACTCCTACTGCAACGCCGGCGCCGCCTGCCTGTCGGTGCTGACCGACGGCCCGCATTTCGGCGGCAAGCTGGAGGATTTGGCCGAGGCCCGCGGCGCCTGCCACCTGCCGGCGCTGCGCAAGGACTTCCTGCTCGACCCCTATCAGGTCTTCGAGGCCCGCGTGGCGGGTGCCGACTGCGTGCTGCTGATCATGGCCGCCCTGTCGGACGCCCAGGCGCAGGAGCTCGAGGATACGGCGCGGAGCCTGGACATGTCGGTGCTGGCCGAGGTGCATGACGAGGCCGAGCTGCAGCGTGCCCTGGGGCTGGAAACCCGCCTCATCGGCATCAACAACCGCAACCTGCGCACGCTCAAGACCGACATCGGCATGACCGAGAAGCTGGCGCCGCTGGTGCCGGCCGACCGCATCCCGGTGGCCGAGAGCGGCATCCGCACGCCCGAGGACGTCCGCCGCATGTCCGCCGCCGGTGCCCGCTGCCTCCTGGTGGGTGAGCACCTGCTGCGCCAGCCCGATGTCGAGAGCGCCGCGCGCGGGCTGATCGAAGCGCTGTGAGCGGCGATTCGCTGACGCATTTCGATGCGTCCGGCCGCGCCCACATGGTCGACGTGGGCGCCAAGGGCGTTTCCGAGCGCCGCGCCGTGGCGGGCTGTGAGGTGGTGATGCAGCCCGAAACGCTGCGGCTGATCCGCGACGGCCGGGCTAGCAAGGGCGACGTGCTGGGCGTCGCGCGCCTGGCCGGGATCATGGCCGCCAAGCGCACCGCGGACCTGATCCCGCTCTGCCATCCCCTGCCCTTGAGCGCCGTGTCGCTGGAGCTGGAGGCCGCCGAGCCCGACCGTGTCACGGTGACCGCGACCGTGAAGACCACCGGGCGCACCGGCGTCGAGATGGAGGCGCTCACCGCCGCCACCGTCGCGGCGCTGACCATCTACGACATGTGCAAGGCGGTCGACCGCGGCATGCGGATCGAATCCGTGCGCCTGCTGCACAAGTCCGGTGGCAAGTCCGGCAGCTACGAGGCCATCTGATGATCCCGGTCGAGGAAGCGCTGATGCGGGTGCTCGGCGCGCTGTCGCCGGTTTCCGCCGAAACCGTGGCGCTGCCCGAGGCCTGGGGCCGCGTCCTGGCCCGCCCGGTCGCCGCGCGGCTGAGCCAGCCGCCGGCCGACGTGTCCGCCATGGACGGCTATGCGGTGCGCGCCGCCGATGCCACCGAGGGCGCCCGCCTCGCGCTGATCGGCGCCGCGCCGGCCGGGCACCCCTTCGAGGGTGAGGTCGGCTTCGGGCAGGCCGTGCGCATCTTCACCGGCGGCTTCGTGCCGCGCGGCGCCGACGGCATCCTGCTGCAGGAGGATGCGGAGCGGAGCGGCGACTCCGTGCTGGTCCGCGAGACCGTCCGCGCCGGCCGCTGGATCCGCGCCGCCGGCCTCGACTTCCGCGAGGGCGAGTCGCTGCTGCAACCCGGCCGAGCGCTGTCGGCCCGCGACGTTGGCCTGGCCGCGGCCGCCAACCATCCCTGGCTCACGGTGCATCGCCGCCCGACGGTCGGCATCCTGGCCACCGGCGATGAGATCGTGCTGCCCGGCGAGCCCCTGCCGCGCGGCAGCATCGTGTCCTCCAACGCCCACGCGCTGGCGGCACTGGTGCGAGCGGGCGGCGGGCAGCCGGTCGTCCTGCCGGTGGCACGCGACAGCGCCGAAGCGCTGGCGGACACCGTGGGTGCGGCTGCGCGCTGCGACATCCTGGTGACCTCGGGCGGGGCCAGCGTGGGCGAGCACGACCTCGTCCGCTCCGCCCTGGCGCCGCACGGCTTCGCCCAGGATTTCTGGCGGATCGCCATGCGCCCCGGCAAGCCGCTGATCTGGGGCCGGTTGGGCGAGGTTCCGTTGCTGGGCCTCCCCGGCAACCCGGTTTCCGCCCTGGTCTGCGGCATCCTCTTCCTGTTGCCAGCGCTGCGCCGGCTGTCGGGGCTGGAACGCTGCGAAACGCCGCTCACGCGCGCCGCCACCGCGACGGCGCTGCCCGCGAATGACGGGCGGCAGGACTACCTCCGCGCCCGCGTGGAACAGGTGGAAGGCGAGCTGCCGCGGGTCGAGGTTTTTGCCCGCCAGGACAGCTCCATGCTCCAGCTCCTGGCCGCGGCCTCGGCGCTGGTGATCCGCGCGCCGCATGCCGAGGCGCTTCCCGCCGGGGCCGAGGTGCGGATGATCGAACTGGGCAACCTCGGCATCTGACCCTTTGGTGAGCGGAAATCCCGGCTTTACAAGGGCGATTCGCTTGACCGGCGGTGTGGAACCTTTCTAGAACAGCGCAGTTTCTCCTTTTGTTCGACACGGCGCTCGGAAAGGTGCTTTCATGCTCACCCGCAAGCAACACGAGCTGCTCGTCTTCATCGATCAGCACCTGCGTCAGACCGGCTTCTCGCCCTCCTTCGAGGAAATGAAGGAGGCGCTGAACCTCCGCTCGAAGTCCGGCATCCACCGCCTGATCACCGCCCTGGAAGAGCGCGGCTTCCTGCGCCGCCGCGCACACCGCGCCCGGGCGTTGGAGGTCGTGCGGCTGCCGGAGAACGTAGGCAAGACGCCCACGGCACCCGCGACGGCGGCGCCCGCCTCGCTGGGTTCCCCCCTGGGTTCTCCTGTGGGCTCCAACGTCATCCGCGCGAACTTCAACTCCGCGCCGGCGGCCAATGCCGCGGCCGCAGCGGCCGCGGCGGTGGTGCAGCTGCCGCTCTATGGCCGGATCGCCGCGGGCCTGCCGATCGAGGCGATGCGCGACGCCGGGGCCAGCGTCGAGGTTCCGGCCGCGCTGCTGACGGGCGGCGACCACTACGCGCTCGAGGTTTCGGGCGACTCGATGATCGAGGCCGGCATCCTCGACAGCGACACGGTGATCATCCGCCGCAGCGACACCGCCGAGAACGGCGCCATCGTGGTGGCCCTGATCGACGACAACGAGGTCACCCTGAAGCGCCTGCGCCGCAAGGGGAACTCGCTGGCGCTGGAGCCCGCCAACGTCCGCTACGAGACGCGCATCTTCGGGCCCGACCGCGTCAAGGTTCAGGGCACGCTGGTCGGTCTGCTGCGCCGCTACTGAGCGCCGCCCTCGTCCGTCTTCGCCATGGGCTCGCGCGCCCGTGGCACGGGCGGCGGGGGAACCCAGGGCCGGTTGCCGCGCCAGGCCCGGTCCGAAACGACCCGGACGGCACCGCCCTCCAGCCAGATCGCGTGCGGACCGTCGCGCCACACGCTGAAGCGGTCGACCGTGGCGGACGCGCGCGATGCAGGTGCGCAGCGACCGCGGATCGGTTCCGCCGAGATCAGGATGTCGGCGTCGTCGCAATGGCTCGCCCGGACCTCGGCACCCGCGCCCTTCCTGCCGGACAGGGGTGATCGCAGCAGTGCCGCCGTGGTGCTTCCCTCCGAAGGCTGAAGCAGGCAGGCGTCCGCGGAGCAGCGGGCGCTACCCTCACCGACCGTGCCGCTCACCGGGAACGCCGCGAGTTCCGCCTCGCCCCAGCCGCGCAGCCAGCCGCTTTCCACGAAGTCATTTCTGCCGCTCTGCTGCGCCAGCACGCCCGCAAGGCTGCGGAAGGCGATCAGCCGCGCATCCGAGGACACCAGCAGGTCGGGCGGCCGCGCGAATTCGCCCGCGCCCAGCCCCAGCAGGATCAGCGGCAATCCCAGCAGGCGCAGGCGGGTCTGCCAAAGGCACAACCAGCAGAAGCCGAGGCTGAAGACCAGCAGCCCCCAGGCCGGGATCGGCGTGGCGGTGGCCGTTGAGCCGGGCAGCGCCGCCACCGTTCGGGCCGTCCAGAGCACCAGCTCCGTTCCCCAGCCCATCGGCACCAGCGCCAGGGCCTCCACCCCGAAGGGCATCAGCAGCACGGCCAGCATGCCCGCCGGCATCACCAGCACCGAGGTGATGGGCACCGCCACCGCGTTGGCCAGCACGCCGTAGAGCTGCAGCCGCCCGAAATGGTGCAGCCCGAAGGGCGTGGTGGCGAGGCCCGCCAGCAGCGAGGTCAACACCAGCCCGAGGATTGCCATCAGCCCGCGCCGCCAGAGCTCGCCCTCGCCACGTAGCCGCTCGATCAGCGGGTGCAGCACTTCCCAGCCGGCGATCAGCGCCAGCACGGCGGCAAACGACATCTGGAAGGAGGGTCCGGTCACCGCCACCGGGCTCCACAGCAGCACCGCCGCGGCGGCCAGCGCCAGGCTGCGTAGCGACAGCACCCGCCGGCCCAGCACGATCGCCAGCGTCGCCAGCGCCGCCGTGGCGAGGGAGCGCAGCATCGGCACCTGCGACCCCGTCAGCACCGTGTAGGCCGCGCCCAGGATCAGCCCGGCGACGGCCGCCACGGCCTTGCTGTTGAACCGGGTGGCGAGCGGCGGCACCAGCGCCACCAGCGTCCGCACCACCGTCATGCCGAGGCCCATCACGATCACGATGTGCAGCCCCGACACCGACAGCAGGTGCGCGAGGCCGCTGTCGCGCATCGCCGCCACGGCGTCGCGCGGGATGGGCGACTGGCTGCCGGTCAGCATGGCGCTCGCGACGCTGCCGGTGCCGCCCTGGCCAAGCACCGCCATGACGCGTCGTTCCAACAGGCTGCGCAGCCCGGCGAAGCTGCCACCCTGCCCGTGTTCCAGAACCTCCACCGGGCCCAGCGCCGTGCCGCTGCCGGCCAGCCCGTCGAAGAAGGCGTCGCGCTGGAAATCCCAGGCGCCCGGCGCCGCCGGACCGGAGGGCGGGCGCAGCAGGGCGCGGACCCGCACGAGGCTGCCGACCTCCACCAGCGCGGCGTCGTCGGCGCGCAGGCGAAGGCGCAGGTCGCGCTCCAGCGGGTTCCCGCCGCCGAGCCGGGGTTCCTCCAGCCGCAGCCGCCGCGCGCCGGGCAGCAGGTCGACGGCGGCGACGCGGCCGGTGACCACGGTGGCCTGTCGCGGCAGGTCCGGCATCGGCGGCGCGGCCACGGTGGACCAGAGGGCCGCCGAGAAGCCGATCGCCGCCGCCGTGGGGATCGCCGCCGGCAGCGCCCAGGCCGAGCCCCGCGCCCATAGCCCCAGGCTCAGCAGCAGAAAGGGCGCGGGCAGCCAGAGCCAGACCGCGGAAGGTTCCACCCGCAGCGCGAAGTAGAACAGCACGCCGCCACCCAGGCTCACCGCCAGCCAGGGCGGCAGGCGCACCCATTCCGCCGCTGCCGCGCCGATCGCGGCATCGCGGAAGCGGGATCGGAGGCCGGGTGCTTCGGCGGGAAGGATGGCGAGCGACAAGCGCGCGACAATCCCCGCAGCGGCGGGGCAATGCAACCGGCACTTGTGGCGCGCACTGTTCAGGATCGCTGCGCCGGGTGTTTTTCCGCTGCCCTGCGTTCGGTGCGCTTCAACTCCGGCGCGGCCGGATGCTAAGGCGCCTGCATGACCGTACGCACCCGTTTCGCCCCCTCGCCCACCGGCTACCTCCATATTGGCGGGGCGCGGACGGCGCTGTTCAACTACCTTTTTGCCCGGCACAACGGCGGCCAGTACCTCCTGCGCATCGAGGACACCGACAAGGCGCGCTCCACCCCGGAAGCGGTGCGGCAGATCGAGGAAAGCCTGGCCTGGCTGGGCCTCTCGCCCGACGAGCCGCCGGTGATGCAGTCCACCCGCGAGGCGCGCCACGCCGAGGTCGCCCGGCAGCTGCTGGCGGAGGGCAAGGCCTACCTCGCCTTCGACACGGCCGAGGAACTGGCCGCGATGCGCGAGCTGGCGATGAAGGAAGGCCGCCCGCCGCGCTACGACGGCCGCTGGCGCGACCGCGACCCGAGCGAGGCGCCGCCGGGCGTGCCGGGCGCGATCCGCATCAAGGCGCCACGCGGCGGCGAGACGGTGGTGGACGACCTCGTGCAGGGCGAGGTCCGGGTGGCCGACACCGAGCTCGACGACATGATCATCCTGCGCTCGGACGGCACGCCGACCTACCTCCACGCGGTGGTGGTGGACGACCACGACATGGGCATCACCCACGTCATCCGCGGCGACGATCACCTGACCAACACCTTCCGCCAGTGCATGGTCTACGACGCCATGGGGTGGGAGCGTCCGCGCTTCGCCCATGTTCCGCTGATCCACGGCGCGGACGGCGCCAAGCTGAGCAAGCGCCACGGCGCGGTGGGCGCGCTGGAGTTCCGCGACCAGGGGCTGCTGCCGGAGGCCGTGTGCAACTACCTCCTGCGCCTCGGCTGGGGCCACGGCGACGAGGAGGTGGTGTCGCGCGAGCGCGCCATCGAGCTGTTCGAGCTGCACGATGTCGGCCGTGCCGCCAGCCGAATGGACTACGCCAAGCTGTCGCACCTCAACGGCATCTATATCCGCGAGGCCGATCCGGCACGGTTGGCCGAGGAAGTGCTGAGCCGCCTGCGCAACCGCGGCACCGCCGTGGACGCCGAGGGCGAGCGCCGGATCCGCGTGCTGATCCCCGATCTGCAGCCGCGCGCCCGCACGCTGGAGGAAATGGCCGACAGCGCCGGCTTCGTGCTGGCCCGGCCGCCGCTGGATGCCAAGGCCGCGGCGCAGCTGACCCCGGAGGCGCGCGAGCGTCTCAACCGAGTGGCGGAAGGGCTGCGGACGGTGGACTGGGACAAGGCGGCGCTGGACGCACTGCTGCGCCAGGTGGCGGAGGAACTGGGCGTGAAGCTCGGGATGATCGCCCAGCCGCTGCGCGCGGCGCTCACCGGCAGCACCCAGTCGCCGCCGATCGACTCGGTGCTGCTGGCGCTGGGGCGCGAGGAAAGCCTGAACCGCCTCGCCTCGGCCTGAACTGCCGAACGCCGGGGGCTGTCCCCCGGCGGGGCGGGTGACGGCAGGTTGGCGCCGGTCTCAGGTCGGCGGGGCCGTCAGGCGGGTGGCCGTTTCAGGTGGGCGTCACCCGCCAGACCGTGTCGCTCACGTCGTCTGCCACCAGCAGGGCGCCGGCGGCATCCACCGCGACGCCCACCGGCCGACCGTAGGTCTGCCCCGTTTCGGGATCGGCCATGAAGCCGGTCAGGAAGTCCTGCGCCATGCCGGCGGGCCGGCTATCGCGGAACGGCAGGTAGAGCACGCGGTAGCCGCTGAAGGCGGAGCGGTTCCAGGAGCCGCGCTGGCCGATAAAGGCGCCGCCGCGATAAGCATCGGGGAACAGCCGCCCGGTGCTGAAGGCCAGCCCGAGCGAGGCGGTGTGCGGCCCCAGCGCGTAGTCCGGCACGATGGCCCGGGCCACGAGGTCGGGCCTTTGCCCCTGAAGGCGTGGGTCGGGGTTCTGGCCGAAGTAGCTGAAAGGCCAGCCGTAGAAGCCGCCCTCCTGCACCCGCGTGAGGTAATCCGGCACCAGGTCGTCGCCGATGTTGTCGCGCTCGTTCACCACGGTCCAGAGCGCGCCGCTGGAGGGTTCCCAGTCCAGGCCGACGGGGTTGCGCAGGCCGGCGGCGAAGATCTGCTCGCCCGAACCGTCGAGCCCGACATGGAGGATGTTGGCGCGGCGGATCTCGTTGTCGAGCCCGTGCTCGGCCGCGTTGCTGCCCGAGCCCACGGTCAGGAACAGCGACCGCCCGTCGCGCGCGGGGAGGATGTTGCGGGTCCAGTGGTTGTTGTAGCCGCCGGCCGGCAGCCGCAGCAGCGTCTCGCCCCGCGCGGTGATCCGGTTGCCGTCGTTCCAGGGAAAACGCAGCAGCGCATCGGTATCGGCCACGAACAGCGTCCGCCCCATCAGTGCCATGCCAAAGGGCCGGTTGAGCCCTTCGAGGATCGTCACGCGCCCGCGCGACCGACCGTCGGGCCCCGGCGCACGCAGCAGCGACACGCGGTTGGCGGCCGGGGCCTCGGCCACCAGCACGTCGCCGCCCGGCAGCGGGGTCACCCAGCGCGGATTGTCCAGCCCCTCGGCGAAGGCGGTTACCGTGAAGCCCGGCGGTGCCTTCGGCACCCGTCCGCGCGGCCAGCCGCCGCCATGGGAGCGGTTCACCACCCGGTGAGTCGTGTTGGGCGGCGGGAGCTCGGGCTGCGGGCCCATGCCGGGGAGATCACCCGGCCCGCTCTGGGCCAGCGCCCGTCCGGTGGCGAGGCCGCCCGCCAGGCCGAGGATCACGTCGCGACGTCGTGCCATGTGCGTCTCCTTCCGGCGCATCCCGGCGCCCTGCCCGGCCCCATGCGCCCTGAGGTCGCAGGGGCTTCATCCTGCCGCGCCCCGGCCCTTGCCCGCCAGCCGGGCGTTCATCGCCCCGGCGGCGGCACGATCCGGCAGGCGATGGCGGTGGCGCGCGCCAGCGCCAGCATCCGGCGCGCGGCCACGGCGCCGGTCGCGGCCTCGCCCGCCAGCTTCTCGATCAGCGGGTTCGACACCACGGCCCGCGTCGCGGCATCGGCCAGGACGTTGGTGGCGGCCACCGCGACGGCGGACAGCGCGCTGCGGCGGAGCAGCGACACCGTGGCCGCGACGCCCGGGCGCAACCCGTGCAGCTCCGCCACCTGGCGCACCAGCCGCACCGCGCGCCAGCCGAAGACCAGCGCATCCCAGGCAGGCGACGGACTGATGGCGGTGGCGGCGAAGGCCTGGATGGCGGCGTTGCGGCCCAGCGTCGTGGCCTGGCTGTCCAGCTGGCGCAGCGGCCCGCCCTCCAACAGAGCGCGGACCGTGGCGGCGTCGGGGGCGGCGCGGAGCTCGGCGCGGATGGGAATGGCGGCTGGGACGCGGGCGGCCCAGGCCACGGCCTCGGCGCGGGCCGTCTCGGTGTCGCCCGCCACGATCGCGAGGCGGCAGCGATCCACCGCCCGCAGCGCTGCCAGCGAGCGGAGTTCCCGCGCCACGCCCCCGAGGATCAGCCCGAAGCCCAGCACCGCCACCAGCAGGGTAACGCCGCCGGAGAACCAGCCTTCGCGGAACTGCGCCAGCACGAAGCCCACCGCATCGATCAGCGCGAAGCCCAACACGAGGCAGGCGATGCCCGCGGTCACGAGGCCGACCGAGGACCAGCCGATCCTCGGGCTGGGCTCGATCGGAACAACGGCCTGTTCCCAGCCGAGGTCCACCCGCTCTCCCGCCACCGGCGGCCGCTCTTCCTCCAGGATGATCCTGGGCCCATCCTTAAGGGTCACAACAGGTCTCCGATCAGGGCGTTGAGCAGCCCGTCCAGGCCCAGGTGCGGCACGCCCGACAAGCCTTCGGCCGCCAGGCGCGGCGGCTGGAAGACCGGCATGGCGAAGTAGGGCAGCCGCCAGTAGCCGGGGCCCGGGCGGGTCGCCGGCACGGTGCCGGGGTCGATCCTGGCCCAACGCCCGCTGTCGAGCATGACGCCGCGCACCGCCGGCACGGTGCGCCCGTCGCGCTGCACCACGGTGTCCTCGGTGCAGCGGATCGCGGCGATCTCGTGCACCGACAGCTCGGCGCCGCCGCCCATGATGCGCGTGCGGCTCTCGCCCAGAAGATCCTCCAGCAGCGAGCGCAGGGCGGGGCGCGACGCGTCGGGAACGTGGTCGGCCTTGGTGGCGGCGAAGGCCACGCGCGACACGCCGCGCCGGGTGAACCGGTCCAGCCAGGAACTGCCGTAGCGCAGGCTGGCGGCGATGCTGCCCAGCGCCTCGGCGGTGTCGTCGAAGGCGCGCTCCCCGGCATGGAGGGCGCCTAAGACGTCCACCAGCACCACCTGCCGGTCGAAGCGGTTGAACACGGGCGTGAAGAAGGTGTCGCGCTGGTCCGCGAGGTAGGCGTCGTGGCGACGCTCCATCAGCACGAACAGTGCCCCGCCCTCGGCCACGGGCGGTGTGGGAAAGAACCACAGCAGCGGCATCTCGCCGCGCGGCCCGGGGTTGAGCACCCGCCCGGGCTGCAGGAAGCGCAGGCCCAGCGCGTCGCGGCAATGGCGCAGCGCGTCGCGGTACAGGGTCCAGCCGCGCCGCACCAGCGCCTCGTCACCCGGCGAGGCCGGCGGCAACGCCTCGGCGAAGCGGAGGAACTCGGCCACCGGCTCCGCGTCGATCGCGCGCAGGCGGCGCAGCGTGGCGGCGGACCAGCCGGCGTAGTCGCCGCCCAGCATCGGCAGGTCCAGCAGCCATTCGCCGGGATAGTCCAGCAGTTCCAGCGTCACCTGCCGGTCCGGCAGCACCTGGCCCCAAAGGTCGCGCCGGCGCAGCGTCAGCTGCAGCGACAGCGTGGCGAGGTCCTCGGTGCGGGCGGGCCATTCGGCCGGATCGGCGGCGAGCGACTGCAGGTGGCCCAGGGCGTCGAAGCGCGGCGTGGTTTCCACATCCGCCGGCACCAGCCGGACATCCACGAGGCGCCCGGCGGTGGCCTCGCTCAGCAGCGGCAGCGTCCGCGCCTTGCCGCCCGCGGCCAGGAGGTTGGCCACGAGCGAGGTGATGAACACCGTCTTGCCGGCCCGCGACAGGCCGGTGACGGCGAGGCGGATACGCTCCCGCCCCGCGACCGCCAGCGCCGCGTCCTCGGCACCCGCCAGGACGTCGCGCATCAGCCGGAAGGGCGCCTCGGCGACGGAGACGAGCGTGCTCACCGCCGCTTCGGCCCCAGCGCGGCTCAGGCGCGCTCGATCAGCTCGATCTTGTAGCCGTCGGGGTCCTCGACGAAGGCGATGATCGTGGTGCCGTGCTTCACCGGCCCGGCCTCGCGCGTCACCTTGCCGCCGCCGTTGCGCACCAGCTCGCAGGCCGCGGCCACGTCGGGCACGCCCACCGCCAGGTGGCCGAAGGCGTTGCCGAGCTCGTAGGACTTGACCCCGTAGTTGTAGGTCAGCTCGATCTCGCCGCCATTGTCCTTGTTGCCCTCGCCGTAGCCCAGGAAGACCAGCGTGTACTCGCCGGCGGGCACGTCGTTGCGGCGCAGCTCCTTCATGCCGAGGAGCTTGGTGTAGAAGGCGACGGAGCGGTCGAGGTCGCCGACGCGGATCATGGTGTGGAGGAAGCGGCCAGCCATGCGGAACAATCCTTCTCGACGAGTGTCCGGCGGTGCCGGACGATCGGCTGTCTAGCTGGCGCGGCGCCGGAAACCAGGCAAGGGGCGGCGCGGCGGGAAGCGTGATTGTGACGCAGGCGGCGCCGGTCCGAGGGCCGCTCCGGCGCGCGGGGCCGGCACCAAGCGGGGGCGGACTGCCTTACTATCTTACCATCTTACTATCTTACTTCCTCACCCGCAGGCACCCGGCCGAGAGCCGTGCTCCGGACACCAGCAGCCCCGGCGCGACGTTCGTGGCGAGCGGGCGGGTCCGAGGGCATTGTCACAGGGAGGGGGCGGCACCGCCGCTGCCGAGCATGATTCGGGTGCTGACCTGAGGAGTGTTTCAGAAAGGAACCGCGCTCCGTAAGCAGGAAGGTCGCCGCGGGCGGCGGGCAGGGCCGATCGAGGCGCTGGAGCCCTGAAGGATGCCGAGGCGCAGGAAGTGCTTCCATCCCGCTCCGCACAGCCGCTGCCATGGCGGAAACGCCCGACCCGGGCCAGGCTGGCAAGCAGCCCCGGCCGGCAGCGACTCGTGCCGTCCGCCACCGTGCCCTCGTCCGGCTGCGGCGCCCTGGAGACACGACCGTGCGATGCACCGCTCTTCTGGTTCTGGCCGCGCTGATGAGCACCGCGGCGGGCGCGTATTCCCAGACGCCGCCCAAGCCGGCTCTGAGAGAGGGCTGCCTGAAGAGGCACCGCGCCCCGCCCGAACTGGCGACCGGGCCAGCCGGCACCTTCTTCCTGCTGCTCTCCTATGATCGGGACGGCATGATCACGAGCGTGGAGGCGGCACGGGGCGGGCCACCTCTCGATCCGAGGACGCGCGCCGTCTTCGACCTCGCGCGCACCACCTTCCTAGAGCCCAAATGCAGCCCGGTCCTGCTTCCGCCGGAACTGGCCGGGAAGCCGGGCACCATCCTTATCAGGATGCGCGGGTCACGGGGCATGTTCCGCCTCGACTGAGGCCGCCTCACGCAGCCTGAGCCTCGGCGGCCCAAGGCCGTTCCGAACATCGGCGATGCGTCTTATGCCCGCGCAGCGATGCCGCGGAACCTCCGCGTGCTCAGTGGGCGGTTGGGCACCGTCGGATCAGGGGATAATCCTGGGCCGGGCGGATGCCGCTCCGTGCACCAGGGCAGTACGAGGGAGATGGCGTCCCGTACGGGATTCGAACCCGTGTCGCCGCCGTGAAAGGGCGGTGTCCTAGGCCTCTAGACGAACGGGACAAGGCCTGTGCCGCTTTCCGCGACAGGTCGCAGCGAGCGGAAGTTGATTGGCGCGCCCGAAAGGATTCGAACCTCTGACCCCCAGATTCGTAGTCTGGTGCTCTATCCAGCTGAGCTACGGGCGCTTGCCAATGAGGGGCCTGATATCCGACCCGGCCGCGGCTTGCAACGTGGCTGGAGGATTTTTCTCCGATCGTTCCGCCTGCCCCATCATCGCACGCCGGGACGGCGCGCAAGTCTCCGCGACCTGCGGAGGAGCAGGCTGGAAGAAGATGGCGATGTCGGGAAAGGAGAAACTGGCGCGCCCGAAAGGATTCGAACCTCTGACCCCCAGATTCGTAGTCTGGTGCTCTATCCAGCTGAGCTACGGGCGCTGACCAGTGGCGGCCTGATAGCCGGGGCTCCCCGGGAACGCAAGGCCCCTCGCGGGTTTTTACTGCATCCGTCCCGGGCGGATGCTTCGAGGCGCCACGTTGCATCGCGGCGCCTCGCGGCAGGTCGGTCGTTCAGGGCCGTGCCGGATGTTCCGGCGACCCCTTCGGCGGTCCTTCCGGCAGCCTCAGGCGGCGAGCTTCTCGAGCTCGCGCAGGATCGCGTCGCCCATCACCGAGGTGCCGACGCGCGCCGTACCGGGCGACATGATGTCGGCCGTGCGCAGCCCGCCCGACAGGACGTTGTTCACCGCCGTCTCGATGCGCCGGGCATCCCCTTCCATGCCGAAGCTCCAGCGCAGCAGCATCGCGAAGCTCAGCATCTGGGCGCAGGGATTGGCGACGCCCTTGCCCGCGATGTCGGGGGCAGAGCCGTGGATGGGCTCGTACAGGGCGTGGCGCTTGCCCGAGGCGTCGGGCGCGCCCAGCGTGGCCGAGGGCAGCATGCCGAGCGAGCCGGTGAGCGCCGCCGCCAGGTCCGACAACACGTCGCCGAACAGGTTGCCCGCCAGGATCACGTCGAACTGGCGGGGGTTGGAGGCCAGCTGCATGGCGCAGTTGTCGGCGTACATGTTGCTGAGCTCGACATCGGGGAACTCGGCCTTGCCGACCTCCCCCACCACGGCGCGCCAGAGGCGGCCGGACTGCATCACGTTGGCCTTGTCGATGCTGGTCAGGCGGTTGTTGCGGCTGCGCGCCAGCTCGAAGCCCACGCGGGCGACGCGGGCGATCTCGTCCTCGGTATAGACCTCGGTGTCGATGCCGCGGCGCTTGCCGTCCGCCATGGTCTCGACACCGCGCGGCTCCCCGAAATAGATGCCGCCGGTGGTCTCGCGCACGATCATGATGTCGAGGCCGCTGACGATCTCGGCCTTCAGCGACGAGGCGCTGGCCAGCGGCGCCAGCACGGTGGCCGGACGCAGGTTGGCGAAGAGGCCGAGTTCCTGCCGCAGGCGCAGGATGCCCAGCTCCGGCCGCTGCTCGAAGGGCAACCCGTCCCACTTCGGGCCGCCCACCGAGCCGAACAGCACCGCGTCCGCCGCCCTGGCGCGCGCCACCGTGTCGTCGGAGCAGGGCGTGCCCTCGGCGTCGATCGCGGCGCCGCCGACCAGCCCTTCCTCGACCTCGAAGGAAGCCAGGCCGCGGCGGTTCATCCAGTCGATGACGCGGCGGACCTCATGCACAACCTCGGGCCCCACGCCGTCGCCGGGCAGGACCAGGAGCTTCTTGCTGTTGCTGCTCATCTCAGGCGTTGACCTCCGTACCCGTCATCCAGGGCTGGGTGGCGCGGCGCTTCTCCTCGAAGCTGTCGATCGCCGGAGCGTGCGCCATGGTCTGGCCGATGTCATCAAGTCCGTTGAGCAGCAGGTGCCGGCGCAGCGGATCGACCTGGAAGGGGATCTCCTCCCCGTCCGGGCGCACCACGACCTGCCGGGCAAGGTCCACCGAAAGGCGGGCGTTGCCGCCCATGCGGGCGTCTTCCATCAGCTTCGTGCAGACCTCGTGCGGCAGGCGCACGGGGAGGATGCCGTTCTTGAAGCAGTTGTTGTGGAAGATGTCGGCGAAGTCCGGCGCGATCACGCAGCGGATGCCGAAGTCGAGCAGCGCCCAGGGCGCGTGCTCACGCGAGGAGCCGCAGCCGAAGTTCTCGTAGGCGATCAGGATCTCCGCCTTGCGGTAGGGATCCTGGTTGAGAACGAAGTCCGGGTTCTCGCTGCCGTCGGCCTGGTAGCGCAGGTTGGCGAAGACGTCCTTGCCCAGCCCCGTCCGCGCGATGGTCTTGAGGAAGCGCGCCGGGATGATCTTGTCGGTGTCGACATTGGCCATCGGCAGCGGCGCCGCGATGCCGGTCAGCGTGGTGAAGGGCTGCATCAGTTGATCTCCCGCACGTCGACCAGGTGCCCGGTCACCGCCGCCGCGGCGGCCATGGCGGGGCTGAGCAGGTGCGTGCGCCCGCCCGGACCCTGACGGCCTTCGAAGTTGCGGTTGGAGGTGCTGGCGCAGCGCTCGCCGGGCTTGAGCTTGTCCGGGTTCATGCCCAGGCACATGGAGCAGCCCGCCTCTCGCCACTCGAACCCGGCCTCGATCAGGATCTTGTCCAGACCCTCGGCCTCCGCCTGCTCCTTGACCAGGCCGGAGCCCGGCACGGCCATGGCGCGCACGCCCGGGGCGATCTTGCGGCCCTTCAGGATCGCGGCCGCGGCGCGGATGTCCTCGATGCGGCCGTTGGTGCAGGAGCCCAGGAACACCGCGTCGATCTTGACCTCGGCGATAGGGGTGTTGGGCTGGAGGTCCATGTAGTCCAGCATGCGCTGGATCTGGGCGCGCTTGGCCTCGTCCGGCTCGGCCGCCGGGTCGGGCACGCGGCCGGTCACCGGCACCACGGTTTCCGGCGAGGTGCCCCAGGTGACCTGCGGCGCGATGTCGTCGGCATGGAGGTACACTTCCGCGTCGAACACCGCGTCCGGGTCGGAGGGCAGCGTGCGCCAGTACTCGATCGCGCGCTCCAGCGCCTCGCCCTTGGGCGCCATCGGACGCTCGGCGACGTAGGCGAAGGTGGTGTCGTCGGGCGCCACCATGCCGGCGCGGGCACCGGCCTCGATGCTCATGTTGCAGATCGTCATGCGCCCGGCCATGTCGAGGGCGCGGATGACCTCGCCGGCGTACTCGACCACGTAGCCGGTGCCGCCGGCGGTGCCGATCTTGCCGATGATGGCCAGCATCACGTCCTTGGCGGTGACGCCGCGGCCCAGCACGCCGTCCACGGTGATGCGCATGTTCTTCGCGGGCTTCTGCAGCAGCGTCTGGGTGGCCAGGACGTGCTCGACCTCGGAGGTGCCGATGCCGAAGGCCAGCGAGCCCATGGCGCCGTGCGTCGAGGTGTGGCTGTCGCCGCACACGATGGTCATGCCGGGCAGGCTGAGGCCCAGCTCAGGCCCGATGATGTGGACGATCCCCTGCCGCTTGTCGTTCAGCGGGATGTAAGGGACGCCGAATTCCTTGACGTTCTTTTCCAGCGTGGCGATCTGCAGCGCGCTCTCGGCCTCGTTCACGCCGGTGAAGCGCGTGGCGTCGGTCGGCACGTTGTGGTCCACCACCGCGATCGTCGCGTCGGGGCGACGGACCTTGCGGCCGGAAAGGCGAAGACCCTCGTAAGCCTGCGGGCTGGTGACCTCGTGCGTGAGGTGACGGTCGATGTAGAGAAGCGAGGTGCCGTCGGGCAGGGTTTCGACGACGTGCGCGTCCCAGATCTTGTCAAACAGCGTGCGCGGCTTCGTGGCCGACATTATGCGTCCTCCAGAGGTAGAAAAGGCCCGCACCGTTTCCGGCGCGGGCCTTGCTCGGCGTCAGGCCTGATCGGCCTCCGCCGGGGCGGTGTCCTGCGCCGGGGCGGCGGCGGCAGGCTTGGCGGCGTCGCCGCGCGGCATGATGCGCTCGGCGATGCGGGCCGACTTACCGGTGCGGCCGCGCAGGTAGTACAGCTTGGCGCGACGCACCTTGCCGCGGCGGACCACCACGATCTCGGCCACGTTGGGCGAGTACAGCGGGAACACGCGCTCCACGCCCTCACCGTAGCTCAGCTTGCGCACGGTGAAGTTGCTGTGCAGGCCCTTGTTGGAGCGCGCGATCACGACGCCCTCGTAGGCCTGGGTGCGGGTGCGCTCGCCCTCGACCACCTTCACCATCACGCGGACGGTGTCGCCCGGATCGAAGTCCGGGGTGGTGCGGTTGGCGCTCAGGCGGGCCTTCTGGTCCGCATCGAACTGCTGAAGCAGGTTCATCGAAAGTGGTCCTTCCTAAATCTCTACGTGGGCAGCGTGGGCCGCTGCCGCAAATCCTGTCTGCTTTGCCCAAAGGTCGGGGCGGCGCTCTTGCGTCGCGGCCGCCGACTGGGCAGCGCGCCAGCGCGCAACCTCGGCATGGTGGCCGGACAGCAGCACGTCGGGGACGCGCCGGCCGTTCCACTCGGCGGGGCGGGTGTAGTGCGGGTATTCGAGCAGGGTGCCACCCCCATTGGGAGAGAAGGATTCCTCCTCGCCGCTCTCGCTCGCCCCCATGACGCCGGGGAGGAGGCGGACGCAGGCGTCGAGGAGGACCAGCGCCGCGGGCTCACCGCCCGACAGCACGTAGTCGCCCACCGACACCTCGACCATGTTGCGCGCCTCGATGACGCGCTGGTCCAGCCCCTCGTAGCGGCCGCAAAGGATGACGGCGCCGGGCCCGGAGGCCAGGTCGCGCACCAACGCTTGCTGCAGCGGACGGCCGCGCGGCGTCATGTAGAGGAGCGGCCGATCGTCGCCCCCCTGCATCGCCGCCTCGATCGCCGCGTCCACCACGTCGGGCCGCATCACCATGCCGGCCCCGCCCCCGAAGGGCGTGTCGTCCACGTTGCGATGGCGCCCGGTGCCGAAGTCGCGGATCTGCCGCGCCTCCAGGCTCCAGTCGCCACGCTCCAGCGCACGACCCGCCAGCGACATCCCGAGCGAGCCCGGGAACATCTCGGGAAACAGGGTCAGGACAGTGGCGCGCCAGCTCATGCCGCGCTCCCCTGCCCTTCGTCCGCGCCCTCATCCACACCGTCGCCTTCCGGTGGCGGCACCACGACCTCATCCGGCGGCACCACGGTGCAGCGGCCAGCCTTGGCGTCGATCACCGGGACGCAGGCCCTGGTGAAGGGGATCTCGCGATCCCGCCCCGCCTTGTCGCGCACCGTGACGAAGGCGCCACCGCCGAAGTCGTCCACCGACATGACGCGGCCGAACTCCGCCCCGTCCTCCGTCACGGCCAGCAGGCCGATCAGGTCGGAAAGGTAGAACTCGTCCTCCTCCGTCGCCGGAAGAGCGTCGCGCGCGACGTAAAGCCGCATGCCCGTGAGCTTCGCCGCGGCATCCCGGTCGGCCACGCCGCGCAGCCGGGCAAGCCCGCCCGGCAGCACCTCGACGGCGAAGGAGCGGGTGCCGCTCTCGTCCGTCAGGGTGCCGTAGCGGCTGATCGCGTCCGGCTCCTCGGTGAAGGAGCGCAGCTTGACCAGCCCCTTCACGCCGTGAGGCCGGCCGATCTCACCCACCAGGATACGCTTGGCGTCCATCGCTGCCGTGTCGCTGCCCTAAGCTGCCTCAGCCGTTCGCGGCGGCCGCGGCGCGCTCCTGCGCCTTCTTCTTCGGCGCGGACTGCTTGGGCTGGTCGCGGTACTGCGGCATCGGCGCCAGGCCGGCATGGCCCAGGAACTTCGCCACGCGGTCGGTCGCCAGCGCGCCCTGGCTCAGCCAGTGAGCGATGCGGTCGTCCTGCAGGCGGATGCGCTCGGCATGGTCGGCCGGCAGCATCGGGTTGTAGGAGCCCAGCTTCTCGATGAAGCGGCCGTCACGCGGCGAGCGGCTGTCGGCCACCACGATGTGGTAGTAGGGGCGCTTCTTGGCACCGGCGCGGGCGAGACGGATCTTAAGTCCCATGAGAACCTCTTCTCTCTAAGTCTAGTGAACTAAAAGGGGCGTCGGCCGCCGGCGCCCGGAAGCAGGGAGGCCAGTCCGCCCCCCCGCATCAGACCCTTCTGGCCGAGTTTGCTCATCCGCTTCATCATCGCGGACATGTCGTCGAACTGCTTGAGCAGCCGGTTGACCTCCTGCACCGAGGTTCCCGAACCGGCCGCGATGCGCCGCTTGCGCGAGGCCTTCAGGATCTCGGGCTTGCGCCGCTCGGCTACCGTCATCGAGCTGATGATGGCGGCCTGGCGCTTCAGGATGGACTGATCGAGGTTGGCGTTCTCGATCTGCGCCTTCATCTTGCCGATGCCGGGCAGCATGCCGAGAATGCCCGAGATCGAGCCCATCTTGCCGATCTGCTTGAGCTGGCTCGCGTAGTCCTCCAGGTCGAACTGACCCTTGGACATCTTGTTCGCGAGCTTCTCGGCCTCGTCGCGGTCGATGGTTTCCGACGCGCGCTCGACCAGCGACACGATGTCGCCCATGCCGAGGATGCGGCCGGCGATGCGGTCGGGGTGGAAATCCTCCAGCGCGTCGAGCTTCTCGCCCGCGCCCAGCAGGCGGATCGGGGCGCCGGTGACGGCGCGCATCGACAGCGCCGCACCGCCGCGGGCATCACCGTCCACGCGGGTCATGGCGATGCCGTTGACGCCGACCACCTCCTGGAAGGCCCGGGCGGTGTTCACCGCGTCCTGGCCGGTCATGGCATCCACCACCAGCAGCGTCTGGTGCGGCTTGACCATGGTCTTGACCGAGGCGACCTCGGCCATCAGCGCCTCATCGATTGCGAGGCGGCCGGCGGTGTCGAGCACCACCACGTCGTAGAGCTCGCGACGCGCGGTCTCCATCGCGCGGGCGGCGATCTCGAGCGGCCCCTGCCCGGCGATGATCGGCAGCGAGCCGACCTCGGCCTGCTTGGCCAGGGTTTCCAGCTGCAGCTGCGCCGCCGGTCGGTGCACGTCGAGCGAGGCCAGCAGCACCTTCTTGCGGTCACGCGTGCGCAGCCGCAGGGCGATCTTGCCCGAGGTCGTGGTCTTGCCCGAGCCCTGGAGGCCCACCATCAGGATCGCGACGGGCGCCGGAGCGTTGGTGTCGATGCCGCGCTGGCCGTCGTCGCCCTCGCCGCCACCGAGCGCCTCGACCAGAACGTCGTTGACGATCTTCACGACCTGCTGGGCCGGCGAGACGGAGCGGATGATCTCCACGCCCACCGCGCGCTCGCGCACCTTGTTGATCAGGTCGCGCGCCACCGGCAGGGCCACGTCGGCCTCGAGCAGCGCCACGCGGACCTCGCGCAGCGCCTCGTTGACGTCCGCCTCGGAGAGGGCGCCGCGCCGGCGAAGCCGGTCGAACACCCCACTCAATCGCCCTGACAGCGCCTCGAACATCCGGCCGGAAACACCCCAACGCAATACGCGCCGCTGCGCGAGCCTTCGCGGAGCGGCGGTGCCGGCCACCCTGGGCGGCCGACAGATGGAACGGGACAAGTCCCGAGTTGCGGGGGGCTATAGCGGCGGGGGGTGCGGGCGGTCAAGCGGCACGGAAGTGTGGCCGTGGGGACGGGATTTCCGGCCCCTCCCCGCCTTGGGCTGAATGCGGCCGCCAGGAAGCTGCAGACCCGGCGGCCAGAGGTTCAGTGGACCTCGTCGGCCCGCGCCAGCACGTCCTTCAGCCCGGCGGCCGAGAACTCGCGCGAGCGGCAGAACTCTAGGATCACCGCCTCGCGCCGGATGCACTGGTCGATGGCGGCCGGCAGCTTGGTGACGGCGTCGTGCGGAATCACCACCGCGCCGTGGCGGTCGGCATGCACCACCGCTTCGTGGTGCGCCGCCATGCCATGGACCGAGACCTCCTGCCCGTACTGCACGATGTGGACGTAGGCGTGCGAGGGGCTGACCATGCCGGCCAGCATCTGGAAGCCCGGCGCGCTCATGTCGATGTCGCGGGTCGCGCCGTTGGTGACCACGCCCTGGGCGCCCAGCGCCTTGTGGACCGCGGTGTGGACCTCCCCCCAGAAGGAGCCGGTGCCGGGCGTGTCGTCGAGGTCGTGCAGCACCACCACGGTCGGCATGGGCGCGGCCTCGACGTAGTCGTACCAGCCCAGGCGCGCGGCGCGGTCGACCTCGCGCGTGCGGCCGGACGGCGCGGAGGCGCGGATGGTGCCGGTGCGCGCTAGGCCGCAGATCGGGCGCAGCGTCGGGTCCACGGTCAGGAAGGGGCGGATGGTGAAGCCGTAGCCGCGGCGGTGCGGCACCACGAGTTCCAGCGCGTTGCAGATCGTGGGCGTATCCCATTGCCGCAGCGCGGCCAGGTCGTCGGCGGTAAAGGGGAAGTCGGTCATCGGGCAGGCTCCGGAAGGGCCGTGGGCGGGGCGGAGCCTAGCAGCAATGCCCCGCCCGTCGCGCGGTATTCGGGCGCCTCAGCGGCGGCGCAGCAGGGTCATCAGCACGCCGCCGGCCAGCGCCATCGGGGCGCTGCGCTTGGCCACGCCCAGGAACAGCTCTTCCGCCGCGCCGGACAGCGCCACGTCGCGGATCGCGCGGGCTTCGAGCTCGGCCCGCGGGTGGGCGCCGCGCATCGCGATCAGCGCCATGACCAGCGCCACCACGAGGTCGATCAGCAGCAGGATGCCGGCGGCGCCGACCGGGCCGAAATACACGAAGACGCCGTTGTAGATCAGGATATGGAGCAGCACGAAGGCCGCGATGCCGAAGACCCCGGCCACCGCCCAGTAGAGCAGGCCGTTGATCTTGCTGCCGACATTGACCTTGAGCCGCTGGCTCTCGGCCTGGGCGGCCATGCCGAGGAGGCGAAGGGCGCGCAACATGCCTCAGCGCCCCAGGACGCGGGCGAGGATGAAGCCGGTCAGGCCCACCAGGAACAGCGTGCCGAGCGGCCTTTCCCGGATGCGGTCCGACAGGGCGTCGACGCGGTACTGCGCGGCCTCGGCCACGTCGCCGGCATAGGCTTCCAGGCGGTCAGCCTTGCGGCTCACGGCCTGGCTGCGCTCGGCCAGGAGCTGCTCCACCTTGGCCCGCAGCTCGGCGATCTGCGCGCGGGCATCGCCCGAGGTTCCGGGGGTGTTGTCCTGCTCTGACATCAAGCAATTCCTGTTGCAAAGGCTGAAACGGCAACGTCGCGTCGCAGGGGCGGTTTCGAGGCGACCGCACGCCATCTTCAGCCTCGCGCGGAGTGTGCTTTCCGCGCCCGGCCCGGGCGCGAGGCGCGTCCTCGGGGTGGCTCGGCCTGAGCTTGACGGATGTTAGCGAAGTCCTGCGAGGCACACGTTCCGGGCGCCAAGGCCGGACGTCAGCACCGGAGGGCTCAGCACATCCCGCTCAGGCGGCGCTGCGGCGTTGCAGCTCACCGCGGGTCCGGGGCGGTTCCGCCTTGTTGCGCAGCGGAAAACTGACCTGCCAGGCGGTTCCGGCGCCGTGCTCCACCGCCACGAGGCGCCCGCCCAGCTGCCGGGCGAAGCTGTCGAGGAACTGCAGGCCGAGGCCGCGCCGCGCGCCGCCCGTCAGGCCGATGCCGTTGTCGCGAACGCCCAGCACCGCCTCCTCCCCCTGCGTGGAGAAGCTGACCCAGAGCTCGCCGTCGCGGTCGTCGGGAAAGGCGTGCGACAGGGCGTTGCTCACCGCCTCGGTGGTGAAAAGGGCGACCGAGACCGCCTGGTCGGCCGAGATGGACACCGGCTCCAGCTCCAGCGTCAGCTGGATACGCTCGCCCGGAACCTCGCCCTGCGAGGTGAACTGCCCGTTCACCAGCTCCTCCAGGAAGGGCGCGATGGCGATCGCCTCGAAGGAATGCTGGAGGTAGAGGTGGCGGTGCAGGGTCGCCAGCGCCCTCACCCGGTTGCGCGCCGCCCGGAATTCCTGCTGCGCCGCCGGATCGGCGATGCGGTTCGCCTGGAGGTTCAGCAGCGAGGACACGATCTGGAGGTTGTTCTTCACGCGGTGATGGATCTCGCCCATCATCGCCTCGCTGTGTTCCACTGCGGATTGCAGCGCCTGCTCGCGCGTGCCCAGCGCCTCGGTGGCCGAAGCGAAGGCCGCTTCCAGCTCCGTCACCTCGCGCGGGGCACCGCGCAGGCTGGAGGGTTCGAAGGCCTTGCCCGGCGTCCATCGCTTCACCCGCGAGGCCAGCATGCGCAGCGGCCGGACCATGGCGCCGTCCACGGCGATCACGATCAGCATCAGGCAGGCCAGCAGAAACACCGTCAGCTCCACCAGGCGGCGGATCAGGGTGCCCCAGGCGGTGTCGCGCGCGCTGCTCGCCGGCTGCCCCACCAGCACCGTGAGACCCGCGGCCACCGGCACGGCCCCGAAGGCCATCGACCCGGCCTCGGCGGTCGACACCGTCTGGATCGTGCCGCTGGACAGGGCCTGGCGCGAGAGCGGCGGGGGTGCCGCCGCCGGGGCGCCGGCCAGCATCACGCTGTTGCCCACCGGGTCGACCAGCCAGACGGGCTGGGCGGAGGCCGAAAGGGCATCGGCCGGCAGCAGCGAGGAGGTGATCAGGGTCCCGGCGATGGCGCCGCCCTGACCGGCCAGGATGATGGGCAGCATGGCCGGCGCGTCGGCGGAGGCCGGCACGAGGGCGCCGGCGGCGAGGCGCGCGGGCTCGGCACGGATGGTGCGGGACGCGTTCGCCCGGATGTCGGGAAGTGCCGTCGCCGGCGCCCCGGGAAGCGCGGAACAGAGCACCGCGCCGTCGGCCCGCAGCCGCCAAAGGTTGCCGAAGCGGCCGGCCTGATCTTCCAGCAGGCGCCGGAGCTGGGCCGAACATTCGGCGGCCGAGGCGCCCGCGGCCTCGTCGGTCAGCGCGAAGTGGAGGAGGCTCTCCAACCCTGAGAAGGTGGCGCCGAGCTGCGCGCCGAAGGCAGCCCGGCGCACGCGCAGGTCCGCGACGCCCTCGTCGAGGGCGGCCTGCCGGCGCTGAACCGCGTCGGAGATCGCGAGAAAGATAACGGGAACACCAGCGGCGAGGAGCAGGAGGATCATGCGACCCCGGATACCTGCCAGGAAACCTGCCACCCGCCCCGCGCCTCGCGGCGGGGCGGGGGTCGGCGTCACTTCTGCCGGTCCTGCTCGATGAGGCGCAGAAGCGCCTCGGGAATCGGTTCGTTCGTCACGTCATCGAACATCGAGTGCAAGCCGTTCTGTAGCCACTGATCGAAGGCAGCGTCGGGAGCGTCCTTGGACGTGCGCGCTCCCTTGGCTGACCCTTTGCCGCTGAGGGGCACGGGTCGCTCCTTGTCGGAAGGTTTGTCCTGCATCAACCCTTAGATGGTTGCCCAGCCTCCCTCGGCCTCGTCGGAGCGCGGCGCGCGGCGGGACGGAAGGCTGCGGCCCTTTTCGCGGCCCTTCTGGGCCTTGTTCTGGTCGGCGATGCTGTGCTCCTCGCCGGTCAGCCAGCGCTGCAGGGTCTGGCGGGCGCGGAACACGCGGCACTTGGCGGTGCCCACGGCGCAGTCCATGGCCTTGGCCACTTCCTCGTAGGACATGCCCTGCACCGTCACCATCACCAGCGCGGTGCGCTGCTCGGCCGGCAGGCGCGCCATGTGGATGCGGAGCTCACGCATCACCAGGCTGTCTTCCTGGGCGCCGGGGCGGGCGAAGGCGCTGCTCGGAACGTCGTCGAGGTCCGCCGTCTCACGCTTGCGGCGGATGTCGGAGATGAAGCGGTTGCGCAGGATGCGGAACATCCAGGCGCCGAAGTTGGTGCCGGGGGTAAAGGAGTCCCGCGCCGCCAGGGCCGAGGTCACGGCAGCCTGAACGAGGTCGTCGGCGTCGGAACGGTTACGGGTCAGTGCCAGGGCCTGGACGCGCAGACGGGGCAGCGTGGTGGTCAGCAGGTCGTGGAAGTTGAACTCAACATCGGCGGCGACGGGCTGCATGGTCTCGGTCTGGCTCATCTGGTCACTCCGATTTTCCGGCCGGCGCGGGGCCGGGCTTCACCTGACCAATGAGCGGGCGCGAAAATCGGTTGCCGCGGATCGGGAAAAAAATCGCGGGCAGGGAAAGTTTTCTTTTCCGCTGCTCCCGCTCACGCTTCCGGGGGCGCCTGCTCGCCGAAGCGGCTCGCCAGGTTGCGCCGGGCCCGCGACACACGGGCCTTGAGCGTGCCCACCGCCACGTTGGCGACCTTGGCGCCCTCCTCATAGGAGAAGCCCAGGGCGCCCACGAGGACCAGCGCCTCGCGCTGCTCGGCCGGCAGGGAGGACAGGGCATGGTCCAGCCCCTGCACTTCCATGCGGGCGTGCTGGCGCGCTTCCTCGGCCTGTTCTTCGCGCGGGGCGACCGCTTCGAGCACCCTCTGCTCCACCCGGCCGCGCCGGCGCCCCTCGTAGAAGGTGTTGCGGAGGATGCTGAAGCTCCACGCACGCAAGCTTGTTCCCTGTTGCCATTGCGATTCCGCGCGCAGTGCCCGCACTAAGGCCTCCTGAACGAGGTCGTCGGCCGCCGTGGGATCGCGGGCCAGAAAGCGGCTGAAGGCACGCAGGTCAGGAAGAAGACTGGCCAGTTCGTGTCGGAAGCGGTCGTTGTCCTGGTTCATCCGTCTTTGCACTGCGGGGCGCCCGGCGGGGTTTTCCGCCGGCGCCTGGAATTGGGAGTAGCAACATGAACGCTGTCACGCAGGGAGAGCTTCTGCGCGCGCTGCCCTACGCGCGGCGCTATGCGCGCGCCCTGGCCGGAAGCCAAGAGGCCGGCGATCGCCTGGTGGCCGCGGCGCTCCAGTCTCCCCTGCCCGACCTGCCGCCGCACCTGGCGCTGTACGGCGGCGTCACGGCGCAGGTGGCGCGGCAGGCCTCCGATGCCGGCGACATGGGGCTGCGGCACCGCCAGCTGCTGCTGCTGACCGCGCTGGAGGACCTGCCGCTGCGCGATGCCGCGCTGGTGGTGGGGCTGGGGGCTGAGGAAGCGCAGGGCGAGCTCGACGCCGCGCGCGGCACGCTGCGCTCGATGGCGGCGGCCGAGGTGCTGGTGATCGAGGACGAGCCGATCATCGCCATGGACATCCGCCAGCTGGTGGAAGGCTGCGGTCACAACGTCGTGGGCCTCGCCTCCGACGAGGCCGAGGCGGTGGAGATGGCGCGCACGCTGCGCCCCGGGCTGATCCTGGCGGACGTGAACCTCGGCCCTGGTGGCGACGGCATCTCGGCGGTGGAGAAGATCCTGAAGGAGCAGAAGATCCCGGTGATCTTCGTGACCGCCTATCCGGAGCGCCTGCTGACGGCGGAGCGGCTGGAGCCGGCCTTCATCATCAGCAAGCCCTTCGAGCCGATCGCCCTGGCGATCGCCACCTATCAGGCCGTGACGGGCGGCGTGGTTCCCGGCTGAGCCGTTCCGGCCCAGCGGCCGGGACGCACCACCCCAAAAAGGCCTGATTCGCGCTCCATGAACGGGGCGCGACGGGTGTTTCCATTGTCAGGCCACGAGAAGAATGACCGCGTTCAGCCACCTGGCTCCCTCCGGAAGGCCGGCGGGGGGCGTTTTGCCTTCCGCCGGGCGCCCCGCGCCGTTCGGGCGGGATGGCCGCGCCTGGGCGCCGTGGCGGCTTCGCAGCGCTGCCGCGCTGGCGTTGCTGCTGGGGGCCGTGGCCCTGCCCGTTCACGCGCAGGATACCGGAACGCTGGCCGTGCCGCAGGATCAGGACCGCCGGCTGTGGTTCGATCCGACGCAGCTGCCCTCCTTCACCGGGGTGGTGGAGCGCTACCTGATCAACCCGGAAGGCAAGATCGACCGGCTGGTGTTCCGTGAAGGACCGCAGGTGATCCTGCCCGATCCGGTCGGCACCGACGTGATGGCGGCCGTGCCGGTGGGCAAGGACATCATGGTCTGGGGCATCCGGGCGCGTCAGGCGCCGGTGATCACCATGCTGGCCTGGGCGCCCAACGCCGAGACGCCTCCCCGCTTCGTGGAACGCCCGAGCTGGGGCATCGGCGGCTATCACGCCGGTACGGAGGCGTTGCAGGTCGAGGGCGAGGTTTCCGCAACGCTGCTGACGCCGCAGGGCGTCAGCATGGGCGCGATCCTGGCCGACGGCACGGTGCTGCGCCTGCCGCCCGCGGTGGCGCAGGCCGTGGGCGACCGTTTGTCGGCCGGCCGGCACGTCGCCGCGGCCGGGCACGGGCTGCGCAACGACAAGGGCACCGCGATCGACGTCGAACGGCTGGGCGACACCCCGCAGGCTCTGCAGCCGCTGCCCGCCGGGCAGACGCCATGAGCGGCAACAACGGCAACGGCAGCAACGGCGCGACGACGGCGATTCAGACCGGGGCGCTGCAGGGCTTCCTGAGGCTCGCGGGGGGATATTTCCGGCAGGAGCGGAGCGCACGCTGGCTGGTGTCCGGGCTGGTGGCGCTGACCATCCTGCAGATCATCATCCAGATCCGCTTTAACCTATGGAACCGCGACTTCTTCAACGCGCTGGAAAATCGCGACAAGGCGCAGTTCTTCCACCAGATGACGCTGTTCGTGGCGCTGGCGGTCGCCTCCATGATCACGGCCGTGTACCAGCTCTACGTCAAGCAGCTGGTGCAGCTGCGCTGGCGGCAGTGGCTGACCATGAACCTGACCTCGCGCTGGCTGTTCGAGGGTCGGCACTACCAGCTCGAGAAGACGGGCGGCACCGACAATCCCGATCAGCGCATCGCCGAGGACGCGCGGCTGAGCACCGAGATGGCGGTGGATTTCGCGACCGGGCTGCTCAACGCCGTGGTGATGCTGGTTGCCTTCATCGGCATCCTCTGGACGATCTCCGGCCCGCTCTACGTCACGCTGTTCCGGCACGACCTGGTGATCCCGGGCTACATGGTCTGGGCGGCGCTGCTCTACGCGGTGATCGGATCGGCGCTGACCTACATGGTCGGCAAGCCGATGGTGGCGCTGAACTATCGTCGCGCCACCCGCGAGGCGGACCTGCGCTTCGGCCTGGTGCATGCGCGCGAGAACAGCGAGAGCATCGCGCTGATCGGCGGCGAGCCGGATGAGCGGCGCTCCATCCGCGTGCTGCTGGACCAGACGGCCGAGGCCGTGCGCGACCTGATGCAGAGTCAGCGTCGGCTGATGTGGCTGACCAGCGCCTACGGGATGCTGACCTACGTCTTCCCCACCATCGTCGCCGCGCCATCCTATTTTTCGGGCGCGATCACGCTGGGCGGGCTGATGCAGATCGGCTCGGCTTTCGGGTCGGTGCAGTCGTCGCTGAACTGGTTCGTCGACAACTTCCCCCGTCTGGCGGAATGGCGATCGAGCGTCGAGCGGCTCCTCACTTTCAACGAGGCGCTGAAGGGGATCGACCAGCTGACCTCTGGCGAGCGGCAGTCGCTGATCCAGCGCAGTCTCGCCAGGGAGGATGGGCAGGAGCCGCAGATGCTCAGCTTCCGCGAGGTGCAGGTGGCGCTGGTGGACGGTTCCGTGGTGATCAACGAGGCCACGGCCGAGATCCGGCTGGGCGAGCGCGTCCTGATCAAGGGTGAGTCCGGAACCGGCAAGAGCACGTTGTTCCGGGCGCTCGCCGGTGTCTGGCCCTGGGGAAGCGGCGAGATCCGCATGCCGCCGGCCAGCGCGACCATGTTCATGCCGCAGCGTCCCTACCTGCCGCTGGGTAGCCTGCGCGCCGCCCTCGCCTACCCGTTCAACTCGCGGATCGCGTCGGGTGAGTCCGTGGTGGTGGCGCTGCAGAAGGTCGGCCTGCCGCAGCTGATCGACCGCCTCGACGACCAGGAGCGCTGGGACCAGACCTTGAGCCTGGGCGAGCAGCAGCGCCTCGCCTTCGCGCGGTTGATCCTGCAGAAGCCCAAATGGGTCTTCATGGATGAGGCGACGTCGGCGCTCGACGAGGCCAATCAGGACCTGATGATGGAACTGCTCGAGGCGGAACTGCCGGAGTATTCCCTGATCTCCATCGGTCACCGCCCCAGCCTGGACAAGTTCCACGACCGCATCCTGTTCCTCCGACGCAGTTCGGAAGGCGCCAGGCTGACCTTCCCGGTCAAGCGGACCATCACGCTGAAGCGGATGCGGGATCGCCTGCCGCGCTTGCGAAACGGGAAGCGGTCGGCGGAGGTTGTGGAGGGGTAGTCGGGAGGGGGCAGGCGCGGTTCAATCCAGCGAACAGCGGTCATAGCCTGCGTTGTCTTCCAAGAGCCCACCATGGTCCTGTGCTGGCGCGTATGGGTCTGATTGTTGTCGGGCGATCTACGGGTAACGTCTGGGCACACAGCCTTAGAGTTGGTGCGGGCGGGTGTGGGATGGCTCGCCCTGTTCTGTCCGGTTGGGTCTGGGCGGGCGTGTCGCGCGAGCGCGAGCTGTGTTTGTCGTTGCGTACTGGCCGGCTGTCCATGTT
>NZ_JBHLUN010000014.1:0-170282 GCF_042433915.1 Roseomonas elaeocarpi | reverse complement strand
ACGCGGCAACCGTGTCCGCCGCCGTCGAGGCCGCCACGGCGGCCTTCCCCGGCTGGGCCGCCACGCCGCCGGTGCGCCGTGCCCGCGTCATGTTCCGCTTCCGCGAGATCCTGGAGCGCGAGGCCAAGACGCTCGCCGCCATCATCACCGCCGAGCACGGCAAGGTCCTGTCGGACGCCATGGGCGAGGTGCAGCGCGGGATGGAGGTGGTAGAGTTCGCCTGCGGCATCCCGCACCTGCTCAAGGGCGACTACACCGAGGCGGTGGGCACCGGCATCGACAGCTGGTCGCTGCGCCAGCCGCTGGGCGTGGTGGCGGGCATCTCGCCCTTCAACTTCCCCGTCATGGTGCCGCTATGGATGCTCCCGGTGGCGCTGGCCACCGGCAACTGCTTCATCCTCAAGCCCTCCGAGAAGGACCCCTCCGCCTCGCTGAAGCTGGCGGAGATGCTGCGCGAGGCAGGCCTGCCCGAGGGCGTCTTCTCGGTGGTGCAGGGCGGCCGCGCGGCGGTGGAGGCCATCCTGGAGAACCCGGGTATCCACGGCATCTCCTTCGTGGGCTCGACGCCGGTGGCCAGGCTGGTGCACCGGGTGGGCACCGCCAACGGCAAGCGGGTGCAGGCGCTGGGCGGCGCCAAGAACCACCTCGTGGTGATGCCCGATGCCGACCTCGACGGCGCCACCGACGCGCTGATGGGCGCGGCCTACGGTTCGGCCGGCGAACGCTGCATGGCGATCTCGGTCGCGGTGGCCGTCGGCAATGCAGCGGACGGGCTGCTGCAGCGGCTGGAGCCGCGCGTGCGGGCGCTCAAGGTCGGGCCGGGCACCGACCCGGAGGTCGAGATGGGTCCGCTGGTCACGGCCGAGCACCGCGACAAGGTGTCGGGCTACGTCGATGCCGGGGCCCGCGAAGGCGCACGCGTGGTGGTGGACGGGCGCGGCCTGCGGCTGCAGGGCTACGAGCGCGGCTTCTTCCTGGGCGGCACGCTGCTCGACGGCGTGGACGCCACGATGAGCGTGTACCAGGAGGAAATCTTCGGCCCCGTGCTGGGCGTGGTGCGCGTGCCCGACCTCAAGGGCGCGGTGGCGCTGCTCAACGCGCACCCCTTCGGCAACGGCGCCTCGATCTTCACCAGCGACGGCGGCGCGGCGCGCGACTTCGCCTCGGGCGTGGCGGCGGGCATGGTGGGCGTGAACGTGCCCATCCCGGTGCCCATGGCCTTTCACAGCTTCGGCGGCTGGAAGCAGTCGCTCTTCGGCGACCACCACATCCACGGCATGGAAGGCGTGCGCTTCTACACCCGCTACAAGACCGTGACGCAGCGCTGGCCCGGCGCCAACCGACGCGCAGCCGAGTTCACCATGCCCGTGCTGGGAAGCTAGAACCGGGACTCACCAGCCCGGTAAGCAGGGGCCGGCTCATGCCGGCGCCGCTGCCTCCCGGTGCGCGCCGGTCACAACCTGTCCAGCAGTTCCAGCGCATTGCGCGTCGCTTCCCCGAGCGCGGTGTTGTCGAAGATGCACCAGCACTCCACGCCCTCCCGCGCGGCGGCCCGCAGGCGCCGGGCGGTGTTGTCGATCACCTCGGGCGGATAAGCGGAATGGTAGATCCGCGGTGAGCCGTGCAGGCGGAAGTAAGCCAGGCCCGGCCAACCGCCCGGTTCGGCAGCCCCCGGCACCACCGCCGGATCGGCCGCCGCCCGGCTGACGCGAAGCCCCAGCAGCAGCGCGTCGGCCACGCCGGTGAACCACGTCCGGTGACGCGGCTCGCAGACGATCAGGCCGCCGAAGCGCGACCGCAGCGCGCCGAAGAACGCCCCCGCCACCGCCGCGTCGAAGGCGAGGCTCGGCGGAAGCTGCACCAGCAGGGGACCGAGTGCCTCCCCCAGCGCTTCCGCCTCGCCGAGGAAGCGCCCAAGCGGCTCCGTGGCGTCGACCAGCCGGCGCTCATGGGTGATCTCGCGCGGTACCTTCACCGCGAAGCAGAACCCCGCCGGCACGCTCGCGGCCCAGCGCGCGTAGGTGGCGGGACGGTGCGGCCGGTAGAAGGAGGAGTTGATCTCGGTGGCCGGCAGGCGCCGGGCGTAGCGCTCAAGATGGCTGCCCTCCGCCGGAAAGGCCCCGCCGTGCTGCTTCGGGATGCTCCACCCGGCCGTGCCGACCCGATACGCCGCTGCCATCGCGCTGTACTGCCTCCGCCGGAACCCTGATGAGGGCCGGCCCGGATCACCCGCTCCGGCTGCAACCGCCGCCCCTCCAGGCGCTTCCTCCCCCAACGCAGTCCGCCAGGGCCCGGGTTTCCCCGGGCCGCACAGGCTCGGGAACGGATCATGACGGATAAGCTCGCCCTGGTTGCCGGCGCGAACGGCATCATCGGCAAGGCCCTGCTGGAGGAGATCGCCCGCACCCCGGGCTGGCAGGCGCAGGCATTGTCGCGCCGCCCGCATGCCTCGGCGGGCGCGATCGCCTGCGACCTGACGGATGCCGCCGGGACAGCCGCGGCGCTGCGGGCCGCGGGCGGCACGACGCACCTGTTCTACGCCGCCCTGTCGCCGCGGTCCGACCTGGGTGAGGAGGATGCGGTGAACGGCGCCATGCTGCGCAACCTGCTGGACGGGCTCGAGGCCGCGGGGGCGCCGGTGGAGCGGGTCGTGCTGTACCAGGGCGCGAAGATCTACGGCATCCACCTGGGCCCCGTGCCCAGCCCCTTCTACGAGGACGACAACCCCACGCATCTGGGGCCGAACTTCTACCAGACGCAGGAAGCCGAGTTGCGATCCCGCCAAGCGCAGGGCCGCTACGACTGGTCGATCCTGCGCCCCGACGTGGTGGTCGGCGATGCCGCCGGCAACGCCATGAACATCGCCACGGTGATCGGTGCCTACGCCGCGCTGTGCCGCGCGCGAGGCGCCGCCTTCCGCTTTCCCGGCAGCGAGCATGTTTACCGCGGCGTGCTCGCGCAGGTGACGGACGCGCATGCGCTGGCGCGTGCCAGCCTCTGGGCGGCCACCGCCGGGGCGGCGCGGAACCAGGCCTTCAACTACGTCCACGAACCGTTCCGCTGGGAAAGGATCTGGACGGGGATCGGCGCCGCCCTCGACCTGCCGCCCGGCCCGCCGCTGCCGATCACCCTCGCCCGGCACATGCCGCATCAGGCCCCGGTGTGGGACCGGCTGCGCGCGGAACAGGGCCTGCCCCCCGTGCCGCTGGAGCGGGCCGTCGGCTGGGGCTTCGGCGACTTCGTGTTCAAGTCCGAGTTCGACGTGATCTCCGACATGGGAAAGATCCGACGCGCGGGCTTCACCGAAACCGTGGACACGGAGGCCGCGCTGCTGGCCGCGATAGGTCGACAGCAGGATGCGGGTGTCCTGCCGCGCTGAGACTGCCGCCGCCTCCCCGATGGCATCACGAGGCACGCGAAACCTGCCTCGCGCCATCAGCGCATCATCGTGACATCCGAAAGGTAGCCGAGTGACAGAGCCGACGACCGCCGCCAATCCCAACGAGATGACCGCGCAGGTGGACCTGCAGATCGGCAGCAGCGTCGTGCTGCAGGCCAGGGCACGGGCCACGCCGGCGGGGCTGATGGCCATCGGCGTGCTGGTCTCGTCGATCATCCTTTCCGTCGCGCCGCTGGTGTGGTCGGCGCGACGGCGGCCCTACTGACCGGATTGCTTCTCGGGTGGCCTCGGTGACGAGGCACACCCGATGAACGACCCGATGCGGCCCAACGCGCCCCTTCGAGCGGAGACGCGTCGGTCGCGCGCCGCTCACCCGCGGGCGAAGTCCAGCAGATCGGCGTTGAGCTGATCCTGGTGTGTGGCGGCGAGGCCGTGCGGCGCGCCCGCGTAGACCTTCAGCGTCGCACCCGGCACGATCTTCGCGGTGAGCGCGCCCGCATGGCCGATCGGCACGATCTGATCGTCGTCGCCGTGGATCACCAGCGTGGGCACGTCGATCCGCCGCAGGTCCGCGGTGTAGTCCACCTCGGAGAACTCGCGGATGCAGGCGTACTGGCCGACGATCGAGCCCATCATGCCCTGGCTCCAGAAGCTCTGCCGCAGCCCTTCGTTCACCGCCACGCCCTCGCGGTTCATGCCGAAGAAGGGAATGGCCAGCTGCAGAAAGAAGTCGGAGCGGTTGTCGGCCACGCCCTTCCTGATCCCATCGAACACCGAGATGTCGAGGCCACCCGGCCACTCGGCGGTCGACGCCATGATCGGCGGCACCGCGCCCACCAGCACCACCTTGCGCACCCGGCCCGTCCCGTGCCGGCCGATGTAGTGGGCGACCTCGCCGCCGCCGGTGGAATGACCCACCATCACCGCGCCCCGCAGGTCCAGCGCCTCCATCACCGCCGCGAGGTCGTCGGCGTAGGTGTCCATGTCGTTGCCCTGGCCGGGCTGGTCGGAGCGCCCGTGCCCGCGCCGGTCATGCGCGACCACGCGAAAGCCATGCTGCAACAGGAACAGCATCTGCCCGTCCCAGGCATCCGAGCTCAGCGGCCAGCCGTGGCTGAACACCACCACCGGCGCCTCCTTCGGCCCCCAGTCCTTGAAGAAAATGCGCGTGCCGTCCGCAGCAGTGACGTGGCTCATGGGCGTAGGCTCCTTCATCAACGGGATGGAAAAGGTGGCGAGGCTGGATCAGCCAGGACCGGCGTCAGGCTTGTCGAAGAATAAGTAGAGGGCAGTGATTCGGCCATCGCGGGCGACGATGATGTCGGTCCCGGCATAGGCCGGCGCCGCGTCCGGCGGGCCGGAAACCCAGCGGAGGCGACCGGCCGCGTCCTGAAGTTCCTCCGGCTCACCCAGCGGCGTGTAGCGGAACTCCGGATGGGTGGCGCGGATGACGCCGGCGATGCGCGCGATCTCGTCGGGCCCGCGATAGATGCCGCTCGGCTCAAAGAACGCGGCATCCTCGGTGAAGATCTCGGCCGCCGCCGCCCGCCGACGGTCGGGGTCATTTTCCCCGAACACGTCGTGCAGGTTGCGGATCAGCAGCGTGGCGATGCTGTAGGGCATGGTGGGTTCCTCCGTTGGATCCGCAACCGGCGGGCGTTCAGATCTGGGCCTGCCCGCCATCGACGAAGAGTTCGACGCCGTTGACGAAGCTTGCCTCATCGGAGGCGAGGAACAACACCGCCTTCGCGATCTCCTCGGGCTGCCCGACGCGGCCGGCGGGGATCAGGCTGGCCAGGTAGTCCTTGGTGCCCTTGGCCTGCTCGCCGCCGCCGAACAGCTCGTTCAGCCCGGCCGTTTCGGTGACGCCGGGGCTCACCGCGTTGACACGGATGCGGCGGTCCTTCAGGTCCAGGATCCAGTTGCGGGCGAAGTTGCGCACCGCCGCCTTGGTGGCGGAATAAACGCTGAAGGCGGGCGTGCCGGAGATGCCCGTGGTGGAACCCGTCAGGATCACCGAGGCACCGTCCTTGAGCAGCGGCAGCGCCTTCTGCACGGTGAAGAGCACGCCCTTCACGTTGGTGTCGAAGGTGCGCTGGTAGTGTTCCTCGGTGATGCTGCCCAGCGGCGCGAACTCGCCGCCGCCGGCATTGGCGAAGACCACGTCGATCTGCGCGTGCTGCTGCTGGACCGCGTCGTACAGCCGGTCGATGTCCGCCAGCTTGGCCATGTCGCCGCGCACCGCCGTCACGCGCCCGCCGATCCGCTTCACCGCGGCATCCAGCGCTTCCTGCCGGCGGCCGGTGATGAACACCGAGGCACCCTCGGCCGCGAAGGCCTGGGCGGTGGCGAGGCCGATGCCGCTCGTGCCGCCGGTCACCACCACCACCTTGTTGTTGAACCTGTTGGTCATGATCGCTGCTCCTTCTTCTTCGGCTCGATGCCGTCGGGAAGAGGATGTCGGCAGGACGATGATGCGGGTAGCCAGCAATCATGGCACTCAGCGTTCCACCAGGGGAACGCTGATGCAGATCGACCTCAACGACTACCGCTACTTCGCCGAGGTGGTGGCCCAGGGTGGCTTCGCCGCCGCCGGCAGGGTGCTGCGGCAGCCCAAGTCCAAGCTCAGCCGGCGCGTGGCCGGGCTGGAGGCACGGCTGGGGGTGCGGCTGATCGAGCGTTCCAGCCGCCGCTTCCGGGTGACCGAGGTGGGGCAGGCCTTCTACGCCCGCTGCCGCGCCATGCTGCTGGAAGCGGAGCGGGCGGAGGCAGTGGTGGCCGAGGCGCAGGCCGAGCCGCACGGCCGCATCCGCTTCAGCTGCCCCACCGGCCTGGTGGAGGTCATCTCCGGCCCCGTTTCCGCCTTCCTGGAGCGCTTCCCCAAGGTGCGTCTGCAGATCCTCGCGGTCGACCGCCCGGTGGACCTGATCGAGGAACGGATCGACGTCGCGCTGCGCGTGCGGGCGACGCTCACCAGCGATGCGGCGCTGACCATGCGCTCGCTCGGCTACTCACGGCGCATCCTGGTGGCGGCTCCGCAGGTCGCGAGCCGGCTGGGCAGCGACATCACGTCGCTCGCCACCCTTCCCACGCTCGGCACCAGCGACGAGGTGGGCGAGATCGAATGGCATCTCCAGGGCGAGGGCGACGCCGCGCACGTCCTGCGCCACGAGCCACGGATGAGCTGCGGCGACTTCTCGGCCGTGCGCCAAGCCGCCACCGCCGGCCTCGGCGTGGCCCTGCTGCCCGACCACGTCTGCGCGGAAGCGCTGGCGAAGGGGCAGCTCGTTCACCTTCTGCCAACCTGGTCCGGACACCGGGGGATCGTGCACCTCGTGTTCACGACCCGCCGCGGCCTGCCGCCGGCGGTGCGGGCGCTGATCGACCACCTGGCGGCCTGCTTTCCCAGGGACGGTGCCCCCAGGGTAGGCACTCCCAACCACGGCTGACCTTCCGGCGCGGCCGGGCGCCGCGGCCCGAACCTCCGCGCCGGACCGGCCGGCAACCGTCGGGCAGCAGGTCGGTGCCCTGCCCGCGCGGCGGCGCCG
Organism: Roseomonas elaeocarpi; assembly: GCF_042433915.1. NCBI lineage: Bacteria > Pseudomonadati > Pseudomonadota > Alphaproteobacteria > Acetobacterales > Roseomonadaceae > Roseomonas > Roseomonas elaeocarpi. Next base: position 163,334 of record NZ_JBHLUN010000014.1, on the reverse strand, counting down.
GGCCATAACTTCATGTCATGGCCTCCGCCCATGACCGCTGTGGACGGGCATTCCGGCCAGTGCGCAAATCCCTCGCGTGTCTGGAGACTGCGTGCCCATGATGGTCGGGGTGGATATCGGCGGCACTTTTGCCGACTTCGTGGCGCTGGAGCCCGGCAGCGGGCGGGTGCGGACGCTCAAGGTCCTCACCACGCCGCTGACGCCGGGCCGCGACGTGGCGGCCGGCCTCGACCGCCTCGCATCCGAAGGGGTCGATCCCGCCGACGTCACGCGCTTCGTCCACGGCACCACGGTGGGCGTGAACACGATCATTCAGCGTCGCGGCGCCCGGCTGGCGCTGTTCACCACGGCCGGCTTCACCGACATGCTGGAACTGGCGCGGCTGCGCATGGCCGATCCCTACAGCCTGTTCTGCGAACGCCCGGCACCGCTGATCCCGCGCGAGCACGTCTTCGGCATCGTTGAGCGCATGGGCGCCGACGGCACCGTGCTGCAAAGCCCCGGAGAGGCCGACGTGGCGGCGGCGCTGGCGGCGGCACAGCGGGCCGGCTGCGAAGCGGTCGTGGTGTCCTTCCTCCACGCCTGGCGCAATTCGCGGCACGAGGAGCTGGTGGCCGACACCATTGCGCGGCTGGCGCCCGGCATGATGGTGTTCCGCGGCAGCGAGGTCTGGCCCGCCATCCGCGAGTACGAGCGCACCACCACGGCGGTGCTCAACGCCTACGTCCATCCGCGCATCTCCCACTACCTCGACCGCGTGGCGGCGGAGCTGCGCGAGGCCGGCATCCCGGCGCCGCTGCTGCTGACCACCTCGGCCGGCGGCACCATGACGGCCGCGGCCGGGCGCCGGGACTGTGTCGGCATGCTGCTCTCGGGCACGGCCTCGGGCGTGGTGGGCGCGGGCGTGGTGGCCAAGGCGGCCGGCGAGGCGGCGGTGCTGACGCTCGATATCGGCGGCACCAGCGCCGACATCGCCCTGCTGGAGGACGGGCAGCCCTCCTTCGCCACCGGCCACGCGATCGGCGAGTTCCCGCTGGCCACCACCACGGTGGCCGTCACCTCCTCCGGCCAGGGCGGCGGCTCGGTGGTGCGGGTGGACGCGCAGGGCGTGCTGCAGGTGGGGCCGGAAAGCGCCGGCTCGACGCCGGGGCCGGCCTGCTTCGGGCGCGGCGGCACGCGGCTGACGGTGACCGACGCCGCGCTGCTCTGCGGCATCCTGGGCCATGGCGACCTGGGCTTCGGCGCCATCCGCCCCGACATCGCCCTGGCCGAGGCGGCGGCGCGGCCGCTGGCGGAGCAGCTGGGCCTCGACATCCCGACCCTGGCCGAAGGCGTGCTGAGCGTGGCGATCAGCGGCATGCTGGTGCCGGTGGAACAGCTCCTGGCCCGCGCCGGCCTCCATGCCAGCGAGCTGACGCTGATGCCCTTCGGCGGCGCCGGGCCGATGCTGGGCGCGCTGACGGCGGATGCCGCCGGCATGAACCGCGTGCTGGTGCCGGCGGTGCCGGGCACGCTCTGCGCCCTGGGCGCGCTGGCGGCGGCCATCCGGCGCGACACGATGCGCACGGTGCTGCTGCCGCTGGATGAGCACAACTGGGCGGCGATGCAGACGGTGCTGGAGGATCTGGCGCGCGAAGCCTCGGACGCCGTCGAGGCGATGGCGGGCCCCGGCGAGACCGCGGTGCTGCGCGCGGTCGACGTGCGCTATCGCGGCCAGTCCTTCGAGCTGACGGTGCCGGTCGAGGCCGGCGCGGATGCGGACACGGTGACGCGGCTCTTCCACGCGGCGCACGAGCGCAACTTCGGCCATGCCGAGGAAGGCGCGCCCGTGCAGGTCGTCAGCCTGCGTGCCTCCGCCTCCCGCGCCGCGCCGCCCATCGCCATGCCGCGCGAGGAGGCGGTGCCGCACGTGGTGGAACCGCAGGCACGCGGTCGGCTCTTCACCGGCGGGCGCTGGCAGGATGCCGCGCTGTTTGACCGCGCGGCGCTCGACCCCGGCGCGGGTTTCGCGGGGCCGGCGGTGGTCACGCAGTCCGACTGTACCATCCTGGTGCCACCCGGCTGGTGGGCCGAAGTGGACGGGTTGCGAAACCTCGTCCTGCAACGCGACGTGCCGGCCGCTGCCGGGGAGCAAGGCTGATGCGCACCAATCCCGTCATGCTGCAGGTTCTGCGCAACCATGCCCGCGCGGCCGCAGAAAGCATGGCCACCACGCTCTACCGCACCGCGCATTCCACCTTCGTCAAGGAAACCGAGGACTTCACCATCCAGCTGCTGGATGCGCACGGAAAGTCCTGCGCCGTGCCGATCGACCTCGGCGCCACCTGGTATCCGGGGCTGGACTACGAGGCGGCGCTGGCGCTGGTACCCGGCGGCTACGAGCCCGGCGACATCGCCATGACCAACGACCCGTATTCCGGTCACCTGGCGACGCATTCGCCCGACATCGTCATGTGGAAGCCGGTCTTCCACGAGGGGCGGATCATCGCCTTTGCCGGCGGCCACATCCACAACGTCGACGTGGGCGGCGCCGTGCCGGCCAGCCTGTCGCGCACCCTGACCGAGGTGCACCAGGAAGGCATCCGCATCCCGCCCGCCAAGCTTTACCGCGCCGGCGTGCTGGATGAAGGGCTGGTGCGCCTGATGCTGGCCAATGTCCGCGTGCCCGAGCAGAACTGGGGCGACCTCAAGGCGCTGGTGGCCGCCGTCAATACCGGCGAGCGCCGCGTGCTCGACCTCGTGCGGCGCTTCGGCGTGGACACGGTGGTGGACGGGCTGGCCGACCTGCTCGATTACGCCGAGGCGCAGGCCCGCGCCGTGCTGGCCGGCATCCCCGACGGCGAATACGAGTTCACCGAGTACGCCGACGAGGACGCGGCCGGCGGCAACCCGCTGCGGCTCTGCCTGAAGCTCACGATCCGCGGCGACGCGGCGGAGCTCGACTTCAGCGGCACCGATCCGCAAACGCTGTCCTCGCTGAACGTGCCGACCGGCGGGCATCCGCGCCACTCGCTGCTGCTGGTGGGCGCCTATTACGTCCTGTCGGCGCTGCACCCGGGGATCACGCTGAACTTCGGCACCACGCGCGCCTTCACCTGCCACGTGCCGGAAGGCAGCGTGCTCAACCCGCGCTTCCCGGCGGCGGTGGGGATGCGCTCGCTCACCTGCGGGCGGCTGCGCAGCCTGATCTTCGGCGCCTTCGTGCGCGCGGCCCCCGACCGGCTGCCGGCGGCCCCGGCCGGGGCCACCTGCATCGTGAACATGGCGGCCGAGAACCCGCGCACCGGCCAGCGGAGCATCTCCGCCATCGCGCCGATCGTGGGCGGCGGCGGCGGCATGCCGCACCGCGACGGCACGGACGGCGCCGGCGCGGATGCGGCCTACCTCAAGAACAGCCCGATCGAGATCACCGAGGCCGAGGCGCCGGTGCGCATCCTGCGCTACGGTCTGATGCCCGATACCGGCGGCCCCGGCGCGCATCGCGGCGGCATGGCGCAGGTGATGGAATTCCGCACCACCGCGCCGGACGCCTTCGTCACCGCCCGCAACCGCGACCGCTCGCTGTTTCAGCCCTGGGGCGTGGGCGGCGGCCAGCCCGGCTCGGCCGGCAGCTTCACGCTGAACCCCGGCACCCCGCAGCAACAGGACCTGGGCAACACCGACGCGCTCCGCCTCACCTCGGGCGATACGCTGCGCATCGTCTCGCCCGCCGGCGGCGGCCGGGGTGATCCCTTCATCCGCGACCCGGTGGCGGTGCTGCGCGACGTGCGGGCCGGGCTGGTGAGCGTGGAGGGCGCCGCGCGCGACTACGGCGTGGCCATCGCGGACGATGCCGTGGAGGCGGACCGCACCGCCGCGCTGCGGGCCGGCCGTCGCGCGCCGCCGAACTTCACGCCGGGACGCTTCCGCACCGAGCACGAGGCGCGCTGGACGCCCGCGGCCTACGCCACGATGCACGAGCTGCTGCGCACCCTGCCGGCGAGCTGGCGCCCGCCGATGAAGTCCGCCTTCTTCGCCGCCGTGCGCGCGGAGCCGGACCGTCCGGCCGAGGAGGTCATCCGCGACGCCTTTGCCCGCCAGACCGCGGGCGAGGCGCGGAGCCAAGCGCAGCGGCAGGCCGCGGAATGACGATCTTCACCGAGGATTTCTCCACCGAACCCTGGTGGTGGCAGGGTTTTCGCCCACCCGAAGCGGCGGGCGGAGAGCTGCCCGCGCGGGCCGGCACGCTGGTGATAGGCGCGGGCTATGCCGGCACCGCCTGCGCGCTGCGGCTCGCCGAGGCGGGCGAGGACGTCGTGGTGCTCGAGGCCGGGGCGCTGGGCCAGGGGGCGAGCACGCGCTCCGGCGGGCAGGTGTCGGGCGGCGTCAACGTGGGCAAGAGCGCTTCGCGGCAGCCCATCCCGGCGCACCGCAAGGCGGCGCTGCTGCGCGACGCGGCGGCCGGCTTCACCCTGTTCGAAACCCTGCTGGAGCGGCATGGGATCCGCTGCGGCTATCATCGCACCGGCCGGGTCAACGGGCTCTGGTCCCCCGCCCACGCGGCGGGCTGGGCCAAGCGCCTGCCGGAGCTGAACGAGCACGCGCGCTCCGAGGCCCGGCTGATCGACCGTGACGAGGTGCGCGCCGAACTCGGCACGAGCTTCTATCACGGCGGCGTGGCCATCGACCGCGCCGGGCATGTCCAGCCGGCGGAGTTCTACGGCGGGCTGCTCCAGGCGGCGCAGCGGGCCGGGGCGCGCTTCATCGGCACCACCCCGGTGCGCCGGCTGACCTGCCTGCCGGCCGGCTTCCGGGCCGAAACGTCCCGCGGCACCGTCACGGCGGACCGCGTGGTCTTCGCCACCAACGCCTATACCGCCGAGGTGGCACGCGGGCTGGAGCCCGCGCTGCGGCGCGGCCTGGTGCCCGTCACCACCCACATGATCGCCACCGAGGAAATGCCGGAGGACCTCGCGCGCACGGTGCTGCCGACCAACCGCGGCGTGTCGGAAACGCGGCGGGTGATCAGCCATTACCGCCTCTCCCCCGACGGCCGGCGGCTGCTGTTCGGCGGCCGCGCCAGCTTCTTTCCCCTGGAGGAACGCCGCACCGCCGCCATGCTCCACCGCGCCATGGTGGCCCGCTTCCCGCAGCTGGCGGGCTTGCGGATCAGCAACAGCTGGGGCGGGCGCGTGGCGATGACGCTGGACCGCCTGCCGCATATCGGCGGTGGCGAGGGCCGCTACTTCGTGGCCGGTTGCCAGGGCAGCGGCGTGACCATGATGACCTACCTGGGCCACAGCCTCGCGGAGAAGATCCTGCGCGGCAGCGCGGAGCCGGTGAACAGCTACGACGACGGGCTGCCGCCGCACCACCCGCTGTACGACGGCACGCCCTGGTTCATGCCCGCGCTCGGGAGCTGGTACCAGTTCCTGGACCGGCGGGAGCGCGTGGCGGCCTGATCGCCTCCGCCCCGGCCGAATGGGTCCCGGGCGGATGGGTCCCGGCCGGATGGGTCCCGACTTGGTGCGCCCCGGCTCCCTGGGCCTGCAGCGCCGCGTTGACCTGCGCGACGAAGCGGTTCGCCAGCCGTGAGGCGGGCCGCGTCGTCGAGGTGACGATGTTCACCGGCAGCAGCACCTGCGGCGCGAAGGGACGCCAGGCGAGCCCGGGAAAGCCCGCCTCTTCCATGTAGCCGTCGACCAGCGCCACCCCGGCTCCCTGGAGAACCAGCGCCGGCGCCTGGATCGCGGTCGCCAGCTCCACCGCGATGCGCCGCTCCGATCCTTCCCGCGCGAAGGCGTCGTCCAGCAGCTGGCCGAAATAGGTGCCCGAGCCGAAGGAGATGAGCCGCGCCGCCGCGAGGTCGCGCGGGCGGATGACCTCGCGGCCCGCCAGCGGATCGTCGGGATGCAGCGCGCAAACCATCGGCACCGTGCCCAGGCTCTGCGTGACGGTGCCGGGATTGCTGACCGGCGACAGGCACAGCGCGAGGTCGACGTGGTTGCGCGCCACGAGCTGCGCGCCGGCGCTGGCGCGAACGAAGTGCGACACGACCTTCACCCTGGGGAAGGCCCGCATGAACGCCGCCACGGCGGCGGGCACCACCGAGATGCCGAGCGAGGAGGAGGCCGCCACGCGCAGCAGCCCGCTCTCGCCGTCGCGCAGCTCCGCCGCGGTGTTGCTGAGCCGGGCGATCTCCCCCATCAGCCGGGCGCTCTCCGGAAACAGGCTTTCCGCCTCGGTGGTGGGGTGCAGCCGCCCCTTGATGCGGCGGAACAGCGGCATGCGCAGCTTGTCCTCCAGCCGCTTCAGCGCCTTGCTCAGCGCCGGCTGCGACACGCCCAGCGAGGCCGCCGCCTCGGTGAGCGAGCGCGACGACATGACGGCATGGAAGATCTCGAGCTCGCGCGATGTCACCGGATGCAGCCCTCCGGCGGAAAGCATAACCGCATGTTATGGGCGGGCGAAGCATCGTTGCTCGACAGCGGTTGCGCGGGCGCCGGAGACTGCCACGATTCAGCAACGGAAATCCCGCGCATGCCGATCCGTCCTTCCCGTCTCGTTCTGCTCGCGATGCTCGGACTCTCGGCCGGGATGGCCGCCGCTGGCCCGGCACGGGCCGCCGACCTCAGGATCGGGACGCAGAACGTCGCCACGCTCGACCCGCACTTCCTGCTGCTGGACTCCAACATCGCCTACAACCAGCACATCTACGGCGCGCTCACCGACACCGACGAGCACGGCAAGCTGGTGCCCGACCTGGCCACCGCCTGGACCTCGGACGGGGTGAACACCTGGCGCTTCACCCTGCGGCAGGGCGTCACCTTCCACGACGGCACGCCCTTCACCGCGGACGACGTGGTGTTCAGCCTGAACCGGGTGCCCAACGTTCCCAACAACCCCTCGCCCTATAGCGGCCAGCTGCTGGGCGTCACCGAGGTCCGCAAGATCGACGACCACACGGTCGACATCGTCACCGACGGCTTCCTGCCGCTGCTGCCGGCGCAGATCGCCAAGCTGTCGATCCTTTCGGCCCGCGCCATGGCCGGACGCTCCACCGAGGATCTCAACGCCGGACGGGCCGCCATCGGCACGGGCCCCTACCGGGTGGTGCAGGTGCAGGGCAAGGAGCGCATCCTGCTCAGCCGCTTCGACAACTACTGGGGCAAGAAGCCGGACTGGGAAAAGGTCGAGTTCCGCATCCTGCCCACCGAGAGCGCCCGCAGCGCCGCGCTGCTGTCGGGCGACGTCGACCTGATCGAGTTCGTTCCCCTGCAGGACGCCGCGCGGCTGGCCAAGACGCCGGGCATCGCGGTGCACAGCGGCGGCTCGGCGCGCGTCATGTACCTGGGCGTCAACGTCGATCCGAAGCTGGAGGTGCCCGGCGGCCGCAACCCCATGCAGGACCCCAAGGTGCGCCAGGCGGTCTCGATGGCGATCAACCGCGACGGGCTGGTGCGCAGCACGCTGGAAGGCTACGGCCGGGTCGCCACGCAGATCGGCGTTCCCGGGATGCTCGGCTACCTCGACGACGTGCGGCCCGATGCCTTCAGCCCCGACGCGGCGCGCAAGCTGCTGGCCGAGGCGGGCTATCCTGACGGCTTCTCCACCAGCCTCGTCTGTCCCAACGGCCGCTACGTCGCGGATGCGCAGACCTGCCAGGCGGTCGGGCAGATGCTGGCGCGGGTCGGCATCAAGACGGGCGTGGAAACGCTGCCGGCCTCGGTCTTCTTCAGCCGCATCCGCACCGGCGCCAACCCGGCACCGCTGTTCCTGACAGCCTGGAGCAACGTGATGGGTGACGGCGGCTACACGCTGAACAACCTGTTCCACAGCTTCAACCGCGACACCAAGATGGGCAGCACCAACCGCTCCGGCTACTCGGATGCCGAAACGGACCGGCTGATCGACGCCGCGCTGCACGAACCGGACGCGGAGCGCCGCCTCGGCCTGCTGCAGGCGGGGAACCGGCGCGGGCTCGAGGCGCGGGTGCTGCTGCCGCTGTTCACCGCGCCCGTCGTGCTCGCCTCCCGCGCCGACATCCGCTACGACGTCGGCGACAGCGGAAGCTCCGAGATGACCTCGGCGATGCGCGCCCACCCCCGGTAAGCGGGCACCCTCCAGCAGCGCGTCACGCCGGGTCGCACGGCCGGTGCCGGCCCGGTTCCGCGGGCGCGGCATTCACCACCCGGACGCCACGTTGCCGGGTCAACTCCCCCGGGTGGGCCCGGTCGGGCCTGCTGCCAGGACACCTCGCACGGTGCTCCCCGGGCTGGCTTCCCCGAGCCAAGTCCCCCCGGGTTGTTCCCTGGGACCAGCTTCTCCGAGTCAGGCTTCCCTGGGCTAGCCCAGCGCCTGGCTGGCCAGCGCGAAGACCTGGAAGGCAGGGGTGCCGGCCGGTGTCGAGGGATCGGGGTACGAAGACACAGGGTCCGAACCCGGGCGACGCATGGCGACGCCGCCATCGACCTCCACGAGGCCCCGCTCCGCGAGCCAGGGCCCGAGCGTCGGATAAGCCGGCGTGTCGACGCGCACGAAAGCACCCGCGCGGGCATCGATCAGAAATCCCAGGATCGCGCGCGCCACGCCCTCGTTCGCCGCGACCACCGGCCCCACCACCTCGCCCCGCCCGAAGGGGCGGAGCGCGCCGTAGCCCAGCACCCGCCCGCCACGCCGCAGCACCGCGATCCGGCCGTCGCGCGCCAGCACCTGCAACAGCGCCGCGCGGTCCAGCTCCAGCGCCGCGGCATCGGTGGCGCCGATCGCGGCGAGATCGCCCTCCCCCGCCCATTCCACCCCGGCCTCAGCCCTGGCCCCGCTGGCGGGGCTCACGATGCCCTGGTGCTGCCGGACCTCGTGCGTGTCCCGGAAGCCGAGCTTGCGATACAGCGGCAGCCCCTCGGGCGTGGCGATCAGCCGGGCTTCGCGCGCCCCGCAGGCGGCGATCGCCGCCTCCATCAGCCGCCGGCCGAGGCCGTGCCCGCGCAGCGCGGCGTCCACGATCACCAGGCTGACCGTCGCGCCCCGGCCGAGGGGCGTCACCATCACGGTTCCGGCCACCCTGCCCTCCCGCAGCGCCACCGTGCCCTGCCCGAGTGAGAGCACGGTCGCCCAGTCTTCCCGCCGGTGCGGCCAGCCGGCCTCGCGCGACAGGCGGTGCGCGCCGTCGAGGTGGGACGGCTCGAAGGGGGTGAGCCCGATTGCGCCCGGAACCATCGCGCCGCCGCCCTTCCCGCCCCGGACGGCCTCTCCTCAGCCCATGGCCTGGAGCACGGCGCGGGTGATCTCGTCGGTCTTGTGCCGGCCCGGCACCGCGCCGATGCCCTGCGCAGTGGTGCGCTCCACCGCGCGCAGCACCGCCGCGGCGGCCTCCGCCTCGCCCAGGTGGTCGAGCATCATGGCGCCCGACCAGATCGCGGCGATGGGGTTGGCGATGCCCAGGTGCGCGATGTCGGGGGCGGAACCGTGCACCGGCTCGAACATCGAAGGCGCGGAGCGGTCGGGGTTGATGTTGGCCGAGGCCGCGAAGCCCAGCCCGCCCTGGATCGCCGCACCGAGGTCGGTGAGGATGTCGCCGAACAGGTTGGACGCCACCACCACGTCCAGGCTTTCGGGCGCCATCACCATGCGCGCGGCCATGGCGTCGATGTGGTAGCGGGTGACCTCGACATCCCCGTACTCGGCCGCCAGCTGCTCGGTGACCTCGTCCCAGAACACCATCGAGTGCTTCTGGGCATTGGACTTGGTGACCGAGGCGAGCTTGCCGCGACGCCGCCGCGCCTGCTCGAAGCCGAAGCGCAGGATGCGCTCCACGCCCTTGCGCGTGAAGATCGAGGTTTCCACCGCCACCTCGTCCGCCGTGCCGCCGTGCACGCGCCCGCCGGCGCCGGAATACTCGCCCTCGGTGTTCTCGCGGATGCACAGGATGTCGAACTCGGTGGCGCGCAGCGGCCCCTCGACACCGGGCAGCAGGCGGTGCGGGCGGATGTTGGCGTACTGCACGAAGTTCTTGCGGATCGGCAGCAGCAGCCCGTGCAGCGACACGGAATCCGGCACCTCGGCCGGCCAGCCCACCGCGCCCAGCAGGATCGCGTCGAAGCGGCGCAGCGTCGCGATGCCGTCGGCCGGCATCATCGCGCCGGTCTCCCGGTAGAAGGCGCAGGACCACGGGAAGCGCGTGCCCTCCAGCGTGAAGCCCCCCTGCCGCGCCGCGGCGCCCAGCACCTCCCAGGTGGCGTCCACCACGGGGCCGCCGATGCCGTCACCGGGGATCAGGGCGATCTGGTAGGATGTCATGCTGGTGTCTTCCTCCATACGGCGAGCGGCACGCTCTTGCGGCGGTACTGTGCCACGAACGCCCCGTCAGCCCAGCCCCTGCCGGAGCGCCCGCGGGCGGGTGGTTCCCGCCGGCCGCAGCCCGGTTGGAAGCGGCAGGCTGGCCGATCCGCCGCCGGCTCCCCAGATACCACCCCGCAACGTCGTTCGGCAAAGGAGGGGGAAGATTGCGCAAGGGCTGGAAGCGGAGATTGCTGGGAACGATGCTGAGCCTGTGCCTCGCCCAGGCCGAGGACGCGCTGGCCCGGGGAGCGGACGGTCACGGCCGGCCGGCACGGGTCGCGGCCGCGCATCACGGCACCGGCCCGGCGGCGCGGCACCGCGCCCCTTCCCGCGCCGCGCATAAGTCTCTGGCCGCCGCCCCGCGCCGCGCGCGCGTTCAGCCCGGGCGCGCGGCGCGCGCCGCCACCGTCCGGCACGCCCGTGAACAGCATGGGCGCGCCTCGATCTATTCCCGCCGCTTCACGGGGCGCCGCATGGCCGATGGCGGACGCTTCGATCCCCGCTCCGACAGCGCCGCCAGCCGGACGCTGCCGCTGGGCACGCGCGCCCGGGTCACCAACCTGCGCAACGGCCGTACCGCGATCGTGCAGGTGCGCGACCGCGGGCCGCATACCGGGGGCCGCATCCTCGATGTCAGCCCCGGCACGGCCGAGCGCCTCGGAATGGCCGAGGCCGGCATCGCGCCGATCCGCATCGTGGCCCTGTCTCCGGTGGCGGAGGCCGCCCCCGCACCGGCCGCCTCCGCGCGCGCCAGCGCCGCGCACATCAGCTCCTCGAGGGCCCGTTCCGCGCGAGCCTCTTCCGGGCGCGCGGCAACCACGCGCCGCACGGTTCACGGGCGGCCAGGGCGGTACTGAGGGGCGGCGCTTCGCCGCTCGGCTCCGGCACCGCGCAGCCGCCACGCCGACCGCGTGAGGCAAGGCTTTCGCGAACCGGTTGACGGGGCGGTGGCCGGAGGTCGTCGCACTTCCCTGCAGCGGCGGAATCCTCGCGAAAGCCGGGGGCCGCAGGGCATGATCCGCAGGGCCGCGAGGCGATTCCCGAAAGCTTCATGCGCGCCTCGCAACGAAGCGATGCAACATCGGCTGACATCTGCGAAATTTGCACCATTTACAGGAGGCGCGGACGGACCGAAGAGGCGTTTGCGCGTTCGACTCGCCGCGCGATGCGGCAGCGCACCCACACAGAACCGAAGGCCTGACCGTCAAGCATGAGCAGACATAACCCCGGAAACTTCGCTGATCGCCTGGAGAACGCCGCCAAGGCGAAGCAGGCGCTGATGGAAAGCTTCCGCAGCAAGCCGGACCTGAACGACCCCGAGGTCGCGGCCCGGCTGGCGGAGCGGAAGGCCGCGGCCGAAGCCCGGGAAGCCCGTGAAGCCGCCAAGCGCGAGGCCAAGCACGCGGAGATCGCGCGCCTCAAGGCCGAGAAGCTGGCCGCCGCGGAAGCCAAGGCCGCCAAGCTGCGCGAGGAAGCGGCGCGCAAGCCCGCCGGCCGCGCGCGGCTGAGCTCGATCCTGGCCAGCCACCAGGCGATGCGTGAGGCCCGCAAGGGCCGCGCCTGAAGCACCCGGCCTTCCCGCGGGAAGGCCGTTCCGGTCGCAAGACACCGGAACATGGAGGGCCGGTCCGTGACCGGCCCTTTTCCGTTGCGCGGGCTCCAGGCCCCGTCGCTCCGCTCACCGACGGCCGTCCTCCCCGCCCCAAGGCGTGCGCCCACGCCGCGCACCGTTCCCCCTCCTCTCCTCCCCTGCCTCCCGAGATTGACAGCGCCGGGCGAATACGGCTGAGCGGAAGGGAGGATCGAAGGGGAACGGGCGGATGGAGCAGCGAGTGGGCGAGCCCGACTGGCAGCGGGCACGGGACGCGGCGCTGGCGCTGCTGGCACCCTGGCAGGCGAGCGAGCCGGGCGGCACGATCCTGGGCTTCGACACCGGCGACGCGCGGCTGAGCCTTTCCGCCGGCCTCGCCAGCCTGGAGCACGGCATCGCCTGGGGGCCGGACACGCGCACCCGCTACGCCTCCATCACCAAGCAGTTCCTGTGCACCGCCGTGCTGCGCGCGGGCCTGCCGCTCGAGGCGCCGCTGGGCAGCCTCGTGCCCGGGTTGCAGGCCGTCGGCGCGGTGCCGCTGGCGCGGGCGCTGGGCATGACGGGCGGGCTGCCGGACCTGGGCGAGACGCTCTCGACCCTGGGCCTGCCCACCACCAGCCAGTACGGGCGCGACGCGCTGTTCGCGCTGGCGGCGGCGCTGCCGGCGCTGAACTTCCGGCCGGGCACCGAGATCTCCTACACCAACACCGGCTACCGCCTGGCGGAAACCGCCCTGCCCGCCCCGCTGCTGGAATCGCTGGCGCAACACCTGCCGGGCCTCGACCTCCACTACCCCGAGGACGAGACGGAACCGGTGCCCGGCCTTTGCACGGGCTACTGGCTATCCGAGGGGCACGACGGCGAGCGGGGCTGGCGGCGCGGGCGCTACGGGCTGCACTACTCGGCCTCGGGCGGGCTGGCGGGCTCGGCCACGGCGCTGATGCATTGGGGGCAGCGGCTGCTGGGTGGCCGCGACGGCGCCGAGGGCCTGCTGCCGCTGCTGGCGCGCCCGGCACGGCTCGAGGACGGCACCGAGGTCGGCTACGGGCTGGGCCTCAGCCGATCCCGCCTCCGGACGCCGGGTGGCGTGCTGGAACTCTGGGGCCATGGCGGCTCCCTGCCCGGCTACCGCAACTACCTCCTCTTCGCCCCATCCCTGGGCGCCGGCGTGGTGGTGCTGAGCAACCGCGACGAGGCCGAGGCCTATCCCATGGCGCTGCGGGTCATGGCGGCGCTGGCCGGCGCCGAGATGCCCGTGCCCGCCACGCTGCCGCCCGGCCTCTACGCCGAGACAGGCGGGCCCTTCTGGGCCGAAAGCACCGGCGGCACCCTGTTCGCGCTGGGCAGCGGCGAGGCGCTGTTCCGCGGCGACGCCGACGGGACGCCGGCCCCGGGCGGTGAATGGGCCGTCAGCCTCGCCTCGCACCAGCCGATACGGTTGCGGGCCACGGCGGAGGGCGCGCTGGAAGGCTCGCTCGGCGGTCGTCGCTGCCGGCTGGAGCGGGTGTCCGGCGACGCACCGCTCGACCCTGCCCTGCACGGGCACTGGCGTGCCGAACTGGCCGGGCTGCGGGCGGCACTGCGCGTGGATGTGGACGGGCTGCTGCACCCGCCGGGGCAGCCGGCACCCGCGCCGGTGCGACTCAGGTCACTGGGCAGCGGACGGGCGCTGGCGGAAACCGGCCATGGGCCCACGAAGCGCCGCACGGCGCTGTGGCTGCAGGCACCGGGCGAGCTGTGCCTGGTGGGGCAGCGCAGCCGGACCGTGGTGTTCCACCCGGCCTGAACCCTTCCCGGTGAAGCGGCGCAACCGAGGCGCACGCATTCAGGCATCCCGGCCGGAACCCCCAGCCAGGATGCCCCGGGTCAGGCCGCCTCAGCCCAGCAGCTGCGCCGCGCGCCGGAGGGCGAAGTCATAGCCCTGCGTGCCGAAGCCCGCGATGATCCCCGTCGCCATCGCCGACACGTAGGAATGGTGACGGAAGCTTTCGCGCGCGTGGATGTTGCTGATGTGGACTTCAAACACCGGAAGTTCCGCCGCCTTCAGCGCATCCAGGATCGCCACCGAGGTGTGCGAGAAGGCGGCCGGATTGATCACGATGGCCGCCGCGGTCTCGCGCGCCTCGTGGATCCAGTCGATGATCTCGTACTCGCGGTTGCTCTGATGCCAGCGCAGCGCGAAGCCCAGCCGCGTGGCGAGCGCCGTGCAGCGCTCCTCCACGTCGCGCAGTGTTTCGTGCCCGTAGATCTCCGGCTCGCGCTTTCCCAGCAGGTTCAGGTTGGGACCGTTGAGCACGAAGACCGTGCGGGGCGCGTCGCTCATTCCGCGGCCTTCACCGACGGCACGGCGTCCTCGATACGGCGGAAGGTGCTCAGCGCCTGCGCCACCACCTGGTCCATGTTGTAGTAGCGATAGGTCGCGAGCCGGCCCACGAACCAAGTGTCGGGCGTGGCGTCGGCCAGCGCCTCGTACTGCTTGTACAGCGCCGCGTTCTCAGGCCGCGGGATCGGATAGTAAGGGTCGCCCTCGGCCGCCGGGTATTCCCGGGTGATCGTGGTCTTCGGATGCACCTGGCCCGTCAGGTACTTGTACTCGGTGATGCGCGTATAGGGCACGTCCTCGGCCGGGTAGTTCAGCGTGCCCACCGGCTGGAACCATTCCTGCTCCAGCGTCTGGTGGTCGAAGCGCAGCGAGCGGTAGGGCAGCTTGCCGAAGCGGAAGCCGAAGAACTCGTCCACCGGGCCGGTCCAGATCAGGCGCCGATGCGGGTGCCGGTCCTTGACCTCGGCGTAGTCCGTGCCGGTCATCACCGTGATGTTGGGATGGTCCAGCATCTTGCGGAACATCTCGGTGTAGCCGTCGCGCGGCATGAACTGGAAGCTGTCGGTGAAGTAGCGGTCGTCGTCGTCGGCGCGCGTCGGCACGCGCGAGGTGACGGACTTGTCGAGCTCGCTCGGATCGAGGCCCCACTGCTTGCGCGTGTAGCCGCGGAAGAAGGTCTCGTAGAGCTCACGTCCCACGCGGCCGACCACCACGTCCTCGCTGGTGCGCACCGGCGAAGCGGGCTCGGCGCGCGCCTGGAAGAAGTTCTCGACCTCTTCCTCGGTGGTGAAGGACAGGTCGTAGAGCCGGTTCACCGTGGTGCGGTTGATCGGCATCGGCACCAGCTTGCCATCCTGCACCTTGGCCAGCACGCGGTGCTGATAGGCGCGCCAGGCGGTGAACTGCGACAGGTGGCGGAACACCTGCTCGCTGTTGGTGTGAAAGATGTGCGGGCCGTAGCGATGCATCAGCACGCCGGCCGCGTCGTACTCGTCGAAGGCATTGCCGCCGATATGGTCGCGACGGTCGATCACCAGGACCTTCTCGCCGCGCTGGCTCGCCAGGCGTTCCGCCAGAACGGCGCCGGCGAAGCCGGCACCCACCACGAGCCAGTCAAACATGCGCGTCGCTCCGCCGGGTCTTCAGGCGAATCACGGTGCCGGCGCCGCGCGATGCGCGCCCGGGCGGGACTTCAACGGAGTGCATCGCGGAGTGTCGTTTCCTGATCCGAGGTGCGCCCGCGAGGGCGCGTTCCGGACGGTCGCACTAAGCGGCGGCAGCGGCAATGGTGCGCAGCGGCAACGCACGCAGAGATGAAGGCACCACGGCTTGGCAAGCGCGAAACCTGCACGGCGCTTCGTTCAAACTCCCGCTCCGCGTTAAACGAAGTGCAACGCTCCCCGCCTGGCGGACATCGGACCGATCAGCCGCTCGTACTCGGCCTCCGCCACGCCGTAGCCCGTTCCCGCCGCGGCTTCCAGCGCCGGGCGGTTCAGGATGGTGATCAGGCTGCGACGCGCGCGTATGAGGCCGGCACCTTCCAGCACGTGTACCGCGAGGGTGACGCCCGGCCGGCGCACGCCCAGCATCAGGGACAGGAAGGTGTGGGTCAGCGGCAGTTCGTCGCCGTCCAGCCGGTCATGCGCCATCAGCAGCCAGCGCGCGAGGCGTTCCTCGATCGTGTTGCGGTTGTTGGACAGGGCCGTGCAGGTGATGCTGACCATGAAGCAGTGGACGTAGCGCAGGAGAACCGTGCGCAGCCCAGGCAGTTGCTCAACCGCGTCGCGCAGCGCCGGAGCCTCGATCCGCAGCCAGGAACCGCCCACCTGCATCAGGGTCTTGTGCGGCGTCTGCCCGGCGCCGAGCACCACCGCGAGGCTGCCGACCCCTTCATTACCGTAAAGCCCGACTTCCTGCTGCCGCCCGTCATCCGTGCTGGCGATCACCGAGGCGATGCCGCTTTCGGGAAACCAGGCCTGCGTCAGTGGCGTGTGGGCCGGGATCACCACCTGACCCTGGCGCAGTGACACGCGCTCGAGCTTCGGAAGCAGCACCTCCAGCTCCTCGGCTGGCAGGCTGCGGAGAAGCTGGTTGCGAATGCCTCGAGCCGTGCCTCCCAAAGAGGTTTGCCTTTCCGACAAGCCCGAAGGGTCGCCACACCGTGCGGGGCCGCGATGCGCCTGCGGTCTGATGCGCCAAGGGTGAACAGGCAGCACGGATGCTGACTGACGATGCAAACAGGTTATCCGCCGGATGCAGCGTTTACATTTACATGGATCAACACCACGCGTGACGTCGCGGGAGCGGCCGCTTCCTTTATCGTCGCGGTTTCAGCGAAGCGTTCCGCGGGCTCTCCTTCCGCGCAACGCGGCGCGGAGAAGTTCCTTGTTCCGACCCGCGGGTTCCGGCAACCGCTTTCGGTCCGTGACGGTCCCGCTTCAGCTCGGGCCGGAGGCGGAGCGCATTCGCGACCTGCGGGTGCGGCGCTGTCCGGACGCGTGCCGGATGGCCGGCTGGCTCACCTGCGCGTCGCGGCCGGGCGCTGAATGCCCGCTTCCCGGCATGCCCGTCGGTGTTGCGCAGATCCCGCCGCCGCTCAGGATCCCGGCTGACCGCCCGCGACGCAGCCGGCGTGCTGCCGGAACTGCGCGGTTGTGCACGGAAGCATCGTGACCTCCGCCGCGCCCGGATAGGTTGTCGTCGCAGCCGGGCTCGCAGCGGCAGGAGAACCCGCTGTCTCCAGCGGCGTCACCACCCTGCTCCTCAGCAGCACCCGCGCGGGGAAGTAATCCCGGCCAGCGATGCGCTCGATCTTTGACACCGTTCCATACCCCGACGGAGAAGCCACAGCATAGCGGTGCAAGTTATGCTGAATCGTGAATCGGCAAGCATCGCGGACGCGCTGCTTTTTCAGGAGCCCTGCTCCGGCGCGGGCAACGTGAACGCCAGGTCACGCGCCGCGCAACGTGCTGCGCGGCGCCGCGATACGAACGCGTCAGGAAGCGTGACACATCGTCCGGCAACGTCATGCCGTGAACGTGTGTGTGCCAGGCACTTGTTCTCGTATTTGTGCGAACGGAACGATGACAATACCCCGTATAGCGTTGCTGTACTTGAACAGTCCGCCGCCATTCGCTTCCGTGCCGGAGAGTGTGCCTGACGCGAAGATAAGGGTTCACGCCGCTGCTCTCGCATCAGCCGCTGACACGGGTTGGAAGCGGATCTGTCCCAAGCAAGGAGAAGACGCAGCATGGCCCGCTTTCTAGTGACCGGAGGCGCCGGCTACGTCGGGAGCCACACGGTGCTCGCCCTGCGCGATCGCGGCGACGACGTCGTGGTGGTGGACAATCTGCGGCAGGGGCATCGCCGCGCCGTGCCGCGCGGCGTGGACCTGATCGTCGAGGATGTCGGTGACCGCCGGCGCATGGATGAGGTTTTCGCGTCCTGGCGCTTCGACGGCGTGCTGCACTTCGCCGCGCTGTCGATCGTGGGCGAGAGCATGCGCGAGCCGATGCACTACATCACCCAGAATCTCGGCAACACGCTGTGCGTGGCGGATGCGGCGGTGAAGGCGGGATGCCGCCGCTTCGTGCTGTCCTCGACCGCGGCGCTGTTCGGTTGCCCGCAAAGCCTGCCGATCGACGAGGCCGCCACGCTCTGCCCCGTTTCGCCCTACGGCGAGTCCAAGCTGATGGCCGAGCGCGGGCTGGAATGGATGGAGCAGGCGCACGGGCTGCGCTCGGCAGCACTTCGCTACTTCAACGCCGCCGGCGCCGATCCCGGCGGCCGCCTGGGCGAGGACCACGATCCCGAAACGCACCTGATCCCGCTCGCCATCGACGCCGCGCTGGGCCTGCGGCCGGAGCTGGTGGTGTACGGGCAGGACTACGACACGCCCGACGGCACCTGCGTGCGCGACTACGTGCACGTGAGCGACCTGGCCGCGGCGCACCTCCATGTGCTCGACGCGCTCGATCGCACCGGGTCCTGCCGCTACAACGTCGGCAACGGCACGGGCCACAGCGTGCGCGAGGTGATCGCCGCGGTGGAGCGCGTGAGCGGCCGCCGCGTGCCGCATCGCTACGGCGACCGTCGTCCCGGCGACCCGGCGGCGCTGGTGGCGTCGAGCCGCCGCCTGCGCGAGGAAACCGGCTGGACGCCGCGCTACGCCGCGCTGGACGAAATCGTGCGCACTGCCTGGAACTGGCGCAGCCAGCATCCCGCGGGCTACGGCGAGCTGAGCGTCACGCGCGCGCTGGCTTCCTGACACGAAAATGCCGGAGCCCTTCTCAGAGCTCCGGCACGGATATCCGGCGATGCGGTGACGACGGCGCCTTGACGCCGCGCGTCGTCAGACGCCGTGCTTGCCCATTCCCGTGGCGCGTTCCCGCGAATGCTCGTCGACGCCGGCATCGGTGGGTGCCTGATCCTGGTTCTCGCCACCGCCCTTGACGCGGATGTTGACCGGGCCGCCGGGGGCGTCGGGGTCCGTGCGGTTGTTGTTGTCGCCGGGCCGCGGCTTGTACTGGTGCTCGGGCGACTTGTCGCGCGGCAGCGGGTAGGGACCTTCCGGCCCCGTGGCGCTGGAAACGGCGTTTTCCTCGGGGATGATGTTGCTGGTCGTGCTGACGGGCACGGACTTGTCGGCTCGGTCGGACATGATTCTGCCCCCTGTTCTGAACAGAGGGGAAACGCCCGGCCCCGCCGCAAGGTTCAGCGGCCGCCGCCAGTGTTTACCCACGTACCGCCCGGCGGGTGCCGCCGCGCCGGTGCGAAACGGGGCGCGGGGACACCCGGCGTGAACCCGCGCGGGGCAGGGTGGTTCAGGCGTGCCCTTGTTGGGCCGCCGCCTGCTGGATCAGCGACTGCATCTCCGCCCAGGTCTTGTCCCAGGACTGGTGGCGCAGCGTCTCGTCCACCCGGGCGAGCCAGGCGGGATCGCGGCGGTGCGCGGCGGCACGGTCCAGCGCCGCGGCCGCTTCCTCGGCACTGCCCGCGATCTCCACCAGCCCGTCCTCGCCCCAGGGGCGCACCACGTCGGTGATGGGGGTGGAAACCGGCGGCACGCCGGCGGCCAGGTATTCCGGTGTCTTTGTGGGGCTGATGAAGCGTGTCGCCTCGTTCAGCGCGAAGGGCATGAAGCCCGCATCCCAGCCGGCGAGGTAGGCCGGCAGCTCGTTGTAGTGCTTGCCGCCCAGCCAGTGGATGTTGTGCGGGCGGGGCAGCGTTTCCGGGTCGATCTTCACCACCGGCCCGATCATCACGAAGTGCCAGTCCGGCCGCAGCGCCGCCACCTGCCGCAGCAGGTCGAGGTTCATGCGCTCATCCACCACGCCGAAGAAGCCGAGCTGCGGCCGGGGGATCGGCGCCTGGTCGGGCGGCATCGGCTGCTCGGCGCGGGCGCGGCTGAAATGCGCCGTGTCGATCGAGGAGGGGAAGCAGTGGACGCTGCGGTGACGCTCGCGCTTGGCCTCGTAGAGCGAGCGCCCGCCGGTGAAGACGAGGTCGGCGCGCCGGAACAGCTCGGCCTCGCGCGGCAGCAGCGTGGGCGGGGCGCCCAGGAAGCCGCTCAGCTCGTCCATGCAGTCGTAGACTGTGATCCGGCCCTGCACCTCATCGGCGAAGCCCAGCGCCATGGGGGTGTAGAACCAGGTGACGGCGGGCTGCTCGCCGCCGAGGAAATCCTTCAGCAGCTGCCGCTGGGTCGCCTCGAAAGCGGCCTCGTCCATCCCGTGCGGCAGCTTCGGCACGACCACCGTGACGTCGCTGTCGCCCTGCGGGAACTGGTCGAGGCGCGGCTCGACGTGGTCGTCCAGCAGGGGCTCCTCCCAGTACACCACGTGGTACTGGGCGGCGGCGCGGCGCAGCAGGTGCTGCGGCCGCTGCGTCACGAACCCCCAGCGCAGGTGGGAGAAGCAGAGCAGCAGCGGCTTATCGCCGGGGGCGGAGCGATGGCTCAAGCGAGGTCCTCTCATCACGTTGCCCCCGGGAACGAGACGTTCTTCGCGGGAAGAACGGGGCCGCAACGGGCAGGGCAGGGCAGGCGACCGCGCGGAACCCCCATCCCGCCCTGGCTCCACCCCCCGCGGCACGCCTGGCGGCGACCCGGGAGGGAGCAGGAAGAGAGCATGGAAAGGACGGCGGTGCTGCCTTCCCGTCCTGTAACATGCTCCGCAAGAGCTTGCTCGCGCCCGCCGGGCGCCTCGTCATCACAGCTTCGACAGCAGCGCCACCCCGCCGGCGCCGATGTGGCCGCCGCCGATGGGTCTCTGAGCGGCCCTTCAGTCCTTCCGGCCGGCCATGAAGCGCGCGAAGGCCTTCGCGTGGTCGGGGTGCCAGCGCGACAGGGCAGGGCGGTCGGCCACGATGTCGCCCGCGGCCCAGAGGATGCGGCGCTCGTCCATCTCGCGCGTGACGTCGTTGTCGGGGCACAGGACGTAGAAGCTGCCGCGCCCCATCCCCTCCAGCAGGAAGTCCGCCACCTGCTCCGCCGTCCAGGCAGCGGCGGGCTTCTTGTGGACCTGGCGCCGGCGGGTGAAGCCGGTGAAGGTGAAGCCGGGGATCAGCAGGTGCGCCGTCACCTGGCAGCCGGGGATGTTGCGCAGCTCATGCGCCAGCGCCTCGGTGGCGAGCTTCAGCGCCCCCTTGGACACGTTGTAGGCGGCATCGCCCGGCGGCGCGGTGATGCCCTGCTTGGAGCCGGTGTTGACGATCGCCCCGGGCCTGCCCGAAGCCGCCATCGCCGGCCCGAAGAGCTGCATCCCGTGCACCGCGCCGAACAGGTTGGTGTCGAGCGTCGCCGTCCACACCGCCGGGTCGCCGTTCAGCAGCGCGCCGCCGCCCTCGCGCCCGGCATTGTTCATCAGGAAGGCGACCTCGCCGAAGGCCTCCAGGGCACGGTCGCGCAGGGCTTGCACCGCCTCTCGCCGGGACACGTCGGTGGGCACCGCGATCACCTCCGCGCCCGTGGCGGCGAGCTGCCCGCGCGCCGCCTCCAGCGCCGCGGCGTCGCGGTCGGCCAGGCACAGGCGCATCCCGATCGCCGCCAGCCGCTCCGCCACCGCGAGGCCGATGCCGCTGGCAGCCCCGGTGATCACCGCCGCGCGGCCGCGCTCCAGCGCCGGGTGGCGCATCGCATCCTCCGGCATCAGCTGTTCCAGTCCGGGGCGAAGGCCGGGTTCACCAGCCGGTTGTTGCCGGGCAGGCGGGCGATCGCCGCCACGTCCTCCTCGGTCAGCTTGGCCGCCAGGGGCAGGGCGTCGAGGTTGGCACGCTGGCTCGACTCCCGCGCGGCCTTGGGGATGGCCACCACCGCGTCCTGCCGCAGCAGCCAGGCCAGCGCGACCTGGGCCGGGGACGCGCCGTGGCGCTCGGCCACCTGCCGCAGCACCGGCTCCTCCAGGATCTCGCCGCGTCCCAGCGGGGAATAGGCTTCCAGCACCATGCCGGCCGGCCGCACCACCTCGAGCAGCCGGTCCTGCGACAGGCCGATGTGGTATTCCACCTGCACCGCGGCCAGCGGCACGCCGGTGTCGAGGGCGCGCCGCAGCATGCCGGCGGGGAAGTTCGACACGCCCACCGCCTTTGCCTTGCCGCTCTCGCGCAAACCGTTCAGCGCCTTCAGCGCCGAGTCGAGGTCCATCTCCGGCGAGGGCCAGTGGATCAGGTACAGGTCCAGGTAGTCGGTCTTCAGTGCACGGAGCGAGGCGTCGATCGCCCGCCCCATGGCGTCGGGCGCCAGGTTCTCGTGCCAGACCTTGCTTGTGATGAAGAGGCTGTCGCGCCGCTTGCCCGAGGCCGCCACCGCCGCGCCGACCTCGGCCTCGTTCTTGTACATCTCGGCCGTGTCGAGATGGTCGTAGCCCAGCGCCAGGGCGCTCTCGACCGAGCGCTGGCCTTCCGCGCCGCTCAGCCTCCAGGTGCCATAGCCCAGGCGCGGGATGCTGAGGTGCTGGGTGTCGATGCGCGGAATGGTGGGCATGGAGCGTGTCCTTGTTCGGCAGCCGCCCCGCACGATGCCGCCGCGCCCCGAAAGAGGGCAAGGCGGGCAGCGCGAGGCGCCAGGCTGGGGTGCCAACCCTGGCGGGGCCGGCCAAGGCTGCCACCAGGGGACGGCGCCACCGCCCGCCCAACCCCCATGCGTCCACCGGGATCATCCGGATGGGTCCGCCGGGGGCGGGGCGGCCTCGCGTCAGCGCCGCGTCAGGTCGATCAACGCGGCGAAGCCGGTTTCGCTGCCGAAGGCCAGGTGCGAGCCCGTGTGGTTCCAGGCCAGCGCCGACACCGCGCCGCGCCCGGGGGCCGCCAGCGGTACGATCCGGCCCGAGGCGATCTCGGCCATCAGCACCAGCCCGTCCGAGAAGCCGGCGGCGAAGACCTCCTGCGACGGGTGGCAGGCCACCGCGGTGCACAGCACGCCGTCGCCGCCCGCGATCTCCTCGGGCGCCTTGCCCATCGGGCCGCCGCCGAAGAAGGGCCAGCACACCACCGCCTCGCTCCCCGATGTCGCCAGCCAGCGGCCCTTGGGCGTGAAGCTCAGGAACTTGGTCTTGGCCGGGTAGCCCGCCATGCGCATGTGCTGCCCGTCGGTCAGGCGCCAGCCGTGCAGCGCGGCCTCCTGCATCGCCGTCACGACGTGCGTCCCGTCCGGCGAGAAGGCCACCGCGTGGTGGCTGCCCTTCCATTCCAGCACGCGCGGCGCGCCTTCCTTGGCCGCCACGAACCAGATCGAGGCGCCGTTGTAGTGGCTGGCCACCACCCGCTTGCCCTTGGCATCCAGCGCCACGCCGCCGATCGTGCTGGGGGTGGTGAGCGTCTTGAGCGTGGCGCCCTGCTTGTCCATCAGGTGCAGCGCCTTGCCCACCGCCACGGCGCGCAGGCCCGAGGGATGGGTGGCCAGGTGCTCCACCCACTTCATCATGCCGAAGGATGCGACCTGCTCGACCGTGCCGTCCGGCGCCGTGCGGACGAGGCGCCCGTCATCGCCGCCCGACAGGACGCCGTCGGCAACATCGGGCACCAGCGACAGCGCGGCGCCGTCATGCGCCTCGATCCGCCGCCAGTCCCCCTTGGGGGCCGCCGGGTCGGCCAGGTGGATCGTGCCGTCGCCCAGCGCGAAGGCGGCGCTGCGCCCTTCGCGCCCGAAGCCCACGCCCACCACCCAGGCACCGAGCTCCTGCCCCGCGCCGCGGCTGTCGAGGATGAAGTCGACCTCACCCGTTCCCGTGGGACCGGCCGGCCCGGCAGGGTTCGTCACCTCGGACATCAGCTGGCGACCGTGGCTTCGAAGCCGCGGCGCAGGCGCGGGCGGTTGATGTTGCGGCCGATAAACACGATGCGCGACTTGCCCGGCCCCGTCTCGTCCTTCGCGGCCGGGATGAAGTCCCCGTCGGCGATCATGTGCACCGCCTGGAAGGCGAAGCGACGATCCTCCTGGCCCTTGTAGTAGAGGATGCCCTTGGTGCGCAGCAGGTCCTGCCCCTGCGTCTGCAGCACCTCGCTGATCCAGGCGTTGAACTTCGCCTCGTCGATCGGCTTGTCCACCTCGAAGGACACGCTCAGCACCTCGTTGTCGTGGCTGTGCGTGTCGTCGCCATCGAGGAAGTCCGGCTCGCGCGCCAGGATGCGCTCGAGGTTGAAGGCGTCGCGGCCGATCACCGCGTCGATCGGCACGTCGGACTTGGTGGCGCGGCGGATCTCGACGGTCGGGTTGATGGCGCGGATGCGACGCTCAACCTCGTCGGCCTGCTCGGGCGACACCAGGTCCATCTTGTTCAGCACGATCAGGTCGGCAAACGCCACCTGCTCCTCGGCCTCCGGGCTGTCGCCCAGCCGCTGCGCGAGGTTGAGCGCGTCCACCACGGTGACGATGGCATCGAGCCGCGTGGCGCGCTTCACGTCCTCGTCGACGAAGAAGGTCTGCGCCACCGGCGCCGGATTGGCGAGGCCGGTGGTCTCCACGATAATGCCGTCGAACTTGTCGCGGCGCTTCATCAGCCCGCCCAGGATGCGGATC
This sequence comes from Roseomonas elaeocarpi, assembly GCF_042433915.1. Lineage (NCBI taxonomy): Bacteria > Pseudomonadati > Pseudomonadota > Alphaproteobacteria > Acetobacterales > Roseomonadaceae > Roseomonas > Roseomonas elaeocarpi. The sequence goes on along the minus strand of NZ_JBHLUN010000014.1, from coordinate 139,085 downwards.
AGGTCGCCGCGCACGGTGCAGCAGATGCAGCCGTTGTTCATCTCGAACACTTCTTCGTCGGCGTCGATCACCAGATCCTGGTCCACGCCGAGCTCACCGAACTCGTTGATCACCACGGCGAACTTCTGGCCGTGATTCTCGGTGAGGATGCGGTTGAGCAGCGTGGTCTTGCCGGCACCGAGGTAGCCGGTCAGCACGGTAACGGGAACGGTGTCGGGCAGGTCACCCTGAACGTCGGACATGAGGCTTGGCTCCTCGGATAGGGGGCGGGCCGGGCGGTGGAGCGGGGCCCGGCGAAACGGGTCAGAGCGTTATATGGTACGGTCCGGGCGCAAGGTCACGGGGGGCGGTTGCTGCGGTTGCACCCGGCCTCCCCGGGGGATGGCTCCGCCTTCCCCCGGAACCCCCAGCCGCCAGGAACCTGAGGTTCCTGGACCTCCCGGGAGTTGGCGCCTCCACGATCAGGCGCTTGCCCGTTCCCCGGTCGGCTCACGCCGGAGAGCTTGGCTCTCCGGCGACTGCCAGGGCAGCCCGCGTGGCCTCATAGATTCTTTCCTGGCCCTTTGCCGGCAGCGTTTCGCCCGCTTCCGGATTGGCACACGCGTTTACGGCGCAGCGCGCTTCACGGCCCTGCCTGAACACGCGCATCACCCGATCGGACCGCAGCGCCTCCGGCTGCCACGCGGCACCAAACCCCCGGCGGGGTCTCGGGGTGGCCCGGCCACCCTGAGCCGAGAGGGTCCGGGAGAGGCAGAGCCTCTCCTGGCCACGGCGCAACGGCGCAACGCCACCGCCGCGCCACCCTGCACCCGCCCCCATGTTCTGCCCAACACTCACCGGTGATACCGCCCCCGGTCGACTTGCCCTAGTCTCCCGCCGCCCGCCGGCCCGAACCTGCCGCGACGGGCCAAAAACGCCCACGGCCAGCGAGTTCTTCAGTGTCAGACCTGTCTTCCACCCTTCCCGCCCGGCGCGAGCGGGGGGCCATCGCCCATGATGCGGACCGGGCGCGGTCCGGGGCTGCCGCGCGGGCGGCCAATCTCGCCGGCGTGGGGATGATGCTGGCGGGCGTGCTGCTGTTCGCGGTGAACGACACGCTGGGCAAGTGGCTGGTGGGCAGCTTCGGCGTCGGGCAGCTGATGCTGATGCGCTCGATCGCGGGGCTTTGCGCGCTGTCGCCCTTTATCGCCCGCACCGGCGCGCCCGCCTTCCGCGAGGGCACGCAGCGGCCCTGGCTGCAGCTGCTGCGGGTGGCCTGCTCCACCGGCGAAAGCTCGCTGTTCTTCTGGGCGCTGACCACGCTGCCGCTGGCGGAGGTGATGACCTACTACATGGCCGGCCCGATCTACGTCACCGCGATGTCGCCCTTCCTGCTGGGGGAGCGCGTGGGCTGGCGGCGCTGGCTGGCGGTGGCGGTGGGCTTCGTGGGCGTGGTGCTGGCGCTGCACCCCTCGCCCAGCTCGTTTTCCTGGGGTTCGGTCTGCGCGTTGGCGGGCAGCCTGGGCTACGCGCTGTTCATGGTCACGACGCGCCGGCTGGCGGGCACGGCGGGCACGGTGCTGATGACCTGGCAGCTGACCGGGGCGCTCGCCTTCGGCACGGTGCTGGTGCTGTGGAACGGCTGGACGCCGACCGGCCTGGTGGACTTCGTGCTGATGCTGTTTCTCGGGCTCGGCTCGCTGGGCGGCAACATGCTGGTGACGCAGTCGCTGCGGCGGGCCGCGGCCTCGGTGGTGGTGCCCTACCAGTACACGCTGATCCTGTGGGGCATGCTGTTCGGCTGGCTGATCTTCGGCGAGGTGGTGGACACCCTCACGCTGCTGGGTGCCGCGGTGATCGTGGCGGCGGGGCTGTTCATCTTCCTGCGCGAGCAGACGCTGCAGCGGCGCGAAGCGCTCACCGGCTGAACCGCGCCCGGAGGCCTCGCCGGGCTCCCGGGGCCCCGACAGGTGGGGCGTGCCACCAGCGCCGCCAGGGGTTCCGGCGTGGTTCGCGGCCGCTGCGTCACGAGGAATCCCGGCGGCCGCGCTGGCTTCGTTCCAGACTTCGGGAAAAACCTGGCTTCCTTCGGGAAGGCGCCCGACGCTCAGCCGGGCTCAGGAGGGGGGCAGGGCAGGGGTGGGGATGCGGAAGCGCAGCGCCTCGGCCCCGCCATGGGACGCGGTCTTGCGGAACCGCTCCACCAGGATGCCGCCGCAGCGCCCGATCACGCGCTGCGAGGCGAGGTTCCCCGGGTCGGTGACCAGCTCCACCCAGCGCAGCCCGCGACGCCGGGCTTCCGGCAGCAGCGCCCGCAGCGCCACCGTGGCATGGCCCAGCCCGCGCCGCTCCGGCACGAGCACGTAGCCGACATGGCCCAGAACGTGCGGCGGCAGCACCTCGGTGCCCGCCTGCCAGCGCAGGCTGATCGTGCCGCAGAAGCCGTCCTCGCCGGCGGCCGCGTCCCAGATCCAGCGGGTGATCCCGGGCAGGCGCGGCACGGCCGTGCCGTCGGGCAGCACCACGGGCGGCCCCGATCCGTCCGGGTCCTCCATCTCGCGCAGCACAGCCTCCGCATCCTCCGCCAGCCGGCGCAGCAGCGCCTGCCGCGCGGGCTCGGCACGCACCGTGGTGGGCGACCAGCCGCGCTCCAGCGCGGCGCGGAAGGCCGGCAGCGCCGCGGGGCAGGGGAGGATCAGGACGGCATCCGGCATGGTGGCGCGATCCTGCGCGGGGCTTGGCGGCGCGTCCATGCCGCAGAGGGCAGGGGGGCGGGCAGGGGGCGGGTTGCCACCCGGGACCGCGGATCATCTTCGCCACGCCCGCGCCCGGTGCGCCGGCGCCGCGCGGCCGGGGAATTCGGGAGTGCAGGAGGGGCGAGGACGCGGGTGCGGGAACCGGGGACGCCACGGAACGCTGTGTTCCCGGCGGGCTCCCACCGCCCTTCCGATGCACGGGTCCGCGACCGAGAGGCCCGGGCAGCCGGGCGCGTCTTCCTGGCCCTGCCATCCCGGCGCGGCCGACCACGATGGAACCGCAATGGCCTACCTCCTCGCGATCCTGGCCGGCATCCTCAACATGCTGCAGTCGGGCAGCAACGCCACGCTGGCGCAGAAGCTGAACGTCGGCCCGGTGGTGCCGGCGCTGATCACCTACAGCGGTGGTATCCTGGCGGTGCTGGTCGCCTCGCCCTGGATCGGCAGGTCGCTGGACGGGCTGGGGCGCAACGCCGCCACGGTACCGTGGTGGGGCTGGATCGGCGGGCTGATGGCCTCGGTCTACGTGGTCGCTACGCTGACGGTGGCCAAGGGCATGGGGGCAGGCGTGTTCACCGCGATCACGCTGACCGCCGCCATCATCACCTCGCTGGTGCTGGACCATTACGGGCTGATGGGTTTCGAGGTGCGGCAGATCTCCACCTGGCGCGTGGTGGGCGGGCTGCTGATGGTGGCGGGCGTCGGGCTGATCGCGCGGTTCTGAGCGGCGGCCCCGCCCGCCACCCGCGCGGGAGGTTCAGCGCAGCGCGGCCTGCCAGTGGCGCAAACTATTGTCATTGATCGGCGCGCCGGCTGCCTGGTTGCGCGCCGCGACCGCCGCGTGAAAAGCCCGCGCGGCCTCCTGCCCCAGGATCGCCCGCGTGGCGCGCAGGATGCGGCTGATGCGGAGGTGGTTGTGGTCGAAGCGCACCAGCCAGCCGTCGGTGTCGCCGTAGAAGCGGCCCATGCGCTCCAGCCCGGCGCGGAAGCCCTCGACCGCCCGCGCGTCGCCACGGATCGCCTCCGCCTCACCCGGCTGCAGCACCGGGGAGCCGGGCACGGCGCGGCTGGGCTCAGGCAGGGGAAAGAGCCACTGGATGAAGTCGTGCACCCCCTCGATCGCCCTGTCGTCGAAGCTGAGGACCTCCGCCAGCAAGCGCCCCCGGCCGTCGCGGCCCTCGCCGCGCAGGAAGCTGTGGATCGCGCCGCGCTTCGGCGCACCGCTCGGAAGGGTGTGGGACATGGGGTTCTGCGCTCCGCTCCAGCAGGACAACGCGGCAGGCGCCCCGCGGTGGCGTGCCGGGTCGGGTAGGGATGGCGGCAGTGGCTCCGTGCCGGAAAGGCCGCCGCCCGCCGCCGCGGCCTACTGACCGCTGCCGATCTTGTCCTGCGTGCGCGTTTCGAAATCCGCCGCGTCGTGGCGCTCGTGCAGCTGCTCCGACGGGTCGCCGTTCACGCGGTTGACCATGCGGCCCCGCTTCACCGCCGGCCGCTGCGCGATCGCCTCGGCCCAGCGCAGGACGTTGCGGTACTCGCCCACCGACAGGAACTCCGCCGCGCCGTAGAGCTGCCCGCGCACCAGCCCGCCGTACCAGGGCCAGACCGCGATGTCGGCGACCGTGTAGTCCGCGCCGCCCAGGTACTCGCTCTCGCCCAGGTGGCGGTCCAGCACGTCGAGCTGCCGCTTGGCCTCCATCGCGAAGCGGTCGATGGCGTACTCGATCTTGGTGGGCGCGTAGGCGTAGAAATGCCCGAAGCCGCCGCCGAGATAGGGCGCGCTGCCCATCTGCCAGAACAGCCAGCTCAGGACCTCGGCCCGCCGCGCCGGGTCGGTGGGCAGGAAGGCGCCGAACTTCTCGGCCAGGTATACCAGGATCGCGCCGCTCTCGAACACCCGCACCGGCGTGGGGCCGGAGCGGTCCAGCAGCGCCGGGATCTTGCTGTTGGGGTTCACCGCCACGAAGCCGCTGCCGAACTGCTCGCCCTGGCCGATCCGGATCAGCCAGGCATCGTATTCCGCGCCCGCGTGCCCCAGCGCCAGCAGCTCCTCCAGCAGGATCGTCACCTTCTGCCCGTTGGGTGTGGCCAGCGAGTAGAGTTGCAACGGGTGCACCCCGACCGGCAGTTCCTTGTCATGCGTCGGGCCGGCGATGGGGCGGTTGATGCTGGCGAACTGGCCGCCGCTTTCCTTGTTCCACTGCCACACGGCGGGCGGGGTGTAGTCGGTCATCGCGAAATCTCCCGTTGGAGGATGTCGCGCGCAGCCTCGCACGACCATGCGCAATGCGCAGGGGGGCAAAGCATCAAGCAGCCGCGCGCTGCCCCGCACCGAGGCAGGAACCGGCCCCGAACCTGTTCCCGCCTCTGACGCAGCCCGCGCGGGGGCCGGTCACGGGCTGCCCGCCCCGTGACCGGCAGGACGGCGCCGCGGCGGGTGCTGCGATGCGCGCCGTGCGATGCCTTGCCGGAGCCAGGACAGGCAGGCGGCCTCAGCCGCGCGCCGTGTCCTCCGCCACGCGGCCGGGCGCCCGGCGTCGCGCGACCCAGGCGGTCAGCAGCGGCACCAGCACCGTGGTCACGATCACCGCCGCCGCCACCAGGATCGTGGCCGGTGCCGCGGCGGGGGCGTAGGCCGGGTTGGCCGCCGCCACGATGGCCGGAACCGCCGCGGCGTTGCCGGCGGTGGAAGCCGCCGCAACGCCCGCCACGCCCGTGCCGCCCGTCGCCCGGTCCGCGAGGTAGAGTGGAATGCCGGTGACCACCACCACCGCCACGCCGAGACCCAGGCCCAGCAGCCCCGCCTGCCACACGCGGCTGAGGTCCAGCCCGGCGCCCAGCGCGAAGGCGAAGAAGGGGATCATCACCGGGATGGCGCGGCTGAGAAAGGCGCGCATCTCGCGGTCGAGGTTGCCGATGATCATGCCCGCCAGCAGCGGCAGCACCGCGCCCACCAGCGCCTGCCACGGAAAGGCGGACAGGCCGGCGATGCCCAGCGTCAGCATGGTTAGGAAGGGGCCAGATTCCAGCGTCATCACCGTATAGGCGCCGACGTCCCGCGGCTCCCCGTACTGGCCCATCAGCGCCATGTAGAGGCCGCCATTGGTGTCGTTCATCGCCGCCACGATGGCCAGCGTCGACAGGCCCGCGAACATGCCGCCGCTGACCGGCAGCTCTCCCAGGATCTGGCCGGAAACGATGCCCAGCACTGCCGCGACGGCGATCTTCACGAAGAGCAGCGTGCCGCCCTTCTTCAGGATATAGGGCGTCGCGCGCACGTCGATGCTGGCGCCCATGCAAACGTAGAACACGGCGAGCACCGTCAGGGCACCGCTGAACAGCGCCCCCGTGAAGGAGCCGAAGAACTGCGGCGTACCCGGTGCGAAGGTGGCGAAAAGCGCGCCGATCAGCAGCGGAACCACCATCATGCCGCCGGGAACGCGCTCGATGGCGCGCTTGATGGGAATTTGCACGGGTGTTCCTTCAGGAGAGTCGATAGGCCGCTCTCCTAAAGGCTGGCCCCGCATCCGACGACCCCGACCCGGCCGCGCCGGACGCGGGCATGCTCCGCTCCGGCGATATGGCCGTGCGGAGCGCCGGACATCCGGTCGGACCCGGACGACCTTCGCCCATCGGTGTTGGCTTCCTTCCGGAACCTCGTCCGGAGCGGCACCCGAAGGCCAGCGCTACCCGCCGCCTTCCTCCCGCACCTCGTCGAAAGCCTTCTGCGCCGCCTCGATCCGGCGGTAGTTCTCCATGGCCCAGCCGCCCAGCGCCTCGACCGGCTGGCGCAGCGAGTGCCCCAGCTCGGTCAGCTCGTAATCCACCCGCGGCGGCACCGTGGGCGTCACCGTGCGCAGCACCAGCCCGTCGCGCTCCAGCCCGCGCAGCGTCAAGGTCAGCATCCGCTGCGACACGCTGCCGATCGAACGCTTGAGCGCGCTGAAGCGCTTCGGCCCCCCGCTCAGCTGCATCACCACCAGGACCGACCACTTGTCGCCGATGCGCGACAGCACGCCGCCCACCGCCCGGCAGCGGTCGGGCAGGTGAAGCACCTGCTGGGTCACCTCGGTGAAGGTGACATCGGTGTTCCCGGGTATCACGGCTGTGCCTCCTTGCGGCTGCCTGCGGCGGCTATCTAATGCGCGGCGGTATCAAATCCATACCACCCGTACGAAGGCACTCCCATGAAGCTCCTCCACCTCGACTCCAGCATCCTGGGCGAGAACTCCGTCAGCCGCGCCCTGTCCCATGCCGCCGTCGAGCGCCTGAAGAACGAGATCCCCGGCCTCGAGGTCACCTATCATGACCTGGTGGCCAACCCGATCGCTCACCTGACCGGCCGCTACCTCGCGGGGCAGAGCGCCGACGTGCAGCACGACCAGGCGCTGCAGGAAGACCTGTCGCTGGGTGGGCGCGTGCTGGAGGAATTCCTGGCCGCCGACATCGTGGTGATCGGCGTCGCCCTGTACAACTTCGGCGTTCCCAGCCAGCTGAAGGCCTGGATCGACCGCGTCACGGTGGCGGGCAAGACCTTCCGCTACACCGAGAAGGGTCCTGAGGGCTTGGCCGGCAACAAGCGGGTGATCCTCACGGTCTCGCGCGGCGGCTTCTACGGCCCCGGCACGCCGGCCGCCCCCTTCGAGCACGCGGAACACTACCTGCGCGCGGTGCTGGCCTTCCTCGGCATCACCCAGCCGGAGGTGATCGTCGCCGAGGGCGTGGCCACCGGCGCGGAGCAGCGTGAGAAGGCGAAGCAGGACGCACTGGCCGAAATCGCCACGCTGAAGGCGGCCTGATCCGGCGGAGGGCGCGTGTCACGGGGGAGAGAAGGAGTTCTCTCCCCCGGACCCCCACTCATCTCTTTCTGGGACGCTGCCGCAGGGCGGTGGAAGCCGGTCGCGGAACGGCCGCCGCCGGTGCTGCCAGAAAACCAGGACTTCCTGTCAGCCCTGACCGACACGTCCCTCGCTCCGGCTCCGTGAGCCGGAGCGCACAGCACCAGCCACGTTCCTGCGGCAGCGTTTCAAAGAAAGATGAGGGTGGAGGGGTCCGGGGAGGCGGGAGAATTCCTTCTCCCGCCTCCCCGAAACGCCGCCCCACCGGAGCGCGACGCTACCGCGCCACCTCGCGGTAAACCTCCAGCATCGCCGCCGCCATGCGCTCCGCCGTGTAGCGCCCGGCCCGCTCGCGCGCCGCCGCGACGACGGCCTCGCGCCGCGCCTCATCCGCGCACAACGCGTCCACCGCGGCGGCGATCGCGGCGGCATCGCCGGGCGGCACGAACACCGCCGCGTCCCCCCAGATCTCGCGAAAGCTCGCGATGTCCGACAACACCGGCGCGCAGCCGGCGCGCACCGCTTCCAGCACCGCGAAGCCGAAGGGCTCGTACAGCGCGGTGGACACGAAGACCGACGCCGCCGTCATCCAGCCGCCCAGCACCGCCTCGGGCATCCGGCCCAGCAGCTGCAGGTGCGGCAGCACCGCGCGCGTGCCGTTGGGGCCTTCCGCAGCACCCGCTGCCAGCACCGGCACGCGGCAGAGCGCGGCCGCCGTGTCCAGCGCCGCCATACCCTTGCCCTCGTCCCACAATCGCCCCGCGGTCAGCGCGAAGCGCGCCGGCGCCCCGTCCGCAGGCGCGCGCACGGGCAGGAGGCGCCGCCCGTTATGCACCGCCACCGGCCGCCGCGGCAGCGCGTAGACCCGCGCCGTGTCCGCCCCGAAGGCGTCGCTCGGCACCACCAGCCGGTCCACCGCGCGATAGCCTTCGGCCGTCAGTGCCGCGCGCCAGCGGAAATCTTCCGGCAGCGGCCCTTCCTTCACGGCGTCCCACCAGGTCGCCACGCAGGAATGCGCGACCCCCACCACCGGCACGGGCCAGCGCACCCCCGCCGCGTTGGCCGGGCTGTTGAGATGGACCACCTCCGCACCCGCGTCAGCCGCCAGACCCGCCAGCGCCTCGCCCGCCGCGCGGATCGAGCCGGCATCCTCGGCCAGCCAGTCCAGCGGCAGCGCCGTGCGCAGCACCCGCAGCCCCGGCACGGCGAGGGCTTCGGCCTCCTGATCCGGGGCGGGCGGCGGGCCCATCACCGCCAGCGTGGTGTCCACCCCCAGCGGCGCCAGCGCCCCGGCCAGGTCCAGCACGTAGGGCCAGACGCCGCCCACGGCGTCGGTGGTCATGAACAGCCGCATCCCGAACCCTCTTTTCCACCCGCGACGCCGGGAGGCCCGGCCCGCGGCGCCGTGGCGCAACCCCGCGAGCCTATCCCAGCTTGGTGCCCTGCTGACCAGGGCAGGAAGCCGGGAACTGGGCCCGGCACGGCTGGTCATGGCCGTTCGCAAGCGGCACGGGCGTTCAGGGCCATGAGCGGACAACGGCGGGGCGGGCCCGTCCGGTCAGGAGCAGTCGGGGGCCAGCACGTACCGCACCGGCACGGAACCGGCCTTGCCCGGACAAACCCTTTCGCCCAGCCCCTCGGCCTGGCACCCCTCGCACCACCCACCCGGCAGCCAAGCCTTTCGCAACGTTCCACGGGAAACAGTTCGCTCCCGATGCCGTGCGGATCACGCGGGCATGGAACCCGAACCCCCGATGCTCGCTTTCAAGGAACAGCAACGCACCGCGGGTGCCGCAGCAGGGACGGGACGAGATGAAACAGCCGGACAAGCCCATCGAAGGCGACAAGAAGGACTGGGACCACGTTGCGAAGAAGTCGGACCAGGACTGGCACACGCCACCCACCGGCAGCCAGGGCGACGTGCCCGAGGAAACGATGGACCGCATGCGCGAAGGCTACGGCATCGGCAAGGACGGCGCCGACCCCGCGAATGACAAGGCGGGCCGCCATCCGGACAAGCCCGCCGGCTGAACCGGCGCCCCAGGACCGGCGGTCGCGGCATGCCTCCAACACGGTGACCCTGCCGCGCCCGGCGCGACCCGGCGGAAAGCCGGACCGCCCTTTCCCGCGCGCCCGGTCCCGAACTATCCCCCGGGACGGCCGCCGGGAGGGATCACCCTCAACCCGGGCGGCGCATGTCGAAGCGCGTGGCCGGGCCGATCTCGGCGTAGGCCGTGGGCCCGCCGGCCCGCAGCACGATCCCGGCGCCGAAGGTGTCGAAGATGCCGTCCTTCAGCAGGTCGCGCCGGATATGCACCGCCACCACCTCGCCCAGCACCAGCGAGGCCGGCGTCGCCGCGCCGTCGGCGCCGCGCAGCGCCACGATCTCGGTGACGCGGCACTCGAAATGCACCGGGCTCTCGGCCACGCGCGGCGGTGACACGAGGCGCGAGGGCAGGGCCCCCAGGCCCGCCAGCCCGAACTCGTCGGTGCCGTAGGAGACCGGCGCGCAGGTCTCGTTCATCGGCGCCGCGATCTCGCGCGTCACCAGGTTCCACACGAACTCGCCCGTCTCGCGCGCGTTGCGCAGGCTGTCCTTCTCGCCGGTCGAGGAAAAGCCGATGATCGGCGGCGTGTAGTTGAAGGCGTTGAAGAAGCTATAAGGCGCCAGGTTCACCGAACCGTTCCGCCCGCGCGTCGACACCCAGCCGATCGGCCGCGGCCCCACGATGGCGTTGAACGGGTCGTGCGGCAGCCCGTGCCCGTGCCGCGGCTCATAGAAATGCGTGCTGCTCTCGTCGCTCATCGGGCATCCTTCAGGTCATGGGGCACCGCACGGCCTGAACCGCCACGGCGCCGTTGCCGGCAACTTGCGACGGATCGCGCGGCGTGGCGATCACCCGGGGGCGTATCGGTGGTGCGTGGTCGGGCGTTGCGCTGTGTCGGGGGATGGCTCCGCCTTCCCCCGGAACCCCCATCCGCCAGGAACCTGAGGTTCCTGGACCTCCCGGGAAGGGGTGCCTCCGCGATCAGGCGCTTGCCCTTTTCCCGGTTGGCTCGCGCCGGAGAGCCATGCTCTCCGGCGACTGCCAGGGCAGCCCGCGCGGCCTCATAGATTCTTTTCACTACCCTGTTTGAACAGCCGCACGGCCGGATCGGTGTTGAACACCTTGCCTGACTGGCACCACCAGTCACCTGAACACGCGCACGGCCCAATCGACCCGCAGCGCTTCTGGCAGCCAAGCGGCACCAAACTCCCGGCGGGGTCTCGGGGTGGCCCTGCCACCCTGAGCGGAGAGGGTCCGGGAGAGGCAGCGCCTCTCCCGGCCACCACGCAACGCCGAACTAACCACCCCCCTCAGCAGGCCGTCTCGCGCGGCGTGCGCTCCACCTCCAGCCCGAAGAGCGGCCGCAGGCGCGTGCCGACGAGGTTGCCCGCGAAGGCCGCCGCCATCCACACCCAGCCATGCAGGCTGCCCGACGCGATGCCGGAGAAGTAGGCGCCGATGTTGCAGCCGTAGGCCAGCCGGGCACCGTAGCCCAGCAGCAGCCCGCCGAGCACCGCCGCGACCGCCGAGCGCAGCGGCACGCGCCAGCCCGGGCTCCAGCGGCCGGCCAGGGCGGCCGCCAGCAGGGCGCCCACGATGATGCCGAAGTCCATCACCGAGGTGACGTCGCGGAACACGCTGCCCTCCAGCGAGGCGCGGGCCGCCGGCGAGGACCAGTAGGGCCAGCTCGCCACGTCCAGGCCGAGGCCGGCCGCGATCTTGGAGCCCCACAGCGCGAAGGCCGAGGTGATGCCCCAGGGCCGGCCCGACAGCGCCAGCGTGGCGAAGTTCAGCACCGCCAGCGCCACCGCGCCCGCGACCACCGGCCAAGGGCCCTGCAGCAGACGATCCCACCCCTGCCGGGCCGAGGCCGGGCGGGTGAGCAGCCGCCCGTGCCGACGGCGCTCCAGCACCACCGTCACGGCGGCGATCAGCGCGAAGACCACGAGTTGCACCGCGATGCCACCCCAGGCGCCGAAGCTTTCCACGGCCGAGATGCGTGGAAGCGACGGCAGCGCCGCCCACCAGTGCAGGTGCGCCGCCCCCAGCGCCGAGCCGGCGATAAAGGCCGCCAGCGTCAGCAGCATCCGGGTCGATCCGCCGCCCACGGTGTAGAGCGTGCCCGAGGCGCAGCCACCGCCGGTCTGCATGCCGATGCCGAAGATAAAGGCGCCGAACACCACCGACACGCCTGCCGGCTGCACCAGCCCCGCCACCGGCTGCCCCCACAGCGAGCCCGCGGCCAGCACCGGGAAGAACAGCACCGTGGCGATGGCCAACATCAGCATCTGCGCGCGCAGGCCCTCGCCCCGGCGGTCGCTGATGAAGACCCGCCAGGCGGAGGTGAAGCCGAAGCTCGCGTGGTACAGCACCAGCCCCAGCGCCCCACCCAGTGCGTAGAGCGCCCCCTGGCGCGGACTGACGGCGGCACCGATGAGCACGATGCCCAGGATCAGCAGCGCCCCGGCCGCGGCGGTGATACCGCCCTGGATGCCCGGTGGCGCAGCAGGGCGGAACGGAAGCCCCGGCGAGGCCGAGGGCGGAAGGGTGGTTGCGGACATCGGGGGGCTCCGTCGGAAGGATCACACGGCGCGCGATCGTGCTTTCGCGCATTAGGCGTTGTTGCCGTGTTATATGGCGCCCCCGCACCACCGATCCATGTGCGGCGAAACCGTGCGTCACATGGCGGCCACGCCCTGTTCGCGGCCCTCAAGGGCGACGCGCCCGGAATGTGCCAGGCCTGTTTCAGATGGCGGTGGCGTCACCATGGTCCGCAAACAACCAGCCCGCCCTCGCCTGCGCCGTTCCGCGTCGGCGGAGCCCGGCCTAACGCCCCGCAGGCACCGGTTGTTCCCCGGGCTTTTCCCCATGCGCCGCCACCGGCCGCAACCGGCTGGTCCGCAGCGCACCCTGACGCTCCAGCAACGGGTAGGCCACCGCCGCGACATGCGCCGCCACGCGTTTGAGGTCGCGCGTCACGTCCAGCATCAGCCCGGCGCCGGCGGCACCGTCCGCGCCGCTGGCCATGCCCCCCGCCTCACCCAGCGCCTCGGCCGCCTCGCGTTCGGCCTCGCGCCAGGATTCCTTTTCCAGCACCAGCTGCCGCGCCGCCTGCCCGTCGTCGCTCATGAACACCGCGACCGCGAGGCGCAGCTGCCCGCGCAGCCGCTCGGTCAGCGCATCGAGCTGCGACAGCGCCGCGGGCGATAGCGCGATCCCGCGCCGGGCGCGGCGCGCGGCGTACTTGGCCAGGCCGCGCGACACCGCGTCGCCCGCGTGCTCGAGCGAAATCAGGAACAGCCGGATCTCCGCCAGCCGCTGCGCCTCGGCCTCACCCACCCCGTCGCGCGGCAGGCGCGCCAGGTAGGCGTGCACCGCGGCATGGAGGCGGTCCACCACGTCGTCCCGCCGCCCCACCGCGCGCGCGGCGTCGCGGTCCGCTTCGCGCAGCGCCGCGGCCGTGTCGCGCAGCATCGTGTCCAGGGTGTCCACCACGCGCAGCACCTCGCGCGTCGCATTGGCCAGCGCCACCGCCGGAACGTTCAGCGACGCGTCGTCGAGGTAGCGCGGCGCGCCCGGGTCCGCCTCGGGCGGCAGTCCGGGCAGCAGGCGCCGCAGCAGCGCGGCCACCGGGTTCAGGACGGGCAGCGTCAGCACCGCCATCACGAGGTTGAAGCCCAGATGCGCGTCCGCCACCAGCCGCCCGGGATGCGCCGACAGCAGCCCGGCCAGCTGCGGCAAGGCCGCCAGCACGATCCCTGTGCCGATCAGCCGGTTGATCAGGTTGCCCACCGGCAGCCGCAGCCGCGCCGGGTCCACCAATCCCTTACCGGCATGCCGCGCCGCCAGCAGCGGCGGCAGCGCGCCGCCGAGATTGGCACCCGCCACCATGGCCAGTGCCACCTCCGGCCCTGCGGCGCCCGAGGCCGCGAGCGAGCCCACCAGCAGCACCGCCGCCAGCGAGGAATGCGTCCCCCAGGCCAGCGCCGCCGCCAGGATCACCGCCAGCGCCGGGGCGCCGTCGAGCAGGTGCAGGATTTCGCGCAGCGCCGGCGCGTGCTCCACCGGCCCCATCGAGCCCACCAAGAGGTAGAGCGCACACAGCATCACCCCCAGCCCGATCACCGCCCGGCCGAGGTCGCGCGTCCGCGCGCGCCTGCCCCGCCGGAACGCCGTCCAGCCCAGCAGGATCAGCAACGGAAACACCGGCCTGAGGTCGAAGCTCAGCGCCTGGGCGATCACCGCGGTGCCGACATTGGCCCCCAGCATCGCCGCCATCGCCGGCACCAGTGCGAGCGAACCGTTGCTGTTCAGCCCGCCCAGCATCAGCGCCGTCGCGGTCGAGGATTGCAGCGCCGTCGTGGCCACCAGCCCCGCCGCAGCCGCCCGCCAGCGGTCGCGCAGCGCCCGTCCCAGAACCTCGCGCAGCCGGGCGCCGTAGGCCCGCTCCACCCCTCGCTGCACGAGGCTCAGGCCAAACAGCAGCATCGCCGCCTCGCCCGCCACCTGGATCAACACGCTCAGCCAGTTCAACGCGCTTCGTCCGACCTCACCCTTGTTCGGGCGCCATGCTGGCCCTCCGCGCGGCGCCTGTCATGTCGCGCCGCAGCAGAGGGGAACGGGCGACCCTTCAGCCCTCCAGAACGCCGTGCTGCCGCAGGAAACCCAGCAGCGGCAGCAGCGGCAGGCCCAGCACCGCCGCGTGGTCGCCCTCCACCCGCTCGAACAGCTGCACGCCGGGGCCTTCGAGGCGATAGCAGCCGACGCAGCCCAGGATCGCCTCGCCTTCCTCGGCCAGGTAGCGGTCCAGGAAGTTGTCCGAGAAGCGGCGCATCACCAGCCTCGGCGCCGCGAGGTGCTGCCAGACCCGCGCACCGTCGCGCCAGCACAGCACCGCCGTGTGCAGCACGTGCTCGCGCCCTCGCAGCGCCAGCAGGTGTTCCCGCGCCTCGGCCAGGTCGCGCGGCTTGTCGAACCAGCGCAACTCGCCCGCGTCGGTGCGGCAGGTGAGCAGCTGGTCGGCGCCGATCACCAGCGCTCCCGCCCGGCCGCCCTCGGCCTCCGCCAGCCGGTCCAGCCGCGTGGCGACGCGGCGCGCCTTGGCTTCCGCCAGCATGGTCGCGACCTCGCCGGGCGGCATCCCCTCGGCACGGCCGCTCTCCTTGATGCTGTCCTCGTCCACCGCCGCCGCGACCGCCTCGAAGCGCAGCCCCGCCGCGCTCAACAGGCTGCGCCGGGCGCTCGAGGCGCTGGCCAGCACCAGTGCCGGAGTGTCGCGCTGCATGGTCCCGTGTCCTTCGCTGCCAACCGTGTCCCGTCGCCCTGTTCTGGGGCTGCCCCCGCCTTGCGGGAAGGGGCTGGGCGCTCTTGGCGGCACCCCTGGGGAGGGGGAGAAGGTGTTCTCCCCCTCCCCAGACCCCTCAACCCTCATCTTTTCAGGACGCTGCCGCGGGAACGTGGCTGACGCCGTGCGCTCCGGTTCGATGAGCCGGAGCGAGGGACGTCACAGCCCGTGCTGAAAAGAAGTTTTGTCGGTTTCAGCAGCGCCAGCGGCCGCCGTGCCGCGACCGGCTCACACCCGCCGCGCGGCAGCGTCCCGGAAAAAGATGAGTGGGGGTCCGGGGGAGAGAATTCCTTCTCTCCCCCGGGACAGCGCCACGCAGGATCAGCGCAGCCTCACAGCGGCCCCGGCATATCCGCACCCGGCGGCCCGCCCTCCGCCGTGGGGTTCATCACCCCGGGCATCGGACCGCCCGGCGGCACCGCCTCGGGCGAGGAGGGGGAGGACGGCACTTCCGGCGTGGTGGGCGCGATCGCCGGCGACACGCGGCCGGGTGAGGTCGGGTCCGGGTTGGCTGGGTCGGGCGGCACCGGGTCCGGCGGCGACACGCCGGGCGAGGGGTTGCCGGGCGGGATCTCGGGCCGCGTCGGCACGTCCGGCGTCACCCCGGGGGAAGGATTGTTCGGGATCTGCGGCGTGGGCGCCGGGGGCGCGGCCGGGACCTCGGGCGCGCCGGGCGTCTCGGCCGGGTTCGGGCTGCCCGGATCGGCCGGGTTGTCGGGCAGGGTCGGCGTCGGCTGCGTCGGATCGGACATGCGCGCATCTCCTTGGCGTCTTGGGCACCGCTGGGGACAGCGGGCCGGGCTTTCCGGCTGATCCGCCGGAACGCACGACCGGTGACGTTCCCCGCCGGTTCAGCTCCGGCCGCTCAGCACCTCCGCCGCCGGGTCCATCGGGCTGGACCGGGGCGGCGCCGACGCGGCGGCCTTAAGCTGACGGACGTGCCAGGCCTCCTTGAGTTGCAGCACTGTCGCCGCGGTCTCCTCGATCGAGCGCCGCGTCACGTCGATCACCGGCCACCCGCGCGAGGTGCAAAGCCGCCGCGCCGCCAGGATTTCCGCCTTCACCGCGTCCTCGTCGATGTAGTCGGTCACGTCCTGCCGCACCCCGCCCGGCCCGATCAGCTTGAGGCGGTGGCGGCGGATCTCGATCAACGCGCCCACGTCGATCGTCAGCCCGATCACCGGGCAGGGCGGGCTGTCGAGCTCGGTCGGCAGCGGCGCGCCCGGCACGATCGGCACGTTGGCCGCCTTGATGCCGCGGTTCGCCAGGTAGAAGCAGGTCGGCGTCTTGCTCGACCGCGACACGCCGACGAGGCAGACGTCCGCTTCGTTGATCCCGGCCGTGCCCTGCCCGTCGTCATGCGCCAGCACGTAATGCATCGCGTCGATGCGCCGGAAATAATCGGCGTCGAGCACGTGCTGCGCCGCGCGCTTCTCCTTGGCGGCCGCGCCGATCTCGCGCTGCAACAGCTCCAGCGTCTGGTCCAGCACCGACAGGAAGGTCACGCCGAGCTTGGTGCAGAACTCCTCCAGGCTGTGCCGGATGGAATGGTCGGCAATGGTGGCCAGCACCGGCCCGGGCTCCGCCTGGATACCCTCCAGCACCTGTTCGAGCTGAAAGCGTGATCGCACCAAGAACCAGCGGTGCTGCACCGCGTGCGGGTCCTCGAAGCGCGCCAGCGTCGCGCGCGCCATCGAGGCCAGGGTCTCCCCGGTGCTGTCGGACACGAGGTGCAGGTTGACGTGACGGTGCTGCGACATGCGCGCCAGCATGACGCCGCATCCGTGGCGGGGGAAGTCCGGAGCAGCTCCGGGCACGGTCGGACAGCCAATCGTGTTCCGGGCTGGGGGCGTTGCTTCGCGTGGCGCTGTTCCGGGGGAGAGAAAGAATTCTCTCCCCCGGACCCCCACTCATCTTCTTTCGGGACGCTGCCGCGGGAAGGGTGCGAGCCGATCGCGGTACGGCCACCGTCGGCGCTGCTGAAATGAAGAAGACTTCGTGTCAGCCCTGGCTGAACCGTCCCTCGCCCCGGCTCCGTGAGCCGGAGCGCACCGCGTCAGCCGCGTTCCCGCGGCAGCGTCCGGAAAAAAGATGAGGGGTGAGGGGTCCGGGGAGGGGGAGGGGGAGAATTCCTTCTCCCCCTCCCTGGGAGCAGCCTCGGCGGCAGCGCCGCCGCCAGCCATCCAGTGCCTTCCTGACGACGTTGCCGCTGCGGAAATCGGCTCGCGACCCGCGCGGCCGGCTGGTGGATAAGCGGTGCGCCCGCCGGACCCCTCCTGTGGCACCCGGGGATAAGTTCCGGCCCCGGACAGCTGCCTGGGAGAACCGGGGACCGTGAGTCACGACTCATGCCATCCGGGACAACCCTGCCCCTCGGTCGGCTATGACTCGGGACTGAGTCAGC
Source organism: Roseomonas elaeocarpi (assembly GCF_042433915.1). Classification (NCBI taxonomy): domain Bacteria; kingdom Pseudomonadati; phylum Pseudomonadota; class Alphaproteobacteria; order Acetobacterales; family Roseomonadaceae; genus Roseomonas; species Roseomonas elaeocarpi. The sequence continues at coordinate 121,719 of NZ_JBHLUN010000014.1, read as the reverse complement.
GACTCGCCCTGACTCCGCGAGTCACGCCGACTCACGACCTGTGGACAACTCGGGCGTGAGTCAGTGGACGGGCTGCGTCCTCGTTATCCACAGGCCCTACAAGCCACCACAAGACTTCTCTGACTCAAGTTTTTAAGTGAAAGAGGCGCCATGGACATGCCGGACAAGCCCTTCCTCCGCGCCCTGGCCGGCGAGGCCGTCTGGCCGCCGCCGGTCTGGCTGATGCGCCAGGCCGGGCGCTACCTGCCGGAATACCGGATCGTGCGGGCCCAGGCGGGCGACTTCATCTCGCTCTGCACCGATCCGGAGCTCGCCACCGAGGTGACGCTGCAGCCGCTGCGCCGCTACGGCTTCGACGCCGCGATCCTGTTCAGCGACATCCTGATGGTGCCCTGGGCCATGGGGCAGCCGCTGCGCTTCGCGGAAGGCGAGGGCCCGCTGCTGGAACCCTTGCGTGACTCCGCCGCGATCGGGGCGCTGGAGGTGGACCGGGTGGTGGAGCGCGCTGCCCCGATCCTGGAAACCGTGCGGCGCCTGTCCGCGACGCTGGCGGTGCAGCACCAGCGCACGGCGCTGATCGGCTTCGCGGGCGCCCCCTGGACGGTGGCCTGCTACATGGTGGACGGCCGCGGCGGGGGCGAGTTCCCCCATACCCGGCGCCTGAGCTACGCCGACCCGGCGCTGTTCGCGCGACTCATCCGCACCGTGTCCGACGCCACGGTGGAATACCTGCTGGCGCAGGCGGAAAACGGGGCCGAGGCGCTGATGATCTTCGACAGCTGGGCCGGCCTGCTGCCGCCGGCGGGCTTTCGCCGCTGGGTGATCGAGCCCACGGCCGAACTGGTGCGCCGCCTGCGCAAGCGCCTGCCCGAGGGCTTCCCGATCATCGGCTTCCCGCGCCTGGCCGGCCCGATGCTGGTGGAATACGTGGCGCGCACCGGCATTCAGGCGGTGGGCATGGACACCGCCATGGACCCGCGCTGGGCCGCCGCCAACATCCCGGCCAAGGTGGCGCTGCAGGGCAACCTCGACCCGCAGGCGCTGGTGGCCGGCGGCCCGGGGCTCGAGGCCGAGGCGCGGGCGCTGCTGGCTGCGATGCGCGGCCGTCCCTTCGTGTTCAACCTCGGCCACGGCATCGTGCCGCAAACCCCGCCCGAGCACGTCGCAGCCCTGGTGCGGACGGTGCGGGCGGGCTGAACGGCGCGTCCGGCGGCCGGGACGGCCGGTCACGCCGTGACGCCCTGGGATTCCCTGGGACACCGCGCCCGTCCTGGCCGCACGGCGCCCACCATATTGGCCCAGCATGTTGGCCCATCACGGTGGCTCCGGGCAGGTGGATTGACCGTGGCGCTGCGGCGGTTGACACCTTCGCGCATCATGCGACCCGCCCTCTTCCCGGTTCCCACCCCTGAGGCCGCTTCCCCGGTCCGCTCCCCCCGGTCCCGCCGTGGCACCGCCCCGCTCCTTCTCGGGGCCGCGCTGCTGCTGGCGGGCACCGGGGTCGCCCCCGCGCAGACCACCCCCGCCCAGCCGCCCGCGGCCGCGAACCGGGACGGTGCCGCGGCGGCCAATGTTTTCCGCATCCGCAACAACACCGGCAGCGCGGCGAGCGGCTTCTTCGCCGTTCGTACCGGCCGCACGGACTGGGGCAGCAACCTCCTCACCGAAGGGCCGCTCGCCGATGACGGCACCTTCGTGCTGCGCACCCGGCCCGAAACCGGCTGCCGCTTCGACCTGCGCCTGCTGCTGGCCGATGGGCGCGAAAGCATCCGCCGCGACCAGGAGATCTGCGGCCGCCCGACGATCGCCTTCACCACGGTGACCGCGCCCGCCGCCGGCCCCGCCCCCGGTGCCGCGGCGGCGCCCACGCCGCCCTCGGCGCAGCCCAACCCGCGCGCCCAGGCCTCCTCGGGCACCGGCTTCGCGGTGGCGCCGGGCCGCTTCCTGACCAACTTCCACGTCATCGGGCAGTGCAACCGCGTCCTGGTGCGCGCCCCCGACGGGCGCTCCTTTGCCGCGACGCCCGACAAGTCGGACCCCAAGCTCGACCTCGGGCTAGTGGACGTGGCCGGGCTGACGCTGCCGCCGCTCGCCTTTCGCACCAACCCGGTGCGGCGCGGCGATACGGTGGTGACCTACGGCTTCCCGCTGACGGGCCTGCTCAGCCAGGACCCCAAGCTCACCACCGGCGTGGTCAACGGCCTGGCCGGCCTGCGCAACGACCCGGACGAGTTCCAGATCAGCGCCCCCGTGCAGCCCGGCAATTCCGGCGGCCCGCTGCTCGACGGCCAGGGCAACGTGGTGGGCGTGGTGGTGAGCAAGCTCAACGCCGAGGCGGTGTCGCGCCGCACCGGCGACATCGCGCAGAACGTCAACTTCGCGGTGAAGGGCGAACGCGCCGGCGCCTTCCTGGAGGCCGCCGGCATCAAGCCCATGCAGGCCACCAGCAGCGGCCCCGACCGCCCCGCCGCCGACGTGGGCGAGGTCGCCAACCGCTCCACCGTTTTCATCCGCTGCGAACGCTAAACAAGGAAGCCGCGCTCCGTGCCCAACGTCCTGATCATGCGTCCCATCCACGATGACGCCATCGCCCTGCTCCGGGCGGCACCCGGCGTCACGGTGGAGGTCGTGCCCAAGCTGACGCCCGAGGCGATGGCCGATGCCCTGCCGCGCGCCGACGGCATCATCGTGCGCACCAACGTGGTGGACGCGGCCATGGCGGCGCAGGCGCCCAACCTGCAGATCGTGGCGCGCCACGGCGTCGGCTACGACCTGATCGACATCCCCGGCATGACCGAGCGCGGCGTCTTCGTCACCATCACGCCGGAAGCCAATGCGGGCTCGGTGGCCGAGCACGCGCTGATGCTGATGCTCGCCTGCGCGCGCCGCACCGTGCAGTATGATCAGCGCGTGCGTGCCATGGGCTGGGGCGTGACGCCGGAACTGCCCACCCGCGACATCGCCGGCATGACGGTGCTGATCCTGGGCTTCGGCCGCATCGGCACGCGCGTGGCGCGCCTCTGTGCCGCCTTCGGTCTGCGGGTGACCGTGTACGATCCCTTCATCCCCGTGGGCACCATCCGCGGCTCCGGCTACGAGGCGGTGGTGGACCTCAACGAGGCGCTGGGCCAGGCCGACATCGTGACGCTGCACTGCCCGTCGAGCGAAGCCACGCGCGGCACCGTCAACGCAGGCTTCCTCGGCGCCATGAAGCGCGGCGCCTTCTTCATCAACACCGCCCGCGGCAAGCTGGTGGACGAGGACGCGCTGGCCGACGCGCTGCGCTCCGGCCAGGTGGGCATGGCCGGCATCGACGTGGTGGTGCAGGAACCCGCCGTGGCCAGCAACCCGCTGTTGACCGCGCCCAACTGCATCCTGGCGCCGCACATCGCCGCCAGCACCGACGAGGGCACCCGCCGCATGGCGATGTCGGCCGCGCAGAGCGTGCTCGACTGCTTCAACGGCGTGCTGCCCGCCGACGTGATCGTGAACCCCGAGGCGCGCCAGCACCCCCGTCACCGCGCGTAAAAGGGCCGACCCCGGCGGCGTCCGCCCGGTTTCTCCCGCGCACGCGCGGGAGAAGCGCTGGAGGCGCAGCTCCGCACCCCGGCTTCCGAGCTTCTCCCCGCAGGCACGGGGGAGGCGGGTGGTGCCGTGACGACACGGCTTGCCGACCTCCGCCGCGCCGCGGTGGCCGCGCGCGGCGTGAACACGTCTCCCCTTGCCGGCACCCCGTTGTCTCGGGCGGTGAACCGGCCCGGCCCGGCGCCCCGGCGAAGCGGGTCGCGCGTGATATTACGGCGTAGCAATCATTCGCCGCCGCCGATCATCTACCCACTCAGTATTATAAATGACAGTAAAGATACGGCGCGCCCGCAGAACCGATCGGGATCGTGCTGCCGCAACCCAGTAATGGGTGCCGTGTTTCCCACCGGGTGCCGTTCGCGAAAACACGCCATGCCCCGATCCTCGCCACCGATCCTCCGCTGATCGCGACGCGGACCGCCGAAGCCATCCCCGAGCGAGGCCATGCCATGGTGGAGCAGCCGATCGATCTTCGCGCCAGTCCCGCGCGATGCCGCCTCCGGGCCGAACAAGGGCAGGAAAATGCGGTTTCGCAGGCATCCGACCGGCGCAGCATGGCTGGCCACCGCCTGACCCGCGCCTGAACCCCAGAACCGGAGTGCATCGCATGAGCAAGCAGAGCGTCGCCGACCTCGTGATCCAGGCCCTGCACGGGGCCGGTGTCCGGCGGGTCTACGGCATCGTCGGCGACAGCCTGAACGGGTTTACCGAGGCCCTGCGCAAGCAGGAGGACATGGACTGGATCCACACCCGGCACGAGGAAGTGGCCGCCTTCGCCGCCGGCGGGGAAGCGCACCTCACCGGCGAACTCGCGGTCTGCGCCGGCTCCTGCGGGCCAGGCAACCTCCACCTGATCAACGGCCTCTACGACTGCCAGCGCTCCCGCGTGCCGGTGCTGGCGATCGCCGCGCATATTCCCAGCGCCGAGGTCGGCCGCAACTACTTCCAGGAAACCCACCCGCAGAACCTGTTCGCCGAGTGCAGCCATTACTGCGAACTGGTGAGCAGCCCCGCACAGTTGCCGGGCGTGCTGGAAACCGCGATGCGCGTCGCGGTCGCCGAGCGCGGCGTGGCCGTGGTGGTGATCCCGGGTGACATCGCCACGCAGGACATGCCCAAGGGCGCACGCCTTTCCACCGCGCCGCTGCCGGCCAGGCCCGTGGTGCGCCCGGCGGAGCCGGAGCTCGACGCCCTGGCCCGGCTGCTCAACGAGGGCGAGCGCGTGACCCTGCTGTGCGGCCGCGGCTGCGCCGGCGCCCACGCGCCGCTGATGCAGCTGGCCGAGGCGCTGCAGTCGCCGATCGTCCACGCGCTGGGCGGCAAGGAAAGCGTGGAGTGGGACAACCCCTACGACGTGGGCATGACCGGGCTGATCGGCTTTTCCTCGGGCTACCACGCCATGGAAAGCTGCGACACGCTGCTGATGCTGGGCACCGACTTCCCCTACCGGCAATTCTATCCGGAGGGCGCCAAGGTGGCGCAGCTGGACCTGCGCGCCAGCAACCTCGGCCGCCGCTGTCCGATCGATCTCGGGCTGGTGGGCGATGTCGGGGAAACCATCGCGGCGCTGCTGCCGCGCCTGAAACCCAAGACCGATAAGCGCCACCTTTCCACCAGCCTCGAGCGCTATCGCAAGGCGCGCGAAGGGCTGGACGACCTGGCCGTGGGCAGGCCCGGGCACAAGATCCACCCGCAGCACGTCGCCCGCGTGATGAGCGAGGCGGCCGCCGCCGACGCGGTCTTCACCTTCGACGTCGGCACCCCGACGATCTGGGCGGCGCGCTACCTTCGGATGAACGGCCGGCGCCGGCTGATCGGCTCGCTCAATCACGGCTCCATGGCCAACGCGCTGCCGCAGGCCATCGGCGCGCAGGCGAGCTTTCCCGACCGGCAGGTGATCTCCTTCTCGGGCGATGGCGGCTTCACCATGCTGATGGGCGACCTGCTGACGCTGCGGCAGCACGGGCTGCCGGTGAAGGTGGTGGTGCTGAACAACGGCACGCTGGGTTTCGTGGAGATGGAGATGAAGTCGGCCGGCTACCTCGACACCGGGGTGGCCCTGGACAACCCCGATTTCGCCGCGGTGGCCAAGGCGGCCGGGATCTTCGCGATCCGCGTGGAAGACCCGGGCGAGCTGGAGCAGGCGATGCGCTCGGTGCTGTCGCATCCGGGCCCGGCGCTGCTCGACGTGGTGTCGGCCCGGCAGGAACTCGCCATGCCGCCCAAGCTCGAGGTCGAGCAGGTCGCGGGCTTCAGCTTCTGGCTTGCCCGCGCGGTGCTCGACGGCCGGGGCAGTCAGATCCTGGACCTGGCGAAAACCAACCTGCTCCGCTGACGGACCGGTGCGTGCCGGTTCGCACGGGTTGGGCCGCGCAGGCCGGAACGCGCGGCGCGTTCCTGCCGGCGCGACGGCGGCGCCCGTCAGGCGCCGATCGTCTGCCCGCGATAGGGCACGAGGAAGCTCGGGTTGTGGCGCAGGAACTCGGCCTCGTCGCTGCCCCGCAGCGCGTTGCGCAGCGCCGCCTCCGTCATGCCGTCGCGCATCGCGGCCGCGAAGCCCGCAAGGCCCGCGGCATCGGCCGGGCGGTGCAGCTCCTCGAAGTAGCACTGCCCCACCACCTCCTCCGGCACCGTCAGCGCGGCGGCCTTGCGCGCGCGCAGCTCGAACAGCCAGCCGTCGCGCACCCGCGCCTCGCACACCAGCAGCCCGGCATCGCCCAGCAGCTTGACCAGCAGCGCCGGCGTGTAGCCCGACAGGTGGTAGTCGCCGTTATAGGCCTGGCTGCCGAACATCAGGTGCGTCACCTCGGCCGCCTTCTCGGGCGTTCGCCATTCCGGCGAGGCCAGCATGGCCATCAGGTGCAGCAGGCTCGGCATCCGCAGCTCGATCACCCCGCCGGGCGCCAGCAGCCGCGACCATTCCGCGATCGCGCCGGGAACCTTGCCGCGCTCCAGGTGCTCCAGCACGTCCTGCGCCACCAGCGCCTCGAAATGGCCCGACGGCAGCTGCGGCAGGTCGGTGATGTCGCCCACCAAGTCGGGCTTGTGGAAGCCGTGCAGGTCGATGTTGAGGAAGCCCGGGCGGATGTCCCAGCCGCAACCGAGATTGGCGCGACGCGGCAGGAGATCGGGCAAGGGGCGGGCAGCACCCCGGCGGGCACCGCGGCCGGGGGGTATCGCCCGTCGGCGTTTCGTCGGTAATCGGCGTGGCAGGAGCCCTCCGGAAGGGCGCTGGATTCTATCCTACGGAATTTCAGGCGCAACAAGGCTCCCGCTCGTTCGCAACCTGCTGCCGTTCAGCCCGCCCGCGCCGTGGTTTCGCCGGCATGCAGCATCGGGGCGAGTGCCGCCGTCACGTGGGCCACGCCGTCCCTGCTCAGCCAGGTGGTGCGCAGGGGCGCGCCGGCCCCCGAAATCCGTGACCTTCGCGTGAACCTCACGGCGGCCGGAAACATCCGCTCCCGCACCGGGTTCACCTGCGTAACGTCACCCAGCTGAGGAGGCAGCGCATGTCCGCACCCGACACCCTCATGGACGTCTACACCGACGAGCTCAAGGACCTCTGGTCCGCCAACGACCAGATGCGCCAGGTCCTCGGCAAGCTGTCCGGCCAGGCGCACGACAGCAAGCTGAAGTCGCTGCTGGAAGAATCGCTCGGCGGCATCACCAAGCACACGGACACCATCAGGTCCCTGCTGGAAGCCAGCGGCGGTGAGGTCGAGAAGGAGCACTGCAAGGGCATGGAAGGGCTGGTCAAGGAAGCCCTCAAGCATGGCCTGCAGGAAGCGCCCGAGGATGGCGATCTCCGCGACATCGTGCTGATCGCCCAGTACCAGCGCATGTCGCACTACGGCATTACCGGCTTCGGCTCGGCCGCCGCCTATGCCCAGGCGCTCGGCCGCAAGGACGACGCCAAGCAGCTCAAGTCCATCGTGTCCGACATCTACAAGGCCGACGAGTACACCAGCAAGCTGGGCGAGAAGCTGGCGAAGCTGGCCGCCAAGCACGAGAAGGCGGACTAGAACTTCCGCCGCCCTCCGGCCCGGCGAAGGACGCGGGGCCGGAGGGATCGGCCATGTCGGCCCAACCCAGCGGCCCCGCTCGCCGGCCCGACTCCCCCGGCGACCCAAGTCACTGGCCCGGCACGCCGGACCGCATGGCTGAAGCGTGCCGCCATCGCGCGCCAGCCCGCGCGCAGCCGTCAGCCCGTCTTGTCGCCCACCACGGCGACGCGCAGGGCGTTGGTGGTTCCTGGCTGGCCGAAGGGCACGCCGGCGGTGACCACGATCTCGTCGCCCCGGTTGGCGAAGCCCTCGGTGCTGGCCGCGCGCGTGGCGCGGCTGACCATCTCGGTCATGGAGTGCGGCGTGGCGGTGACCAGCGAATGCGCCCCCCAGACCACGGCCAGGCGCCGCGCGGTGGCTTCTTCCGGCGTGAGTGCCAGGATCGGCGCGCTCGGCCGCTCGCGCGCCACGCGCAGCGTGGTCGAGCCGGTGGAGGTGAAGGTCGCGATGGCCTCCGCCCCGATGGTGGAGGCAACCTGCCGCGCCGCGGTGGCGATGGCGCCGGACGCCGTGGCCTCCGGCGCGGGCCGGGCCGCGTCCGTGGCGGCGCGCCAACCGGGATCGCTTTCCACCCGGTTGAGGATGCGGTCCATCATGTTGACCGCCTCGAAGGGGAACTGACCCGCGGCACTCTCGGCCGAGAGCATCACCGCGTCGGCGCCGTCGAACACGGCCGTGGCCACGTCCGACGCCTCGGCCCGGGTGGGCGAGGGGGAGGTGATCATGCTCTCCAGCATCTGGGTTGCCACCACCACCGGCAGGCCGCGGCTCCGGGCGGAGCGGACGATGCGCTTCTGGATCAGCGGCACTTCCTCGGGCGGGCACTCCACGCCGAGGTCGCCGCGCGCCACCATCACGCAGTCGGTCAGCGCCAGGATGGAGTCGAGGTTCTCCACCGCCTGCGGCTTCTCCATCTTCACCATGATCCAGGCGCGCCCGGCCGCGATCGCCTTGGCCTCGGCCACGTCCTCGGGCCGCTGAACGAAGCTCAGGCCGATATACTCGACGCCCAGCGGCAAGACGAAGTCGAGGTCGGCGCGGTCCTTCTCCGTCAGCGCCGGGATCGGCAGCACCACGTCGGGCACGTTCACGCCCTTGCGGTCGCTCAGCGCCCCACCCACCACCACCTCGGTTTCCAGGTGATCCTCGCGCGCCCGCGTCACGCGCAGGCGCAGCTTGCCGTCGTCGAGCAGCAGCGTGGTGCCGATGGTGGCGGCGCCGAGGATCTCGGGGTGCGGCAGCTGCACGCGCCGCGCGTCGCCCGGCACCGGCGACATGTCGAGGCGGAAGCCCTGGCCGGTCTGCAGCTGCACCCGCCCGGCGGCGAACTTGCCCACCCGCAGCTTCGGGCCCTGCACGTCGGCCAGGATGCCGATGGGACGGCCCACCTTGCTTTCCAGCGCGCGGATCGTCGCGATGTTGGCAGCGTGGCCCTCGTGCGTGCCGTGGCTGAAGTTCAGCCGGAACACGTCGGCGCCGGCGCGGAACAGCCGCTCGATCATCTCCGGCGTGGAGCTGGCGGGGCCCAGCGTGGCCACGACCTTGGTCCGTCGCCGGCGGCGCAGCGGAATCCTTTGCGGCACGGTTCGCCTCCCTGAATGTCCGGCCGGGCGCGGTGGCGGCGAAGCGCGCCCCGCGCCGGGCGCCGCGGTCATCCCACGCCCGGCGCGGGCTGCAAAGCGGGGGTGCCCTCAAACCCCGCGCACCAGCGGCACGGAAACCCGAGCGCCGTTCAGCGCAGCAGCACGATCCGCAGGTCGTTCACGTTGGTCAGGGTCGGCCCGGTGACCACCAGGTTTCCCAGGGCCCCGAACAGCCCGGTGGCATCGTGCCGCCGCAAGGCCTCGCGCGGGTCGAGCCCGGCCGCCCTGGCGCGCGCGAGGCTGTCGGGCGTTGCCATGGCGCCGGCCGCCGCCTCCACGCCGTCGATGCCGTCGGTATCGGCCATCAGCGCCCAGGTGCCGGGCCGCCCCGCGGTGGCCAGGGTGAAGCCCAGCAGCGCCTCGGTGTTGCGCCCGCCCTGGCCGGGCGGCCCGTCACTGGGTCGCAGCGTCACCGTGGTCTCGCCGCCCGACAGCAGCACGCAGGGCGCACGCACCGGCAGCCCGTGCTCGGCCACCGACCGCGCGATGCCGGCCAGCGCCGTGCCGACGTCGCGCGCCTCGCCCTCGATCGCGTCACCCAGGATCAGGGGCGTGAGGCCCTCGGCGCGCGCCGCCGCGGCCACGGCCTCCAGCGCCATCAGCGGGGTCGCGATCATCCGGAACTCCGCCCGTGCCAGGCGCGGGTCGCCGGGCTTTGGGGTTTCCTCACCCGCCGCCTCCAGGTGGTGCCACACGGCGGGCGGCAGCGCGTCGCGGTGCGCGCGCAGGATCTCCCGCGCCTCGGCGAAGGTGCCCGGATCGGCCACGGTGGGGCCGGAAGCGATGGTGCCCGGGTCGTCGCCCGGCACGTCCGAGATCGCCAGGGTGAGGAGCCGCGCCGGATAAACGGCCGCCGCCAGCCGCCCGCCCTTGATCGCCGACAGGTGCTTCCGGACGCAGTTCATCTGCCCGATCGTGGCCCCGGAGGCGAGCAGCACCCGGTTCACCGCCTGCTTGTCGGCCAAGGTCAGCCCCGGTGCCGGCAGCGACAACAGCGCTGAGCCGCCGCCCGAGGCCAGGAAGATCACCAGGTCGTCCTCGCTCAGCCCATCGCACAGCTCCAGCATCCGCCGCGCCGCCGCCTCGCCCGCCGCGTCGGGCACGGGATGGCTCGCCTCCACGATCTCGACCCGTCGCGTCGGCACCGCGTGGCCGTAGCGCGTGACCACGAGGCCGCCGATCGCCACCTCCGGCCAGGCTTCCTCCAGCGCCGCCGCCATCAGCGCCGAGGCCTTGCCCGCGCCCAGCACCAGCACGCGGCCACGCGCGGGAGGCTCGGGCAGGTGCTGCGCCAGCACCGCGCGCGGGTCGGCGGCGCGCAGGCCCGCCTGGAACAGGCGCAGCAGGGTTTGCAGCGCTGCCGGGTCGCTATCGGTCATGAGGAACTGCTCCGCTTCCCTTGTCGGCGCCGTGAACGACCGCACCGGCAGCCTCCGTCGCTTTCTTGATGAACTGAGATCCAGGGGATGAGCCGGGATCGGGCGCGAGAATGCCAGAGGCAGCCACGCGCTCAACCATGCCGCGGCGCCGGCCGATGCGGGGTGGTGCCGCCGCGGCCCCGCGCGGGTTGCCGGCGATGGGAACCACGGTCGGCGCCGGGACGGACACCCATGATGGTTGCATGCTCCTCGGCGCGATCACCACCTGGGGTGTTTTCGCGACCGGATGTGTACAACTTCCAATCTGGATGACATTCTGTCTGACAGACCGATTGGCTATCATGTGTTTAAGCACTGACATCGACTGCGGGAGGCCCGGCCTCCCCCTACACCAGTGTACAGCTTGAGGGCCGCTGGCATGGACTCATCCTCGCCCTCTCCGTTGCCCGACGCCGTCGAGGCCGACCGGCTCGCCAGCCTGCAGGCCTACGCCGTGCTGGACACGCCGCCCGATCCCCGGCTCGATGCGCTGACCCGCCATGTGGCGCGCCTGTTCCAGGTGCCCATCGCCGCCGTGACCCTGATCGACGAGACGCGGCAGTGGCGCAAGGCTCTCGTAGGCTGCCTGGAAATCGGCACCCAGACCGAGCGCGTCCTGGCGATCTGCTCGCACCTCCTGAGCGGTGCGACGGGGCCGCTGGTGGTGGAGGACCTGTCGCGCGACCCCCGCTTCGCGGCGCATCCGCAGGTCATGATCTGCCCCTCGCTACGCTTCTACGCGGGCGCCCCCCTGATCGGCCGGGAAGGGCTCGTGCTCGGCGCGCTCTGCATCCTCGATACCACTCCCAGGCGGCTTTCCCCGGCCGAGGTCGAGTCCCTGGCCGAGCTCGCCTCCGTGGCGACCGCGCTGCTCGACCTCCATCGCTGCCAGCTGGAACTGCAGGAAAGCGTCGAGGATCACCGCCACTTCGTGGAGCTGAACCCGCAGATCCCCTGGATCGCCGACCCCGAGGGCCGGGTCCTGGACGTCAGCCCGCAGTGGCTGGCGAAAACGGGCTTCAGCCGGGAACGGGCGCTGGGCTCGGACTGGCTCGACGCCGTCCACCCTGACGACCGGGCCGAAACGGTGCGGCAGTGGTCGCTGTCGCTGCGCAGCGGCCAGCCCGTCGACATCGAGTACCGCCTGTGCAACCCGGAAGGGGGCTATCGCTGGTTCCGCGCCTTCGGCGCCCCCCGGCGCGGCGCGGACGGCACGATCCTGCGCTGGTACGGCACCGTCGAGGACGTGCACGACCGCAAGATGAGCCAGGCGCATGTCGAGTACCTGGCCTATCACGACAGCCTCACGGGGCTGTGGAACCGCGCCCGCTTCGACGAGGTCCTGCAGGAACGGGTGGCCCAGGCCAAGCCCGGCAGCTCCTTCGCGCTGATGAGCATCGACCTCGACGGCTTCAAGGCGGTCAACGACTCGCTCGGCCACCTGGTGGGCGACGACCTGCTGCGCCAGATCGGCCAGCGGCTGGACGAATGCGTGCGCGGCGCGGGCCTCGCGGCCCGGGCGGGCGGCGACGAGTTCCACGTCCTCCAGGACGATGCGCTGCAGCCCGCGTCGGTGCGCTGCATGGCGGAGCGCATCCTCCAGGCGCTGGCCTCGCCCCTGAAGCTGGGCGACCACACCCTGACCATCGGGGCCAGCATCGGCATCGCCGCCTGGCCCGCCGCCGGCGAGCAGCCGCTGCAGCTGCTGCAGAATGCCGACCTGGCGCTCTACCGCGCCAAGGCCGCGGGCGGCGGGTGCTACCGCGTCTTCGAGACGGGCATGGGCGAGGAGCTGCGCCGGCGGCAAACCCTCAAGGTCGACCTGAGCGGCGCGATCGAGCGGGGCGAGCTCGAGCTGGCCTTCCAGCCCATCGTCGACCTGCGCTCGGGCCGGGTGGGGAGCTTCGAGGCGCTGATGCGCTGGAACCGCGCGCGTCGCGGCCTCGTGGCGCCGGCGGAGTTCATTCCCACCGCCGAGGAAACCGGGCTGATCCTGCCCATCGGCCGCTGGGCGCTGGAACATGCCTGCACCGAGGCCGCGGGCTGGCCCGCCGAGGTGAAGGTCGCGGTGAACCTGTCACCCTTCCAGTTCCGGCAAACGGACCTGGCACAGGATGTCGCGGCCGCGCTGCGCGTCAGCGGGCTTTCCCCCGGCCGGCTGGTGCTGGAGATCACGGAGTCGCTGCCGCTGCTGGGCAACTGCGAGAACCTCACGGTGCTGCACCGCCTGCGGGAGCTGGGCGTGCAGATCGCGCTGGATGACTTCGGCACCGGCTATGCCTCGCTCGGCTACCTGCATCAGTTCCGCTTCGACAACCTCAAAGTCGACCGCTCCTTCGTGTGTTCCATCACCAAGGGCCGGGAAGCGCGCACCATCCTGCACGCCGTCACGCGCATGGCGCACATGCTGGGCATGACCGTGACCGCCGAGGGCGTGGAAACGCCCGAACAGCTGCGGCACGTGCAGATGGAGGGCTGCGACCACGTGCAGGGATACTTCTTCAGCCGCCCTGTGCCCGCCTCGGAGGTCGGGGCGCTGATCGCCTCCCTGAACGGCGCCGCCATTCCTTAGAACGGGCGGCACCGGGCCGGCGGAATCGAGGCCCAGCGCGTCGAAGGCCCCCGGGGCGGCCGTTTCACGAACAGAACCCTATCGGTCCGGATCACGCAGCTTTATTGTTGTTCCTGACTATCCCCCTCCCAAGGTAGCCCGCCCCCAAATGTTCCAGCACAGTTCACCCGTTGGCAGGCCGGGCCATGCGAACTGGGATGAGGCTTCGGAACAGCTGACCCTGGTCCTGATCCAGTTCCAGGGGCACGACCTGCCGTTGAGCCTGGTGGAACTCCGGGAGCTGACGGGCCTGCGCAAGAACGTGCTGCTTCGCGTTCTTTCCGCCGCCCGGCAGCGCGGCGACCTCGTGCAGGCCGGTCCCTACCAGTGGCGGCTCAGCCAGGGAGGCTGAACGCCGCCGGTGCTGCGCGGGCGGTCTATGCTCCTTCCGTGCTCAGCTTCGGCCCTTCGCCCCGCAGCCTGCCCCACTGCTCCTGCCACAGGTCCTCGTCGTCGAGGATCGCCAGGTCCCCCGCGGCGCGGCAGCGGTCGAGGGCGAAGGCGACGGCCGCCGGCATGGTCATCACGGCGTACTCGTGATCCCCCGGACCCACGACCTCCGCCAGGACCCGGCCGCTCTCGTTGAACAGGATCAGGGTCACGCCGGTCTCCAGGATGTCGCGCGTCGTCCAGAACTCATCCGGGATCTTGGTCATGCGTTGGCCCTCCACCTGCAATCATAGGTTGCATGCGGAAGAACGCCAGACGGTGACGCAACGTCTCGAAACGGAACCGTGGCGCGGCACTGCCGATCGGGGGCGCCCCGGGGCCCGTGCTCCCGGAGGGAGCCTTTGGCCCGTGCTCCCGAAGGGAGGCTTTGGATCGTGCCGGCCGCATCTGGTATCAGGGGCAGGCGCTCGCCCATCCTCCGTCACGCGCCGCACCGCGGGGAACAGCCGACCTTGCCACCCACCCCGCCCGTGCCGGAGCCCGCGTCCCAGTCGCTGGAAGCGCGCATCTACGCCGCCTACGAGGCGCTGTCGCCGGCCGAGAAGAAGCTTGCCACCGTGCTGCTGCAGTACCAGAAGGACCTGCCGAGCTACACGGTGGGGGCGCTGGCGGACAAGGCCGGCGTGTCCCGGGCCACGGCGGCGCGCCTGATCCGCGCCCTGGGCTACGCGACCTATCCGGACGCCAAGCGCCTGATCCGCGCCGAACAGCACTGGGGCTCGCCCCTGGCCCGGCTCGGCGCGCCCGGCGGCGAGATCCCCGGCGCGGTGCTCGGCCAGATGGTGCAGGCCGACCTCGACAACATCCGCAGCACCGTGGAGGGCATCCCCGAGCGCGTTCTGACCGAGGTCGCGCGCGTCATCGCCAGCGCCCGCCGCCTGCGCATCATGGGCCTGCGCAGCGGCTACGGGTTGGCGCACCACGCGGCGCATTACTTCAGCCTGGCGATGGGCGACGTGCAGGTGCTGCCCACCGGCGGCGGCAGCTACTCGCACGAGATCGCCTCGGTCGCGGAGGGCGACGTGCTGCTGGTGATCGCCTTTCGCCGCCGCCCGCGTCTGCTGCCCACCATCCTGGCGGAAGCGCGCGCCAGCGGGGCCGCGACGGTCCTGATCACCGACCTCAGCGCCACCGCCAGCGCCCGGGTGGCGCAGCACGTCCTGCGCTGCCGCTGCCACTCGCCCTCGCCCTTCAACTCCTTCGCCGCGGCGGTGACGCTGATCAACTTCCTGGCCTGGAGCGTCACCACCATGCTGGGCGAGGCGAGCCGCACCAGGCTGCGCCGCATCGACCGGCTGGTGGGCCTGCTGGACGACGTGTCGACGCCGCAGACCACCGCCCCCGGCCGGTAACCCGCACCCGGTAACCCGCGCCCCCTTTACCCATGCCTGCCGAACCCCGCCCGCCAGCTCCCACCTGCCGGGCCGCCTCCGGCGCGGGCGCCGGGCCTCAGGCCACGGCGACATCCTCGGTCGCGCGCAGGTCGATCAGCGTCTCGTAGGGAATGGGGGCCGCGGTGAGGTGGCCGGCGGCGATGCCCCCCTGCCAGCGCTCATAACCGGCACGGTCGATGCGCGGCGTCGTCCACATGCCGGTGCGACGGTACAGATCCACCAGCCGCACCAGCGTGCCCACCTCGAAGCGTGGAAAAGTCTGCGCGAGGAAGTCCCCGAACGACGCGGCCTCGTGCGCCATGATCCAATCCATGCCGCGCCCCAGCGCCCGCACGAAGCGCCGCTGCACCGCCAGCCGCTCCGCGTCGCTCTCGCCCGGCGCGTAATAGACGCTCCAGGGCACGTCGCCGGCGCTCTCGGCCAGGATCGTCGCCACCCGGCCGCCGCCGGCCGCTTCCAGGGTCAGCGCCGAAGGACTGTCCACCACCAGGAAGTCGCCCATGCCGCCGGCGAACAGCGTCGCCAGCATCTTGCCGTCCAGGTCCTGCACGAAGCCGACCTCGCGCGGGTCAATCCCGTGTTCGCGCAGCACCATCTTGATGAACAGCCCGACGCTGGCGCCGTTGCTGCCCTTCATCATGACGACCTTGCCGCGCAGCATGCGCCATTCGAACGGACCGATCGCCTCGCGTCCTACCAGCGCCAGCGGCGCGCGGGCGGACACCTGCGCGAAGGGCGTGTAGCGGGCGGCGCGGTTGAGGTACATCGACGGCACCCAGATGCCGCCCAGCGCCGCCTCGGCCGCGCCCGTGTTGATCTCATCCAGCACCAGGTCCCAGGGCGAGGGCACGGTGGCCGACACCTCCAGGCCTTCGGCGGCGAAGAAGCCCTGCCAGCGCGCCACGTATTCCGGCAGGTAGTTGACGCTGTGGCCCGTGGCGGAAACGCGGAACGGCTGCATGTCGGATCCTCGGTGGCGGAGGTGGTTCAGGACAGGACCGGCACGGCTTCGGCCGCCGCCGCCGCGCGCCCGTCCAGGCGGTGGCCCGACGCGCCGTCGAACCACAGCGCGTCCGCGTCCAGGTAGTCGAGCGAGCAGCGCTGCTCCGGCGTCACGCGCGGATTGCCGGGCAGGCGCACGAAAACCAGGTCGTGCTCGATCAGCGCCGCCTCGCCGTGCTCCTGTCCCGACAGCAGCCGGCACCCCAGGATGGTTTCGGCCCCCAGCCGCTCCACGGTGGCCACCTGCGCCGGCAGCCGTCCGATCCCTTCCGCGTGCAGGCTCAGCTTCTCGGGCCGGATGCCCAGCAGCAGCGCGGCCGAGTGCGGCACCGCGCCCGCGTGCTCCCAGCCCAGCGTGTCCGAAACGGTGAGCCGCGAGCCGCGCGCCACCACGGGAACGAGGTTCATCGGCGGCGCGCCCACGAAGCGCGCGACGAAGGTGTTGGCCGGGTTCTCGTAGATGCCTTCGGGCGTGTCGATCTGCTGCACCACGCCGCCGTTCATGACGATGATACGGGTGGCCATCGTCATGGCCTCGACCTGATCGTGCGTCACGTAGATGAAGGTCTTGCCCACCTTGTTGTGCAGGGCCGAGATCTCGGTGCGCGTCTGCGTCCGCAGCTTGGCGTCGAGGTTCGAGAGCGGCTCATCGAGCAGGTAGAGCGACGGGTCGCGCACCAGCGCGCGGGCCAGCGCCACGCGCTGCCGCTGCCCGCCCGACAGGCTGCCCGGGCGGCGGTCGAGCAGCGGCTCCAGCTCCAGCTGCCGGGCGATGCGTTCCACCGCAGCCGCGATCTCCGGCCGGCGCGTCAGCCGGCGGCGCATCACGCTGCCCACCACCGGCAGGTGGTACCACGGCCGGAAGGCGTCCATCACCAGCGGAAAGGCGATGTTCCCGCGCACCGTCAGGTGCGGGTACAGCGCGTAGCTCTGGAACACGAAGGCGACGCCGCGCCGGCGCGGCTCCCACTCGTTGGCGCGCACGCCGTCGAACAGCAGCTCGCCGGAGGAGATGTCGCTGATCCCCGCGATCATGCGCAAGAGCGTGGACTTGCCGCAGCCCGACGGCCCCAGCAGCACCAGGAACTCCCCGTCCGGCACGGTGGCGTCGAAGGCGCGGATCACCGCGTTGTCGCCGAACGACTTGGAGACCTCGCGGAAGCGCAGCTCAGGCATGGCTCAGCCCTTCACGGCGCCGGCAGTCAGGCCGGCGACGATCTTTCGTTGGATCAGCAGGAAGAACACGAGGGCCGGGATGCTGAACACGAAGGCCGATCCCATCACCGCCGACATCGGCGTCTCGTACTGACCGATAAACGAGGCAAGCCCCACGCTGGTCGGCCACAGCCCGCGGTCGCGCAGGAAGGTCGCGGCGAAAAGGTACTCGTTCCAGCCGGCAAAGAAGGCGATCACCGCCGCCGCCGCCAGGCTGGGCGCGATTAGCGGCAACACCACCAGCGTCAGGATGCCCAGGCGCGGGCAGCCGTCCACCGTGGCGGCCTCCTCGATCTCGTGCGGGACCGCGTCCATCGCGCCCTTGAGGATAAAGGTCGCCACCGGCAGCGAGAAGGCGACGTTGGCCAGCACCAGCCCCGTGAGGCTGTTCAACAGTCCCATGGTGATGAACATGGCGTAGAGCGGCACCAGGATCAGCGCCTCGGGCACCACCTGCGTCATGAACAGCAGGAAGCCCACCAGGCCCCGCCCGCGAAAGCGGAAGCGGCTCAGCGCGTAGCCGCCCACCGCGCCGAGCACGATGCTCAGCACCGTGGTCCCGGCGGCGATCACCGCGGTGTTGGCGAGCCATCCCAGGATCGGCACGGAGGCGAGTTCGCCCAGCAGGGCCGGCAGGTTGTCCGGCCGTGGCCAGAACATCTGCCCGCTGCCGTAAAGCTCGGCATTGGACGACAGCGCCGTGGTGGCCATCCAGTAGACCGGGAAACCCGCGAAGATCACCAGCAACAGGATCAGCAGCGCGCGCAGCACGCCCCGCAAGGCCCGGCCCCTCATGCCCGTCCCTCCGCGCCGGCCCGCCGGCGTTCCACCGCGATGTGCAGCGCCGCCACCAGCAGCGCCAGCACCAGCCCGACCACGCCGTAGGCGCTGGCCAGGCCCAGCTGATAGCCCTCGAAGGCCACCTGCCGGATCCTGACCACCAGCGTGCTGGTGCTCCCGAGCGGCCCGCCGCCAGTGAGCAGGTAGATGATGTCGAAGCGCCGGATCGACCACACCGCCACCAGCAGCGACACCAGCTGCACCGACGGGATGATGTGCGGCAGCGTCACGGTGCGGAACACGTTCAGCGCATCGGCCCCGTCGATCCGCGCCGCCTCGCGCAGCTCGCCCGGCACCGACTGCAGGGCTGCCAGCACCACCAGCATCACGAAGGGCGCCACCTGCCACACCGTCACCAGCAGGATCGAGGGCAGCGCCAGCGTGGTGCTGGTCAGCCAAGCGAAGCGCCCGAGGCCCAGCGCCTCCACCACGGTGTTCAGCACGCCCGACTGCTCGTTGAACATCCACAGCCAGATCAGCGCCGTCGCCACGTTGGGCATGGCCCAGCCGAACAGCAGCACCGACCGCACCACCGCCCGCCCCGGGAAAGGCCGGTCGATCGCCAGCGCCGAGATCACGCCCAGCAGCACGCCCAGCACCACCGACACGGCGGCGTAAACCGCCGTGGTCCAGAGCGAGCCGTAGAAGGACGGGTCGTCCAGCAGCCGCTCGTAGTTGCGCAGGCCGATGAAGCTGCCGCCGTTGGGATTGACGATCCGCGTGTTGGTCAGGCTGATCCAGATCTGCCGCCCCAGCGGCCAGAACATGAAGACGCCCAGGTAGGCCATGGGCGCCGCGAGAAAGGCGTAAGGCAGCAGCGCCCTGCCCGCGCCCCGCCCGCCGGAAGTTGCGCGCGCCACCAGACCCTCCCGTCCGCTCAGAACTGCTGATCGACGCGCCGCTGCGCCTCCGCCAGCGCCGGTTTGGGATCGGCACCGGCGACGATCACCCGCTCCAGCGCTTCCATCACCGGGCGCATGATCTGCGTGGTCTCGACCTCGTAGCCGGGGATCAGCGTGCTGCGCGACGTCTTGGCCAGTTCCACGAAACGGTCCGCCCAGGGGTTGGCGGCGCGGAACTCCTCGGTCACCGGCACGTCGGTCGCCAGCGCGTCGGGGCCCGATGCCTTGCGCAGCGACATCTGCCCGTCCGCGCTCACCAGCCAGCGCAGGAAAGCGATCGCCTCGTCCTTGTGCTTGCCGTTGCCATTCACGCCCAGGAAGATCTGCTGGTGCGCGCCGGGCTTCGGAAAGGGCAGGGGCGCGGCGTAGAGGTCCTTCGCCGCCAGCGCGCCGCCGGACACGATGTTCAGCGTGCCGCCGCTGTTGTCGATGCTGAAGGCGACCTTGTTTTCCTTGAAGCGGGTGCGCTGCGTCGGCATGTTGTCGCCGATCGGCAGGATCTTCGCGTCGTACATCTGCTTGAAGGCGCGAAAGGCCGCCAGCGCTTCCGGCGTGTCGACGGTGATCTTCTGCCCGTCCACCCAGTTCACGCCGTAGCCGTAGGCCCAGTTCTGGAAATCCATGAACCAGCCCGAGAAGTCGGCGATCTGGTGGCGCGCGGTGAAGCCGATGGCCCCCGTTGCGGCCGTGACGGCGCGGGCGGAGGCGATCAGCGCCTCCACCGTCGTCGGCACCGCGGCGTGCCCCGCGTCGAGCAGCGGCTTGTTGTAGATCAGCGCGTAAACGGCGCGCTGCCAGGCGATGCCCAGGCGCTTGCCCTTCACCACGCCGTTGCCGTTGGTCGCGTTGAGGTTGGAAACACCCTGCGCCACGGGCGCGAGGTCCACCAGGAAGCCCGCATCGGCGATCGAGTAGAACAAACCTTCCTGCATGATCGCGATGTCCGGACCCTGCCCGGCACCGAATTCCGTGGTCAGCCGGTTGTCGAACTCGGCGGAGGGGATGGCCTCCTGCTCCAGCGTGACGTGCGGCGCGACCTTCTGATACTCCAGCACCGCGTTCCACAGGCTCTTGCCGCGCAGCGCGTCGAGCCACTGCGAATTGGCCAGCACCAGCGTCACCGGCGCCTTCGCGCCTTGCGCCGCGGCCTTGCCCGCCCGCGCCGCCATCACGCCTGCGACGCCCGCGGCCGCGGCGGCCTTGATCATGGAGCGGCGGTTAAGGTGTTCAAACCCCATCGAACTCTTCTCCTCGGGTGTTGCGCGCCGGCGTGGCGTCAAACGGTGATGCGGTGCGTCTCGAGCGGCGTGTGGCAGCTCAGGTTCTCGAGCCCGTCCGCCGTCACGAGGTAGCAGTTGCCGAGGTTGGCCCCCGCGACCTCGGGCTCCAGCCACTGCGAATGCAGCACGAAGGTCATGCCTTCCTCGAGCACGTCGTGGTTGTTGGAGGCGATGTTGTAGTTCGCGAAGCGCGGCATCGAGACGGAATGGCCGACGTTCGGATTGTGCGGCCCCTGCGTCGCCGGATAAACGTGCATCAGCCGGCGTCCCTGACGCTCCCAGTCCTCGTCGGCGACGTGGCGACGTGGCACCAGGCGCGGGCCGCCATCCTCCGCCGCTTCCCAGTTGTAGGGCATGGTCCGGCTGTCGTGGGAAGCGAGGTAGCCGCGGCGGATATAGGGCTCGAAGGAGGCGTTGGCGACGGTGGACACCAGCGCGCCGGGCCGCGCCGCGGCGGCCGCGGCCTCGACGCCCTCGGTGCACATCCGCAGCACCTCTTCCTGCTTCGCCGTGATGTCGCCCACCGCGATCATCCGCGCGATCTGCGCGTTGTAGCCGTGATAGGTCACGCCCGAGATATACAGGTTGATCAGGTCGCCCGGCCGCACGACGTGGCCGTAGGGCTTGCCGCAATGCGTGCCGTAGCGGTTGATGCCGATCTGGTAGCCGTCGCCGCTCTCGCCGCCACGCGCCATCTGCGCGAAGGTGAAGGCGGCGTAGATCTCGTGGTCGGTCACGCCCGGCCGGATCACGTGATAGGCCGCCTGGATGCCAATGTCCGCGAGCTGCGCCGCGGCGCGCACCTGCTGCTGTTCCAGCGGGGAACGGCGGCGCTGCATGCGGTCGATGATCGCCTCGGCCTTCTCGAAGCGGCAGCGCGGCAACTCCCGCCGCAACCCGTCCCAGCACCCTTGCGACAGCCCGTCACCGATCAGCCCGACCTGCGAGGCCGCGAAGCCCGAACGCTCCAGGAAGCGCGCCACCGCCTCCACCAGCTTGTCCACACCCCGCCCCGGGCGGTTGTAGGTTTCGCGCCCCCAGGTGCCGATCTGCCAGATATCCTCGACCAGCAGCGGCTCGCCCGCCGGCGGCAGCACCACGGAGGAGGAGAAGAACGAGAACATGGTCAGCGGCCGGTCGTCGTCGGTCGGCACCACCAGCAGGCCTTCGCGCGTCCAGTCGCACATGTAGCGCAGGTAGGAGTTCGACACCCGGTACCAGCCGATGCTGTCGGCATGCACCAGCATCACGTCGTGCCCCGCCACCGTGGCCTCGCGCCGGATGCGCCGCAGCCGGTCCGCGAACTCCGCTTCCGGCAGGGGGTTCACGGGCTGGAACTCGAATGTCGGCTCGAAGCCGTCGAGCAGCGCCTCGGCACGGTTGCGCTGCATCCCCGGGAGGGTGTTCGAGGGGGAGGGCAGCGAGGAGGTCATGGGCAGGTTCCGGTCACGCGGCTTTCGCTGCGGCGGATCGTAGGAAATCAAAAATCCGCTGTATACCAAGCCGTTAAGCCAGTTTCTCGCTCAGTTGCTTGCGCCGGAGGCAGATCATCAATATTCGGCCGGCCGGCGCAAAATAATTCCAGCGGCTTCCTGCGCCTGCCCGCGGTAATGGAGCAGAAACATCGCGCTATGCCGCCGTGGCCCGGCTGGCCCTGATGCAAAAAACCCGGATCGACCTGAAAAATGCGTCAGGGATGGTCGCAGGGGATGCACAAAGCATCAGCAGGGGTGGAGGCCGAGGCGCCCACCCCCGCGCCTCGCCCGGGCTCTCGCAACTGATCGCCTCGCGCGTCATGAGCACCCGTTCCGGGGTGGGCGCCGGAAGCGCGCTGATCCGGCGGAAACACCGCCCGGCGGGCGACCGCCACCGCCTGGCCTGCGTCACGCCCGTTCTTCGGCGGAACTGCTGAAACGCTTGCGAACCGGGCTACGGGTCCTGCACATTCGCGTCGCCACGTTCCGCACGCGCCGGGGTTCCCGGCCGCGGACGGTGCGGGCCGCCCCGCACCTGACCGGGGGCAAAACGGCCGGTAAGGAAGTAAGATAGTAAGATGGTAAGGAAGTAAGGCGAACCGGCCGGTCGCTTGACGGGGCGCTTCCCGCGCGGGAAACCCCAGCGCTTCCAACAACAGCAACGGTCTCCACCCCCGATGCAGCGCGTCTTCTCCGGAATCCAGCCTTCCGGCATTCCCACGCTGGGCAACTACCTCGGCGCGATCCGCAACTGGGTGCCGATGCAGAACGGCGACAACTCGCTCTTCTGCGTGGTGGACCTCCACGCCATCACCGTGTGGCAGGACCCGAAGGAGCTGAGCCGTCAGACGCGCGAGATGGCGGCGGCGCTGATCGCCTGCGGCCTCGACCCCGAGCGCTGCATCCTGTTCGTGCAGAGCCACGTCCACGCGCATCACCGCCTGGCCTGGATCTTCACCTGCGTGGCCCGGATGGGCTGGCTGAACCGCATGACGCAGTTCAAGGACAAGGCCGGCAAGGACCGCGAGAACGTGTCCACCGGCCTCTTCGTCTACCCGAACCTGATGGCGGCCGACATCCTGGCCTACCATGCGACGCAGGTGCCGGTGGGCGACGACCAGCGGCAGCACATCGAACTCGCCAATGACATCGCCCAAAAGTTCAACCACGACTACGGCGAGGAGTTCTTCCCCAACATCACGCCGCTGATCCAGGGCGTGGCGGCGCGCGTCATGTCCCTGCGTGACGGCACCAAGAAGATGTCGAAGTCCGATCCCTCGGACCAGTCGCGCATCAACCTGACCGACGATGCCGACACCGTCGCGCTGAAGATCCGCCGCGCCAAGACCGATCCCGAGCCGCTGCCCTCCGAACTGCGCGGCCTCGAAGCCCGGCCCGAGGCGCGCAACCTCGTGGGCATCCTGGCGGCCATGACCGACACCACGCCCGACGCGGTGCTGGCCGAGCACGGCGGCAAGGGCTTCGGCGCCTTCAAGGAAACCCTGGCCGAGGCGCTGGTGGCGAAGCTGTCCCCCATCCAGGGCGAGATGCGTCGCCTCCTCGACGACCCGGCCGCCGTGGACGCCTCGCTGCGCCGGGGCGCCGAGAAGGCCGCGGCCATCGCCGACCCGATCGTGACCCGCGCCGAGGCGCTGGTGGGCTTCCTGCCGCGCGGCTGATCCGTGCGTGGTGCTGTCCCGGGGGAGAGAAGGAATTCTCTCCCCCGGACCCCCACTCATCTTCTTTTGGGACGCTGCCGCGGGAACGGGGCAGGCTGGTCGCGAAAACGGCGGCGGCCGGCGCTACTCAGAAAAACCAAGCTTCCTGTCAGCCCTTGCTGACGCATCCCTCGCTCCGGCTCCATGAGCCGGAGCGCACGGCCCTGACCACGTTCGCGCGGCAGCGTCGGAGAAAGAGATGAGGGAGAGGGGTCCGGGGAGGGGGGGGAACACCTTCTCCCCCTCCCTGGGTCCAGCAACCAGCACCACCCGCCAGATCACCCCCACCGATGACGCGCAGAGCCGCACGGCGCGGCTTCCGCCCGCCCTGGCACTTCGCTAAGCAACACCGCTCCGCCGCGTGGGGACGCGATGGAACCGTGGGGGGCTGGACAAACATGCTTCGGGGCATCCTGACCGTCGGCGTCTGGACGCTGGCGAGCCGCGTGCTGGGTTTCGCGCGCGACATGCTGGTGGCGGCGCTGATGGGCGCGGGGCCGGTGGCCGACGCCTTCTTCGTGGCGCTGAAGCTGCCCAACCTGTTTCGCCGCTTGTTCGGCGAAGGTGCCTTCAACGCCGCCTTCGTGCCGGCCTTTGCCGCGACGCTGGCGGGTGACGGCCCCGGCCCGGCACGCCTGCTCGCCGAGCGCATGGGCACGCTGCTGACGCTGTGGCTGGCGGCGCTGACGATCCTGGGCTGGATCTTCATGCCGCAGGTGCTGACGGTGCTGGCGCCGGGCTTCAGCGATGACCCGCTGCGCTGGCAATACGCCGTCGAGATGACGCGGATCACCTTTCCCTACCTGGTGTTCATCTGCCTCACCGCGCTGGTGTCGGGCGTGCTCAACGGCTTGAACAACTTCGCCGCCGCGGCCGCCGCGCCGGTGCTGTTCAACATCTTCGCCATGGCGGCGCTGCTGGGCCTGACGCCGCACGTCGCCACGGCCGGCCACGCGCAGAGCTGGGGCGTGCTGGCCTCGGGCGTGGCGCAGCTCGCCTGGGTCTGGTGGGCGGCCAAGCGCGCCGGAATGCCGCTGCACTTCCGGCTGCCGCGCCTCGATCCCAACGTGCGCGTGGTGCTGTGGCGGATGGTGCCGGGCGTGCTGGGGGCGGGCGTGACGCAGCTCAACCTCGCGGTGGACGTCATCATCGCCTCCACACTGCCGGCGGGGGCGGTGTCCTACCTGTACTACGCCGACCGCGTGGCGCAGCTGCCGCTGGGCGTGATCGGGGCTGCGGTCGGCACGGCACTGCTGCCGCTGCTGGCCCGCCAGTACCGTGCGAAGCAGCCGCTCTCGGCGCACCGCACCCTCAACCGCGCGGTGGAGTTCTCGCTGGCACTCGCCCTGCCGGCGGCGGCCGCGCAGATCGTGGTGGCGGCGCCGATCGTGGACGCGCTGTTCCAGCGCGGCGCCTTCGGTACGCAAGCCGCCGCCGCCACGGCCGAGGCGCTGGTCGCCTACGGCATCGGCCTGCCGGCCTTCGTGCTGGTGAAGGCCTTTGCGCCCGGCTTCTTCGCGCGCGGCGACACGGCGGCGCCGGTGCGCATCGGCATCGCGGTGGTGGTGCTGAACCTCGGGTTGAACCTCGTGCTCAGCCGCTACCTGGCCCATGCCGGCATCGCGCTGAGCACCGCGATCGCGGCCTGGGTCAACGTGGCGGCGCTGTCGGTGATGTTGCGCCGGCGCGGCGCCTGGCAGATGGACCGGCGCCTGCGCACCAAGCTGCCGCGCCTGATCATCGCCACGGCGGTGATGACGGCGGTGCTCTGGGGCGCGGCCTCCCTGCTGTTTCCGGCCGAGAGCCTGCGCGTGCCCCGGCTGCTGCTGCTGGTGGGGCTGGGCCTCGCCACCTATTTCGGCGCGGCGCATCTCCTGGGCGCGCTGGACCTGCGGGAGCTGCGCGGGATGCGCCGGCGCCGCACCGCCTGAGCCTCCCGGTGCGCACCTGGGCCGCCCGCGCGCCGCAGCGGGCGGATGACCGGTTTGGGCGTGGCCGGTCCCGGAGTTGGCGTCGGGGAACGGCCTCCGCGGGCGGTTCCGAAAGACGGGCAGGATACGGAATTCCCGTGACGCCCACCGATGGCGGCGCCCGGCACCGTTCCGCTCAGCCCTGGCGGACCTCCAGGTCCGTCAGCCCCATCGCCAGGACGCGCAGCAGGTCGGGCAGGGGCAGGGCGACGCAGCCCTCGGTGGGCCGCAGGTCGGGCCGCGCGACGTGGAGGAAGATGGCACTCCCCCGGCCGCGCACCACGGGCGCGTCGTTCCAGCCCAGCACGCCCACCACGTCGTAGAGCCCGTCGGAGCGCCACAGCTCCTCGTGCCGGGCGGGGTGGGGCAGGCGCACCGCGCGGTTGTAGTCGGGGTGGGTGGCGTCGTCGCACCAGCCGTCGGTGGGCGCGATCGGCTCCACCGGCACGGCGCAGCGCGGGGGGCTGAGGCGGTCGGCGCGGTAGAGCACGCGGCGCAGCGGCAGCCGGCCCACCGGCGTGGCGCCGTCGCCCTCGGCCTTGTCGGCGCGGATGCCGCCGGCGCCGAGTGCGCAGGGCCAGCTGTCGCGCTCGATCACCAGGCGCCCGGTGCGCGCGCCCGGGGCGTCGGGCAGGACGAGCGCGATCATCCGAACAGGTGCCCAAAGCGGCGCGCCTTGGTGTCGAGGTAGCCGTCGTTGACGCCGTTGGCCACGAAGGCGTGGCGGACGCGCGCCGCCACCTCGATGCCGCAGGCGGCCAGGCCCGCCACCTTCTCGGGGTTGTTGGTCAGCAGACGCACGCGGGGAATGCCCAGCGCACGCAGCATCTCGGCCGCCACCAGGAAGCTGCGCTCGTCGGCGCCGTATCCCAGCGCCCGGTTCGCGTCGAGCGTATCCAGGCCCCGGTCCTGCAGCGCGTAGGCGCGCAGCTTGTTCACCAGCCCGATGCCGCGGCCTTCCTGCGCCAGGTAGAGCAGCACGCCGCCACCCTCGGCCGCCATGCGCGCGAGCGCGCCGCGCAGCTGCGGCCCGCAGTCGCAGCGCAGCGAGCCCAGCAGGTCGCCGGTGAAGCACTCGGAATGCACGCGCGTGAGCGGCGCGCCGCCCGTCGCCGCCAGGGCTTCCGGCTGCCCCACCAGGATCGCCAGGTGCTCGATGCCGCCATCGGCGGCGCGGAAGGCGACCACCCGGGCCTCGGGCGCATCCTCCAGCGGCACGGAAGCCTCGGCCACACGGGTCAGCGTCGCGGCGGCGGTGCCGGGATAGCTCAGGATATCGGCCGCCGGCACCTCGGTCAGCCCGGGCGGCAGCGCGCCCAGGGGGGTGGCGACCAGGGCCGGCAGCAGGCGGCCCAGCTTGGCCAGCGCCACCGCCGCCGCGGCCAGCGGCGGCACGGGGGCGGGCTGCGGACGCTCCGGCAGCAGTGTTTCCAGCGTGGGGTCGGCCAGCGAGCGCAGCACCTCGGGCAGCAGCAGCGCGGGCGAGGTCCGCAGCGCCACGGGCGCGGCCTCCGCCTCGCGCGGGGCTGCGGGCTGCAGCTCGACCGGGCGCGACAGCAGGGCCGCGGCGCGAACGGGCGAGAGCAGCAGCACCGGCTCCGTGCCGGTGAATTCCGCCAGGCCACGGGCCGAGACGGTTTCCGCCGCGGCCACCAGCAGCCCCTGGCCCAGCGAGGTTTCCGTGCAGACCGCCGTTCCGGCAGGGCTGGCGCCGGGGACGAGGCCGCGGATCAGCACCGGCGTGCCGCGGCGCAGCTCGCCCAAGGCGCGGTGGACGCGCCGCATCGCCATCACGCGTGGGTCCGGCACCTCTGCCTTGCGCTGCCGGCCGGAGGCCTGCGCCTCCCCGGCCCCACGCGGCTCCCCCGCGCTGTCCTGCGTCGGTCCGGAATGTGTCGGCCTGGGGCCGGCAAGACCACTCATTCTACGGCGTTCCCGTTCTCGCGTCCCTCGCGGCGACGCGGGGCCCTGTTCCAGGAGGATCTGGACCAGGGTCCGGTGACTTCGACCCGTGGCTCCGAGACTTCAAGCCACCGCCTCACGGCCAGTGGCATGCGACAGGATGGACGCCAAGGGCCCTTTTCCTGATCTATGGTGGTGCCGAGCGGCCACAATGTGACCTGCATGTCGGGAATGACAGGCACCACCCCTTGCGTTTGCGGCCCCCCGCACGAAATCGCGACCGCACGCCCTTGCACGGCCGTTCGGCGGTCTGCACAATCCGAGAACATGTCCGGGAACCCCCTCAGGGTATTCCGGCCGCCCGAAGAATGAGGATGGTATGTCCGGCCCGCGGCCGATCCTGATCGTGGACGATGATTCATCGCTGCGCGCGACGCTCAGCGAGCAGCTTTCCCTCGAGGGCGAGTTCACCGCTCACGAGGCCGGCACGGCCGACGAGGCGAGCAAGGCACTGCTGGCGCCGGGCGCCCGCTTCGATGCCGTGCTGCTGGACATCGGCCTGCCCGACGGCGACGGCCGCGACCTTTGCGCCCGGCTGCGGCGCGAGGGCGTTCGCGTGCCCATCGTCATGCTGACCGGTGCCGACGGCGAGAGCGACGTTGTGCGCGGCCTCGACGCCGGCGCCAACGACTATATCGCCAAGCCCTTCCGCATCAACGAGCTGCTGGCACGCCTGCGCGCCCAGCTGCGCGTCTTCGACAACAGCGAGGACGCTGTGTTCGTGGTGGGGCCCTACACCTTCCGCCCGGCCTCCAAGGTGCTGCAGGACACGGCCAAGAACCGCCGCATCCGCCTCACCGAGAAGGAGTGCTCCATCCTCAAGTTCCTGTACCGCGCGGGCGGCCGTCCCGTGGCGCGGCAGGTGCTGCTGAACGAGGTCTGGGGCTACAACGCGGCGGTAACGACGCACACGCTCGAGACGCACATCTACCGTCTCCGCCAGAAGATCGAGCACGACCCGGCCAATGCCGCGCTGCTGCTGACCGAGGGCGGCGGCTACCGCCTCGACCCGGCTGCCGGGCGCGCCGTCGCGGCCTGAGGGCCGCCCGGAACACAACACGGACAGCGCTTCTGCCGCGTGCGGCGGGGCTGCTGACCGATCCCCCCCACCGCACACCAGCATTCCTTTCCGGACGCGTCCCGGCCCGTCTCAGCCGAGCGTGAAGTAGCGGTAGCGGTACACCTCGCGCAGCCCTAGCCGCGCGTAGAGCGCCAGGGCCGGAGCGTTGCCCGGCGAAACCTGCAGCCAGGCATGGCGCGCACCCTGTTCCAGCCCCCAGGCGGCGGCACTGGCCAGCACCCCCTGAGAAAGCCCCCTGCGACGCTGGGCCGGCGCGGTGGCCACGTCGAAGAAGCCGCACAGCGAATCGTCCGCCACCGCGTGTGCCGCCGCCGCCGGCTGCCTCCCCACCCGGTGCAGCAGCCAGCAGCCCGGCCGGGCGAGCAGGGCGGCCGCTTCCAGCTTCTCGGCGCGCCGCGCCGGCGTCTGGTGCTCGGCCGTCGCCTGCACGGCGATCCAGTCCTCGCTGGGTTGGGCCAGCCGTTCCCCTAGCGGTGCCGCGGCCGCGGCAACGGCGGCGAGCGGGCCCAGCAGGATGCAGGCGCCCTCCACCTCGCCGTAGCCGCGCGCGCGCAGCGCCGCCTCCAGCCCCGGCGGGTCCAGCGGGGTGGACCGGAAGCGCGGCCGCAACCCGTGGCGGCGGAAATCCCGCTCGATCCGCGCGATCCGGTCCGGCAGCGCCGCGTCGGGCGAGGGGTCGAGGCAGCTCGCGGCGTTGGCGCGGCCCGTGCCGCCCCGGAAAAGGCGCACCACGAATCCCCCGTCCCAGGCCAGGCGCGGCGCGGGCGTGGCGGTCAGCGCGGCGCGCTCCAGCGTCAGGATGTCGGGGATGGCCGGCGCGGCGGAAGGGGGGATGGGATCGCTCATGCTCCGGCCCTCCCACGGGTTTTTCCGCGCGGCAAGGGGGCGCGCCCGATGCCGGTCCCGGCCCGGTGGAGGCGGGGGCTGGGCCGTTGTTTTACCGTTGCATGAACAGGGTTTCCGCCAAGTGACGAAGGCTAAACACTTTTTTCCCTTGACCTGCGCGACGCGGCTTCCCTAATGTCACCTTGCTTCCCAATAGAGGTGCCGCAAGCTCCGTAGAGCCTTGCCTCAGCTTCTACCCTCCTCAAATCCGGGACACCGCCGTTTCCGCCATCCGCGCTGGATGCGTGGTCCATAACGGCAAACAGCGTTCCCGCCCGCGCCCCACGCGCCGGCAGGCCCGCTCAGTGGAAGGGTCCCGCCCTCCCTGTCGAGACGGACACGTCCGCCGCCATGCATCTGTCTGAACTTAAAGCCAAGAGCCCGGGCGATCTTCTCGCCTTCGCCGAGTCGCTCGAAATCGAGAACGCCTCGTCCCTGCGCAAGCAGGACATCATGTACGCCATCCTCAAGACGCTGGCCGAGAACGACCAGGCGATCCACGGGGAGGGCACGCTCGAAATCCTGAGCGACGGTTTCGGCTTCCTCCGCTCCCCCCAGGCGAACTTCCTGCCCGGGCCGGACGACATCTACGTTTCCCCCACCCAGGTCCGCCGCTTCGGCCTGCGCACCGGCGACACGGTGGAGGGCCAGATCCGCGCGCCCAAGGATGGCGAGCGCTACTTCGCGCTGCTGAAGGTCGAGGCGATCAACTTCGAGCCGCCCGAGGCGCTGCGCCACCGCATCAACTTCGACAACCTCACCCCGCTCTACCCCACCCGCCGGCTGCGGATGGAGAACGCGGAGCTTGAGGCGCAGCAGGCCAACAACAAGGGCCCGACCAAGGACAACACGCACCGCGTGATCGACCTGGTGGCGCCGATCGGCATGGGCCAGCGCGCGCTGGTGGTGGCGCCGCCGCGCACCGGCAAGACGGTGATGCTGCAGAACATCGCCAAGTCGATCTCGGCCAACCATCCGGAAGTCTTCCTGATCGTGCTGCTGATCGACGAGCGGCCCGAGGAAGTCACCGACATGGCCCGCACCGTGCGCGGCGAGGTCGTGGCCTCGACCTTCGATGAGCCGGCGACGCGCCACGTCCAGGTCACCGAGATGGTGCTGGAAAAGGCCAAGCGCCTCGTCGAGCACAAGCGCGACGTGGTGATCCTGCTGGATTCCATCACGCGCCTGGGCCGCGCCTACAACTCGGTGGTGCCGTCCTCGGGCAAGGTGCTGACCGGTGGTGTGGACGCCAACGCGCTGCAGCGCCCGAAGCGCTTCTTCGGTGCCGCCCGCAACATCGAGGAAGGTGGTTCGCTCACCATCATCGCCACCGCGCTGATCGACACCGGGTCGCGCATGGACGAGGTGATCTTCGAGGAGTTCAAGGGCACCGGCAACTGTGAGCTCGTGCTCGACCGCAAGCTGTCCGACAAGCGCGTCTTCCCGGCGATCGACATCACCAAGTCGGGCACCCGCAAGGAGGAGATGCTGGTGGAGCGCTCCGACCTGTCGAAGATGTGGGTGCTGCGCCGTATCCTGAACCCGATGGGCACGCAGGACGCGATGGAGTTCCTTCTGGACAAGCTGAAGTACTCCAAGACCAACCACGACTTCTTCGACGCCATGAACACCTGACGCGGCCGGGCAGGGGCGTTGCGCTCCTGCCCTGTCATGGATCGAAAAGGGCGCAGGTTCCTCGCGGGGCCGGCGCCCTTTCTCTGTTCCGGCGCTTCCAGGCCACGGCGCCTGCACCGGCAACGAGCCCATGGCGCCGTCCCACGTGCTGGCAGGCACGCGGCTGTGACGGGGCTGTGCGCGCGATGCCTGATTTCGCCGGCGGCCGATCTGCTCTAAGCCTCCTGCCCGTGGATGCCGACCTTGCCCCCCTGCCGGACGTTGATCACCAGCGCGTGGTGTTCGAGGACGGGATGCTGCTGGACTGCGGCACCGTGCTGGCACCGATGGCGGTGGCCTACCGAACCTACGGGCGGCTGAACGCCGACCGTTCCAACGCCGTGCTGGTGTGCCACGCCCTGACCGGCGACCAGTACGTGGCCGAGACGCACCCGGTGACGGGGCGCGAGGGTTGGTGGAAGGGCGTGGTGGGGCCGGGCGACCCGGTGGACACCAGCCGCTTCTTCGTGATCTGCGCCAATGTCCTGGGCGGCTGCATGGGCTCCACCGGCCCGCGCGAGGAGATGACCGACCCCGCCACCGGGCGCGGGCTGGGCCGGCCCTGGGGCACGGATTTCCCGCACGTCACCATTCGCGACATGGTGCGCGCCCAGGCCAAGCTGGTGGAGCACCTCGGGATCAAGCGGCTGCTGGCGGTGGTGGGCGGCTCCATGGGCGGGATGCA
The DNA here is from genome assembly GCF_042433915.1 of Roseomonas elaeocarpi. Classification (NCBI taxonomy): domain Bacteria; kingdom Pseudomonadati; phylum Pseudomonadota; class Alphaproteobacteria; order Acetobacterales; family Roseomonadaceae; genus Roseomonas; species Roseomonas elaeocarpi. Next base: position 89,865 of record NZ_JBHLUN010000014.1, on the reverse strand, counting down.
GGCGCTGGAATGGGCGGCGACCTATCCGGAGCGTGTCTTCGCCTGCGCGCCCATCGCCACCGCCGCGCACCACTCGGCGCAGAACATCGCCTTCGACGAGGTCGGGCGCGCCGCGATCCATTCCGACCCGGCCTGGAAAGGCGGCCGCTACTGGGAAGACGGCTCGGTCCCGGCGCAAGGGTTGAGCGTGGCGCGCATGGTGGCGCACATCACCTACCTCTCCGAGGCCGCGCTGACCCGCAAGTTCGGCCGCAGGCTGCAGGGTGCCAAGGCGCTGACCTTCCTGGAGGACGTGTTCCAGGTGGAAAGCTACCTGCGCCACCAGGGCTCCACCTTCGTGCGGCGCTTCGACGCCAATTCCTACCTGACGATCACCCGGGCTATGGACTACTTCGACCTGGCCGCGGAACATGGCGGCGAGCTGTCGACCGCGTTCCAGAACACCGCGACGCGGTTCCTGCTGGCCTCCTTCTCCTCCGACTGGCTGTTCCCGACCGAGGAATCGCGCGAGGTGGTGCGGGCGTTGAACAAGGCTGCGGCCAACGTGTCCTTCGTGGAGATCGCCTCCGACAAGGGCCACGACGCCTTCCTGCTGGATGAGCCGGAGTTCCGTCAGACGCTGGCGGGTTTTCTGCGCGGGGCGGCGGAGAAGCTGGGGGTCTGAGGCCGGGAAGCCCGGGCTGGCGGGGTTGGCCGCAGGCCCGGCAGCCGTGCCGGGGCCTCGGGGGTGGGGCGCTGGAGCGGAGCCTGGCGCCGTCCGACATCGTGGGAAGGTAGCCGGTACGGAAACCTTCCGCCGCGGCTGGCAGAAAGTTCCGGACTGTTAACGAATTTGATTGAGCCGCCCTCCGGCCGAGGCACATCCTCAGCCCGCCGGGGGAGGGTGCCATGGCCAGCGAGAACGAGCCGTTGGGAGTGGGTTTCGATGCCTCGGGCGACAGAACCGAGGACCCGAGGTGGCGCTGGTTCTACAACCTGCTTCCGCCGGCCTTGGTGATCCTGGTCGTGCTCGCCTTCTGGCGCATCATCTTCAGCAACACGGGCGAGGTCTCGCTGCCCCTCGTGCTGTCGGCCTTCCTGTCCGTGTTCCTGGCCTTCCTGCCAAGCCTGATCTGCGTGGTGCAGAACACCAGCAAGCGGCGGCAGCACAACCGCCTTTCCTCGCTGAGGGATTATACCGTGAGCCGCACCGTCCATTACCGGGCGGCCAGGACGATCCTGAACACGGACATCGCCGGCCGGGTGGACCGCGACTACGCGGTGCCGATGTTCTCGTACTTCGTGATCCTGTTCGGCGGCTTCCTGACCGTGTTCATCGGCTTCTTCCACCCGGAATACTTCCGCATCCCCATGGTCGTCCTCGCCGGGATGCGGGTCGAGGCCGGGTCCGACACGACGGCCTACCAGCTCCAATCCTTCTCGATGCTCTCCTTCGCCTTCCTGGCCGCCTATATCTACTCGCTGGGGCGCCTGCTGGACCGGGTGAACAACAACGACCTTTATCCCATCTCGCTCTACTACTACGCCGCGCGCATCGTGATCGCCGTGGTGGTGGCGGCCGTGCTGCGTCACGCGGCGAGCGCCGTCGGGCTGAACGGAAATTCCTGGCTCCTGCTGATCGCTTTTACCGTGGGCTTCGCGCCCGACCTGCTGATCCTGGCCCTCATGCGGCGGGGCTTCCAGGCGATGAAGATCTGGGGGGTGCGCGACGACCCCGCGCCGGACGCGACGCCGAGCAGCTTCTCGCTGCTGCTGATCGACGACCTGAGCCGGGAAAAGATCGACCGGCTCAACGAGCTCGGCATCGACAACGCCCAGGTCCTGTCCCAGCAGAACCCCTTCCTGCTGCTGCCCCGCCTTCCTTACGACCTGGTTCTGATCGTCGAGTGGATCGCCCAGGCGCAGCTCTACTGCCTTGTCGGTGAGCAGTTGCTCGGACGGTTGCGGGCGGACTGCGTGCGCAACATTTGCGACTTGCACGAGCGCCTCCGCGATGCCGCGACGCGCGATGCCTTCGGCGCGAGGGTGGGCCTGCCGGCGGAGACGGCCGGGGCCATTCTCCGCCAGATCGAGCAGACCCCGTCCTTCGGACGGTTGTGGGAGGTCCGGCAGGCGCTGCTGCTCGACCTCCAGCAGACCGACACCCGAACCGCCGCGTGACGGCGCGCCGGGCCGGAACGCCCGCGGAGGAACCACGCGGGGGCCGCGGCGCGGGCGGCTGGCATGCTCCTTGTATGATGCGGAGGCGAAAGGGTGCGGCAAACGCGTCCCGCCTTCGCCAGGATCGAAACGCCATGATGCTTTCCCGTCGCGCCGCCCTCGCCGCCGGTGGCGCCCTCCTCGCCGCGCCTCGCCTCGCGCGGGCGCAGGCGCTGCCCAAGGTCCGCTACTCGCTCGACTGGGCGCTGCAGGGGCCCAACGCCTTCGTGCTGCTCGGCCGCGACAAGGGCTTCTTCCGCGAGGCCGGCGTGGACGTGACGGTGAGCCGCGGCTTCGGCTCCGGCCGCGTGCCGGTGGACCTGGCGGCGGGCGCCTACGAGATGGGGCAGGCCGACATCAACCCCGCGCTGAAGTTCATGGCCGAGAACCCCGATGCCGGGCTGGTGGTCGTGGGCATCTGGGGTGATGCGAGCCTGCTCAGCGCCACGGTGCGGGCCGACGGGCCGATCCGGGCGCCCAAGGATCTCGAGGGCAAAACGCTGGCGGCACCGGAATCCGACGCCGGGCGGCAGATGTTCCCGGCCTTCGCCAAGGCCGCCGGCTTCGACGCCGCGAAGGTCAGTTGGATGACGGTGAACCCGGAGCTGCGCGAGCCGATGCTGGTGCAGCGCCGCGCCGACGGTGTCACCGGCCTGACCACCACCACGGCGCTGTCGCTCAAGGCGCTGGGCATGGACTGGCCGCAGCAGCGCATCCTGTACTACCGCGACCACGGCCTCGACCTGTACGGCAGCTGCTTCCTCACCACCCGCGCCTATCTCCAGCGCGAGCCCGAGGCGGCCAAGGCCACGCTGGCGGCGCTGTTCCGCTCGCTCGTGTATGCCCAGGCGCATCCGGACGAGGCGATCGCGGCGCTGCGCAAAGCCGAGCCGCTGACCGACGTGGCGATCGAGACCGAACGGCAGAAGGTGGTGTTCGACGACATGGTGGCGAGCCCGGCCGCGCGCCGCGACGGGTTGTCGGTGGTGGACGCGGCACGGCTCAGCCGCGCGGTCCGCACCGTCGAGGAAGCCTACGGCCTCACGCCCAGGCTGACGGCGGAGGCGGTTTACACCGACGCCTTCCTGCCACCGCTGGCGCAGCGCCGCCTCCAGGCGTGAGCCCGGGTTAGCTGAACCGGCTTAGCGAGCCCAGGTTAACGCCTGGGCGGCCGCGGCCGGCAGGGGCGGGGAGCCGGCCTGCCAAGCCGGGCACGGCGGTTCCTGCGCCGCAGCCGCCGGGCTCCACCGACATGGCATCCCAGAGGATCAGCCCCCCTGCCGGATCGCCGCGCGCAGCACGGTCTTCATTTCTTCAAGCAGGATTTCCGTGTCCTTGCCCGAGGCTGCGCGTTCCAGCCCCGCGGTGAAATGCTGGGAGGCCAGCAGCACCGCGACCTCGCGCAGTGCGGCCGTGACCGCGCTGATCTGCTGCATTTCCTCGAGGCAGTAGCGGTCCTGTTCCACCATCTGCTGCAGGCCGCGCACCTGTCCCTCGATCCGGCGCAGGCGCTGGAGGATAGGCTCCCGTTCCTCCGGCGTACGGCGGAGGTACAAACGCCCGTCGGTAAATAGATGCTCCACCTTCCGTGATACTCCGTAGGGGTATCTTTTGGAGGAACCGGGCGTTGCTGTGCTGGCGGTTCGGAGCCGCCTCCATCCCCTGCGCAGGACGACCCAATCATGTTCTACCACGATAAGAAGCTGCAATATCCTGTGAAGGTGAGCACACCGGATCCGGTTTTCGCGCGGATGTTGCAGCAGGCCATCGGTGGCGTGGAAGGCGAGATCCGCGTCTGCATGCAGTACATGTTCCAGGCCTGGGGCGCACGCGGCCCGACCACGAAGTACCGCGACATGCTGCTGCACACGGCGACCGAGGAGATCGGTCACATCGAGATGCTGGCGACCGCCGTGGCGATGAACCTCGAGACGGCGCCCACCAAGGTGCAGGAAGCGGGTGCCGCGGACGGCATCGTGGGCACGGTGATGGGCGGCGGCAGCGCCCGCGGCGCCATCGAGGGCATGCTGCACCGGCATATTCTGTCCACCGGCATGGCGGCCTTCCCGGCCAACGCGGAGGGCGTGCCCTTCGACATGTCGCACATCTACGCCAGCGGCAACCTGGCCGCGGACATGTACTGCAACGTGGCGGCCGAGGCGACGGGCCGCGTGCTGGCGGTGCGGCTGTTCAACGCCACCGACGACACCGGCATGAAGGACATGCTGCACTTCATGATCGCCCGCGACACCATGCACCAGCAGCAGTGGCTGGCGGTGGTCGAGGAGCTGGGCGGTGCGCAGGGTGCGCTGCCGATCCCGAACTCCTTCCCGCAGAGCGAGGAGCACCAGAAGTTCAACTACAACTTCTTCGCCACCGCTGCCGACGGTTCCGCGCCGCAGGCCGGCCGCTGGACGCAGGGCCCCTCGATCGACGGCAAGGGCACCTTCAGCGTGTTCCAGAACGTGCCGATGGGTGAGGAGCCGGTTCTGGGCCCGGCCCGTCCGGACAGCGGCGCGCAGTCCGAGCAGATCGCCTGAACGGCGCGTTGCCCCGGCCGGGAGGCCGGGGCAACGCTGTTGCAGCGGCCCTTCGCCGCAGGACCGGGCGCGCATCGCGGCTCTGCCCGGCCACCGTCGCCACGCGCCCGCCGACAGCCATGCGGCCGTGTGTTCCGGCTCCCCACTCTCAGCGTCTTCATCCTCCGGCGGCTCATCACGGTGGCCCGTCCATGATTGAGGGGCCTCGCGCGGAAGCTTCGTGCCTGGACGTCGGGAAGCAGCTTCTCTAAGTCCGGCACGATATCGCGGCGTGCGACGCACCGCCCGCGCTGGGGAGCCTTGCCTTGCCCGACAGCCTGCCGATCCGCTTCGTCGCCAAGAACATGCGGCTCGACCTGCGCCTGATCGCCGACATGATCCCGCAGGGCGCCAAGGTGCTCGACATCGGCTGCGGCGACGGCGCGCTGCTCGACCACCTGACGCGCGAGAAGGATGCCGACGCGCGCGGCATCGAGATCGACATGGCCCAGGTGGCGCGCGCCGTGGGGCAGGGGCTCGCGGTGATCCACGGCGATGCCGATGCCGACCTCGCCTTCTATCCCGACCAGGCCTTCGACTGCGTGGTGCTGTCGCGCACCTTCCAGGCGGTGGAGAAGCCGCGCGAGGTGCTCCGCCAGATGCTGCGCATCGGGCGCACCGCGGTGGTGTCCTTCCCGAATTTCGGGCACTGGCAGATGCGCTGGCGGCTGCTCACCACCGGGCGGATGCCCGACACCGACACCTGGGACCGCCCCTGGTACGAGACGCCCAACATCCACCCCTGCACCATCCGCGACTTCTTCGCGCTCTGCGCGCTGGAAGGCTACGTGGTGGAGCAGTGGCTGGCGGTGGATGAGCGGGGCTTACGCGCCCCGTGGCGGCGCAGCGTGTGGCTGGCGAACCTGTTCGGCGAGCAGGCGCTGTTCCGCCTGCGCCGCGCCTGACGGCAGGCCGGAGCCGCCGTCGGACCCTTGGTCACGCCGGCGCGCGGGGCGCGGTCCTCAGGCCGCGCGGCGGCGGCTGGCCTGGTCGCGCAGCAGGGCGTCGACGGCGCGCTGCAGGTGCTCGGCGGCTTCCTCGGCCCCCATCTCGAGGCAGCGGCGCTCCAGCATCTCGAGCATGCGCAGCATGGCCTGCGGCTCACGGCGCGCGTGCTCGGGCCAGAGGATGGCGGCGATCGGTGTGTCCATGGTCGCAAAGAGCTCCTGCTGCCGTGCCGCTTCGGGGACGGGCGGCGGCGTCCTAGCACCGGCGGGGCTGCCCGCGCCACGTCTTTCCTGCGACCGAGTCCCCCGAAATCCGAAATCATAATGTTTTGTAGACGTAACAGTGAGGCGCGGCCGGGATCTTCTTGGAAACGCTTCGCCGGGGTCGCACCTTGTAAGACACCGAAGCCCGGATGAGATGGAACTGGAGCTCGGTTCAAGGAGGAACCAAGATGGCACGTGTCGCACTCGTCACCGGTGGCCAGCGGGGCATCGGCGCCGCGATCAGCGAAATGTTGCGCGACCAGGGACGCAGCGTCGTCGCCTCCTACGCGGGCAACGAGGACGCCGCGCGCGCCTTCACGGAGCGCACCGGCATTCCCTGTCGCAAGTTCGACGTGGGGGACTTCGAGCAGTGCAAGGCGGCCATCGCCGCCATCAAGGAAGAGTTCGGGCCGGTCGAGATCCTGGTGAACAACGCCGGCATCACCCGCGACGGCACCATGAAGCGCATGAATCGCGACATGTGGGACCAGGTGATCGACACCAATCTCGGCTCCTGCTTCAACCTGTGCAAGCTGGTGTGGGACGACATGACGGCCGGGAAGTTCGGCCGCATCGTCAACATCGGCTCGATCAACGGGCAGGCGGGCCAGTACGGGCAGGTGAACTACGCCGCCGCCAAGTCGGGCATCCACGGCTTCACCAAGGCGCTGGCCCAGGAAGGGGCGCGCGCCAACATCACCGTCAACGCCATCGCGCCGGGCTACGTCGACACCGAGATGGTGCGTGCCGTGCCGCCCGACGTGCTGGAAAAGATCGTGGCGCGCATTCCCGTCGGTCGCCTGGGTCAGGCGGAGGACATTGCGCGCGGCGTGTGCTTCCTGACGGCCGATGACGCGGACTTCATCACGGGCTCGACGCTGTCGATCAACGGCGGCCAGCACATGTACTGAGGCGGTCCGGCACCGGGGCCGCCGCTCGCCCCGGTGCCGGCTGTTTCCCGCAGGGGCAGGTTCCCGGTGGAGGGGCCCCGCCGGGCCGGCTCCGGCCGGCAGCTGGGCCCCACAGGCTGGGCCTGCGGCCCCGAGGAGGCGGAAGAGCCGGACCCGGCTTCACTGGCGCCGGTCGCGCCGGTACTGCTTCGTGCCGGCGAAGCCTGCCGTCCGGGCAGGGCTTCCCGCGAAGCGGAGAAGAACCCATGGCCTTCCTGGTGATCGCCCATGACGGCACGGACGAAGGCGCCCTTGCCCGGCGCATGGCGGCGCGCCCGACCCACTTCGAGCGCGTGACCCCTGAGGCGGAGCGTGGCGTGTTGCTGATGGGCGGCGCGCTCACCGACGCGGAAGGGCGGATGACCGGCTCGATGCTGGTGCTCGACCTGCCCGACGAGGCGGCGGTGCGGCGCTGGCTGGCGGAAGACCCCTACAGCCAGGGCGACGTGTGGCGCGAGGTGCAGGTGACGCCGTTCAGGCCGGCGGCACTGCCCTACCAGCCGCCGCGCGCCGGCTGAGCGCGTCGCGCGGCACCGCCCAAGGCGCGGGCCGGAGCTTGGGTCAGGGCCCGACGCCTCAGAGCCGGTCCGACACCACGCGGCTGGCGGCCCAGGACACCACCGTCACCACCAGCGCGCCGAGAAAGGCCGCGCCGAAACCGTCGACGCTGATCGGCGACAGGGCCGCGGTCAGCGCGAACATCAGGGCATTGATGACCAGCGTGAAGAACCCCAGCGTCAACAGGGTGAGCGGCAGCGACAGCAGCGCGATCACCGGGCGCACCACCGCGTTCACCAGCCCGAACACCACCGCGGCGAAGAGCGTGCCCACGACGCCGGGCAGGTGGATGCCGTCCACCAGCGCATCGGCCACCCAGAAGGCGAGGGCGGTGATCACGGTGCGCAGCAGGAAACCCATGGGAGGCGAAGCCTTTCAGCAGGAATGGCGGGGAGGCTCTACATGGTTCCTCTCGGCCGGTGCGACCAGTGGCGCGGACCCGGCCCGACGGCATGACTGGACGGGCGGGGCCCCGCGGCGCGGCGGTTGCGCGGCATGGCCGGGAACCGGGCGGTGACGGGCCGGGCATCGGCGGGGCGGAGCGGGAAGAGCGCGACGCTGGCCGGGATCGGCGCCCTGGTGCTCTGGGCCTCGCTGGCGCTGCTGGGCCGCCTGGCGGCGGGGCTGCCACCCTTGCAGATCACCGCGATGGCCTTCGCGGTGGGCGGGGTCCTCGGCACCGCGGCCGTGGTGCTGCGGGGAGAGCTGGGGCAGCTGCAACAGCCGGCCCTCGCCTGGCTGCACGGGGTCGGGGGGCTGTTCGGTTACCACGCCCTCTACTTCGCCGCCCTGGCGCTGGCGCCGGCGGTGGAGGCCAACCTGCTGAACTACCTGTGGCCGCTGCTGATCGTGCTGCTGTCGGGCCCGCTCCTCGGCCTGCCGCTGGGCGCGCGCCGGCTGTCGGGCGTGGCGCTGGGCTTCTGCGGCTGCGCGCTGATCGTGGGGGCGGGCGCCTCCTTTCCACCCGGTGCGGGGGCGGGCTTCCTGTGCGCGGCCGCGGCGGCGCTGGTCTGGGCGCTGTATTCCGTCACCTCGCGGCGCATGGCGGCGGTGCCCACCGCGGCGGTGGCGGGCTTCTGCCTCGTGACCGCAGTCCTGGCGGCGCTGGCGCACGCGCTGTTCGAGCGGACGGTGCTGCCGGGGGCGGGGCAATGGGTTGTCGTGGTCCTGATGGGGCTGGGACCCGTGGGGGCCGCCTTTTTCCTGTGGGACATCGGCATGAAGCGGGGCGACCCGAGGCTGCTCGGAACGCTGGGCTACGCGGTGCCGGTGGCCTCGACGCTGCTGCTGATCCTGCTGGGCGGGGGAGAGCTGGGCTGGCGGGTCGTGGTCGCCATGCTGCTGGTGGCGGGCGGCGGCTGGATGGCGGCCAGGGCAGCCTGAGAAGCCTGCCGCCGCGGGCGCAGCCTCGCGTGGCGGCGGTGGGGAGGCGGCCGCTGCCGGTCCCCGGGGGCGGGCACCGGCCTCCGTTCGGATGTGGAGGTTCAGCCCTGCTCCGGCCGCTGCCATAGGCCGCGCACCACCTCCGCCTCGCCCTGGTGGCGCGGGCCCTCGTCGAGGCGCACCGTGCCCTCGAGGCATTCCAGCACGATCAGGTTCCGGAACAGGTGACGCAGCTCCGCCCCGGTGGGCAGCAGCGCCGGGTCGCGCGGGCCACCGGAACGGCGACCCTCCTGCGCAGGGGTGAAGGCCTCCACCGCCAACAGCCCGCCCGGCCGCAGCGCCGCCATCGCCCGATCCGCCACCAACGCACGGTCCGCGGGTGGAAGGTGAACGAAGATCCAGGCCACGAGGTCGTAGCCTTCCGCCGGCCAGCACCAGCGCGTCAGGTCGGCGCACTCGCTGCGCAGCGCGACGCCACGGGCAGCGGCCAGGGTGCGGGCCTTCTCCAACCCGACCTCGGACCAGTCGAGGCTGGTGACCTCCAGCCCTTGTTCCGCCAGCCAGACGCCGTTGCGCCCCTCGCCGTCGCCCAGCGACAGGGCGCGCATCCCCGGGCGCAGGCGCGGCTGGAGGCTGCGCAGGTACAGGTTGGGCGCGGCGCCGAAGGTGAAGCCCTGCTGTCCGTAGCGCGCGTCCCAGGCGCTTGCCTCGCTCATCCGCGCCGCCCCGGCTGCCAGCCGGGCGGGGCCATCTCGAAGCCCTCGAAGCGAAAGGCCGGCGACACGGTGCAGCACACCAGCGACCACGTCGCCGTGCCCGCCGCCGGGCACGAGGACGCCGCCTGCCACCAGCCCGCCGGCACCATGGCCGAGAGCGACTGCCCGGCGCCGATCACGGGGCCGAGCATCGTGCTGGCCGGGTCGTCGCCGTCGCGGCACATCTCGAGCCGGAGCGGGGCGCCGGCCTGCCAGTGCCAGCCCTCGGCGGCGTCCACGCGGTGCCAGTGGCTGCGCTCCCCGGCCGCGAGCAGGAACAGGATGCTGGTCCCGGCGCCCCGGCCGCCATCCGCGGGGTGGTCGCGCCAGGTTTCGCGGTAGCGCCCGCCCTCGAGATGCGGCCGGAGGTCGAGCGCCGCCGCCACCGCCTCGGCCGTCAGGCTCGGGTCCCGCAGGTCCAGCGCGGTTGTGCGGGGTTCAGCCACGGAACACGTCCTTGGCCCGGCGGCGCGCGGCCAGGGTCTGCACGTCCACCGCCCGCAGGAAGGGGTTGGTGGCGATCTCACCCTCGAGCGTGGTGGGCACCGTGGGCTGGCCGGCCGCGCGCTGCGCCTCGGCCTCCCGCACCCGCGCCTGCAGCGCCTGGTTGTCGGGCTCCACGGTCAGGGCGAAGCGGGCATTGGACAGAGTGTATTCGTGGCCCGGGCAGACCAGCGTGTCGGGCGGCAGGGTGCGCAGGCGCTGCATCGACAGGAACATCTCCTCCGCCGTGCCTTCCAGCAGCTTGCCGCAACCCAGCGAGAACAGCGCGTCGCCCGACAGCAGCACGTCACGCTCCCGCCCCGGCGCCTGGACATGGAAGGCGACGTGGCCGCGCGCGTGGCCCGGCGTGTCGATGACGATGGCGCGCGCGGCACCGATCGCGATGCCGTCGCCCGGGTTCAGGGCGTGGTCGAGCGGCGGCAGCCGCACGCCTTCAGCGGGGTGACCGACCGTCTTGGCGCCCGTGGCCGCCACGAGTTCCGCCACGCCGCCCACGTGGTCGCCGTGGTGGTGGGTGATCAGCACGAGGTCGCAGCGCCCCTCGGGCAGGGCGGCCAGCACGGGCGCGGCCTCGCCGGGGTCGCACACCGCCACGGTGCCGGTGTCGGAGCAGGTGAGCAGCCAGGCATAGTTGTCGGACAGGCAGGGGATCGCCCGCACATTCAGGGTCATCGTGGTTCCTTCGGGGCCGTGGTGCCCTATATTCCCGTCCCATGAGCGCTGAGGTCCATGGGTTCGATAGCTTCTACGCCTCACCCACCGGGGTCGTTGCGAAGCGCCTGCTCCGGACGCGGCTGCGCGCCCTCTGGCCCGAGCTGGCGGGACGTGAGGTCCTGGGGATCGGCCATGCCGGGCCCTACCTGCGCCTGTGGCGACGACGGGCGGCGCGCGTGGTGGCCGTGGCGCCGGCGCAGCTGCACCCGGGCACCATGTTGCCCTGGCCGCCCGATGGCCCTTGCGCCGCCGCCCTGGTGGAGGAGGAAAGCCTGCCCTTCCCGGACCTCAGCTTCGACAACGTGCTGATGGTCCACGGGCTGGAGAATGCCGCGCATTCCCGCCGCCTGCTGCGCGAGGTCTGGCGGGTGATGAAGGACGAGGGGCGGCTGTTGGTGCTGGTGCCCAACCGGCGCAGCATCTGGGCCCATCTGGAGCGCACGCCGCTCGGCCACGGGCAGCCCTACAGCCCCGGGCAGCTCGCACGGTTCCTGCGGGCGGGGATGTTCCACGTGGAACGTCGCGACGGCGCGCTGTTCGTGCCGCCCTTCCGCTCCCGCTTCCTGCTCCGCGGTGCCCGCGCCTGGGAGGCAATGGGGCGCAGCGTGGCGCCGAAGCTTGCCGGCGTGACGATCATCGAGGCGCGCAAGGAGGTCTTCGGCGTGATGCCGCTGCGGCCCGAGGCGGCGGGGCGGCGGGTGACGGTGCCGGCCTGGGTCAGCCGCGGCCTCGTCCCGGCCTCCCGCGCCGCGGAGGAACAGCCCAGCGAGGAAGCGGTGGCCCGGAGCGGCAGCCAGGACTAGCGGGCAGGTACGCGCCGGAAGCCGCGAAAGCCCCGGCGCGCTGGTTCTTACGGCGCCGCCTGCGCACCGGCGCCCGGACAGCTCAGACGGCCTCGACGCACATGGCGACGCCCATACCGCCGCCGATGCACAGCGTGGCCAGGCCCTTGCGCGCCCCCTTCGCCTTCATGCCATGGAGCAGGGTGGTCAGTACGCGCCCGCCGGAAGCACCGATCGGGTGGCCCAGCGCGATGGCACCGCCGCTGATGTTCACCTTGTCGGTGTCCCAGCCCATCTCCTTGTTCACGGCGCAGGCCTGCGCGGCGAAGGCCTCGTTCGCCTCGATCAGGTCGAGGTCGGCCACCTTCCAGCCCGCTTTTTCCAGCGCCTTGCGCGAGGCCGGGATCGGGCCGGTACCCATGAGCGACGGGTCCACGCCCGCCGTGGCCCAGGAGGCGATGCGGGCCAGCGGTGTGATGCCGCGCCGCGCGGCCTCGGCCCCCGACATCACCAGGATCGCCGCGGCGCCGTCGTTGATGCCGGACGCGTTGCCGGCGGTGACGGTGCCCGACTTGTCGAAGGCCGGGCGCAGCTTGGCCAGGACCTCGCGGGTGGTGTCGGGCTTCGGGTACTCGTCGGTGGAAACGGTCACCTCGCCCTTGCGGGTCTTCACCGTCACCGGAGCGATCTCCTGGGCGAACAGCCCGCTGCGCATCGCCTCGCCCGCCTTGCGCTGCGAGTTGAAGGCGTACTCGTCCTGCTGGTCGCGGGTGATCTGGTACTTCTCGGCCACGTTCTCGGCGGTGACGCCCATGTGGTAGCCGTTGAAGGCGTCCCACAGCCCGTCGCGGATCATGGTGTCGATCAGGTTCAGGTCGCCCATCTTCTGCCCGGCGCGCAGGTTCGCGCAGTGCGGGGCCTGGGTCATGCTTTCCTGGCCACCCGCCACCACGATACGGGCATCGCCGGTGGCGATCTGCTGCGCCGCCAGCGCCACGCTGCGCAGGCCCGAGCCGCAGAGCTGGTTCATGGCGAAGGCGGTGCGCTCCACCGGGATGCCGGCCGCGACCGAGGCCTGGCGCGCCGGGTTCTGTCCTTCGCCCGCGGTCAGCACCTGGCCCAGGATGACCTCGTCCACCTCCTCGGGCGAGACCCCCGCGCGCTCCAGAGCCGCCTTGATCGCGACGGCGCCCAGTACGTGCGCCGGCAACGTGGCGAAGGCGCCGTTAAAGGAGCCGACCGGCGTGCGAGCGGCGGCGGCAATCACAAGATCGTCCATGGCGTGTCGTTCTCCCAATGGGGGAAAGATGGGATGTTGCCGGGGCACTCCACAAGGCCGCTATCCCGATGCTCCGCACCGGGGACCGCCCCAGCGCGATCGGGGCGCCGCCCGGGGAGACGGCGCCGGCCCCCGCCTCAGCCGCCCGGAACCGGCGCGGCCTCGGGCAGGACGTGCTCGTGCTTCAGCTCCGCCCAGAAATCCGCCGGGATCGATTGCGCCATCAGGGCGACGTTCTCGCGCACGCGCGCCGGGTTCTTGGTGCCGGGGATCACGGAGCAGACCACCGGATGGGCGGCGCAGAACTGCAGCGCCGCGGCACGCAGGTCCACGCCGTGTTGTTCCGCGATGGCGCGCAGCCGGTCCCGGGCCGAGATCTTGTCCGCGGAGGCCGGCTGGTACTCGAAGTTCTTGCCGCCCGCGATCAGGCCGGAATTATAGGGGCCGCCCACCACGACGTGGGCGCCGCGCTCGGCGCAGCGGGGGAAGAACTCGTCCAGCGCCGGCTGGTTCAGCAGGCTGTAGCGGCCGGCCAGCAGGAAGACGTCCGGGTCGGCCTGTTCCAGCGCCATGACGCAGGGCTCCACCCGGTTCACGCCCAGGCCCCAGCCGCGGATCACGCCTTCCTCGCGCAGCTTCGTCAGGGCGACGGCGGCGCCGGTCATGGCGGTGTGGAAGACCTCGCGCCAGTGCTCGCCATGCGCGTCCTCGGCGCAGTCGTGGATATAGACCACGTCGATGCTGGCCAGCCCCAGGCGCTGCAGGCTGTCCTCGAGCGAGCGGCGGACGCCGTCGGCGGAATAGTCGTAGTCCACCCGGAAGGGCAGTCCCTTCACGAAGGGGCCGTGCTGCCCACCCTTGCTCGCGTCCGCGCGCAGGAGGCGACCGACCTTGGTGGACAGCACGAACTCCTCGCGCGGGTGCTGCCGCAGTGCCTGGCCGAAGCGGTGCTCGGAGATGCCCGGGCCGTATTCCGGCGCGGTGTCGAAGTAGCGGATGCCGCTGTCCCAGGCAGCCTCCAGCGTGGCGGCGGCGTCAGCCTCGGACACGACTTCGAACATGTTGCCGAGGGGCGCGCCGCCGAAGCCGAGCGGGCCGGGCGGGGCGTAGTGCTGTGTGGCGGACATGGGGAAGCACCTTTCGGAAGGGTGTCGGGGATGTTCCAAAGGAGTCCTCCGGCGCCCGGAAGTTGCAAGGCCCTGCCTGGGGCAGTCGCGCGGCATGGCTGGCCGCGTGGTCCAGGGCGGGCACGGTCAGGTCGTTTCAGGCCGCCGGGTACGACCTGTTCCACCTGACTCAGGGTGCCACCATCCCGAAGCGCACCTCGGACCAGGGTTCCGCCGGTGCGGCGGCGATGCGTCACGATGCCAGCTCGGGAAGGCCGCCCACCGCGTATACGGAGCCAAGCACGGCCCGAACGCGCTCAGCCCGGCAGCGTGGCCATCCATTGCCGCAGCGGCCGCCACAGCGCCGCTTCCGCGCGTCCGCCCGCGGCCATGCCGATATGCCCGGCCGGTGTTTCGTGCAGCACCGCGCGCGGCAGTGCTGCGGCCAGGGCGCGGGCGCTGGCCGGGGGCACGATCCGGTCGCGATGCGGCACGGCGACGAAGGCCGGGATCTCCAGGCGCCGTGGCGACACCACCTCGCCCGCGATGCGCCATTCCCCGCGGGCCGGCGTGTTGCGGCCGTACCAGCCGCCGAGGCACTCGCGCGCCACGGGGGCGGGCAGGGGCACGCCGTCGTTGAGCCAGTCTTCCAGCGCCACGAAGTGCCGCAACTGCGGCGAGCCCTCGGCCAGGCGGCCGAAGCGGCGGAACTTGCGGGCGATGCTGAAGGGGTCGAGCGAGGCGAAGAGCGACTGGATCACGTCCACCGGCAGGGTGCCGGTGGCGGCGAGCAAGGGTTCGAGCACCGGCAGCAGCGCCGCCAGCCCGCGCGACGCGGCCCCAGCGCCGCCTTCGGACGCATCCCCCGGCTCCTTGCCTTGGGAAGGTGCCCCGACCCAGAAATCCCAGGGCGTGGCGAGCAGCGCGAGGCCCTGCACCCGCTCCGGCTGCCGCAGCGCCGCCGCCAGGGCCAGCAGCCCGCCCATGCAGTAGCCCAGCATCACCACGGGCCCGTCCACGGCACGCAGGGCGCGCTCCAGCCGACCGGCGGTAAAGGCCGACAGGTCCATGGCGCGCTCCGCCTCGCCCGGCATGCCCCAGTCGAGCAGCAGCGGCCGCGTGTCCTGCGCCGCCAGCCAGCGCAGCATGGAGCGTTCGGGCAGGAGGTCCAGCACGCGGGCGCGGTTCACCAGCGAGGGCACCACCAGCAGGCGCGGTCCCGCGCTGGCCCCGGGGGCGTAGTCCAGCAGCCGGCTGGCACCTTCGCGCCAGAGCACCGGTGGTTCCGGCGGCAGCGCAGGCCGGGGATGGCGGCGATACCGGGCGAGGCCGTGCACCAGCGCCGCATCCTCGATCAGGAGGCGCTGCCCGACCGCGGCGGCGAGGTCAGCGGCGCCGAAGCCGGACGCGTCGAGGGCGTCGAGCAGGCGCCTCGCTTCCTTCCGCCCTGCCGTCGAGACCGGCCAGGCGCCGCTCCACGCCGTCCAGTCGTGAGAGCAGGAGGGCGAGGAGCGTGGTGGAAGCGCTGCCAGCGCTGTCCAGCCCCGCAGTGCCGAAAGCCCCAGGTGCAGCGCCAGCGGGCGCGGGCCCAACGGAGGGGAAGCCAGAGGGGGGGAAGCCGGTGGGGGAGAGTCCGGAAGGGCCATGGGGCTGGGGTCCGTAGGGCCAGGCTTCGTGGGGCCAGCCCCCGTGAGGAGAGTGTCCGGCGGCGCGTAGGGTTTCGGCGAGCCAGGGCGGAACGAGGCTCCAGGGGGCGCTGCCGGGCCCGCCGCCCGCCGCCGTGGGACCAGCCTTGGCCGCGTCAACGGCGCCGCCCGTGACCCAGGCGGCGAGGAGGCGCCGCAGCTCCGGCTCGGCCATCCATCCCGCGACTTCCGACTGCCACAACGCGATCCAGTCATCCGCCAGGTGATCCAGCGCCGGGTGGCCTGCTGCCGGATCGTCCTGTCCCGATGGGTTCTGCGCGGGAGGCTCCGCCGATCCTTCCGGATCCCCCGTCATTGCCGCTCCTCTTTGAACTCTTCCGCAGCGCGGCACGATGGGACTAGCATGGGTCACAAATCAGAGGGAGGTCACCCATGGCCGAGCCCAGCAAATTGCGGGAGGTAGCCGGGGAGTCGGGCG
The DNA here is from genome assembly GCF_042433915.1 of Roseomonas elaeocarpi. NCBI lineage: Bacteria > Pseudomonadati > Pseudomonadota > Alphaproteobacteria > Acetobacterales > Roseomonadaceae > Roseomonas > Roseomonas elaeocarpi. The sequence goes on along the minus strand of NZ_JBHLUN010000014.1, from coordinate 73,721 downwards.
AGAGTGCGGCGCCCGCCAGTCCACCGGTCGTGGTCAAGAAGTACGCCAACCGGCGTTTGTATAACACCGAGAGCAGCTCCTACGTCACGCTCGAGGACCTGGCGCGGATGGTGCGCGCGGGTCGCGACTTCGTGGTCTACGATGCCAAGTCGGGCGACGACATCACCCGTTCCGTGCTGACGCAGATCATCGTCGAGGAAGAGGCCAAGGGCAGCGCCATGCTGCCGACCTCCTTCCTGCGGCAGCTGATCGGCATGTACGGCGGCAACCTCCAGGCCGTGGTGCCACGCTACCTCGAGACCATGATGGGTGGCTTCGCGCAACAGGGTGAGCAGATGCGCCGCTCCATGGAAGCCATGAGCGGCGGGGTGGGCAACGGGTTCGGCGCCTTTCAGTCCCCGCTGGCCGGGCTGGAGGAACTGAGCAAGCAAAACATGGCGATGATGGAACGCGCCATGAGCCTGTTCAGCCCGTTTCCCAACGGCGCCAACGGGCGCGGCGCGGCGGAAGCGCCGCCGTCCGAGGTCGAGGTGCTGCGCGAGGAGATCACCTCGCTCAAGCAGGAACTGTCGCGCCTTCGCGGCGGCAAGGGCTGAGGCGCGGCGGCGCGGTCTGCGCCGTCGGTGGCCGGCGCAGACCGCGCCGGCGCCCCGCTGCGTGACCTGATCCTTCCTCGGCACCGGTTGCGCCGAGGGGCGGGAGGTCAGGCGACCGCGCCCAGCAGCGCGGCCAGGATGCGGCCCATCGCGGGCTTGCCCACGATCCGGAAGGGTTCCACCTCGGTCTGGGCGCGGTGCACCACCACGAGGTCGTGCGCCGGCACCACGATCAGGTGGTGCCCGCCCCAGCCCCGCGCGGAATAGGTGCCGGGCGGCACCCGCAGGCCGGGCAGATGCGTGCCGTCGCGCGACAGCCACCACAACCGGCCGTAGGCACCGTCCTCGCCGGCGTCGGAAAGCGGCTCCAGCGAGGCGCGCACCCAGTCCGCCGGCACGAGCTGCCGGTCCCCCCAGCGACCCCGGTTCAGCCAGAGCAGCCCGAAGCGGGCGAGGTCGCGCGCCGACAGGGTGATCGGATAGGCGGGATGCACGCTCTCGGCCGAGGGGACATGCGTGGCGTCGCCGGGGCGGAAATCCTCCATGCCGAGGGGCGCTGCCAGCTCCTCGGCGAAGGCGTCCGGCACGCCGCGGCCGGTGCAGCGCTCGAAGATCGTGCCCAGGGCGTTGAAGTCCCAGTTGTTGTAGCACCAGTGGGTGCCCGGCGCGTGGGCGTGGCGCGGCGCCTTGAGCGTCTTCATCCAGTCGCTCTCGTAGCCGGCCGGGTGCATGATGCCCGAGCGCGCCGCCAGCAGGTCGGCCACCGTGGCGCCGCGCTCCACCTCGCTGAGGCCTTCGCTGTCCTCGATCCCGAGGTCGCGCAGCGTGGCCGCGAGGTCGACCTGCCCGCGTGCCACCGCGATCCCGAACAGGGCGCACAGGATCGACTTTCGGATCGAGCGCGCGTTGGCGCGCCAGGCGGGATCGCCCAGCCCGTTCAGGGGGCGGCCGTCGCGCACCAGGAACAGCCCCGCGGAGCCGAGGCTCTGTGCCAGCGCCGTCGCACGGGCGAAGCGGGCCGGGTCGAAGCCGGCGGCCGCGGGGTTGGGCCAGGATGGCCAGGTTTCGTGCGGCGCGGGGGAAACGAACATCGGGGTATCATGGCGCCCTCCGGCGGAGCGGCCAAGCAGGACGTGCCTTCGGCACCGAGCGGAAGGCCATCCCGTGTTCCGCGCGACGGCTGAGAGTTGGAGGCCCGAACACAATCGGCGGGCACGCACAACTTTGCATCTTCCCCGCAGTTGTTGGGCTGATCGGACGACCGTCCAGCCCTGTCCGTGCGACCGAGCCCGGAACAGGCCCTGGTGGTTTCTTGAACAAAGGAAGCAGCCACCATGCAAAGCCCTACCAGCGGATCGCCCCACGGGGCGAGCTTTCCCGCGGGCACCGGCCCGGCGACCGTCGAGGGGGCGCCTTCCGTCCGCTCCCGCATCTCCTGGGGCGCGATCTTCGCCGGCGCGGTGATCGCGCTCGCGATCGGCCTGATGCTCAACGTCCTGGGCGCGGCCGTGGGCGCCACGCTGGTGGACGCCACCAGCCGGCAAACGCCCGACGCCTCGAGCTTCGGGATCGGCGCCGGGATCTGGCTGCTCGTGGCCAACCTGATCGGCCTGGCAGTCGGCGGCTACGCGGCGGCCCGGCTGTCGGGTACGGCGGACGGAACCGACGGGACGCTGCACGGCTTCGCCGTCTGGGCCGCGACCTTCCTGGTCTCGGCGGTGCTGCTGGGCAACCTGGTCGCGGGCGTCGGCGCCACGGCGGCCAACGGCGTGGCGGGCGTGGTCGGCAGCCTGGGCCGCGGCGCGGGCTCGCTGGTCTCCGGCATCGGCGAGCAGGCGGCGAACCGCACCAGCACCTCCTCCATCCAGTCGGCCACGCAGTCGGTGATCGACCGCGCGCAGAACGCCCTGAGCGGTGGCGGCGGCGATCCGGCGGCCATGAACTCCGACCAGCGCAAGGCCGAGATCGGGACGCTGGTCGGGCGCCGCATCACCGACGGCAACCTGTCGCAGGGAGATCGTGACCGGCTGAATGCGCTGGTGGCGGCCGAGTACAACATCTCGCCGCAGGACGCGCAGGCGCGGGTCCAGGGCGCCGAGCAGCAGGCGCAGCAGGCGATGCAGCAGGCCGAGGAGCGCGCGCGGCAGGCCGCGGACGCCGCGGCCAAGGGGGCATCGGTCGCCTCCTTCTCGGTGTTCGCGACCATGCTGCTGGGCCTGATCGCCGCGGTGCTCGGCTCGCGCCTCGGCACCCGGGCGCTGGTGGCGGCACGCGGCGGGCGCTGACGGCGGAGGGCCCGTGCCCGGCGGGGCGCGGGCCGCCTGACAGGCCGGAACGACGTCGCCTGAGGGATGGCATCAGGAGGGGCATCGTTCCGCCAGGCCGGCGCCGCCTCGCAAAGCAGGGCAGCCGTGGCAGCGGCACACTTCCCAGGCGCGGAGCGGGGGCTTAATCCTCTCCTCCAAATGTCCTCGACCCAGATCTCCCCGCCGGACGGCACGGGCAACGACGCCCCCGCCCGCTACGACTTCGCCCAGGCCGAGCCGCGCTGGCAGCGGCTCTGGGAGGAACGCGGCTGCTTCCAGGTGCCCGACGTGCCGGCACCGGGCACGCCCAAGGCCTACGTGCTGGAAATGTTCCCGTATCCTTCGGGCAAGATCCACATGGGGCACGTGCGCAACTACACGCTGGGCGACGTGATCGCGCGGCACAAGCGCGCCACCGGCCACGCGGTGATGCACCCGATGGGCTGGGACGCCTTCGGCCTGCCGGCCGAGAACGCGGCGCGCGATCGCGGCGTGCACCCGGCGACCTGGACCTACAGCAACATCGCCAACATGCGCGCCGAGCTGAAGAGCATGGGCCTCTCGCTCGACTGGACGCGCGAGTTCGCCACCTGCGACCCGGAATATTACGGCCAGCAGCAGGCGCTGTTCCTCGACTTCTGGCGCGCGGGCCTCGTCGAGCGCAAGGAAAGCTGGGTCAACTGGGACCCGGTGGACAACACGGTCCTGGCCAACGAGCAGGTGATCGACGGCCGCGGCTGGCGCTCGGGTGCGGTGGTCGAGAAGAAGTCGCTGAGCCAGTGGTTCTTCCGCATCACCAAGTTCGCGCCGGAACTGCTGGAAGCCCTGGATGGGCTGGAGCGCTGGCCCGAGCGCGTGCGCACCATGCAGCGCAACTGGATCGGCCGCAGCGAGGGCGCCCGCGTGCGCTTCGCCCTGACCGAGCCGGTGGAGGGCACCGACGAGGTCGAGGTCTTCACCACCCGCCCCGACACGCTGTTCGGCATGAGCTTCCTGGCGGTTGCCGCCGAGCACCCGCTGGCCGCGGCCGCCGCGGCGCGCGACCCGAAGGCCGCCGAGTTCGTGGCCGAGTGCCGCGCCATGGGCACCTCGGAAGCCAGCATCGAGCAGGCGGAGAAGCGCGGCTTCGACACCGGCTTCCGCGTGAAGCACCCCTTCATCGAGGGCGCGAGCTTCCCGGTCTGGATCGCGAACTTCGTGCTGATGGAATACGGCACCGGCTCGCTGTTCGGGTGCCCGGCGCATGACCAGCGCGACCTCGACTTCGCGCGCAAGTACGGCCTGCCGGTGGTGCCGGTGGTGCTGCCGGCCGGCACCGAGGCCGCGACGTTCACGGTGGGCGACACCGCCTTCACCGAGGACGGCACGCTGATCAACTCGGGCTTCCTCGACGGGCTCGACGTGGCGGCCGGCAAGCGCGCGGTGATCGACGCGCTGGAAGCCAAGGGGGTCGGCCGCGGCGTGGTGAACTGGCGCCTGCGCGACTGGGGCGTGTCGCGCCAGCGCTACTGGGGCTGCCCGATCCCGGCCATCCACTGCGAGGCCTGCGGCGTCGTGCCGGTACCCGCCGACCAGCTGCCGGTGCGCCTGCCGGAGGACGTGGACTTTTCCCGCCCGGGCAACCCGCTGGACCATCATCCGAGCTGGAAGCACGTCAGCTGCCCGCAATGCGGCAAGGCAGCGCGGCGCGAAACCGATACCTGCGACACCTTCGTCGACAGCTCCTGGTACTTCGCCCGCTTCACCGCGCCGAAGAGCGACGCGCCGATCCGGCGCGAGGCCGCCGACAGCTGGATGCCGGTGGATCAGTATATCGGCGGCATCGAGCACGCGATCCTGCACCTGCTCTACTCGCGCTTCTTCACCCGCGCGCTGCACAGCATGGGCCAGCTTTCCACGCCCGAGCCCTTCGCCGGGCTGTTCACGCAAGGCATGGTGACGCACGCCTCCTACCGCGCGGCGGATGGCCGCTGGCTCTACCCGGAGGAAGTGGTGGTCGCCGCCGACGGGTCCGCCACCAGCCGCGACACGGGCGAAGCCGTGACGGTCGGACGCGGCGAGAAGATGTCGAAGTCCAAGAACAACACGGTGGACCCACGCGCCATCATCGGCCGCTACGGCGCCGACACCGCGCGCTGGTTCATCCTGGCCGACAACCCGCCCGACCGCGACATGGAATGGTCCGAGGCCGGTGTCGCCGGCGCGCACCGCTTCGTGCAGCGCCTGTGGCGCCTCGTGCACAACGCACTCGACGGGCTGCCGGGGCCGGAACTCGCGCCGGGCGAGGGCGGGCGGGCGCTGCGTCAGGCGACGCACCGCGCCATCGCGGCCGTGACCGAGGCCTGGAGCAACTTCACCTTCAACGTCGGCGTGGCCCGCCTGTACGAGTTCACCAATGCCATCGAGGCCGCGAAGGATGCCGATGGTGCCGCGCGGCGCGAGGCGCTGGAGGTGCTGGCGCAGCTGATCTCGCCCGCCATGCCACACCTGGCGGAAGAGCTCTGGTCCATGCTGCGTCCGAACAGCGACCGGCTGGTGGCGGAGCTGCCCTGGCCCGAGGCCGACCCGGCGTTGCTGGTGGCGGATACGGTGAAGATCGCGGTGCAGGTGCTGGGCAAGCTGCGCGGCACCGTCGAGGTCGCGGCGGATGCCGACGAGGCCACGGTGCTCGCGGCGGCCGAGGCGGAGGAGAACGTGGTGCGCGCCATTGCCGGCAAGCCGATCCGCAAGCGCATCTACGTGCCCGGCCGCATCGTCAACTTCGTCGTCTGAGGAGGGGTCATGACCCGAGGGATCACGCGTCGCGCTCTTCTCGGCTCCACCCTGCTGGGCGGGGCGGGGCTGCTGTCGGGATGCGGCTTCCAGCCGCTCTACGCCACGCGCGACGGCGGGCCGCCCACGGCCGAGCTCGCCTCGGTGCGCGTCGGCCTGATCCCGGACCGCAGCGGGCAGCTGCTGCGCCGCGCGCTGGAACAGCGCTTCGGCTCCGGCAGCGGGGTGCCCGGGCAGTACGAGCTCAAGACCACCTTCCAGACCGGCATCGAGCAGGAGGGCTTCCGCCGCGACGGCGTCGCCACCCGTTCGCGCATCACCGCCACGGCGCCCTGGCAGCTCTACACCATGAGCGTGCCGCCGGTGCTGGTGGCGAGCGGCACCGAGCGGAGCTTCGATGCCTGGAACATTCCGGACAACCAGTTCTTCGCGGCCGATGCCAGTGCCGACGCGGCGCAGCAGCGCCTCGTGGTGGTGATCGCCAGCGACATCAGCGAGAAGGTCGCCCTCGCGCTGCGCGCCCGCAACCGCGGCACGACCTGAGCGGAACGGCCTGGGGACAGGGCACGCTTGCCGAAGATCGAGCCCCGGCGCGTCGCCGCCTTCCTGCGTGACCCCGGCAAGACGCGGCTGGTGCTGCTGCACGGCGACGATGCCGGGCTGGTGCGCGAACGTTCCGACGCGCTGATGCGCGCCGTGGTGGGCGGCGACGATCCCTTCCGCGTGGCGGAGCTGTCGCGCGACCAAGCGCAGCGCGGCGGCGCTCTGGCCGGCGAGGCGGCGGCGCTGGCTCTGACCGGTGGCCGGCGTTTCGTGCGGGTCCGCGACGCCACCGACGCCGTGGCACCGGCCGCGCGCGAGGTGCTGGCCGGCCGTGGCGAGGCGCTGATCGTGCTGGAAGCGGCGGAACTGTCGCGCGGCTCCAAGCTGCGCGCCCTGGCGGAAGGGCCGGGCGAGGCGCTGTCGCTGGAATGCTGGCGCGAGCACGGCGCGGCGCTGTCCGCCAGCATCACGGAGATCCTGGGCGAGGAGGGCGTGACGGTGGAGCCCTCCGCGCTCGACTGGCTGGCCGAGCGCCTGGGCGACGACCGCCGGCTGATGCGCCGCAGCCTGGAAAAGCTCGCCCTCTACGTGGGACGCGGGAACCGGGTGGGCGAGGAAGACGTGCTCGCCTGCCTCGATGAAGGGCTCAGCGCCGAGATCGGCGAGGCGCTGCTGGCCGCCACGGCCGGCGACGTGCTGCGCACCGATGCCCTGTTGGAAGCGGCGATGACCGAGGGCACGCATCCGGTGGCGGCGATCCGCGCCGCCCTGCGCCACGTGCAGCGCCTTCACCTCGCCTCGCTGGCGGTGGCGGCGGGGCAGCCTCCCGGTGCCGCGCTTCAAGCCCTGCGCCCACCCGTCTTCTTTCGCGACAAGCCGGCCTTCGAGCGCGCCCTGCGCATCTGGCGCCCCGCGCCGCTGGCCGAGGCCGGTGCTGCGCTGCTGCGCGCGGAAGCCCGGGTGAAGTCCGGTGGCACCGGTCGCCCGGTGCCGGATGGTGCGGTGGCACGCGAGGTGATCCTGTCGATCGCCCGCCGTGGGGCGGCGCTGGCCCGGCGATAGGCGGGAGGCGTTGATACCGTGGCCAGGAGGGAGAAAGAATTCTCCCTCCCGGACCCACCCTCATCTTTTTCCGGGACGCTGCCGCAGGGCGGTGGGTAGCGGGTGTGACAACTGCAGGCCGGCTCGGATGAACAGGCAGCCCGCGGACAGGTTCGTGCGCCCGAGGTCCATGACCTCGGGCGAGGAACGATGCCGCCTGCGCGAGGAAGCAAAAGCTTCCTAAGCTAAATCATCCCGCGACCACGACGGACGTGGCCCTGCGGCAGCACCCACGCGGGTCTGGGGAGGCCGTTGCCTCCCCAGCGGAGGGTCCGGGAGGCAGCGCCTCTCGGGACAGCGCCACGCAGAAAGATCAGGCGTGCTCGTTCGGCTGCAGCAGCCGGATGATGCCTTCGAGCTGATCCAGATCCTTCCAGGCCAGCACCAGCTTGCCGCCCTTGCCGGCCCGCTTGATCGCGACGCCGAGGCCGAGCCTGTCGCCCAAGCGGCGTTCCAGATCCCGCGTCTCCGGGTCGGAGGCGGTGCGCGCGGCGTTCGGCTTGGCCGGGGTGGCGGCCGCCAGCGCCTCGGTTTGCCGGACGTTCAGGCCGCGCGTCACCACCTGCTCGGCCAGCTTCACCGGATCGGCGGCGGTCAGCAGGGCACGCGCGTGACCGGCGGTGAGGGAGCCGGAGGAAAGGAGGGCGCGGACCTTCTCGGGCAGGTTCAGCAGGCGCAGCGTGTTGGCGACGTGCGAGCGGCTCTTGCCCACCGCCTGACCCAGGCCTTCCTGCTTCAGCCCGAACTCGTCGAGCAGGCGCTGGTAGCCGATCGCTTCCTCGAGCGGGTTCAGGTCCTCGCGCTGGAGGTTCTCCACGAGACCGGCCGCCATAGCGGTGCGGTCGTCGAACTCGCGCACCACCACCGGCACCTCATGGAGGCGAGCCAGCTGCGCCGCGCGCCAGCGGCGCTCGCCGCCGATGATCTGCCAGGTTCCCGAGGCGTCCGGCTTGGGTCGCACCAAGATCGGCTGCAGCACGCCGTGTTCCTTGATGGAGGCGGCGAGCTCGGCCAGAGCCTCGGGCTCCATCGGGCCGCGCGGCTGGAAGGGACCGGGCTCGATCGCCTCGATCGGCAGGTGGCGGGCGATCTCGTTGCCGGAGGTGGCGGCGGGGGCGTCACCCAGCAGGGCGGACAGGCCCATGCCGAGGCGGGCGGGCTTCTTCATGACTTCACCGTTCCGGTGTCCTGGTTTCCGGTTTCCGCCGCACCGGCATCGCCACCCTGTCGGGCCACCGTGCCAGCTTGCCGCTTGCGCGCGCGCTCCCGCTTCAGCAGCTCGTGCGCCAGTTGGATGTAGGCCTGCGCGCCAAGCGAGCGGCTGTCGTAGAGGATCACCGGCAGCCCGTGCGAGGGCGCCTCGCTGACCCGGACATTGCGGGGAATGGTTGTGTCGAAGACCTTGTCCTTGAAGAAGGATCGGACGTCGGCGCCCACCATCTCCGACAGGTTGTTGCGACGGTCCACCATGGTCAGCACGATGCCCTCGAGCTCCAGCGCCGGGTTGAGCCCGCGTCGGACGCGGTCGAGCGTGCGGGCGATCTGCGACACGCCTTCGAGCGCGAAGAACTCCGCCTGCAGCGGCACGATCACCGCATGGGCGGCCACCAGGGCGTTGAGCGTCACGAGGCCGAGCGAGGGCGGGCAATCGAAGATGATGCGGTCGAAGCCGGCCAGCACCTCGGCGCCGGCATCGAGCGCGTCGGCGAGGCGGCGCTCCCGCCGTTCCTCGCCCACCAGCTCCACCTCGGCCGCGGCGAGGTCGGAATCCGCGGCGAGCAGCGACAGGTTGGGGATCGGGGTCGGGTGGATGACCTCGGCCAGCGTCTTCTCGCCGGTGAGCAGGGCGTAGGTTCCGGCGCCGCGGCTGGTGCGCGGCACGCCCAGGCCGGTGGAGGCGTTGCCCTGCGGGTCGAGGTCGATCAGCAGCACGCGCTCGGTGGAGGCCAGCGCGGTGGCGAGGTTGACGGCGGTGGTGGTCTTGCCGACGCCGCCCTTCTGGTTCGCGAGGGCAAGGCGGCGGGCGGGGCTCGCGCGCCTGCGGGATGAAGTCTCAGAGGCCGGCACGTCGTATCCCGGAAATGCGTAGGAGGCTGGCAGCGGGGTCGGTTCGGCTGGGGAACCGCTCCACCGCCATGGACCATGAGGGAAGGGCCGCGGTCAACTCATCCTCGGCGGTTCTTCCTTTGGGAAACAGCGCGATACCCTCGGGTGCCAGGAAGCGCGCCGCCCAGGGCAGCAGTTCCGTCAGGGGTGCCAGGGCGCGGGCGGTCAGGACGCCCAGCGGCGGCAGGCTGACATCGTCGATGCGACGCGGATGCACCGTGACGTTGCCGGCCCCCAGTTCCGCCGCGGCCGCCTGAAGAAAGGCGGCCTTGCGCTTGTCTGACTCCACGAGGTTCCACAGCCGCCCCGGATCGGCCAGCGCCAACACGAGGCCCGGCAGCCCGCCGCCGGAGCCGAGGTCCGCGGCCGGGGCGTTGTTCTCGGGCAGGAGGGGGAGGAGCTGCAGCGAATCCTCGACGTGGCGGGTCCGGAACTCCGCCGCGTCGCGCGGGGCGATCAGGTTGATGCGCTGGTTCCAGCGCAGCAGCATGGCGGCGTAGGCATCCAGGCGCTCCGCTGTTTCACGTGGAACAGGGATCATGCTGCGGTGTTCTCCAGCCTGGGGGAGGTGGCGCGGCGGAGATAACCTGCCAGGGCCGCGATGCCGGCGGGCGTGATGCCGGGAACGCGGGTGGCGCTGCCCAGCGTGGCGGGGCGGGCGAGTTCCAGGCGCTGGCGCATCTCGGTGGACAAGCCGGGCACGAGGTTGAAGTCGAGATCGGCCGGGATGTTCAACCGCTCTTCCCGCTCCAAGAGGCGCATCTCCGCTTCCTGGCGGCGCAGGTAGGGGGCGTAGAGGGCTTCCGCCTCCAGCTGGGTCCGGACATCGCGCGGCAGGTCGCGCAGCCAGGGGAAAGCGGTTGCGGCGTCGAGCTCCGGCAGCGACAGGAGCTCCAGCACGCTGCGGCGGCGGCCATCCTCATTGATCGGCAGGCCCTGGCGCGCGAGCTCGGCCGGCGTGGCGCTCTCGGCCTGGGCGCGGGCGAGGGCATCGCGAACGGCCTCAGCGAAGCGGCGATGGCGTGCCGCGCGCTCCGGTCCGACGCAGCCCCAGCCGATGCCGGTCTCGGTCAGACGCAGCCCGGCATTGTCGGCGCGCAGCGACAGCCGGTGCTCGGCACGCGCCGTCAGCATCCGGTAAGGCTCGCTCACGCCCTGGGTGGTGAGGTCATCCACCAGCACGCCGAGATAGGCCTCGGAGCGCAGCAACAGCCGATCGCCGGAGCCGGAAGCGCGTGCCGCGGCGTTGAGGCCGGCGAGCAGCCCCTGCGCCGCCGCTTCCTCGTAGCCGGTGGTGCCGTTGACCTGCCCGGCCAGGAAGAGGCGAGGGACGGTCTTCACCTCCAGCGTCGGGCGCAGCGCGCGGGGGTCGACGTGATCGTATTCCACCGCGTAGCCGGGCCGCAGGATCACCGCGCGCTCCAGCCCGGGGATGGTGCGGATCATCTCGTGCTGCAGGGCGGCGGGCAGGGAGGTGGAGATCCCGTTGGGATAGACCGTGGGATCGTCCAGCCCTTCGGGTTCCAGGAAGATCTGGTGCCGCTCGCGCTCGGCGAAGCGGGTGACCTTGTCCTCGATCGAGGGGCAGTAGCGCGGCCCGCGCCCGGTGATCTGGCCGGAATGGATCGGCGCGTGATGCAGGTTGCTGCGGATCAGCGCGTGCGTTTCGGCCGTGGTGCCGGTGATGCCGCAGGCCACCTGCGGGTTGGTGACCGCCTCCGTCATCCAGCTCAGCGGCTCGGGCTCCGCATCGCCTTCCTGCCGTTCCAGCGCGGCCCAGTCGATCGTGCGGCCGTCGAGGCGCGGCGGCGTGCCGGTCTTCAGGCGGGCCATCGGCAGGCCCAGCGCCAGCAGCGACAGCGCCAGTCCGACCGAGGGCGCGTCGCCGACGCGGCCGGCCGGCTGGCGCTCGGGCCCGGTGTGGATCTCGCCGCGCAGGAAGGTGCCGGCGGTGATCACCACGGCGCCGGCGCTTAAGTGCTCGCCGCCGTTCAGGATCACGCCGGTCACGGCGCCGGAGGCATCGCGCTCCAGCCCTTCCACCGCGGCGGCGCGCAGCGTCAGGTTCGCGGTTTCCTGCAACAGGCGCTGCACCGCGGCGCGGAACAGCGCCCGGTCCGCCTGCAGCCGAGGCCCACGCACGGCCGGGCCCTTGGAGCGGTTGAGCAGCTTGTAGTGGATGCCGGCCGCGTCGGCGGCGCGCGCCATGATGCCGTCGAAGGCATCGACCTCGCGCGCCAGGTGGCCCTTGCCGACGCCGCCGATCGCCGGGTTGCAGCTCATCTCGCCCAGCCGGTCGAGGCGATGGGTCACGAGCAGGGTGCGGGCGCCGCAGCGGGCGGCGGCGGCGGCGGCCTCGGTTCCCGCGTGGCCGCCGCCAACCACGATCACGTCCCAGGAAGCCGTGCCCCCGGACGTCGTGTTCGGAGTGGTGTTCATGGGGTGGCCCTATAGCGCGAGGCAGGGGTGCCGGTCGCGCCCGGAATAAGCGGGTCGGCTTTACTTGCCGATGCAGAAGCTGCCGAACACCACGTCCAGTACGTCCTCCACCCCGACGCGACCGCTCAGCCGGCCGAGCGACTGGCTGGCCTGACGCAGCGCCTCGGACACCAGCTCCGGCACCGGCGCGTCCGCCGCCGCGGCGAGGTGGCGGGCGGTGTCTTCCAGCGCGGCACGGTGGCGCGGACGGGTCAGCAGGCTGCCGCCGCCGGCGCGGGACGCGACCTCCTCCTCGAGCCGGGCGCGCAGCGCGTCGAGGCCCTGGCCGGTCAGTGCCGAGACGGCCAGCGCCGGCTCGCCCGCCACGGTGGCGGGCAGGGGCGAGGGTGCGAGATCGCAGCGGCTGAGCAGCACCAGGCAGCGGCGCCGGCCGAGGACCGCCAGCGTTTCCCCATCCGGCGGCGCGTCGGCGGCGAAGAGGGCCAGGACGACGTCGGCCTCCTCGCCGCGGCGATGGGCGCGGCGGATGCCCTCGGCCTCAATCTCGTCGGCACCGTCGCGCAGCCCGGCGGTATCGGCCAGCGTCACCGAGACCCCCGCGATGTCGAGACGGGCTTCCACCACGTCGCGCGTGGTGCCGGCGCGGGCGGACACGATGGCAGCCTCCCGCCCCACCAAGGCGTTGAGCAGCGAGGACTTGCCGGCATTGGGCGCACCGAGGATGGCGATGTCGAGGCCTTCGCGCAGCCGCTCGCCGCGCCCGCCATCCGCCAGGGCCGCGGTGATCTCGCACGCCAGGGCGGCGGCACCGGCGCGGACCTCGCCATCAAGGCTGGAGGGCAGGTCCTCCTCGGCGAACTCGATGGCCGCTTCTTCCTGCGCCAGCAGGGTCGTCAGGCGCCCGGCCCAGTCCCGAGCCTGCCGGGCCAGCAACCCGCCCGCCTGCGCCAGCGCCTGTTGCCGCTGCGCCTCGGTCTCGGCCTCCACCAGCTCGGCGATGCCCTCGGCCTCAGTCAGGTCGAGCTTGCCGTGCAGGAAGGCGCGCCGGCTGAACTCGCCGGGCTCGGCCGGGCGGGCGCCCAGTGCCGCCAGCGCCTCGCCTACCGCGGCGATCACCGCGCGGCCGCCATGGAGGTGCAGCTCCGCCGCGTCTTCGCCGGTAAAGGAGCGCGGCCCGGGAAACCAGAGCACCAGGGCGCGGTCCAGTGCCGCGCCATCCCCCCGCCGCAGCGTCCGCAGCGTGGCCATTCGGGGTGTGGGGAGCGTGCCGGCGAGGCTGCGGATCACCGCGGCGCAGTTCGGGCCGGACAGGCGCAGAACCGCCACGGCGGCGCGGCCGGCGCCGGTGGCCAGGGCGAAGATGGTGTCGGCATGGCTCATGGCCTCAGGCAGTTGCGACGGCGGGGGGCCTCTGTCCAGGGCTTCCGGCGGGCGGGCTTCCCCGGTCCGGCAAGCAGCCCCGGTCCGGCGCCCCAGCGACGGGAGTTGCGCAACGGCACGACCGGGCATGGGCTCCGGCAGCTGGACGTGCCCCCGTGGCGGACGCGGCGCAACGTCCAGGGCGCGCGGCGGTTACGGCTCCGACAACCCAGGTGTGGCCCATGTCCTCCGACCGTTTCCCGCCCGAGAACCTCCTGCGCCACGAGGCCAGCCCCTACCTGCTGCAGCACGCCGACAACCCGGTGCACTGGCGGCCCTGGGGCAGCGCGGCGCTGGCGGAGGCCGAGGCGACGAGGCGGCCGATCCTGCTCTCGGTGGGCTACGCCGCTTGCCACTGGTGCCACGTCATGGCCCATGAGTCCTTCGAGGACCCGGACACGGCGGCGCTGATGAACAGCCTCTTCGTCAACGTGAAGGTGGACCGGGAAGAGCGGCCGGAGATCGACGCCGCCTACATGAACGCGCTGCACCTGCTGGGCGAGCAGGGCGGCTGGCCGCTGACCATGTTCCTGACCCCCAAGGGCGAGCCCTTCTGGGGCGGCACCTACTTCCCGCCCGAGGCGCGCTGGGGTCGGCCTTCCTTCCGCGAGGTCCTGCAAAGCATCGCGGCCACCTTCGCGCGGGAGCCGGACAGGGTCGCGCAGAACACCGCCGCGATCACGCAAGGGCTGGAGCGCATGTCGGCCAGCCATCTCGGGGCGCTGCCAGATCCGAAACTGCAGGAACGGGTGACCGAGGCCGTGCTGGGGCTGCAGGATGCGGCGCAGGGCGGGCTGCGCGGGGCGCCGAAGTTCCCCAACGTGCCGGTCTTCCGTTACCTCACGCAGATGGGCTTCCGACTAGGGGAGCCGCGCGCGATGGAGGCCGTCCACCTGCTGCTGCGCCACATGAGCCAGGGCGGCATCTGGGACCATCTGGGTGGCGGCTTCAGCCGCTACAGCACCGACGACCGCTGGCTCGTGCCGCATTTCGAGAAGATGCTCTACGACAACGCCCAGCTGCTGGAACTGCTGGCACTGGCCTACGCACACCGCGCCGACGCCCTTTACGCCACGCGGGCGGAGGAGCTGGTCGCCTGGCTGGAGCGCGAGATGGTGGCCGAGAACGGCGCCTTCGCCGCCTCGCTCGATGCCGACAGCGAGGGCGAGGAAGGGCGCTTCTACGTCTGGACGCGCGCCGAGGTGAACGCGGTGCTGGAGCCCGCCGAGGCGGAACTGTTCAGCGGAGTCTACGACGTTTCGGCCGAGGGCAACTGGGAGGGCCGCTCGGTGCTCAACCGTTCCGCCCATCCCGACCCGCTGCCGGAACCCACCGAAGCGGCGCTGGACGTGGCGCGGGCGAAGCTGCTCTCGGCGCGCAACCGGCGGGTGCGGCCGGCGCGCGACGACAAGGTTCTGGCGGACTGGAACGGCCTCACCGTCGCGGCACTGGCGCGCGCGGCGGCGGTGTTCGACCGGCCGGACTGGCTGGCCATCGCGCGGCGGGTCTTCGGCGCGGTGGTGCTGACCATGGGCGCGCCGGACGGCCGGCTGCACCACGCGTGGCGCGGCGGGCGGCACACCGCGGCGGGGCTGCTGGACGACCAGGCCGCCATGGCGCGCGCGGCGCTCTCGCTCCATGAGGCGACTGGCGAGGATGGCTACCTCGAACAGGCGATCGGCTGGGCCGAGGCGGCGGACCGCCATTTCCGGGCCGCGGATGGCGGCTACCACGGCAGCGCCGACGATGCGGCCGACGTCCCCTACCGCGTCCGCACCGCGGGCGACGGGCCGGTTCCTTCGGGAAACGGGCTGCTGGCGGAGGTGCAGGCGCGGCTGTTTCACCTGACCGGGGAGCAGCGCTGGGCCGAGCGGGCCGAGGCGACCGTGGTGGCCTTCACGGGGCTGGAAGACCACCTCGCGGCGATGCCGACGCTGATGGCCGCCGCCGACCTCCTGCGCGACGGGCGAAGCGTGGTGGTGGCGGGCGAGGGCGCGGCGGCGGCAGTGCTGCTGCGCGCGGCGCTGCGGGCGCCGGACCCGGCCACCGTGGTGCTGCGCGCCGAGGAAGGCAGCAGCCTGCCGCCGCTGCACCCGGCCGCCGGCAAGGGACCGGTGGAAGGCTTGCCGGCCGCCTATCTGTGCCGCTCCGGCCGCTGTGGCCTGCCGCTCACCGCTGCGGCGGCGCTGACCACCGCGCTGCATCAGGCCGACTGAGGCAGGGTCACCCGGCGGGCGGGCTCGGCATGGTTGTCGAGCTCCCGCCCCAGCGCCGCCACCAAGTCGAGGAAGCGGTTGCGCACCTCGCGGGCATGCGGGTTGTCGCGCTCGATCGCCAGGAAGACCTCCTGCGCGTCGTGGCGGACCATCTCCACCGCCTGCATCATCAGCTCGAAGGAGCGCGTGCTCAGGCGGGTGGGAAAGGGCTCCATCCGCACCAGCACCTTGGCGATCAGGTGCGTCAGGCCCTGCACCACCGCGGCCTCGCGGTCATGCGCCTCGGGCGTGCTGAGAAAGGGCCGCAGCCCGAGGCGGGAGCGCAGCAGCGCCGCCAGGCGACGCGCCGGCCGGGTGCCGCGCACCGGGCAGACCGCGACGGAAAGGCCGCGGATGCCGCCGGCGGCGCTCTGCGGTCCGAAGAGCGGATGCGTGCCGACCGCCTCCACGCCAAGTGGCAGCAACTCGCGCAGCAGCGCGGCCGGCCGCTGCTTCACCGAGCCGACATCCACCACGAGGCTGCCCGGCCGCAGGTGCGGGCGGATGCTCTCCAGCACCTCGCGCAGCCGCTCCACCGGCATGGCCAGGATCACCACCGGGCAGGCCGCCGCCCCGGCCAGCGTCGCGAGGCGAACGCCGTCCCGTTCGCCCGCCTGGGGCAGCAGGGGATCGAAGGCGAGCAGCGGGGCATGCGGCTGCAGGTACCGCGCGATCAGCCGGCCGAAGGCGCCGAAGCCGATCAGGCCGACCGTCGGGGGCAGGGCGTGGAGGGAGGAGGGAAAGGTCATGTGAGCATCCGGCGGAGGCTGCGCCGCGGGCGCACCGACCGGATGGGGCAACCGCTGGCAGGCAGCGGTTGGGGAGAAAGAATCACACACCAGGCCGCTTAGGGAAGCAGCGCGTAATACAGTCCGGCGAGGGTGGTGATCATGGGCGGCAGTATGGCGCGGGGGTGGGCGCTTTTGTCAACGGTAGCGGGCCGTGGGTGCCTTTCCGGAGGGGGCGACCTCCCGAACGCTTGACGGCGAGGGGCGGGAAGCAGCCAATCCGCTTCCGACATGCCTCAACTGACCCTCCATACGCCGCTGGGCGAGATCACCCTGTCCGAGGACGAAGGCGCGCTGGTCGCGCTCGATTGGGGACGCGGCCGTGACCAGGACGCGACGCCGCTGCTGCGCGAAGCCCGCGCGCAGCTGCACGACTGGTTCGACGGCAAGCGCGTGGATTTCGACCTGCCGCTGCGCCCGCACGGAACCGCCTTCCAGGGACGTGTCTGGGACGTGATGCGGGCGATCCCGCCTGGCGAAACCCTGACCTACGGCGCGGTGGCCGCCCAACTCAACAGTTCCGCCCGCGCCGTCGGCATGGCCTGCGGCGCCAACCCGATCCCGATCATCATTCCCTGCCACCGGGTGGTCGCGGCCAGCGGCCGGCTCGGCGGCTATTCCGGTGAGGGCGGCGGCGGCACCAAGCGCTTCCTGCTGCGCCTGGAGGCCGCTTCCGCCGGTCTCCTCGCCGGCGCACCCGCCGCCTCACCCAACGACCCATCCGCCACCTCTGTGGGGGAACCCGCCCGATGAACCACGCGATCCGCATCCACGAGTATGGCGGCCCCGACAAGCTCCTGTGGGAGGAGGTGCCGCTGCCCTCGCCGCGGCCCGGCGAGGCGCTGGTGCGGCACAAGGCGGTGGGGCTGAACTACATCGACGTGTATTTTCGCACCGGCCTCTACAAGGCACCCAGCCTTCCCGCGGTGATCGGGCTGGAGGCCGCGGGCGTGGTGGAGGCGGTGGGCGAGGGCGTGACCGCCGTGGCGCCCGGTGACCGGGTGGCCTACGCCTCCGGCCCCATGGGCGCCTATGCCGAGGCTCGCGTGATCAAGGCGGAAGCGCTGGTGAAGCTGCCCGACAGCATCTCCGACGAGGTCGCGGCGGCGGCCATGCTGCAGGGCATGACGGCGCAGTACCTGCTGCACCGCACCTTTCCGGTGCAGGCCGGCCAGACCATCCTGGTGCACGCGGCGGCGGGCGGCGTCGGGCTGATCCTGTGCCAGTGGGCCAGGGCGCTGGGCTGCACCGTGATCGGCACCGCCGGCACGGAGGAGAAGGCCGCGCTGGCACGGGCGCACGGCGCGGCGGAGGTCATCCTGCCGCACGAGGACATGGTGGAGCGGGTGAAGGCCATCACCGGCGGCGCCATGCTGCCGGTGGTGTTCGACAGCGTCGGGCGCGACACCTTTACCGCCTCGCTCGACTGCCTGGCGCCGCTGGGCACCATGGTGAGCTACGGCAACGCTTCCGGCCCGGTGCCGCCAGTGGAGCTGGGGCTGCTGGCGGCCAAGGGATCGCTGTTCCTGACGCGACCGACGCTGGCGACCTACGTTGCCAAGCGGGAAGATCTGCTGCGCACGGCGGAAAGCCTGTTCGGGGCCATCGCCGGGGGCGCGGTGCAGATCCGCGTGAACCAGCACTGGCCGCTGCGGGATGCGTCCGCGGCGCACGAGGCGCTGGAAGGCCGCCTCACCACCGGCAGCACGGTTCTGCTGCCAGGCTGAGAACGCCGCGCTGAGAACGAGGGATCAGACCCTCGGAACGGCGCGCCGGATCAGGGGCGCGCCGCCGGTGGCTTGTGTCAGGCCTCGACCTGCTCCACCGCCACGACCTCGGGCACGTAGTGGCGCAGCATCGACTCGACGCCGTGCTTCAGCGTGGCGCTGGAGCTCGGGCAGCCGGAACAGGCGCCCTGCATCCGCAGCCGCACGATGCCGTCCCGGAAGCCGCGGAACACGATGTCGCCGCCGTCGCCGGCCACTGCCGGGCGCACGCGGGTGTCGAGCAGGTCCTTGATCTGCGCCACCACCTCGGCATCGGCGGGATCGGTGTCCTCTTCTTCCTCGGCATCGAGCGCCTCGGCCAGCACCGGGCGGCCGGCCATGAAGTGCTCCATGATCGCGCCCAGCACCTGCGGGCGCAGCGACTGCCAGTCAGCCTCGTCGGACTTGGTGACGGTCACGAAATCGGCGCCCAGGAAGATGCGCGACACGCCTTCGAGGCGGAACAGCCGCTCGGCCAGTGGGGAACGCTCGGCACCCTCGGCCTCGGCGAAGTCGGCGGTGCCGCGGCTGCCCATCACGTCCTGCCCGGGCAGGAACTTCAGCGTGGCGGGGTTCGGCGTGGATTCGGTTTCGATGAACATGGCGGGATCCTCTTCCTCCGGCCATGTGGGGGCAGCCGTGTGACGAAGCAACACGAATCCGCCAGGCGGGCAGCCGCGACGGCGCGTGTCTGCTTCCACCGGGGAACGACCCGGCTTCCCTCCTGAAGAGCCTCCCCCGGACGTTCCGCCCGATACTCCCAGGCGGAACGTCCTGGGGGAACCGCCGCCGGCTGTCGGCGTTCGGATAGACACCGGCTTCCCCGGCCGAACCCGGGGTCCGAACCCGGAGGCTTTGAGAACAGCATGGCGCAACGGTCGATCCCTGCCGGTCAGGGGCAGGATTTCTCCCTTCTCACAGGCCACGTCCAGAATGTCGGCGGGTTGGAACGCTGGGTGTCGGGCATCGCCGGCGGCCTGCTGGTCGTGGCGGGGCTGCGGCGCGGCGGGCTCGGCGGCACGGCGCTGGCGCTGGGCGGCGCGGCGCTGGCCGGGCGCGGGGTCGGGGGCTACTGCCCCGTCACCGCCCGCCTCGGCGCCAAGCCGGCCGAGCGCCGGGTGGCGGAGAAGCTGGGCTGGCGAACCGCCGCGGCGGTGTCGCGCAGCGTCACGATCGCGAAGCCGGTGGAGGAGGTGTACCGCTTCTTCCGCGACTTCCGGAACCTGCCCGGCTTTATGGAGCACGTGGAGCGCATCGACGTGCGCGACGACACCCATTCACACTGGGTGGTCCGCGCACCCTTCGGACCCCCGGTGGAATGGGATGCCCTGGTCACCGAGGACCGCCCCAACGAGAGCATCTCCTGGCGCTCCGAGGAGGGGGCCGACGTGCGAAACACCGGCACGGTGGAGTTCCTCAAGGCGCCGGGCGAGCGCGGCACCGAGGTGCGCGCCACCATCGCCTACGAGCCTCCGGCCGGACAGCTCGGCCGCGCCCTGGCGAAGCTCTGGGGCGAGGAGCCGGGCAAGCAGGCCCATGACGACCTGCGCCGGCTGAAGCAGCTGCTGGAAACCGGCGAGATCCCCACCCCCGTCCTGCGCGCCGCCGACCGCTCGTCCGGCACGCCCGACAGCGCCTGAGGAGAAAGCGACCGATGCGTGCCCTTTGCTGGAACGGCGTCAACGACCTGCGCGTCGAAACGGTGCCCGACCCCGAGATCGTCAACCCGCGCGACGCGATCATCCGCGTCACCAAATCCTCGGTCTGCGGCTCCGACCTGCATCTGCTGGGCGGCTACATCCCGGCCATGAAGCCCGGCGACATCATCGGCCACGAGTTCATGGGCGAGGTGGTGGAAACCGGCCGCGGCGTTTCGGGGCTGAGCAAGGGTGATCGGGTGGTCGCCATCTCGATCATCGGCTGCGGCGGCTGCGAGCACTGCAAGCGCACGGCCTTTTCCTGCTGCGACAATTCCAACCCCAAGCCGCTGATGGCGGAACAGGTCTGGGGCCACAGCTCGGCGGGCATCATCGGCTACTCGCACATGCTGGGCGGCTATGCCGGCAGTCATGCCGACTACATCCGCGTGCCCTATGCCGACGTGAACGTCTTCAAGATCCCGGAAGCCATTCCGGACGAGAAGGCGCTCTTCGTGTCGGATGCCTGCCCGACCGGCTTCATGGGCGCCGACCTCGCAGGCATCGAGGGTGGCGACGTGGTGGCCGTATGGGGATGCGGCGGCGTCGGGCTGATGGCGATCCAGAGCGCCTGGATCCTGGGTGCCGGCCGTGTCATCGCCATCGACCGCCTGCCCGAGCGGCTGCAGCTCGCCGAGGAGCACTGCAAGGCCGAGGTGCTCGACTACTCCAAGGTGGACGTGTTCGAGGCGCTGATGGCCATGACCGGCGGTCGCGGCCCGGACCGCTGCATCGACTGCGTGGGGATGGAGGCGCACGACTACTCCGCCTCCTACCTTTACGACCTCGCCAAGCAGCAGGTTCTGTTGACCGAGCGCATCACCGCGCTGCGCCAGGCGATCGAGTGCTGTCGCAAGGACGGCACGGTGTCGGTGATGGGCGTTTACGGCTCTTTCGTGGACAAGTTCCCGATGGGGGCGGTGGTGAACAAGGCGCTGACCATCCGCTCCGGCCAGCAGCACGGGCAACGCTACGTCGAGCGCCTGTTCGGCCACATCGAGCGGGGCGAGATGGACCCGTCGCCGCTGCTGACCCATCCCATGTCGCTGGAACAGGGGCCGCAAGGCTACGACCTGTTCAAGAACAAGAAGGACAGCTGCCTGCGCGCGGTGTTCATGCCCTGACAGGGGGAACAGGCGGCGCGGCAGGCAGGGGAGACGCGGCCATGGCGCAGGATCGGCCCGTCCGGCCGGAGGTGGTGGCCTTCGACATCATCGGCACCACCTTTCCGCTGGCCCCGCTGCGGCCCCTGCTGACGGCGCTCGGGCTCCCGCCCGCGGCGCTGGAGGCATGGTTCGCCGCCGGGCTGCGCGATGCCTTCGCGCTGAGCGCCACCGGCAATTTCCGGCCGCTGACCGAGGTGCTGTCGGGCGGCCTCGACCAGCTGCTGGCGCAGGAAGGGCTTTCCGCATCCCATGGCGAGAAGTCGGCCGTGCTGGAGGCGATGGGGCGGCTGCCGCCGCGCCCGGACGCGCGCGAGGCTTTCGAAACGATCACGGCCGCGGGGATGCGGGTGCTGGCGCTGAGCAACGGCGCGGCGGATGCGACGCGGGCGCTGCTGCGCGCCGGCGGGCTGGAACACCTCGTCGGTCCGGTCGTGTCGGTGGAGGAGGTCCGGCTCTTCAAGCCGCGCCGCGAGGTCTACGAGCACGCGGCCCGGATCGCCGGGGTTCCGGCGGGACGGATGGCGCTGGTGGCGGTGCATTCCTGGGATATCCAGGGCGCCGGGGCCGCCGGCCTGAGCACCGCCTACGTCTCGGCGGAACAGCCTTTCTCAACCGTGATGCGCCGGCCTGACCTTGAGACCCCGACGCTCGCCGCCGCGGCGCGCGCCCTGATCGCGCTTTAAAGAACGGCTGGGCGATCGTTTACCGGCTGCTCAGGTGACGCGTTCGAGATCCGCGTCGCTCAGGCTGCCCGGCACCACCGTCACGGGGCAGCTCATCCGGTGGGCGAAGCGGCTGGTGACGGCGGTGATCAGCGGGCCCGGGTTGCTGCCGGAGGTGGCGGAGGCCAGCACCAGGATCGAGATGCGCGGGTCCTCGGAGATCAGCGACAGGACCTCCTCCACCGGCTCGCCTTCGCGGATGATCAGCAGCGGCAGGCCGCCGGTGATCTCGTTCACCTCGGCCGCCAGCGAGGACAGCAGCTGCTCCGCCTCCTCGCGCCGTTCCTCCTGCATCAGCTGGCCGACGCCGGCCCATTCCTGCAGCCCCACCGGCTCGGTGACGCGCAGCAGCGCCACCCGGCCGCCGGTCTTGCGGGCGCGCAGGCAGGCGTAGCGCAGCGCCACCACCCGCTCGGGGCTGTCATCCACCACCACCAGGAAGACGCGGTCGTTGGCCAATCGACGGTCCTTACGTTCGTTGGGGCAAAGCCCCTGGGACTTTCCTTGGGGCTGAAGCCCCCGGGACTTTCCTTGAGGCTGAAGCCCCGGGCTTTCCTCGGACTAAAAAAACCCCCGGCACCCGCCTCAGCGGCGGAACAGCACGCTGCCGAGCCACCCGGCCAGGGCCGCGAGCGCGACGCAGGCCGAGCCATACAATAGCGGCTGGCCGCGCGAAACATCGGTGATCTCGGCTGCGGTGCCGACGCGCTGGACGCGCAGTGGCAGTTCCTGGCGCGCGGCCACGCGGCCGTCGCGGATCAGCAGCACCTGCACCAGGTAGTCGCCGGTGGGCGCGGTGGAGGGCAGCGGCAGGCGCGCGTGGAACAGCCGCCCGCCCGACACGACCACGGGGTCCTCGTCCTCGTTCCACAGGTCGGCCGCGACCTTGCGCTCCAGCAGCGCGTCGCGGAAGTCCGGGTCGCTGCGGCCCACGGCCCGGCGCGCCAGGGCGTTGAGGCCCAGCTGCAGCGCCCGCCGCTCGTTCTGGGCCAGCAGGTCGCGCAGCGGCTCCGTCCCGGTCAGCGTGTACCAGGAGGGCACGTCGTCGAAACGGGCGGAGGGACCGTTGATCCAGGCGCCCAGGACCCGCACGCGGCGGCGCACCACCTGCGACTGCGCGGGACCGATGCCCACCACGATGACGTTGTCGCCCTGCGGCCCCAGCAGCCGCTCGGTGGCGCCGAACACCAGCACGTCGGTGCCGGCAAAGGCGGTGGTGACCTGCACCTGCGGGTCGCCCAGCTGCGCCACCAGGGCCGGCACGCCGACGGTGGGCTCGGCCGGTGGCGGGGGCGGCAGCAGCGGGCGGGCCGGCGCGGGACGGGGGGCGGGTGCGGCCGGCGGACGCGCAGGCTGCGCCAGAGCCGGCGCCACGAAGTGCGGAAGCAGCGCGCTCCAGGCGGCACCCCCGCGCGACGCCGGGTCCGGCGGAACACCGTCCCGCGCCCCGGGAGGAGCCGCCAGCAGCGTCGCCAGCAGAACCAGCGCCGGGACGATCGCCCTGCGTGCCGTGGTGGGCCGCTGCGCGGACGGTTCCGGCGCCACGGGGGCCGAGGCACCGGCCCGCGCCGGATCGGACCTCAACCGCCCAGCCCTCAACGAACCGGGCCGATCACGTAAAGGCTGTCAGGCGTGCGGAACAATTCCCAGAGCA
The DNA here is from genome assembly GCF_042433915.1 of Roseomonas elaeocarpi. NCBI lineage: Bacteria > Pseudomonadati > Pseudomonadota > Alphaproteobacteria > Acetobacterales > Roseomonadaceae > Roseomonas > Roseomonas elaeocarpi. Next base: position 50,391 of record NZ_JBHLUN010000014.1, on the reverse strand, counting down.
GGCTGAGCGCCACCGCCAGCACCAGCGAGCCCAGCAGCGCCCGCATCTCCTCGCCGCGCAGCCGGTTGCCCATGGAAGCGCCGAACTGCGCACCTACCACGCCGCCCACCAGCAGCAGCAGCGTCAGCACGATGTCGACCGACCCGGTCTGCAGCGCCTGCAGCAGCGTCACGCTGGCGGTCACGAAGGTCACCTGGAACAGCGAGGTGCCGATCGTGGTCGAGGTCGGGATGCCCAGCGTGTAGATCATCGCCGGCACCAGCATGAAGCCGCCGCCGACGCCCATGATGGCCGAGAGCAGGCCGATGCCCGCGCCCACCGCGAAGGGCGGTATCACCGACATGTACAGGCGCGACTTGCGGAACCGGACCTTGAAGGGCAGCCCGTGCGCCCAGGAATGCTGGTGCAGGCGACGCGGCGCGGCACCCCGCCTGCGGCGCAGGATGGCGCGCACGCTTTCGCGCACCATCAGCAGCCCCACCGTGCCCAGCACCACGATGTAGAAGAGAGAGATGGCGAGGTCGGCCTGGCCGAGCCGGCGCAGCAGCACGAAGATCTGCGTGCCCAGCGTGGAGCCCGTCAGGCCACCGGCCAGCAGCACCAGCCCCATGCGCACGTCGACGTTGCCGCGCCGCCACTGCGCGATCAGCCCCGACACCGAGGAGCCCAGCGTCTGGTTGGCACCCGAGGCCACCGCGACCGGCGGCGGGATGCCGATCAGGATCAGGATCGGCGTCAAGAGGAAGCCGCCGCCCACGCCGAACAGGCCCGACAGGAAGCCCACCGCCGCGCCGATGCCCAGTAGCACCAGGGCATCCACCGACATCTCGGCGATCGGCAGGTAGACCTGCATCGGCGTCCTTACATCCTGGCGTCACGGCATCGGCGGAACGACCCGGGCAGGGCCCTCCGCGTCGCCGGCTGGCAGCGCACGCACGAAACGGGCCAACGCCGGGCCGCGGGGCGCCGTCGTTGCCGTTCCTGTCCGCTATTCAACTTTCGGATCGTGGCAGGTTTCCGGCTAATGAGAGAAGAATGTGACCTGTTGGTCCCGGCTGGAGCTCCGAGCCTTGCAGAACCCTCCTCCCTCCTTGCTTCCCACCCGCGGCGGGCTGTCGCGCCGCGGGCTGCTGGCCGCGACCCTGGCGCTGCCGCTGGCCGCGCCGGCGCTGCGCCGCGCGGCGGCCGAGCCCACGGGGCGCATCTCGGTGGTGCACTTCAACGACTTCCATTCGCACCACGATCCCATCGTCGCCGGCGGCGCTGCCTGCCGCGAAGGCAAGACCTGCTACGGCGGTGCCGCGCGGCTGGCCACCGCCATCAAGGAGGCACGCGCCGCGGCCGTGACGGACGGGCGGGCGCCGCTGACGCTCGATGCCGGCGACGAGTTCACCGGCACCCTGTTCTACACGCTGCACCGGGGCGCCGCGGAGGCCGCGGTGCAGAAGGCGAATGGCGTGCAGGTCATGACGCTGGGCAACCACGAGTTCGACCAGGGTCCGGCCAACCTCGCGCAGTACCTGGCCATGCTGCCCTTCCCGATCGTGTCGGCGAATCTCGACCTCGCGGATGAGCCGCAGCTGCGCGACCGGGTGATCCCCTGGACCACGCTCGACGCCGGCGGCCGCAAGGTGGCGATCATCGGCCTGACCACGCAGGAAACCGCGGTCACCTCCTCGCCGGGACCGACCATCCGCTTCGGTGACCCGGCCGCGGCGCTGGAGCGCGTCTTGCCGCAGGTCCGCGCGCAGGGTGCCTCCACCGTGCTGGTGCTGTCGCACCTGGGGCTGGAGAACGACCGCAAGCTGGTCAAGCAGGTGGGCGGCATCGACCTGATCGTGGGCGGCCACTCGCATACGCTGCTGGCCAACGGGCTGGAGGGCGCCGAAGGTCCGGACCCGGTGATGGAGGAAGGCCCGACCGGCCTCGTGCGCATCGTGCAGGCGGGCTGCTACAGCCGCTACCTCGGCCGGCTCGACCTCGACCTGTCGCCCGAAGGCCGCATCCTCGCCCATAACGGCGTGATGCGGGAGCTGACCATGGACGTCGCCCCCGACCCCGAGGTCAGCGCCATCGTGGCGAAGTTCGCGGCCCCCCTGGAGGAGCTGCGCCGCAAGCCGGTGACCACCATGCCCACCACCCTGTCGAACGGGGGCTGCACCCAGGGCGAATGCGCGCTGGGCAACCTGATGGCCGACGCCATGCTGGCCGCGGCGCCCAAGGCCGAGATCGCCATCAACAACGGCGGCGGCCTGCGCGCCGGCCTGGTGGAAGGCACGGTGACCATGGGCGACATCCTGGCGATGCTGCCCTTCAACAACACCCTGGCCACGGTGACTGTACGCGGCCATGACCTGCAGGCGGCGCTGGAGAACGGCGTGTCGCAGATGCCGGGCGCGGCGGGCCGCTTCCCGCAGGTCGCCGGCATGACCGTGGTCTGGAGCCCCGACCGGCCGAAGGGCAGCCGCATCATCCGCGTCGAGGTTGGCGGCCAGCCGCTCGATCCGGAGCGCGCCTACCGCGTGGTGACCAACAACTTCATGCGCAACGGCGGTGACGGCTACGACAGCTTCCGCGACGCGGCGCTGGAGTATTACGACAACGGCTCGCCGCTGGAGGATACGCTGATCGACTACCTGTCGGCCGGCAAGCCGGTGCCGGGCGTCCAGGGGCGCATCGTTCGCGGCTAGGCTGAGGGCGTTGCCCTGTCCCGGGTGAGAGAAAGAATTCTCCCCCCCGGACCCCCTCTCATCTTTTTCTGGGAGTGCTGCCGCGCGGTGGGCGGAGACCGGTCGCGATACGGCGCCGCCGGTGCTGCTGAAATAAACAAAGCTGCTGTTCAGCGCGGGCTGCGATGTCGCTCGCTCCGGCTCGATGAGCCGGAGCGCACAGCATCAGCCACGTTCCCGCGGCAGCGTCTGAGAAAAAGATGAGGGGCGAGGGGTCCGGGGAGGGGGAGAACACCTTCTCCCCCTCCCTGGCCACGGCGACACACCCCTGCCGGGCAAGAGCCTCAGGCGTGGCCCGCCGCCGGCGCCGCCATGCCGCCGCGGCGCGACTGCCACAGCGCCACGAAGTCGATCGGCGTCAGCAGCACCGGCATGAAGCCGCCTTCGCGCGTCGCATCGGCCAGCACGTTGCGGGCGAAGGGGAAGAGCAGGCGCGGGCATTCCACCAGCAGCACCGGCTCCAGCGTGTCCTCGGGCACGTTCACGGTGAAGATGCCGCAATACACCAGCTCGGCGATGAAGGCCGTGGTCTCGCCCGACTTGGCGTCGCAGCGGATCTGCAGCGACACCTCGAACACGTTGCTCGGGCCGCCTTCGGCCGGCGGCAGCGGACGCGCCTGGACGTCGAGGCCGATATCGATGCGCGGCTGTTCGCGCAGCTGGGTGAAGACCTCCGGCGCGCCGGGCACCTCGAAGGACAGGTCCTTCACGTACTGCATGTTGACCACCAGCGGCGCGGCCGGGGCGGCGTCGGGGTTGGCGGGCAGGGTGGGGTCGGACATGGGGTGCCTGCGGTCGGTTTGGGGTGAAGGGTTGGTTCTGACGCGCGGAAAGCCAGCGCGGTAGCACGCAGCGGCCCGTGCCGGAAGGCGCCGCGCGGTGCGTGCGCTCGTGCGGCCGGAGGACCGCTCCTACTGGGCCGGACGTTCGCCGAAGATGGCGGTTCCGACGCGGACATGGGTGGCGCCCGCGGCGATCGCCGCCTCGAAATCGCCACTCATGCCCATGGACAGGGTGTGCAGCCCGTGCCGGGCGGCCAGTTCGGCCAGGTAGCGGAAATGCGGCACCGGGTCCTCGCCGGCCGGCGGGATGCACATCAGGCCGTCGATCCGCAGGCCGTGCTCCTCGCGGCACTGGCGGAGGAAATCCTCCGCCCCGGCGCGCGCCACCCCGGCTTTCTGCGACTCGTCGCCCGTGTTGACCTGCACCAGCAGGGTCGGCGCGCGGCTCTCCCGCGCCATGGCCTCCGCCAGCGCGGCCGCGAGCTTGGGCCGGTCCAGGCTCTCGATCACGTCCGCCACCCGCACCGCGTCGCGCGCCTTGTTGGTTTGCAGCGCCCCGATGATGTGCAGCCGCAGCGCCGGATGCTCCGCCCGCAGCGCCGGGAACTTCGCCTGCGCCTCTTGGACGCGGTTCTCGCCGAAGTGGCGCTGGCCCGCCGCCAGTGCCTCGGCGACGCTGGTTGCCGGGTGGAACTTCGAAACGGCCACCAGCTCCACCGATCCCGGCGGACGGTTGGCGCGGAGGCAGGCCTCGGCGATGCGGTCGCGGATCCGGCGCAGGCCTTGCGCGATCGGGGCGTCGGCGGTGTCGGTGGGGCTCATGGAGGGGGAAACTAGGCCTTTGCGGGATACCGGAACAGCGCGGGCCGCGCGGCAGCTGCGCGGGAAGCGGCCGCGACTCGGCGCGCAAGCACCGCTCGCGGTCAGGGCGGCGCTGCCGGTGTCGTCGCGGCGCCGAGTCGCGCCGAACCTTTGGCTCGTGACCGATGCGCGCCGCCTGCCGGACCCGCTGGCCGCCGCGCGGTGCCTGCCACCCGGCGCGGCGGTGCTCGCGCGTGACCTGGCGCCCGACGTTCTCTTCGGGCTGGCCCGGCTGTGCCGGCAGCGACGGCTGCAGCTGATGGTGAGCGGCGACGGTCGCCTGGCCCTGCGGCACCGGGCCGGGCTGCACCTGCCGGACCGGCGGCAGGTACGGGGCCTGCTGCCTTTCCTGCGACTGTGGCGCGGCGGCCGCGGTGGCCTTCTCTCGGCGGCGGCGCATGGCAGGCGAGGCCTCGGACGCGGCCGCCGGCTGCGGGTGGACGCCCTGCTGCTGTCGCCCGTCTTTCCGACCCGGAGCCATCCCGGCGAGGGCGCGCTGGGACTGCTGCGCTGGTGTGCGCTGGCGCGGGACGCGGCGGGGGCGGTGATCGCGCTGGGCGGCATGAACGCCGCGGGCACCCGGCGCCTGCCGCGCTGGGTCCACGGCGTCGCGGCGCTGGAAGCGCTGTTGCCTCCTCGCCACAGTGTCTCACGGATGTCGCGTGAGATCGTTACCGGCCATTGCTCGGGGCGAACGGGCTGAACCATAGTCCGCCCGGGCCTGGCTTCAACAGGTGCATCTCAGGGATGCGCTTTGCGGGAAGCAACCTTGTCAGGGGGACAGGCGGGCCGAGGGAATGACCGGGTGGTGCGACCTGGTTCGTGAGGAGGGATTTTTTGGATGCGTAAGCTTCTTCTGGGCAGCACCGCGGTCGCTGCCGCGGCACTGATGACGCCGCAGGGTGCCAAGGCTCAGGGTGCGGATCCGTTCCTGCCCGCCGGCCCGCCGATGGTGTCGCACCGCGCGCTCGAGGTTCGCGTCGGCGGTTACTTCCGGTTCAACTACTCCTACACGGATGAGGGGCAGAACCAGAACAACACCGACAGCCGCCCTGGCGCGGCGACGGTCAGCGGTCCGTTCACGACCACGAGCACCGGCGTGAACGCGGGCACCAACGGCGCGAACCAGACCACGGTCACCAACTCCCCGGCTGTCCAGACGGCGCGCCGCGGCAAGTCCGACCTCGCTTCCGACGCCGAAATCCACATCGTCGCCAACGGCAAGGCCACCAACGGCCTGCGCTACGGTGTCGCGATGGAGCTTGAGGTCGACTACAACAACGCGAACTACAGCACGAGCTCGGGTACGCGCGCGGCCAAGACCGCGATCGATACCGATGAGATGTGGATGTACATCGCTGGCGACTTCGGTCAGTTCCGCTTCGGTGACGAAGACAACGTCATCAACCTGATGAGCGTCGGCCACGTCGCGAACTTCGGCACCGGCGGCATGGACGGTGACCAGAACGACACGATCACCACCAACAGCCGCTTCGCCACGACCTGGACGTCGGACACGGGCGACAACACCAAGATCATCTACATGTCGCCGCAGTTCTTCGGCTTCGACTTCGGTGGCTCCTTCGCCTTCAACACGGGCGAGGGCGAGGATACGGGTTGTAACCTTGGCTACGTGACCTCCGAGTGCGACTCGGCCAACGCCTTCACCGGCAGCTCCCCGCGCCGTCGCAACGAAGTGGCGGCGATCGTGCGCTGGCGCGGCTCCTTCGGCGGCGTCGGCCTGCAGGCGGCCGGTGGTCTCTGGCACTCCGACGTGACCAAGGTGCTGGGCGTCACCAGCACCCGCGGCATCGGCCTCGGCAAGGAAATGAACGTCGGCTACGCCGCCGCTCAGGCGACGGCCTACGGCTTCACGGTCGGCGGCGAGTATTACTGGGGCTCCACCAACGCCACCTTCAACCCGCTGGTCCGCAGCGACATCAGCCAGCAGAACCTGAAGAACTTCTTCGGCGGCATCTCCTACACGATCGGTCCGGTGACGGTGGGTGCCAACTACGCCCGTCAGCTCTCGGCCGGCAGCCAGTCCGTCGCGGCGGTCCGTCAGGAAGGCGGCTGGGCGATCGGCGCCACCTACGTCCTGGCCCCGGGTCTCTCGCTGGTGGCCGACTTCGTCGACCAGAGCCGCAAGGAGCGTGGCTTCAACTTCTCCACCGCTTCGGCTGGCGCTTCCAACAACCGTGCCGACGTGCGCTCGGTCCTGATCGGTACGCGCATCGCCTTCTGATCCCGCTTTCGCAGGATCATCTTGTTACGGGGCGGCAGGGCAACCTGCCGCCCCGTTCTTCATTTCGGGGGTAAGCCCCTTGTCAGGACGGTGGCGCCCCCTATCGTGCGCCCGCCATGACAAAGACCCGCATCGCCTTCCTGTTGCTGCCGGTGCTGCTCGGAGCCTGCTCCTACGGCCGCACGGTGAACAATGACGAGTACACCGACGACAGCCGGCGTGCCCGGGTGCGCGGTCGCCTCAACGGTTCCGACGGCGTGCTGCTGCTCGGCACCGACCGCACCGGCCGCAACGGCCAGGATGACGGCACGGGCACCGGCCTGGGCGTGAACGCCTATCTCTGGCGCGCGGCGCTCAACACCCTGTCCTTCATGCCGCTCAGCTCGGCCGATCCCTTCGGCGGCGTGATCATCACCGACTGGTACTCGCCCCCCGCGGCCGAGGGCCGGGAACGGTTCCGGGTCACCGCCTACATCCTCGGCCGCCAGCTGCGCTCCGACGGCGTGCGCGTTTCGGTGTTCCGGCAGGAGCTGCGCAACGGAACCTGGCAGGATGCCGAGGTCGCGGCCTCCACGGGTCCGGACTTGGAAGACAAGGTCCTGGCCGAGGCGCGCGAGCTGCGGAGCCAGACGGCCTCGAACTGAGCGCCGTCACCTCTTCGCCCGATCCAACGAGAAAGGCCCTTCCGGTTTCCCGGAAGGGCCTTTCGCTTGATCTCACCCGCCCTTCGCGAACGGTGCCCCGGCTTACCAGTAGGCGGCGCGCGTTTCCGGGTAGACAGGGGCCGCGCGGTAGACCACCGGCGGCGGCTGATACACGACCGGCGGCGGCTGGTAGACCACGGGCGGGGGCGGGGCATACACCACCGGCGGCGGCGGCGCGTAGTACACGGGCGGGGGCGGTGCGGCCTGGTTCAGGGCCAGCGCGCCCAGCACGCCGACACCCAGGCCGAGGGCCAGGGCCCCGCCGGCGCCGATGCCGCGGTCATGGCCACGGTAGTAGCCACCACCATGGTAGTAGCCGCCGCGGCGACCCCAGTAGGGATCGGCATGGGCCGTGGTGGAAAGGGCTGTCCCGAAGGACAGGGCGGTCAGGGCAGCGATGCCAAGCTTGGTGAAGCGACGCATGTCTTTTGCTCCTCGACCGTGAAGATGGGGAGCGGGCGTGGCGGAATCGAGGCGTGTCTGCCACGCGGTCGAGGCGAAGTGATTCAGACTGTAACCGGATCGACGGGCCGGACAGGCTCGGGCGCGATGATCTCGCCGGCCTGAAGCAGCAGGTCCTCGCGGTAGCGCCCGGCCACCAGCTGCACCCCCATCGGTGCCGGCGCATCGCCCGAGGTGGCGACGCTCAGCCCCGGCAACCCCATCAGCGGCAGTCCCACCTGGGTCAGCTGCGCCTCGACCACGCGCTCGAAGCCGTCCGGCGTGGCGATGTCCAGGGCGTCCACGAAGGGCGGCTCGGCGGAGACCGGCAGCAGCACCACGGGATAGCGTTCCAGGAAGGCGATCCATTGCCGCAGGAAGCCCGCGCGGGCGGTGAGCGCGTCCGCGACGCCGTGCTGTTCGGACGGCGGCGCCAGGCGCTCCATGGCTGCCAGCACCGCCAGGGATTCCGGCTCCGCCTCCTCCGCGAAGGCACGGTTGCCGCCCCGCCGGCTCTCGGCCAGCCAGAGCACGGCCTGCAGCCGGGCGGGTTCGCGCAAGGGCGGGCAGGGAGTTTCCGCCACGGTCCAGCCGGCCTCCTGCAGCTGCAGCGCCGCCGCCCGCAACGCGGCCTCGACGGCGGGGTGGGTGGCAAGCCCTTCCGGCCGGACGCAGAGCGCCGCGCGCCTGGGCGCCGGCGGCCCTTCCAGCGGCGCCGGAACCCACCAGGGATCGCGCGCGTCCGGCGCCGCCATGGCGGCCAGCGCCAGGCGCAGGTCGGGGATCGAGCGCGCCAGCGGCCCGGACACCGCCATCAGCTGCGCGCCGATCGCGCGCTCGGGGCTGCTGGCGTTGAAGGCGGCGACGCGGCCCAACGTCGGGCGCAGCCCGTGCACCCCGCAGGCATAGGCCGGGTAGCGGATGGAGCCGCCGATATCGGTGCCGTGCGCCAGCGCGCCGATGCCCGCCGCCAGCGAGGCCGCCGCCCCACCCGAGGAGCCGCCGGGCGTCAGCGCGGGGTCGCGCGGGTTGCGGGTGTTGCCGTGCAGGGCGTTGCGGGTGAACCAGCGCAGCGAGAAGGCCGGCGTGTTGGTGCGGCCCAGGATCACCGCTCCGGCACGGCGCAGGTTGGTCACCACGGGGTTGTCGTGCTTCGCGATCAGGTCGCGCTGCAGCCGCAAGCCGTTGGTGGTGGCGTGGCCGGCCTGGTCGGCATTGACCTTGATCGTGACCGGCACGCCAGCGAGCGGCCCCAGCGCTTCGCCGGCCGCACGCCTGGCGTCGAGGGCGCGTGCCTCGCGCAGGACCTCCTCGGGCTGGCAGTCCACCACGGCGTTGATGGCGGGGTTGGCCTGCTCCAGCCGTTCCAGCGCATCCCGCGCCACAGCCTCGGCCGACAGTGCGCCGGAGGTGACCCGATCGGCCAGTTCCGCGGCTCCCAGACGCCAGAATTCCGTCATCCGCCTCTGCTCCCGCCCCGGTCGTGCCGCGGCGCAGTGTCGGACGGTGCGGGCGCGGTTGTCGAGCCTGCCCGGCACGGACCTTCCTCCGGGCGCGACACCCTCGCAGCGGTTCCTCCAGCCTGGGCTACCTCGAGGCGAAAGGCCTCCAGCGGGAGGCTCCAGGCGGGCAGCCGTGGACATGTGCCTCCTTCGGCGTAACCCTTACGGACTAATCCCGCTGAGGGCTAACACCGGAGGACTGGTCCAGGGATCGAACCCCGGGCGCCGTCCCCAGGGTTCGCTTCTCAGCGCAGGTTGGTGGGCGGGTGCAGCCGCGTCTGGCCGGGCTCCTGGCCGTGCAGGACCCGCAGCAGCTGCGCGGCCAGGGCCGCGTCCTCCAGCGCCCCGTGCAGCGCCGTGTCACGCCCCAGGCCCAGCGTGGCGGAAGCATGTGCCAGACCCGCCTTCTCGCCGGGACGGAAGCGGCGCCAGGCGCGCAGGGTGCAGTAGTCCGCTTCCCAGGGCAGCGGCTGGTCGAGCAGCGCGTATTCCCGGCACAGCATCCGGCGGTCGAAGCTCAGGTTGTGCGCGCAGGCCACTGCGCCCCGGAAGAAGCGCGCGATCTCCCGCGCATGAACCTCGAAGCGCGGCTGACGCGCCAGGAAGCGGTCGCTCATGCCATGAACGCGCGCCGCGCCGGGGTGGCAGGGGCGCCCGGGCGCGAAAACGAGGTGCAGGCTGTCCACCACCTCGAACCCGGCATCGAGGCGCAGGGCGCCCAGCGACACCACACGGTCGCCAACGGTGCAACCAGTGGTTTCTGTGTCGAAGACGACGGCCTCGGCGCCGGGCGGCAGTCTGGGTGGTGGCTGATCTGGAACAGGGGGCATCTTGCTGGGGCGGAGCTTAGCGTCCCTCGCCCCAACAGAACAATTCCCGAACCGCGGGCCTCCTCCGCCGCGGCGGGCACCGGGCGCCTTGTTTCACGTGAAGTCGGAAGCGGCGGCCCCGACCTGCGGTGGCGGAAAGAACCCGTCGTCGTTCAGCGCACCGGCCCGGTGCCTGGACCGCCGCCCGTGTCGGACGAACCGGCGTTCGAATTGTCGCGCGGCGTGGAGCCCGCACCGCCCGAGGTGGTGGGCGTGCTGGGTGAGGGCGAGGTCACGGCGGGGCTGGAATTCGTCGAGGACCCGCCGCGCGGCGTGTCGTCGCGCATCGGCTGGGTGGTGGGGGTGGACGCGCCCGGCTGCGACGTGCCGCGCGAGGAACCCGCGCCGGAATTGTCGGTGGGCGTGGACCCTACGCTGGGCTGGGTGGTCGGCACCTGCGCCATGGCCGTGCCGGTGGCGAGAAAGATCGCGGCCGCGACGGGAAGGAAGCGCATGACGTTCTCCTGCTCCGGCCATCGGATGCGCGGGCAGGGGGGACCCGTGCCCGACGCCCCGCGCCGCTGTGTTGCAGGCTTAACGATGCAACCAGGGGATGGTTGGACCGGATGGTTGGACTGGCGCGACCCGCAGCCGGGTGCCGGCCGGAAAACGGACCCGGGGGCCGGCTCACCCGGTCAGGCGCGTCGCCCCTTTCCCAGCGGGTGCGTCGGACGCCTCAGAACGGCTTCACGATCACCATGATGACGATCAGGATCAGCAGGACCGTCGGGATCTCGTTCACCATGCGCCAGAACCGACCGGAGTAGCGGCGCTCGTCGCGCTCGAAGCCCTTCCGCTGCGCCGCCAGGAAGCCGTGCGTCGCGGTCATGGCCAGGAAGCCGAACATCTTGCCGTGCCACCAGCCGGCGCTCCAGTCCACGACGCCGGGCGTCATCACCAGCGTCAGGCCGAAGATCCAGGCCAGGATCATCGCCGGGTTCATGATGCCGCGCAGCAGGCGCCGCTCCATGGTCTTGAAGGTTTCGCTGGTGGCGGAACCGACCGGCTCGGCGGTGTGATAAACGTAGAGGCGGGGCAGGTAGAACATCCCGGCCATCCAGGCGATCACCGACAGGAGGTGCAGCGCCTTGGTCCAGGGATACAGCAGCGCCAGGTCCATCACGCCGCTTCCCGCCGCAGGCCCAGCAGCGCCGGCAGGTCCCGCATCTGCGCGAACAGCGCCGCGACGCCCACGGCCCGCAGCGCGTCGGGGTCGGTCTCGCGGCAGAAGCCCAGAACGCGGCAGCCGGCGGCAACACCCGCCCGGGCGCCGGTGGCGCTGTCCTCGATCACCGCGCAATCCGCAGGGCGGGCGCCGCAGGCCGTGGCCGCGGCCAGGTAGATGTCCGGGTGCGGCTTGGCGCGCGCCACGTCCTCGTAGGAGAAGACGCGGTCCCCGAAGTAGCGGCCGAGATCCAGGCGCTCCAGCTTCGCCCGCAGCTCCACGCGTGAGGAGTTGGAGGCCAGCGCCACCGGCACGCCCGCGGCCAGCAGCGCGTCCAGAACCTCGCGCGCGCCGGGCACGGGCGGAACCTCGCGCGCCATGGTGTCGGTGATGCGCAGCTTCAGCGCCTGCGCCCAGTCGGGCGGCAGGGCGCCGACCCGCGCCTCGATCAGCGGCACCATGTCCGGCAGCGCCATGCCGAGAAACACCGTGCCGGCCTCGTCCGGCGTCAACGGCCAGCCGCGCGCCGTCAGCTCGGCCGAGACGACGCGGTTCACCAGGTGCTCGCTGTCGGCCAGCACGCCGTCGCAGTCGAACAGCACGGCGGTGGGACGCCAGCCGCTGGGAAGGATCTGGGTGGTCATGCGGCGCGCTTGGCTTCCTGGGCTCGGGCGTGTGGGCAGTCGCGTTGACCCTTAGGACACTGCCGCCCGCCTGCCCAGGAACACAGGCTGCGGCCGGAACCGCGGGCATGGCGCACCAGCCCGGCCAGCGAGGCGATGAAGTCGCCATCGGTGTTCTGCGTCGGCACGCGGAAATAGCCGGGCACGCCGTCCTTTTCCGCGACTTCGCGGTATTCCACGTCCAGCTCCACCAGGGTTTCGCTGTGTTCCGACACGAATGCGATGGGGCAGACCAGCACCGCCACCTTGTCCCGGCCCGCCGCGGCGATGGCATCCTCGGTGGAAGGGCCGATCCATTTCTGCGGCGTGGCGCGCGACTGGTAGCAGATGGCGTGTTCCGCGCCCTCGATCCTTAAGCGTTCACACACCGCGGCCACGGTGCGCTCGACCTGCCACTGGTACGGGTCGCCATGCCGGACGATGCTTTCCGGCAGCCCGTGCGCCGAGAACAGGATGCGCAGGCCCGTTTCCGCCGGCAGCTTGGCGCGCGCCTCGTGCCAGGCCCGCCGCACGATCGCCGCGGTGCTCTCGGCGAAGGCAGGATCGGAATGCCAGCAGCACAGCGTCGTGGTCGGCAGCGCCAGCCCGGCCTTGCGGCAGGCCTCGTTCCAGTCGTCGATGCTGCTGCCGGTGGTGGTGGTGCTGAACTGCGGATACAGCGGCAGCAGCACGACCTCCTCGGCGCCCCACTCCCGCACCGCCCGCACGGTCTCCTCCGCGAAAGGATGCCAGTAGCGCATGGCGATGAAGCAGCGCGCTTCCATCTCCGGCTGCAGCACCGCTTCCAGCGCGCGCGCCTGTTCCTCGGTCAGCTCCAGCAGCGGCGAACGGCCGCCCAGGATCGCGTAGTTCTCGGTGGCGGGCTTCAGCCGACGCGCGGCGATGAGGCGCCCCAGCGCCGGGCGCAGGAATCCCGGCACGCGCAGGATCGCGGGATCGGTGAACAGGTTCACCAGGAACGGCTTGATCGCCGCCGGCGAGTCCGGGCCACCGAGGTTGAACAGCACCACGGCCACCTTGCGGCTGTTCTGACTACCAGGGCGGGGCGGAAGAGAAAGGTCGTTCATGCGTGCGGCGGAGATGACACGCGACGGCAGGAGGTCAAGTGACGTTCTCGGGGGTGGTGTTGGGGGAGGCGCTGTGTCGGGGGATGGCTCCGCCTTCCCCCGGAACCCCCAGCCGCCAGGAACCTGAGGTTCCTGGACCTCCCGGGAATTAGCGCTCCGAGGCTCAGACGCGTGCCCGTTCCCCGGTCAGCTCACGCCGGAGAGCCTGGCTCTCCGGCGACTGCCAGGGCAGCCCGCGCGGCCTCATAGATTCTTTTCTGGCCCTTTGCCGGCAGCGTTTCGCCCGCTTCCGGAATGGCGCACGCGTTTACGGCGCAGCGCGCTTCACGGTCCTGTCTAAACACGCGCATCACCCGATCGGACCGCAGCGCCCCGGCTGCCACGCGGCACCAAGCCCCCGGCGGGGTCTCGGGGTGGCCCGGCCACCCCGAGCGGAAAGGGTCCGGGAGAGGCAGCGCCTCTCCTGGCCACGGCACGACGGCGCCGGCGGCAGAAACCGGCGCCCAACTCTCAGCGCGGCGTGACCTTCGCCTCGATGGCATCCCAGATGGCGCGCTCGAGGAAGATGTTGTCGAAGCGCGCGATTTCCTGGAGGCCCGTGGGCGAGGTGACGTTGATCTCGGTGAGGTAGTCGCCGATCACGTCGATGCCCACGAAGATCAGCCCGCGCGCGCGGAGGTCGGGACCGATCCGCGCGCAGATCTCGCGCTCCTGGTCGGTCAGCGTGGTCTGGGTGGCCTTGCCGCCGACATGCATGTTGGAGCGGCTTTCGCCCTCGGCGGGCACGCGGTTGATGGCGCCGCCGATCTCGCCGTCCACCAGGATGATGCGCTTGTCGCCCTTTCGCACGGCGGGGACGTATTTCTGCACCATCAGCGGCTCACGCGAGCGTTCGGTGAACATCTCGAGCAGCGAGGCGATGTTGGGGTCGTCGGGGCGCAGGTGGAACACGCCGGCGCCGCCATTGCCGAAGAGTGGCTTCAGGATGATGTCGCCGTGCTTTTCCCGGAAGCGCAGGATGGCGCGGCGGTCCGCCGTCACCAGGGTTTCGGGCATCAGCTCCGGATACTGGAGGACGTAGAGCTTTTCCGGCGCGTTGCGGACCTCGGCCGGGTCGTTCACCACCAGCGTCTTGGGGTGGATGTGCTGCAGGATGTGGGTGGCCGTGATGTAGGCCATGTCGAAGGGCGGATCCTGGCGCATCAGCACCACGTCGACCTCGCCGAGGTCGAGCTCCACCGTCTCGCCCAGCGTGGCGTGGTTGCCGTGCTCGCGCCGCACCTCGACCGGCTGGGCCCAGGCGGTGACGCGGCGGTTGCTCATCGCCAGGTCGCGCGGGTGGTAGTGCCAGAGCTGGTGGCCGCGATTCTGCGCTTCCAGCATCAGCGCGAAGGTGCTGTCGCCCTTGATGTCGATGCCGCCGATCGGGTCCATCTGGACCGCCACCTTCAAGCTGCGCGTCATGCACCTGCTCCTCAAGCCCCGAGCGGGGGCAAACCCTGTGCGAGTGGCGATCTTGGTGGCATCCCTGCGCGCGCAACACCAGGGGGAGGCTGAGAGGTGCTGACAGGCAAGGCGAAGCTCGCGGGCGTGATCGGCTGGCCGGTGGGGCATTCGCGGTCCCCGCGCCTCCATGGTGCCTGGCTGGAGCGCTACGGGATCGACGGCGCCTACGTGCCGCTCGCCGTGCCGCCCGGCCGGCTGGAGGAGGTGGTGCGCGCCCTGGCGCTGGCGGGGTTCCGGGGCGCCAACGTCACCATCCCGCACAAGGAGGACGCCTTCCGCGCCTGCGACGTGGTGGAGGAAAGCGCCCGCCGCGCCGGGGCGGTGAACACGCTGGTCTTCGAGGACGGGCAGATCATCGGGGGCAACACCGACGGCTGGGGCTTCCTCGAGAACCTGCGCGAACAGGTGCCGGGCTGGGACGTCACGGCCGGAACCGCGGTGATCCTGGGGGCCGGCGGTGCGGCGCGGGCGATCGCGGCGGCGCTGCTGGATGCCGGCTGCCCGCGCCTGGTGATCGTGAACCGCAACACCGCGCGCGCCGAGGCGCTGGCCGCGGCGCTGCGCCAAGGGGGCGCAGGGGATGGCGAGGAGGCCGGGCGGATCCGCGTGGCCGCCGCGCCGCCACTGGCCGAGGCCGCGCTGCTGGTGAACACCACGCCGCTGGGGATGCAGGGGCAGCCGCCGCTGGAGATCGACCTCAGCCCCCTGCCGGACACGGCGGTGGTGGCCGATATCGTGTACGTGCCGCTGGACACCGCCCTGCTGCGCGCCGCCCGGGCACGGGGCCTGCGCGTGGTGGAGGGGCTGGGGATGCTGCTGCACCAGGGCCGGCCCGGCTTCCAGCGATGGTTCGGCGTGCTGCCGGAGGTGGACGCGGCGCTGCGCACGCACGTGGCGGCGGACATCCCGCGCGAGGGTTGAGAGATGCCGGTTCCAGGATGGACGCGGGCGTTTTCCACCGCGCGGGCGGGCCTTTCCGGCGGCCTGCCGCCGCCGTCGGTCGTAGCCGGTCTCGGTGCCCCGAGGGCCCCTGCCCCTGCCGCCCCGCGCGCGCTTTCACCCCGCCCGTTCACCTTGGCGGCATGAGGCAGCCGGAGGGTGACGGCCTGCCCATCTTGCCGCGATCGGGCGCAGGGCGACATGCCCGCCGCGATGGCGCGTCAATGAGGGTGTATCCTTGAAAATCCTGGGCCTCACCGGCAGCATCGGCATGGGCAAGTCCACCGCCGCCCGCGCGTTCCGCCGCCTGGGCGTTCCGGTCTTCGATGCCGACGCGGCGGTGCACCGCCTCCAGGCGCGCGGCGGGCGCGCCGTGCCCGCCATCGACGCGGCCTTCCCGGGCGCGGTGCAGGACGGCGCGGTGAACCGCGAGGCGCTGCGGCGCGCCGTGATCGGCAACGACGCCGCGCTGAACCGGCTGGAGCGGATCGTCCACCCCCTCGTGCGCGCGGAGGAACGGCGCTTCGTGGCGGCGGCGCGGCGGCGCGGGCGGCCGCTGGTGGTGCTCGACATCCCACTGCTGTTCGAGACGGGGGCGGAGCGCCGGGTGGACGCGGTGGCCGTGGTTTCCGCCCCCGCGGCCGTGCAGCGCGCCCGGGTGCTGCGCCGCGCCGGCATGACGCCGGATCGGCTGCGCGCGATCCTGCGGCGGCAGGTGCCCGACGCGGAAAAGCGCCGCCGCGCCGACCACCTCATCCCCACCGGCCTGTCGCGCCACCTGGCCCAGCGCGCGGTGCGGATGCTCGTGCGGCGGTTCCAGGGCGGCCAGGCCTGACGGCAGCGCCCGCAGCCGCGTGACCCTGGGCTGCGGGAAGACCAGGGATGCGGGACGCAAGGCCGCGGAGGCCGGATCGCGTTCCTCTCGCCCTCCACCGAACAGTGCCCGGGTTGGGCGGCCGTGCTAGGATGGCGCCATGCGCGCCCTGATCCTGGATACCGAAACCACCGGCCTGGACCCCGCCACCGGCGACCGCGTCCTGGAGGTCGCGGCGATCGAAGTGATCAACTTCATGCCGACCGACCGGACCTTCCACAAGCTGATCGACCCGGAGCGCGACGTGCCCGAGGAAGCCGCCCGCGTCCACGGCTTCACGCGCGAGATGCTGATCGGCAAGCCGCTGTTTGCCGAGATCCTGCCCGAGCTGCTGGACTTCCTGGGCGACGACCCGGTGGTGGCGCACAACGCGCCCTTCGACTTCGGCTTCCTCGACCACGAGTTCCGCCGCTGCAACGTGCCGGTGATCGACCGCTCCCGCATGGTGGACACGCTGGCGCTGGCCAAGAAGCGCTTTCCAGGCCTGCCCAACAGCCTCGACGCGCTGTGCCGGCGCTTCGCGATCGACAACTCCATGCGCACCTCGCACAACGCGCTGCTCGACGTGCAGCTGTTGTCGCAGGTCTACCTGGAGCTGATGGGCGGCAAGCAGCCAGGCCTCAGCCTGGGCATCCAGGGCAACGGGCCGATGCTGGTGGCCTCGGCCGGGCCGGTGGGGCCGCGCACGCCGCGCCCGATCCTGCCCTCGCCTGAGGAGCTGGAGCGCCACGCGGCCTTCGTGGGGCGGCTGAAGGACAGCCTTTGGTCCAACTTCCCGCCTGCCGGGGGGTGAGGGCGCGCGGTGGCCAGGAGAGGCGCTGCCTCTCCCGGACCCTCTCCGCTCAGGGTGGCAGGGCCACCCCGAGACCCCGCCGGGGGTTTGGTGCCGCGTGGCAGCCGGGGCGCTGCGGGCTGATCGGGTGATGCACGCGTTCAGGCAGGGCCGTGAAGCGCGCTGCGCCGTAAACGCGTGCGCCATTCCGGAAGCGGGCGAAACGCTGCCGGCAAAGGGCCAGAACAGAATCTATGAGGCCGCGCGGGCTGCCCTGGCAGTCGCCGGAGAGCATGGCTCTCCGGCGTGAGCCAACTGGGGAGCAGGCAAGCGCCTGATCGCGGAGGCACCCCTTCCTGGGAGGTCCAGGAACCTCAGGTTCCTGGCGGCTGGGGGTTCCGGGGGAAGGCGGAGCCATCCCCCGACACAGCGCACTATCCGAACCTCAGGACGCTCAGGGCTGCAACCCGAGCGCCGCGCGCAGCTCCGCCCGCGCCTTCGCGAAATCGGCCTGGAAGGCAGGCTTGGTCATCATCACCGCCGCCGCCGCGGTGCCGGCGCGGTAGCCGGCCTCGATGTCGCTGGCGTAGTGGATACCGCCCACGAGGCGGCTCTGCCCGTATTCCTGCACCCGCGCCAGGATGGCGTCGTGGCGTTCCGGCACCATCGCCGCCAGCACGATCCCGGTCATGGTGCCGCGCGTGGTGTGTCCCGACGGGTAGGAGCCCGAGGTGGACAGCGGCACGATCGGCTTGATCTCCGCATTCACCAGGTGCGGCCGCGGCCGGCCGAAGCCCTTCTTGGCGGGGTCGGTCAGCACGTCCTCGTTCTCGGCGACGTGGGCAAGGAAGGCGATCGTCAGCGGCAGTTTGGCGGCGGTGAAGTCCGGGCCCATCACGGTGCCGAACATGGCTTCCGGCGTTTCCGTGGCGTCGTGCACCGCCAGCGCCGCGCGCTCGGGCGAGCGGCTGCGCTGGATCTCGAGAACCTGCGCGATCTCGGCCTGATCCAGCGCCGAGTTGCGCGCGGGCGGCGGGGGCAGCAGCAGCAGGAAGTTGACGTCGGCCGCCGTGACGTAGGGCGCATCCTCGGCCAGGACCGGCAGGGCGGCGAGAAGGGGCAGCGACGCGGCGGCGGCGAGCAGGCTGCGGCGGAATGTGGACACGGAAGCGACCTCACGGCGGATGGACGCCCGGGGCGGGCGCCTCGCGCGCATCTCCGGGCAAGACGCCGCGCGGTCAAAGGACAGATTGATGACAGGGTATCCCGGCGCCGGGCATCCGGAACGGGGGCGAGACGTCACGCAACTGTCTCGCGACCGCCGCGGGTTCCGCTGGCAACAAGCGCGACCCGAAAACGGAGACGCGACGATGGCGGCGGCCAGCCCGGACAACAAGCCGTCCACCCCGAAGCAGCTCGGCCTCGAGCCCCTGATCCACGCCACGGCCGAGGTGCGCAACAGCAGCTTCGGCCATTACTGCGAGGTCGGCGCGCGCACCAAGGTCGTCGACAGCCGCTTCGGCGACTACAGCTACGTCGCCGAGAACAGCGACATCATGGACACGACGCTGGGCCGCTTCTGCTCGGTGGCGGCGCAGGTGCGCCTCAACCCCGGCAACCACCCGCTGGAGCGCGTGGCGCTGAGCCACTTCACCTATCGCTCCGCCAGCTACGGCCTGGGCGAGGACGACGCGGCGTTCTTCGCCTGGCGGCGCTCGACGCCCGTGACGCTGGGCCACGACGTGTGGATCGGCCACGGCGTGACGGTGCTGCCCGGCGTCACGATCGGCGACGGTGCGGCGATCGGCGCGGGCGCCGTGGTGACGCGCGACGTGCCGGCCTTCGCGATCGCGGTGGGCGTGCCGGCGCGGGTGCTGCGCTTCCGCTTCGAGGCGCCGGTGATGGAAAGCCTGGCCCGCATCCGCTGGTGGGACTGGCCGCACGAGCGGCTGGGCGAGGCGCTGGAAGACTTCCGGCACCTGGGCGCGGCGGCGTTCTGCGGGCGCTACGACCCGGGTTTCGAGGATCGGGCGTAGCGTCCGGGGGGCCGTGGCCAGGGCGGGGGAGAAGGAATTCTCCCCCGCCCCGGACCCCAACCCCCTCATCTTTTTTCGGGACGCTGCCGCGGGATTGTGGTGGGGGTGTGCGCTCCGGGTCGATGACCCGGAGCGAGGATCGCCTCAGCACACCGGGAGGAAGTCTGCCCGTTTATCAGAGGAACGGCCTGACCCGTTCCACGACCGCCCACAACCGCCCTGCGGCAGCGTCGGGAAAAAAGATGAGTGGGGGTCCGGGGGAGAGAATTCCTTCTCTCCCCTGGGACGCGCCCAACCCATTGAGGCATGGCCTCAGCCGAAGCTGGTGCCCGCCGCGTAGTGGCCGGTGCGGCTGTTGCGGGTCAGGTCGATGCCCAGCCGGTCCAGCGCCCGCCACACGGCCTCGAGCGTGGCCGGACGGACGCGGCGATGGCCGCACTCGATGCGCGACACGGTGGAGGGCGAAAGCCCCGCCTCGGTCGCCAGTTGTTCCTGATCCAGGCCGGCCAGCATGCGACCGGCGGCGATGACCCTGCCCTGGGCCACCAGACTGTTCATCTGCATGGGAATCTCCAAGTCTCGGTTGCTTCGAGAGATGGTGATTGCAGCGTTCCGGAACAAGGATGAACGGGGCTTAGGGCACAGTTCGGAAAGGATTTTTCCGGCATCCGGGGCACCGCGTGGGCACCGGTCGGAGGCTCGTCGCAGCAGGGCGCCGGGGGTGGTGGCAGGACGCCTCGCCGACCGCGCCAGAGGGGGCGCCGGCAGCCGCCGGCACGCCCCGTGCCGGAATCAGACCGCGGCCTCGTCGAAGATGCGCCGCACGTCGCCGTTCCAGACGGTGCGCGAACGCTCCAGCCAGTGGTCGGCCTGCGTCATGCCGCTTTCCGCGATCGCCTCGACCGGGGCCAGCAGCACCTCCTCGCCCAGGCCCCGCGCCCGCAGCCCGTCTCGCGCGATGCGCACCACGTCCCGCGCCACGTCGCGCAAGGACCGGCCGCCGACGGTGGCGCGCAGCCCCAGCTTCGGGACCTCCGCGCGCAGGCGCCGCATCTCCTCGACGCTCCAGCCGCGCACCAGCTCCAGCCCCGCCTTCTGCGCCGCGTCGTCGTAGAGCAGCCCTGTCCAGAAGGCCGGGTGCGCCACGATCATCTCGGGGCTGCCCACGTCGGCGCCGCGCATTTCCAGGAAGCGCTTGAGGCGAACGTCGGTGAACACCGTGGTCACGTGGTCGGCCCAGTCGCCCATCGTGGCCCGGATCTCCGGCCGGCCCGGCAACCCGTCCGCCATGAAGCGGCGGAAGCTGGTGCTGGTGGCGTCCACGAAGGCGCCCTCGCGCATCACGAAGTACATCGGCACGTCGAGGACGTATTCGACGAAGCGCGCGAAGCCGAAGCCTTCCTCGAACACCACCGACGGGATGCCGGTGCGGTCCGGGTCGGTGCGGGTCCAGACCTCGCCCCGCAGCGTCAGGAAGTCGGTGGCAGCTCCTTCCCGGAAGGGCGAGCTGGCCCAGAGCGCGGTGGAGAGCGGCTGCAGCGCCAGCGAAAGGCGCAGCTTCTCCACCATGTCGTTCTCGTCGCCGAAGTCGAGGTTGCTCTGCACCGTGCAGGTGCGCAGCATCATGTCGAGGCCGAGCTCGCCCACCCGCGGCATGTAGTCGCGCATGATGGCGTAGCGCTGCTTGGGCATCCACGGCATGTCGGCGCGGCGGGCGAGGGGATGGAAGCCCACCGGCAGGAAGGCGATGCCCAGCGGTTCCGCGACCTCGCGCAGCTCCGCCAGGTGGGAGTCGAGCTCCCGCTTGGTGGCGTGCACGTCGGCGACCGGCGCGCCCGACAGCTCCGTCTGCCCGCCCGGCTCCAGCGACACCGAGGCGTTGTCCCGCACGAGGCCGATCGGGTTGCCGCGGTCGAGGATCGGCTCCCACCCCTTGGCGGCCACGCCTTCCAGGATGGCGCGGATGCCGCCGCGCGGGTCGTCATAGGTCGGTGCCGAAAGGTCGTCGCGGCGGAAGCCGAACTTCTCGTGCTCGGTGCCGATGCGCCAGTCGCCGCGCGGCTTGGAGCCGGCGGCGAACCAGTCGGCGAGTTGGCGCACGGAGGTGATCGGCGTCAGATCGGCCTCGCCGGGATTGGACATGCTTCGCTTCCGTGTGCGCTCTCGGGCAGGATGCCCTTCGAGCCGGCGCCGCCCCGGAGAGGGCGAACCGGCTCGCGTTGGTGTTGTTGCGTGTTCCGGCCCCTGGCGGTGCCGCCCGGCCGGAAAGCGCGTCAGTTCCGGCCGTGGCCGAGGTCGCCGCAGATCGCCTGCAGCACCGCCAGCCCCGAGACCGCCGCCGTTTCGGCCCGCAGGATGCGCGGGCCCAGGGCAGCTTCGACAACAAAGGGGCGCCGCCGCATGGCGTCAAGTTCCACCGGTGTGAAGCCGCCCTCCGGCCCGGTCACCAAGCCGACAGGCATGGCCCGGCCCTCCTCGGCAAGCCTGGCCGCCGCCACGGGCAGGGCAGGGGCCGCGCCGCGCTCGGCCAGGAGGAACAGCGGCACCGCCGGGTCCCAGCGGTCCAGCGCCGCGTGCAGCGGCAGCGCGTCCGCGATCGCGGGGATGTCCAGCCGCTCGCACTGTTCCGCCGCCTCGCGCGCGATCAGCCCCAGCCGGGCGAGGTTCACCTTGTCGGCCACGCAGCGCGCCGTGATGACCGGCTGGATGGCCGCGACGCCGAGCTCGGTGGCCTTTTCCACCACCCATTCCATCGCGTCGCGCTTGATCGTGGCCAGCAGCAGCTGCGGCCCGCCCGGCTCTGGCTGCGCCCGCAGCCGGGCACCCACGGTGAAGCGCGCCTCGTCCTTGCGGATCGTGCTCACCGTGGCGGCGAACTCGCCGTCGCGGCCATTGAAGACCACCACGGGATCGCCCGGCCCGCGACGCAGCACGGAACCGAGGTAGCGGCCCTGGCCGGGCAGGGCGGGAACCTCCTCACCGGGGCTGAGGGGCGCATCGAGGAACAGGCGTGGGATGGACATGGCGTGCTGGGAGGAGACACTAGCACGCATGGCCGCTTTCACCGACATCCGGGCAGAGGGGTGGGTTTCCCACCTGCCCGCCGCTGCCCGCCCCTATGCTCTGCTGGCCCGAATGGACCGGCCGATCGGCTCCTGGCTGCTGTTCCTGCCCGGGCTCTGGGCCTTCGCGGCCGCGGCGCCGGACTGGGGCACGGGGCTCTGGCTCACGCTGCTGTTCGCGGTGGGGTCGGTGGCGATGCGCGGGGCCGGCTGCGTGGTGAACGACCTGTGGGACCGCGACATCGACCGCCGGGTGGAGCGCACCGCCGGCCGCCCGCTCGCCTCGGGCGCGGTGCGGCCGCGGCAGGCGCTGCTCTGGCTGGCGGCGCTGTGCCTGGTCGGCTTGATCATCCTCTTGCAGCTCAACCGCACCGCCATCCTGCTGGGCGTGCTGTCGCTGGTGCCGATCGCGCTCTACCCGCTGGCCAAGCGCGTGACGGACTGGCCGCAGGCGATGCTGGGCTTCGTGTTCTCCTGGGCAGCGCCCACCGGCTGGGCCGCCGCCACTGGCGCCCTGCCGCCCGCCGCCGTGGTGCTCTGGGTGGCCGCCTTCTTCTGGATCCTGGGCTACGACACGGTTTACGCCCACCAGGACCGCGAGGACGACGCGAAGGTCGGCATCGGCTCCTCGGCGCTCACACTCGGCGAGCGGACGCGGCCCTTCCTGCTGGTGGTCTACGCGCTGGTGGTCGCGCTGCTGGTGCTGGCGGGATGGCTGGCCGGGCTGCGTCCGCTCTTTATTCCGGCGATGATCCTGCCGGCGGCGCTGCTGCTGCGGCAGGTGGTGCAACTGCGGATCGACGACCCTGCGCTCTGCCTCGCGCTGTTCCGCTCCAACCGAGAGGTCGGGCTAGCCGTCGCGCTCGCCTTCCTGATCGGCCGCCTGTGAACGATCCCGGCCAGAACAAACCCGGCCAGAACAGACCCAGCCTGGGCGGCGTCAGCTCCGGTGAACCCGGCTCGGGCGAAGCCAACCCTGGTGAATCCATTCAGGGCGAACCCGGTCGGGGCGAACCCAGCCGGGATGAGCTTGGCCCGGATGCATTGAGCCGGGATGAACCCGGAACCGGGACGGCGGCGCACGGCCCCGCACCGGCGCCGCGCGACGCCGCGGCCGACGAGCGCTTCGTGCGCGACCACACGGTTCTGGCCCGGCCGCCCCTGGTCCCGGAGATCGAGCTCCACCTCGCCACCGAGATCACGCCGATCTGGCAGGCCACCGAGCGCTGGCTGGCGCAGGAAGGCATCGAGCCACCTTTCTGGGCCTTTGCCTGGCCCGGCAGCCAGGCCCTGGCACGGCTGGTGCTGGATGAGCCCGCGCGCGTCCGCGGCCGGCGCGTGCTGGACTTCGCGGCCGGCGGCGGCCTCGCCGCGATCGCCTGCCATCGCGCCGGGGCGACGGTCGTGGAGGCGGCCGAGCTCGACCCGCTGGCCTGCGCCGCCACCCGCCTCAACGCCCGGCACAACGGCGCCCCCGTGCGCGACATCTGCGGCGACGTGGTGGGCGAGGGGCTGCGGGGTGCGCCCCGGGATTCGTCGGGCGAGGCACTGCGGCGCTGGGACGTCGTGCTGGCCGGCGACGTCTGCTACGAGGCGCCGATGACCGGCCACATCCTGCCCTGGCTGCGGCGCCTCGCGGGTGAGGGGGTTGAGGTCTGGGTGGCCGACCCCGGCCGTGCCTACCTCCCGCGCGAGGGGATGGAGGCAGGCCCCCGCTTCCTGGTGCCCACGACTCGGGAGTTAGAGGACCGCGACCAGCGCGAAGTCACGGTCTGGCGCCTGCGGCCCTGACCGGCGCGCCCCGGCACCGGGGTGCTGACCCGATCCGGGCGCCGGGCTGCCTCGCCGCTGCCGGAGGCGGAACCGTCCCGCTCCCGCCCGGCCTTCCGGGTGGCCGACGCGCGCAACCGTTGCGCCCGTCGCACCGCTGCCGGATGATCCCGGCCGCACCGTGGCCCATCCTCTTACGCACTGTATCGCCAGGGCCCGCAGCAGCGTGGCCCTCGCCATCGGCCGGGTCGCCATTGGACGCGGCCACTTCCGTGTTTCGCGGCAACCGCGAGGCGACACCGGTCGGGCGGCAACCGCCCGAGGCGAAACGTTCTTCTAATGTTCCGGAAGAAGCCAGGGTGCCGCTTCGCTAAAGGCGCAAGACATTTCGCGCGACGTATGTATCTCGATGCTCGGCAGCACGCATATTCCTGTGCGCGTGTCTTGCCGGCACCTTCTCGTTTCGGACGCGAACGAAAGCGTCGTTCGGCAAGACAGTGACAGTCTATTCTGCCGAACACAACCAGAGCGAGAAAATATACATGTCATTTCTTCCCTCCCGCCAGCCGGATCCGGCGCAGCTTCACTCCGCCTCTTTCCTGCGTGACGACCCGCGCGGGCGCATGGCCGAACGCCTGCCCCGCGCGATACAGCCCTTCCTGACCTGGATCACCGCCAAGCCCGCTCCGGGCGAGGATGCGCCCGAGCGCCCGGCGCACAGCTTCGTCGCCGGCGCGCTGGGCGCCATGGCGGCGGGCGTGCTGCTGAGCGTGCTGGCGCTGGCGGTGGCGATGCCGCTGTGGCTCGCGGCCGCGATGCTGTTCGTGGGGCTGACCGCGACCTCCTCGGGGCTGGGCGTGTTCCAAGTGGTGATCTTCCACCACTGCTCGCACGGCACCGTCTTCAAGACGCGCGAGCGCAACCGCACCGTCGGCCGCCTCGTCTCGGCGCTGCTGCTGTTCAAGCGCTTCGAAGACTACCAGCGCGAGCACATGCTGCATCACTCCGCCAACAAGATGCTGACCGACGAGGATGAGTTCACCGGCTTCGTGTTCGGCATCTGCCGGCTGGAGCCTGGCGTCAGCAAGCGCGAGCTGTGGCGCCGCGTGGTCGTGAACCTCGTCTCCCCGAAGTTCCACGGCACCTTCATGATCAAGCGCATCAAGTCCGCGATGTTCGGCGGTGACCGCCAGCACGACTGGACCAGCCGTGCCGCCTACGGCGCCGCCTTCGCCATCGCCGCGGCGACCGGCACGCTGACGGAGTTCCTGGTGGCCTGGATCCTGCCGCTGACGGTGCTGCTGCAGATCGCCACCGTGTTCCGCATCCTGTGCGAGCACCGCTTCCCCGAGGTCGAGCTGATCCAGGCGCGCGGCAAGGCCTTCGTCTGCGCCTCCACCACCGGCGTCTTTCCCGGCGCCATGCCCCCGGCCGAGCGCGCCACCACGCTGCGCGGCTTCGTGCTCTGGGCGTTCTGGTGGGCCAACACGCTGACCGCCACGCTGTTCTCGCGCGTCTTCGTGATGGTGGGCGACGCCCCCTGCCACGACTTCCACCACCGCCGCCCGGCCAACCGCAAGTGGACCACCTACGCCCACGCGCGCCAGCAGGACTCCGACGCGGGCTCGCCGGGCTTTCCGGCCGGCTACACCGAGAACTGGGGCCTGCTCCGCGCGGTGGACGCCAACCTCGCGACCCTGGCCGCCACGCCGCCCGGCATCGTGGCGTGAGCCACGTGGGACAATCCGACGGCGTGAGCCGGGTGAGAAAACCCGGTGGCATGAGCCGGGTGGGGAAACCTGATGGCGTGAACTGGGCGAAGCAGCCCGATGGTATCAGCCCTGCGGGACAGCCCGGTGATGCAGGCCGCCCGGAAAACTCCGGCGGCACGGGCCGCCCGGGGAAAGCTGCTGAACGCCATCCGGGAAGCACCCGGGGCCCTGGCGCCACGGCGCGTAGCCCCGGCGGGAGGGCTGCGCGAACAGGTCGCGACGGGGGCCGCGTGGTGCCGCGTCACGGCCCGGATCAGGCGGCGCTCACCCCGCCGCGCGGCCGGAGGACGTGCAGACATCCTGCCCGAACCCGGCCTCGCGTACCGCTCCGGCCGCTGCGGGCCGGGCTACGGCCGCCACGGCGTGCCGCGACCTGTGCGCCGCCGACGCCCGTCGGGCATGGCAGCCGTCAGGCGGGGGGCTCGACGCCGTGGTGCACCCGCGCGGCCGGCAGGATCACCGTCACGGTGGTGCCCACCCCCGGCGCGCTCTCGATCTCGAGCCTGCCGTCATGGGCCTCCACCAGCCCCTTGGCGATCGGCAGGCCCAGACCGGTGCCGGGCGAGGAACGGCTGAGCAGGTCGCCCACCTGCTGGAAGGGCTCCAGCGCCCGCGGAATGTCCTCGGGCGCCATGCCGATGCCGTTGTCGGCGATGGCGATGCGCAGCGGCTCGGCGGGATCGGACTGGGTGACGCGCAGCACCACCTTGCCGCCCGGGGGCGTGAAGCGCAGCGCATTGCCCAGGAGGTTGTCCAGGATCTGCCGGAAGCGGGTCCGGTCCATCCGCACCCAGCACAGGGCCTCCGGGTCGATCCCCGGCTGGACCGGAAACTCCATCAGGATCTGTAGGTCGCGGTCCGCCGCCATGCCGCCCGCGGCGCTCGCCGCGTCGCGGACCATCTCCACCAGCGGCAGCCAGCGCAGCGCCAGCGGCGTCCGCCCGCCGGCCAGGGCGGAATAATCCAGGATCTCGTTGATCAGCGACAACAGGTGCCGGGCCGAGTTCAGGATGTGGCGGTTGTATTCCCCGCGATCCGCCTCCGAGGGCGTGAAGGAGGAGCCGGTGGCCATCATCTCGCTGAAGCCGATGATGGCGTTGAGCGGCGTGCGCAGCTCGTGCGTCAGCGTCGCCAGGAAGCGCGAGCGGGCCGAGCTCGCTTCCTCGGCCACGCTCTTGGCCTGGCGCAGCTCCACCTCCGCCTGCTTGCGCAGCAGCACGTCGATATAAACCGACAGCGCGCCCTCGATCAGCTCCTGGTCCGCTTCCTCGAAGGGACGCGACACGTTGCTCTCGCTCTGGTTGCCCAGGATCAGCGCGATGCCGGTGGCGGCGTCGTAGGCCCACAGGATGTAGGGCAGGCGCAGGATGCCGGTCAGCTCGTAGGCCGGCGGCTCGAGCCGGGTGCGCGAGGTGGTGAAGAAGAAGGCGGGCGGCGAGGGGATCGACACCCAGGCGCCCGGGCCCTCGCCGCCGTGCTCTCCCCCGAGGCCCATCGCGTGGGTCAGCCGGAAGCGCTGGCTGCCGCGGGGATGTTCCTGCAGCAAGGCCGCGCGGTCGCACATGGCGTTGTCCACCACGATCTCGAGCATCGGCTCGCCGATCTCGGCGGGCGAGGTGTTGCGGTCCGCCAGGCGATAGGCCTCGCGGATCAGCTTGGCCACGGTGCGCGACCGCCGCGCCTCGCGGAAGGCCTGGCTCTGTTCCTCCTGCAGGCGCAGCAGCCGCGCGCCCAGCGCGTTGCACTCGCGCCGGTAATAGGCGAGCTCGCGCTCGAGCTGCCCCGCCGGGCCGGGCACGGGGGTTCCGGGGATCGGTCCTCCGGGTACCGGCCCACCGGGGGGCGGGGTGGCGGCGGGGGGATAAACCGTCACGCGTCCTCCGCCCGCCCCTCGCCGACGCGCAGCACCGTCATCACGCCGGTCCAGTCCAGCGGCCGGCTGTAGCCCTCGAAAGGCGCGATCTCCACGCCCGAATAGAAGCCGGCGAAGGGCACGCCGGGCGGCAGGCCGCGCAGCACCATCTCCACTTCCTCGACCGGGGCGCCGGAACGCGCGCTCGCCCGGCCGGCGCAGTCGATATAGAGGGCGAGGAAGCAGGACGGATCGCTCAGCGCCGAATGCAGGCCCGCCATGCCGGCGCGCACGGAGTCGAGCATCAGCATGTTGTCGCGCGCCATGATCTGCACCAGCGCGCCCTGCCGGAAATCCGGTTCAAACAGCGTCACCGAGCCGGTCTCGGGATTGGCACTCAGGATCAGGCGGTTGACGTAGTCGTTCTCGTCGTAGTCGCCGAAAGGGTCACCCTGCTTCTGTCCCAGCGTCGCCAGCAGCGACAGCTCCTGCCCGCGGGTGGCGCCCAGCGACAGGCCCAGCATCCGCTCGATCACGCCCAGCGCCGGCTGGCCGTCCAGCTCGTATACCTCGGCACCCTCGACGCGGGTGATCTCCATGAAGGTGCTAACCGGGCGGCAGCCATGGAGGATCGCGGTTTCCACCGTGACCTCGGGCGGAAACACCAGCGCCACCGCCAGGTGCCGGTGGACCTGCCCGTCGTGGAACACCCAACCGTCCGACAGGTTCATGTCCGTGAGCGTGCCGCCGCCCACGAGTCGCACCGGGTGCCCGTCCAGCCCCTGGCCGAAGCCTTCCACGATCAGGCTGCCGGGATGCAGCCGCAGCGGCGACCGGCTGGCCACGCTGTCGAACAGCATCAGCACCGTGGCATCGGGTGCCGCCGTGGCGCGCACGCGCTCGCCCAGCAGCCGGCCGCCGGCGACCTCGTCGGGCAGCAGCTCGGCCGACACGATCTGGGGGAGGGGGTCGTCCTCGCCGAAGGCCAGGACCAGCAGCTCCAGCCCGCTGTAGCCGAAGGCCGCGCGCGACACCGCGCCCGCCGCCGCCCCGCCCACCACGGGCACCGGGCCCAGCCGCTCATGGAGGACGCGCAGCACGGTTTCGCCGTCCAGCTTGCCGCCGCAGAAGACGATCAGCAGGCGCGGCACGGCACCGCCCAGCTCATCCAGGCAACGGCCTGCCGCAACGGCCGCGTCCCCGTGACGCTGAAACGCGACCCGGATCACATCTTCACTCCCGCCTGAAACACTGTCCGCCTGCCTTCGCGCTGCCGCAAAATCTTGGTCTTGGCAATTGGGAACCGCCGAACGGAGCCGCAGATCCTTTCGGCGCCTCACGTCACTATCGCCATGGTTGTGGCTGCAACATAAATTTTACGGCATCGTATCTTTTGTGAGATTGATGATTGACGAACGGTTAAGCTAGAAACCAGTGCCGGTGTCAGTCATGGTCACGCCGGTGCCGTTGCCGAAGACGACGGCCTCCAGAAAGGGGGAACGCGTCCGGTCGCTTTAGCGGAGGACGATGAGTTGGGTGACGGATCCTCCATGTCCGGAGACATCCCGCTGGTGCGCGAAGGACAGACCAAGATTTCCGCGACCACGCCGCACATCGTGCTCGACGTGTCGCGCCTGCTGGCCTCGGGCGGCAAGATGGCCCCTTCGGGCATCGACCGCGTGGAATTCGCCTATGCCCGGCGCTGGGCCGGGCTGCCCGCCTCGCGCTGCACCTTCGTGGCCGGCACGCCCGCCGGCGGCTGGAGCGTGCTGCCCCACGCCGCGGTGGTGGAGCTGGTGGTGGCGCTGAGCGCCGCCTGGTCCGGGCAGCTGGAAGGCGAACCCGGTCCCGAGGCCCAGGCCGCCAAGCGGCTGGCCGGCCGCCTGCGCCTGCGTACCACGCTGGGGTTGGGCGTCGGGTCGCTGCGGTCCGTGCTGAACCGCCCCGGTCCGAAGGCCTTCCTGCTGGTGTCGCACCGCGCGCTGGAGCGTCAGGGGCCGATCCGCGCCCTGCGCGCGCGGGGCTGCGCCTTCGTGCCGCTGATCCACGACCTGATCCCCGCCACCCACCCGGAATATGCCCGCCCCGGACAGTCGGGGCGCCACCTGCGCCGCATCGCCACCACCGCGGCGCTGGCCGACGGGGTGATCGCCAACTCGCTCGACACCGCCAACGTGCTGGCACCCCACCTGCGCGCCCGCGCCCTGCCGCCGCCGGTGCTGGTCGCGCCGCTGGGCATCGAGCCGCCCGCGCCGATCCCCGGGCCCCCGGTGCGGCAGGAGCCCTACTTCATCACCATCGGCACGATCGAGCCACGAAAGAACCATCTTCTCCTGCTGCACCTGTGGCGCGACCTCGTGCGGGTTTACGGCGCCGAAACGCCGCGCCTGCTGATCGTGGGCCGCCGCGGCTGGGAGAACGAGAACATCGTCGACATCCTCGACCGCTCCGCGGTGCTGCGCGGCACGGTGCACGAGCTCGGGCAGCTGCCCGACCGGCGGGTGTCGGACCTGCTGCGCGGCGCCCGCGCGTTGCTGTTCCCTTCCTTCGTGGAGGGCTACGGCCTCCCGCTCGCCGAGGCGCTGGCGCTGGGCGTGCCGGCGATCTGCTCCGACCTGCCCGCCCTGCGCGAGGTCGGCGGAACCGTGCCCGACTACCTCGACCCGCTCGACGGTGCCGGCTGGCGCGAGCTGGTGCTCGACTACGCGCAGCCCGACAGCCCGGCCCGCGCGGCGCAGCTGTCGCGCCTCGAGGGCTGGCACGCGCCCGGCTGGGACGATCATTTCCGCCGCGTGGACGCGCTGCTGGCGCGCGTCACGGGCTGCGAAACACCGGGCGGCGCCGCGCGGCAGGCGAAACCGCCGGAACACGATTTGCATGAGAGTATCCTGACCAACGCTCTGGTCAGCGACCGCACTGCAACGTAAAGTTTTAGAAATGCGCAGAACGCAACGGCGGGACAAGGATCAGACGGTTCGCCCCCTGGCACCCCAGGCCGTGGCGATCGTCGGGGCAGGGTGCCGTTTCCCCGGCGCACCTGACCTGGAGGGTTTCTGGCAGCTGCTGGTGGAAGGCCGCGACGCGGTGTCCACCCTGCCGGAGAGCCGCTTCAACCAGCGGCTGTTCCACCACCCCCGCAAGGGCGAGCCCGGCCGGTCCTACACCTTTGCCGCGGGCCACCTGGGCGACGTGTCGGGCTTCGACGCCGTGGCCTTCGGGCTTTCCCCGCGCGAGGCGGCCGAGGCCGACCCGCAGCAGCGCCTCCTGCTCGAGGTCACGGCGGAAGCCTTCGAGGATGCCGGTTGGCGCCCTTCCGCGGTGGCGGGGCGCGAGATCGGCGTGTGGATCGGCGGCTCCTCCACCGATTACGGCGAGTTGCGGCTGAGCGACCCTTCGGGCGCCGACCGCTACTTCATGACCGGCAACACGCTGTCGATCCTGGCGAACCGGCTGACCAACGTGTTCGACCTGCGCGGCCCGGCACAAACGATCGACACCGCCTGCTCCTCGGCGCTGGTGGCGCTGCACCACGCGGTGCAGGCGATCGCGCGGGGCGAGGTCGAGGCGGCGGTGGTGGGCGGCGTGCAGCTGCTGCTCTCGCCTTACGCCTTCAGCGGCTTCTCCAAGGCGTCGATGCTGTCGCAGGTCGGCCGCTGCCAGGCCTTCGACGCCGCGGCCGACGGCTATGTCCGGGCCGAGGGCGCGGGTGCGGTGCTGCTCAAGCCGCTCGACCAGGCCATGGCCGATGGCGACCGCGTGCGCGCGGTGCTGCTGGCCACCGGCGTCAACAGCGCCGGGCGCACCATCGGCCTGTCGCTGCCCAATGCCGAGGCGCAGGCCGCGCTGATGCGCCGCGTGCTCAACCGCGCCGGGGTGAAGCCCGCGCGCGTCAGCTACTTCGAGGCGCACGGCACCGGCACCGCCGCGGGCGACCCGGTGGAAACCTGGGCCATCGGCCAGGCCGTGGCGCGCGAACGCCGCACGCCGCTGCCGATCGGCTCGGTGAAAACCAATATAGGCCATACCGAGCCCGCTTCGGGCATGGCCGGGCTGCTCAAGGCGATGCTGGTGCTGGAACACGGCACCATTCCGCCCAACCTCCACTTCCGCAATCCCAACCCGAACATCGGCTTCGACGCACTGAACCTGCGCGTGCCGACCGTGGCCGAGCCGCTGGTGGGCCCGGGCCGCGGGGTGCCGGTGGTGGGCGTGAACTCCTTCGGCTTCGGCGGCACCAACGCCACCGTGCTGCTGGCCCCGGCGCCGCCCGCCGCCCGCACCCGCGCGGAGGCCGCCGCCCCGATCACCCTCGCGGACGCTGCCCAGGCCCCGCTGCCGCCGCTGCTGCTTTCGGCCGCCTCGGTTGCCGCGCTCAAGCCGCTCGCCGCGCGCTGGCGCGAACGCCTCGAGGCCACCGAGCCCGCCGCCCTGCCGGCGCTGCTGCGCGGCGCCGCCCGCTTCCGCGACCTGCGGGCGCATCGCCTCGCGGTGCGTGGCGACAGCCCGGCCTCCCTGGCCGAGGCGCTGACGGACTGGGCCGAGGGCCGCCGGCCGCTGGCGGTCACGGAAGGCCAGGCCGGCGCGCCCGGCAAGCTCGCCTTCGTGTTCAGCGGCAACGGCGCGCAGTTCCCCGCCATGGCGCGCGACGCCATGGCCAACAGCCGTCACTTCCGCGACGGCATGGCGGCGGCCGACGCCGCGCTGCGCCCGCTGCTGGGCTGGTCCGCGGCCGAGCGCATCGCCGAGGGCGTGACGGAGGAAGCGCTGCGCGGCACCGACGTGGCGCAGCCGCTGCTCTTCGCGGTGCAGGCGGCGCTGCTCCACGCCCTGGCGGCGGAAGGGCTGCGGCCCGACCTCGTGCTGGGCCATTCGGTGGGCGAGGCCGCGGCGGCGCTGGCGGCCGGCATCCTCGACCTCGACGGCGCGGCCCGGCTGGTGGTGGCGCGCTCCGCCGCCCAGCACCGCACCGTGGGGCAAGGCCGCATGGCGGCGCTGGCGCTCTCGGCGGAAGAAGCGGCGCCCCTGCTGGCCTCCTGCGGCCCGGGGCTGGAGATCGCGGCCTTCAACGCGCCGCGCGCCGTCACCGTGGCCGGCCCCGCCGAGGCCGTCGCCCGGCTGGTGGAGGCCGCCAAGGCGCAGCGCGCCAACTGCATCCCGCTCGACCTCGACTACGCCTTCCATTCCGCCGCGATGGACCCGGTGCAGGGCGAGCTGCTGCGCTCGCTGCGCAACATCGCGCCGCGCGGCGGGGCGCTGCCCTTCATCTCCACCGTCACCGGCGCCATCCTTCCGGGCGAGGCGGCGGATGCCGACTACTGGTGGCGCAACCTGCGCGCGCCGGTGCGCTTCCGCGAGGCCGTGGGCGCCGCCGCGCACGAGGGCGCGCGGCTCTTCCTGGAGATCGGCCCCAACCCGGTGCTGCAATCCTACCTGCGCGAGGGCACGCGCGCCGCGCAGGCGCCGTCGCAGGTGCTGTTCAGCCTGTCGCGGCGCGACAAGCCGGAAAGCTTCCACGCCAATGACGCGGTGGCCGCCGTGGCGGACCGCGTCACGGTGCGCGGCGCCGACCCGCGCGAAGGCCCCGCCTATGGCGGTCCGGCCGAGCGCCGCCTGCCGCTCTCGCCCTTCGCGCGGGAACGCCACTGGCTGAGCGGCACGCACGAGAGCAACCGCCTGCACGACGCCAGCCACGACCACCCGCTGCTGGGCGTGCGGCGCGACAACGAAACCTTCCGCTGGACCCGCGACATCGACACGGCGCTGGAGCCCTGGCTGGCCGACCACCAGCTGGGCGGCGAGGCGGTGATGCCCGCGGCCGGCATGGTGGAAATGGCGGTGGCCGCCGCGGCGCTGCGCTTCCCCGACGCCGCGGTGATCGAGCTCGCGACCTTTCAGATCCTGCGCCCCCTGCCGCTGGCGGCCGACGAGGCGCGCCAGCTGCGCTGCCGCCTGGGCGACGACGGCGTGGTCACGATCGAGAGCCGCCGCCGCCTGGCCGAGGAAAGCTGGACGCTGCATGCCCGCGGCCGGGTGGGCGAGGCGACAACCGCCGCCCTGCCCGAGGGCGCAGCCGCCCTGCTCCCCGCGTCGCGCCGCGTCGAGGGGCCCGAGATCACCGCGCTGGCCGCCCGCTTCGGCCTCGACTACGGCCCGGCCTTCCGGCCCGTCGAGGACGTGCTGACCGGCGAGAACCGCGCGCTGGTGACCCTGACGCTGCCCGAGGCGGCGCCGGCCGACCAGGGCTTCCACCTCCATCCCGTGCGCCTCGACGGGGCGCTGCAGGGGCTGATCGGACTGCTGGCGCCGCGCGTGGCCGCTGCCGCCGCGGCCGGCGAGGCCCTGGTGCCGGTGCGCTTCGAGCGGCTGCTGGTGCGCCGCGACGGCGCCGCCGCGGCGCAGGCGGAACTGATCCTCGACCGCGCCGGCGAACGCTCCGCCGCCGCGCGGCTGGTGCTGCGCGACGCGCAAGGCGCCGTGGTGGCGCTGGCCGAGGGCGCCACGCTGCAGCGCGTCCGCCTGAACCGTGGCGAGGACGCCCAGGCCACGCCCTTCCGGCTGGAAGACCTGCCCGCGGCCGACCCGGCGCTGCCGCCGCCCGAGCCCGCGCTGGCCGCGGCGCTGCTGGCGGCCGACCGCGCCGACGAGATGCTGGACCTCAGCGAAGCCTCCATGCTGCTGGAAGGCTGGGCCGGCGCGGTGTCGCACCGCGCGCTGGGCACGCTGGCGCAGATCCCGGCGCAGTCGCCGCTGGCCGCCGCCCTCCTGCGCGCGCTGGAAGAGGACGGTCTGGCGGAATCCGATGCCGGCGTCTGGCACCTGCTGGCCGACGAGGACCTGCCGGCGCCCGAGGAGATCTGGCAGCAGGTCATGGCCGAGCAGCCGGCGATGGCGCACGACCTCGCCACCCTGGCCCTGGCGGCCGAGCGCCTGCCGGCCGCGCTCTCGGCGCAGCCGCACGGCAGCGCGCCGACCCTGCACGAGGAAGCCGGCGGCTTCGACCGCCTGGCCGAGGTCCTGGCCGCCGCCGCCGGGGCGCTGGCCATGGCCTGGCCGGCGGAACGCCCCTTGCGCGTGCTCGACCTCGGCGGCGCGCCGCTCACCCGTCGCCTCGGCGGCGTCCTGGCCGCTTCGGGGCGCGAGGTGCTGCACATCGTGGCCGGCGAGAACCGCGCCCTGCCCACGGCGCGCGGCAATGTTTCCGTGGAAGCGCTGAACTGGGACCCGGCCGGTGAGGCCGCCTGCCCGGTGGCGGTGGACCTCGTGGTGGGCATCGGCACCGCGCTGCGCGCCCGCTCCGGCACCGCGGTGCTCGGCCGCCTCCTGCCGGCGCTGCGCGAGGGCGGCGCCCTTCTGCTCGCCGAGCTCCTGCCCGGCCGGATGCTGGACTTAGTGCTGGGGCAGGAGGCCGGCTGGTGGACCAGCCGTCCGCTGCCCGCCCTGCCGGAATGGCAGGACGCGCTGGCCGACCCCGCGGCGGAATGGTCGCAGGGCCGTGCCGAACCGCTGCGCGCCGCACCCTGGCCGACGGTGCTGCTCTCGGCCCGCCGCGTCGCGCCGGCGCAGGCCCTGCCCACGGTGGCCGAGCCGCTTCCGTCGCTGATCTTCGCCGACACCGGCGCCACGGCCTTGCGCGACGCGCTGGCCGATCTGCTGCCCGGCGCCACGCCCGCCGGCCTGCGGCTGGAGGACGCCGCCGCCCTGCCGCCGCGCCGGTTGCGCGACGCCGCCGTGATCGCGGTGTGCAACCCCGACAGCGCGGCGCTGCCGACCACGCTGGCGGCGCTGGCCCGCCTGGCTTCGGCGTCGCAAGGGTCGGCGAAGCGCTTCACCGTGGTGATCGAGGGCGACGACACCCATCCGCAGGCCGAGGCGGTACGGGCGCTCTGCCGGACGCTCGCCAACGAGATGCCCGACCTCGCGCCGCGCCGCATCCTGATCGACGCCGCGCTCTCGCCGGCCGCGGCCGCGGCGCGCCTCCTGCCGGAGCTGCTGCTGCCGGGCGAGGAGCCCGAGCTCCTCCTGGCGCAGAACAGCCGCCGCGCCCCGCGCCTGCGCGCCGGTCTGGCCGACAACGGGCCGCCGGAAAGCCCGTCGCGCCTCGCGGTCCGCCATCCCGGGCAGCTCGGCACGCTGGAATGGGACACGCTGACGCCGGCGGCGCCGGGTCCGGGCGAGGTTTCGGTGCGCGTCGAGGCGGCCGGGCTGAACTTCCGCGACCTGATGTGGGCGCAAGGGCTGCTGCCGGAAGAAACCCTGCAGGACGGCTTTGCCGGCCCGGGCCTGGGCATGGAATTCGCGGGCACGGTGGAAGCGGCCGGCCTCGGCGTGTCGCTGCGGCCGGGCATGCGCGTCTTCGGCTTCGCGCCGCGCGCGCTCGCCAGCCACGCGCTGACGCGGGCCGAGGCGATCGCGCCGATCCCCGAAGGCCTGGGCTTCGCCGCCGCCGCGACGGTGCCGGTGGCCTTCCTGACCGCGGCCTGGGCACTGGAATCCTGCGCCCGCGTGCTGCCGGGCGAGCGCGTGCTGGTGCATGGCGGCGCCGGTGCCGTGGGGCTGGCGGCGCTGCAGGTGGCGCGCGCCGCCGGGGCGCGGGTGGCGATGACCGCGGGCACCGAGGCCAAGCGCGCCTTCCTGCGCGCGGCGGGCGCCGAGCTCGTGCTCGACAGCCGCGACCCGGGCTTCGCCGACGTCTTGCGCCGCTCCTGGCCTGAGGGCGTGGACGTGGTGCTGAACTCGCTCGCCGGCGAGGCGATGGAGCGTTCCATCGCCCTCTTGCGCCCCTGGGGCCGCTTCATCGAGCTGGGCAAGCGCGACTACGCCGAGGACCGCCGCATCGCCGTGCGGCCATTCCGCAAGAACATCTCCTACTTCGGCGTGGACGTGGACCAGCTGCCCGCCGCGCGGCCGGCCGAGGCGGCACGGATCATCGAGTCGCTCTGCGCGCGGCTTGCCTCCGGTGAGCTGATGCCGCTGCCGCGCATCACCCGCCGGGCCGAGGAGGTGGAGGAAGCCTTCCGCACCCTCCAGGCCAGCGCGCATATCGGCAAGATCGTGGTGATCCCGCCGCGGGTTGCCGCCGCCGAGGCGCCGCGCTGGCAGGCGCCGCAGGGTGCCGTGGTGATCACCGGCGGCACCAACGGCTTCGGGCTGGAATGCGCCAAGTGGCTGGCGGCCAACGGCGCCTCGCGCCTGGCGCTGGTGTCGCGGCGCGGCGCGGCCGCCACGGGCATCGAGGCGGCGGTCACGGCGCTGGCGGCGCTGGGCGCGCGCGCCTCGGTCCACGCCTGCGACGCGACGGACGCGGAAGCGCTCGGCGCGGTGCTGCGGGCGCTGCGGGCGGAAGGGCCGATCGGCGGCGTGGTGCACGCGGCCGCGGTGTTCGACGACGGCGCGGTGGAGGCGCTCGACACCGCGCGCTTCGCCCGCGTGCTGCTGCCCAAGCTCGCGGCGGCGGAAAACCTCGACGTGCTGACGCGCGAGGATGCGCCGGAACTGTTTCTCCTGTTCTCCTCGGCCACCACGCCGCTGGGCAATCCGGGACAGGGCAACTACGTCGCCGCCAACGCGGCGCTGGAGGCCATGGCGCGCGCGCGCCGCGCCCGCGGTCTGCCGGCGCTCGCCGTGGGCTGGGGGCCGATCAGTGACGCCGGCGTGCTGGCGCGTGACACCGGCACCGCCGCCACGCTGGCGCGGCGCTTAGGGGTCGAGAGTATGACGGCGCGCGACGCGCTGGACCGCCTGCCGGAGCTGCTGTCGGGCCCGCGCCCGGTGGTGCACCTGGCGCGGCTGGGCTGGCGGCGCCTGGGCGCCGCGCTGCCGGTGCTGCGCGAGCCCGCCTTCGCCATGGTGCGCGAGGCCGGCGGCGGCGCGGCCGAGGTCGAGGACATGCGCGCCCACCTGACGGCGCTGCCGGTCGAGGAAGCGCGCACGCTGCTGGTGCGCCTGGCCGCCGAGGAGCTGGGCCGCATCCTGCGCCTGCCGGTGGAGGCGATGCCGGCCGACATGCCGGTGGCGCGCCTGGGGC
The DNA here is from genome assembly GCF_042433915.1 of Roseomonas elaeocarpi. Taxonomy (NCBI): domain Bacteria; kingdom Pseudomonadati; phylum Pseudomonadota; class Alphaproteobacteria; order Acetobacterales; family Roseomonadaceae; genus Roseomonas; species Roseomonas elaeocarpi. The sequence continues at coordinate 12,736 of NZ_JBHLUN010000014.1, read as the reverse complement.
TGGACAGCCTGGGCGGGCTGGAGCTGCGCGGTGCGCTGGAACAGCGGCTGGGCCTTTCGGTGCCGCTCGCGGCCGTGACGGAGGATCTGACGCTGGGAAGCCTGGCCGCACGGGTGATCGAGGGGCTGCACGGCGGCCGCTCGGAGGAAACGCAGGTGGCGGTGCTGCTGGAACAGTTCGAGCCTTCCGCCGCGCAGCGGAACGACGTGGTGCAGGAAGCCGCCGAGTGACTCAGGGATTCGGCCTTTCCGCCGGCGCGCGCATCGCCCTGCTGCAGCGCCTGGCCAAGCGGCGGGCGCGGCAGGACGACGCGGGCGAGGCCGCGGCGCCCGGCCGCGCGAAGCGGCGTGGCTTCTCGGACCTGCCGGGGATGCGCGACTTCGCGCTGATGCAGACGGCGGTGGAGGAGCTCGACATCGAGAGCCCCTTCTTCCGCGCCCATAACGGCATCGCCGGCGCCACCACGGTGATCGGCAACGCGGAATACCTGAACTTCTCCTCCTACAACTACCTCGCGCTCAACGGCGATCCGCGCGTCACGGGGGCGGCCGTGGCGGCGGTCGGGCGCTACGGCGTGTCGCCCTCCGCCTCACGCCTCGTGAGCGGCGAGCGGCCGATCCACCACGAGCTCGAGGCCGCGATCGCCGCGAACTACGAGGCCGAGGCCGCGCTGGTGATGGTGTCGGGCCACGCCACCAACGTCACCGTCATCGGGCACCTGATGGGCGCGCGCGACGTGATCGTGCACGACGCCTCGATCCACAATTCCTGCACCGAGGGCGCCCGCCTGTCGGGCGCGCGGCGCATCCCCTTCGCGCACAACGACTGGCGCGCGGCGGAGCGCGAGATGGCGGCGGCGCGTCGCAACGCCGGGCGCGCGCTGCTGGTGATCGAGGGCCACTACTCGATGGACGGCGACGTGCCCGACCTCGCGCGCTTCGTGGAGATCGCGCGCCGGCACGACGCCTGGCTCATGGTGGATGAGGCGCACTCGCTGGGCGTGCTGGGCGAAACGGGGCGCGGCATCTTCGAGGCACAGAACGTCGATCCGGGCGAGGTCGACATCTGGATGGGCACGCTGAGCAAGACGCTCTCGGGCTGCGGCGGCTTCATCGCGGCGGGGCGCGACCTGATCGAGTGGCTGCGCCACACCGCACCCGGCTTCGTGTATTCCGTGGGCCTGCCGCCGGCACTCGGCGCCGCGGCGCTGGAATCGCTGCGCATCATGCAGGCCGAGCCCTGGCGCGTGCGGCAGCTGCAGCACAACGCCCGCTTCTTCCGCGACCGGGCGCGGGCGAGGGGCTTCGACACCGGCGCCTCGGAAGGGCTGGCCATCGTGCCGATCATCACGGGCTCCTCCGTGCGGGCGGCGCGGCTGTCGAGCGCGATGTTCGCGCGCGGCGTCAACGTGCAGCCGATCGTGTTCCCGGCGGTGCCCGAGCAGGCGGCGCGGCTGCGCTTCTTCATATCCTCCGAGCACACCGAGGCGCAGCTGAGCCGCGCCGTGGACGTGCTGGCGGACGCCACGGCGAGCCTGTCGCCCCTGGAACTGCATGGCTGAGCCATGGGGGCGCCGGTCTTGCGGCGCGCCGGTTCCGGGTGCAGAGGGCAGGTCCACCCTGCCGGACACACTACGCTGAGCACCACCATCGAGGTCCGTGAGGTCACCGGTGCGGCGGAGGCCGAGCTCTGGCTGGCGCTGCCGTCGCGCCTCGGCGGCGAGGCGGCCGGCTGGACGGTGCCGCTGCTGTACGAATCGCGCCGCGTCTTCGACCCCGGCTTCAACACCGCACTCAGCGAGTGGCACCTGGCGCGGCTGCTGGCCTGGCGTGATGGGCAAGCTGTCGGTCGCCTCGTGGTCGCCCTGCCACGCGACGGGGCGACGGCGGGGATCGGCAATTTCGGCTTCCCCGCGCTGGTGCAGGACCCGGCGGTGCTGCGCGCGCTGCTCGACGCCGCGGCGGAGCGGCTGCGGCGCTGGGGCGCCACCGCGATGCGCGGGCCGGTCTCCTTCTCGGTCAACCACGAGGTCGGCGCCCAGATGCCCGGTGGCGATGGGGAGCCGATGCTGCGGATGCCCCGCAACCCGCCCTGGCTGACGGCCATGCTGGACGACCCGGCGGCGAATGGTGGCCTCGGGCGGGAACAGGACGTGGTGGCCTGCACGCTGACCGTGGCCGAGGAGCGGCACCGCGCCCGCTTCGCACCCGTGCTCGCCGCCTGGCCCGGGCGCGACCGGCTGCGGGTGCGTGGCATGAACCTCGCGCGGCTGGGCGCCGAGATCGCCATCCTGCGCGACATCTACACCGACGCCTGGGCCCGCAACTGGGCGGCGCAGAGCGTGTCCGAGGCCGAGGCCGGGGTGATGCGCAAGCTGCTCACCCCGCTGCTGGGCACGGGCCGCGTGTTCTTCGCCGAATGGGACGGCGTGCCGATTGGGCTGTGCTCGGTGGTGCCCAACCTCGAGGAAGTGTCGCAGCACCTGGACGGGCGGCTCTGGCCGACGGGCTGGGCGGCGATGGCGGGCGCGCTGATGGGCCGCGTCGGCTCGGCGCGCATGCCGCTGCTGGGCGTGCGGCAGCAGTGGCGCGGCACCACCGTCTCGGCCATGGCGGTGGGGGCGATGCTCAGCCGCGCGATTGATCTCGCGGAGCGGCGCGGCTGGGGACGGCTGCAGATCTCCTGGATCCTGGAAGACAACGCCGCGATGATGGCCACCATGCGCCGCCTGCCGGCGCCCGAGACCGGCCGCTGGCGCATCTGGCGCCGGTCCCTGGACGGGGCCGCGGCGTGAGGGCGGACCCCACCCTGCCGCGCGGCGTCGCGCCACGCCCGGCGATGCCCGGGGCCGCATCCTCCGGCCTCATCGCCACGTCGCGGAGCGTCGATCGGCCGTGACGGAGCGGCGCTCCTTCGTGTTCCTGCAGGGTCCCATCAGCCCCTTCTTCCGCGAGGTCGGCGCCGGGTTGCGCGCGCTGGGCCACGCGGTGGTGCGGGTGAACCTGAACCTCGGCGACTGGCTGATCTGGCACGGCGCGGATGCGCTGAACTACCGCGGCCGCTTCGGCGACTGGGCCGACTGGATCACCAAGCTCTTCGAGGAGCGCGGCGCCACCGACCTCGTGCTGCTGGGCGAGCAGCGGCCGATGCACAAGATCGCCATCGCCATCGCGCGGGAACGCGGGATGCGCGTGGTGGCCACCGATTTCGGCTACATCCGCCCCGACTGGATCGTGCTGGAGCGCGACGGCATGAATGCCGAGAGCCAGTTCCCGCGCGACCGCGAGACCATCGTCAACATGGGCCGCGCGCTGCCGCCGCCGGACTTCGTGGTCCACCACCGCGATAACTTCCGCAACCAGAGCATCTGGGACATCGCCTACCACTTCGCGATGATCGTGCGCGTCTTCTTTCCGCACTACCGCAGCCACCAGCTCTACGGCCCCTTCGCGGTGTACGGCGGCACGCTGCTGCGGCTGCTGTCGCGCCGCTACGACAACCGGCGCGCCGACGCGATCGTGCGCGAGCTGCAGGGCAAGGGGCCGATGTTCCTCTTCGCCATGCAGATGGAGACCGACTACTCGCTGCGCGCCTACTCGCATTATCCGGACATGGACACCGCGATCACCGAAACGGTGGAATCCTTCAGCCGGCACGCGGCGCCGGAGGCCAAGCTGCTGCTGAAGGTCCACCCGCTCGATCCGGGGATGAAGCGCTGGAGCCGGCGCGTCGCCCGCATCGCCGAGCGCTTCGGCGTGGCGGACCGGGTGTACTACCTGGGCGGCGGCAACCTCGGCGACATCGTCGAGAGCGTGCAGGGCGTGGTGACGGTGAACAGCACCGTGGGCCTGCGCGCCATCATCGACAACCTGCCGGTGCACGCGCTGGGCCAGGCGATCTACCGCATTCCCGGCCTCGTGCATTCCGGGCCGCTGGATGCCTTCTGGAAGCTGCCGCCGGTGCCGGACATGGAGCTGCGCGAAGCCTTCCTGCGCGGCATCGCGCACTGCCTGCATATCCGCGGCGTGTACTACGCCCGGCCCGGCCTCGATCAGGCGGTGCGGCAGGCGGTGTTCCGCCTCCACCACGACCGCGTCAACGAGCCGGTGCTGGACTTCACCGCCGCGTCCTGAGCCGCGCCCCGGTTCACGGGGAATTCGCCTTACTTCCTTACTATCTTACCATCTTACTATCTTACCGGCCCGCCGCCGTGCCGCTTCCCGGCGCGGTTCGTGGTGAACCGGGTGGGGGATGCGCGGCATGGACAGGGTGGAACGGGCGGAGGCGGCGCGGCAGCCCTCGGTGACGGATCGGCCGGGCCTCGCCTTCAACGGCTACGTCGCGCTGTTGCTGATGCTCGTGCTCGCGGGCTGCGGCGTGGCGCTGGGGGCGGGCAGCGTGCTGGTGAACCGGCCGTTTCTCAGCCCCGGCGGCGTGGTGCTGCTGGTGCTGGCCGCCTTTCTGCTGCGCGGGTTGTACGTGCTGGCGCCCAACGAGAGCGCGGTGTTCCAGCTCTTCGGCTCCTATGCCGGCAGCGACGGAACCATGGGGCTGCGCTTCACCAACCCGCTCTACACGCGCTCGAAGGTGTCGCGCCGGCTGCGCACGCACGAGATCGCGGCGCTGAAGGTCAACGACGCGGTGGGCAACCCGATCGAGATCGGCGCCGCGGTGGTGTGGTCGGTGCGCGACGCCGCCGCCGCGCTGCTGGAGATCAACAGCTACGAGAGCTTCGTCCGCGTCCAGAGCGACACCGCGCTGCGCCGCATCGCGGGTTCCCACGCCTATGACGCGGCGGAGGTGGAGATGGTGGAGGCCGCCGACGATCTGCCCGCCACGGGGCCGGGCACGGGCGGCGCTGCGACCGCACCCGGCACGGGCGGGATGCCGCTTCCGGCGCGAAGCGCGGCGCGGGCGCCGGCGACGCTGCTGGACGGCGGCGACGAGGTGATGGGCGCCCTGGTGCGGGAGCTGCAGGACCGCGTGCGCCGCGCCGGCATCACGGTGGAAGAGGCGCGCATCACCCACCTGGCCTACGCGCCCGAGATCGCCGGCGCGATGCTGCGGCGGCAGCAGGCGGAAGCGGTGCTGGCCGCGCGGCGCAAGATCGTGGCGGGTGCGGTGGACATGGTGGAGGACGCGCTGACGGCGCTGGAGCGCAAGGGGCTGGCGCTGGATGCCGACCGGCGGGCCTCGATGGTGGCCAACCTGCTGGTGGTGCTGGTGGGCGACAAGGACACCACGCCGGTGATCAATGCCGGGATGGCGACCACGCGCTGAGACGGAGGGCGCGGGTGGCGCTCACCGGGCAGCGGGGGCGGGACGGGAGCGGAGTTCAGAACAGGATATAATTCCTATATCTCGCGTGCTGCCGCTTGGCAAGGCTTTCCTGCGCCTCGCCCCCGCCACCATCACCGCGGCCGCAGCAGCGACCTGATCCGCGCCGCGTCCTCCGGCGTCGAGGGGTTGTAGACCACCATGCCGAGGTCAGGCCGCCCTTCCACCACGAAGGAGGAGTATTCCAGCGCGACCGTGCCGGCGACCGGGTGGCGGATGCCCTTGGCGCCCTCGCCGTGGCCGCGAACCTCCTGGCTGCGCCACATCGCCGCGAATTCGGGGCTGCGCTGGCTGAGCTCCGCCACCAGCGCGTCGCGCTGCGCGGTGGCGCCGGCGCGCGCCGCGTCGGCCCGGAAGGCGGCCACCACGAAGCGGGCGACGCCTTCCCAGTCGAGCTGGGCGGCGCGCACGCGCGGGTCGAGGAAGACGAGGCGCAGGACGTTGCGCCCTTCCGGCGGCAGGGCGGCGTAGTCGGTCAGCAGCACTGCGGCGGCCCGGTTCCAGGCGATCACGTCCCAGGTGGCGGTGCGCACCAGCGCCGGGCTGAGCTCCAGCGCGTCGAGCACGCGTTGCAGCCTGGGCGTCACGCTGCCGGGCTGGTAGCGCACGGCGGGCGGGCGGCCGAGGCCCACCAGGAACAGGTGCTCGCGCTCGACCTCGGTCAGCATCAGGGCGCGGGCGAGGCGGTCGAGCACCTCGGCCGACGGGGCGCCGCCGCGGCCCTGCTCCAGCCAGGTGTACCAGGTGGCGCTGACATTGGCCTGCTGTGCCACTTCCTCGCGCCGCAGCCCGGCGGTGCGCCGGCGCGTGCCGGTGATGCCGAAGGCCGCGGGGTCGAGCCGGGTGCGGCGGTCGCGCAGGTAGCGCCCCAGGTGGTTCTCGTTGCCGTCGGGCATGGGCAGCCTGTTAGGGTTTATACCCGTGTAACCTTTCGGCTTCACCGGGATGAGCCGCGCCCCGAGATTGCGCGCGGATCATCCGCGGAGGCAATCACCATGCGTATCTTCGTCACCGGCGCGACCGGCTTCGTCGGCACCGCCGTGGTGCGGGAACTGCTGGGTGCCGGGCACCGGGTGCTGGGCCTCGCGCGCTCCGACGCCGGCGCCGCGGCGCTGCGGGCGGCGGGTGCCGAGGTGCAGCGCGGCACGCTGGAGGACACCGAAGGGTTGCGCCGCGCCGCGGAAGGTGCCGACGGCGTCATCCACACCGGCTTCAACCACGACTTCTCGCGCTTTCTCGAGAACTGCGCGCTCGACCGCCGCGCCATCGAGGCGCTGGGCGCCGGGCTGGAAGGCAGCGAGCGGCCGTTGCTGGTGACCTCGGGCCTGGCGCACCTGGCCACCGGCCGCCCCGCCACCGAGGCGGACCGGCCGCCGCCGCCGGATCGCTTTCCCCGCGCCTCGGAAGCGGCGGCCGAGGCGCTGCGGGCGCGCGGGGTGCGCGCGGGCGTGGTGCGGCTGCCGCCCTCGGTGCATGGCGAGGGCGACCACGGCTTCGTGCCGATGCTGATCCACCGCGCGCGCGAGGCTGGGGTCTCGGCGTTCGTCGGCGACGGGGCGAACCCGTGGTCGGCGGTGCACCGCCACGACGCCGCCCGGGTGTTCCGGCTGGCGATCGAGCGCGGGGCGGCGGACGGGCCTTATCACGCGGTGGCCGAGGAGGCCGTGCCGTTTCGCGACATCGCGGCGGCGATCGGCCGGGGCCTGGGCGTGCCTGCGGTGTCGCTGCGGCCCGAGGCGGCGGAAGGGCATTTCGGCTGGCTCAGCCGCTTCGCCGGGGCGGAGATGGCGGGTTCGGCCGCGCAGACGCGGGCGCTGCTCGGCTGGGCGCCGCAAGGGCCGGGGCTGATCGAGGATATCGGGCGGGCGGGCTACTTCGGCGGCTGAAGCCGGGGGGCGGTGCGGGTGCCGTCGGGCCGGAGGGTGGATCGAGCAGCGGCAGCCTGGGCCCTCACCCCGGGTGCCTGCCCATGCATGCGCGGGCTGGCGCGCTACTTCACGGCGTTTGGAAAAGATGGAGCGTGCTGCGAACCTATTTGGCGGTCGTGCCTGCATTCGATGTGAGAACGCCTGGGACACGCACCCCCCAACCTAGCTACGCTGCCGACAGCAGGTCAGGCAGGGAAAGCACGTGGATTGGATCATAAATCAAGGTCACCGGGCACGGCTTATCAAAAGCATTTCCACACATGCTTTGTCTCGCGACGGAATGAAGCATTTGGAGGCAATGCGAGGGGAGGCTGAGGCGCTCCGTGCCAGCTCCGAGTGGATGTGGCGTGGGTTGGTGCTATCTTTTTCCACGGTTCAGAATAAAGGAAACAGAGTCTGGAAAAATGTCGAGGCGAGATTGCCTTGCATAGCCTTTTCAAATGTGGCGGCCATTCATGATGAGGCTGCGCGCAAAGGTTTTCTCGCTGAACAACTACACGGTGTTGGCTATCGCTATCCTGATCGGTTTTGTGGCTATCTGACGCATGCCGTGCAAATTTTTGAAGCGGCGGGTGGTCCTGCGAAAGCTGCCACAGATCTCTTGGGAGCGTCTGACACCGAGAAGATTGCCTTCATGTCTCAGTTTAAAGGAATAAGCCACAAGTATGCGCGCAATATGTGGATGGACAGCCATCCTGATAGCTTAAAAAAAGCATTCGCTATTGATAGCAACATTTTGCAAATAGTTCTGGCGTTGTTCAATCAAGTTCCACGAGGTGTTAAGCCCACTGGCATTGCAAACTCGATACGCTACCAAGAGGCTGAAGCTCATCTGGCAGAGATCTCGCATGAAGCAAACGTGACAACATGGGAGGCTGATCGCCTAATGTACCGATTTCGAACCGCAATTCTGAACGACATGAGCGATGCCTAGAACCCGCTCATCTTGGGTCGAATTTGGCGGCGCGGCGGGGATCCTCCCCTTTCCGCACCGCCACCCTGGTCCGTGATCCCTGCCGTGCCTCAGCTCGTCGGCGAACCCGCCGCGGTGTCCTGGGCCACGGGTGCGGCGCGCACGCGTTCCACCGGCAGGGGGATGAACTCCTGGTCGTCGCCGGGCACCGTGCCGAAGCGGCCGGCGCGCCAGTCCGCCTTGGCCTGCTCGATCCGGTCGCGCGAGGAGGACACGAAGTTCCAGAACAGGTGGCGCGGCCCGTCCATCACCGCGCCGCCCAGCAGCAGCAGCCGCGCGCCCCGCGGCCCGGCCCGAAGCGCCAGCCCGTCGCCGGTGCGGAACACCAGCATCCGCCCGGCCTCGAAGCGGTCGCCCGCCACGGAAACCTCGCCTTCGACGACGTAGGCGCCGCGTTCCTCGTGCTCGTCGGGCAGGGGAATGGCGGCGCCGGGGGCCAGCACCGCGTCGGCGTAGAACAGGTCGGAGGGCGTGGCGACGGGGGATCGCGCGCCCCAGCCGTGGCCCGCCACCAGCCGCAGCCGCGCGCCGCCGGCCTCGATCACCGGCAGGGTCGCGCCCGGATGGTGCACGAAGCCTGGCGCCGTTTCTTCCTGGTCGCGCGGCAGGGCGACCCAGGACTGGATGCCGAAGAGGCGGTTGCTGTGGGTGCGCAGCTGCTGGTCCGTGCGCTCGGAATGCACCATGCCGCGGCCGGTGGTCATCCAGTTCACGTCGCCCGGGCGGATCGCCTGATCGGTGCCCAGGCTGTCGCGGTGCTGGATCTCTCCGTCGAACAGGTAGGTCACGGTGGACAGGCCGATATGCGGGTGCGGCCGCACGTCGAGGCCGCGCCCGGTGAGGAACTCGCCCGGCCCCACCTGGTCGAAGAAGATGAAGGGGCCGACCATCTGCCGCTCGGTCGCCGGCAGGGCGCGGCGCACCTCGAAGCCGCCGATGTCGTGGGCGCGCGGCACGATGACCTGCGCCACGGGAGCGGCGGCATCGCCGGTTGGCATCAGCCCGGCGGGATCGGTTTCGACGCTCATGCGGATTCTCCCGGCAAGGCCGCGATCCAGTCGCGGGCGAGGTTCACGTCGGTCTGCGACAGCCCGTGACCGGTGGGCAGCGTCCGGTGCGTCACCGCGGCGCCCGCATCCGTGAGCATGGCGGCCAGCCGCGCGCTGACGGCCGCCGGTACGATGGGATCGGCCGCGCCCGAGAGCAACAGCACCGGGGTTCCGTCGAGCTGCGCCGGGGGCGCCACGCGGAAGGGCACCATGGCGCGCAGCAGCACCGCGCCGCGCAGCAGCGCCGGGTGGCGCAGCAGCAGGCTGGCCGCGATGTTGGCGCCGTTGGAGAAGCCCAGCGCCACCGGGGCGGCGAGGCCGTGCCGGTGCTGCATGTCCCGCACGAACGCCGCGAGGTCGTCGGTGCGGCGGCGCAGGTCGTCCTCGTCGAACACGCCTTCGGCCAGGCGGCGGAAGAAGCGGGGCATGCCGTTTTCCAGCACCGTGCCGCGCGGCGAGACGAGGGTGGCGCCCGGCGCCACGAGGCGGCCCAGCGGCAGGAGGTCGTTCTCGTCGCCGCCGGTGCCGTGCAGCAGCAGGATCGGCGGGCGGGCGGCGTCGGTGCCGGGCTCGAAGCGGTGGGGCGGGAGGAGGAGCGTCTGGCTCATGGGGTGTCGGGCTCCCGGGCCGCACCGGGGAAGGGGTGCGGCCCGCGATGGGGGTGTCCGGCCGGGGAAAGGCCGGCCGGGAAGGGTTCAGGCGAGGGCGGGCAGGGCCTGCTCGATCTCGCGGCGGTGGGCTTCCAGGAAGCGCGGCAGCTTCAGCGCCTGGCCCAGGCTGTCGGCGGGCTCGTCCACCGCGAAGCCGGGGATGTCGGTCGCGATCTCGAACAGCACGTGGCCGGGCTCGCGGAAGTAGACCGAGCGGAAGTAGTCGCGGTCCTTCTGCTCGGTGGTGCGCAACCCGTGATTGGCGGCAAGCTTGCGCACCATCTCCATCTCGGCCGCGTCATCCGCCGCGCGGAAGGCCAGGTGGTGGACGGAGCCGCGACCGAGGCGGCCGGGCGCCAGGCCCGCCACCGCGCGCAGGTCAACGATGCCGCCGGGCACGCCGGGCTGGTCGGGCACCTGGAAGCGCAGCGTGTCGCCGTCCTTGGCCGCCTCGCGGAAGCCGAACACGTCGGTCAGGATCGCGCCCGTCGCCGCCGTTGCGCCCAACGTCAGCGTCACGCCGTGGAAGCCGCGCAGCGCGTGCTCGGCCGGGACGGCGTCGCTCGAGGAGGCGCCGCCATGGGTGGTGCTGTCCCAGGCGGGCTCGTTCTCGATGCCCGGGATCGCCACCAGCGAGAGCGGCAGCCCGTCGGGGTCTTGGAAGCGCAGCACGGTTTCGCCGAAGCGCTCGGTCCGCTGGAGGCCGTGATCCATCAGCCGCCCGGTCCAGTAGCCGACCGCGCCCTGCGGGATGCGGAAGGCGGTCTCGCTCAGCTCACCCGCGCCGGCACGGCCGGGGGCGGCGTGTTCCCAGGGAAAGAAGGTCAGGATCGTGCCGGGGCTGCCGGCCGCGTCACCGTAGTAGAAGTGGTAGGCGCCGGGGTCGTCGAAGTTCACCGTCTTCTTCACCAGCCGCAGCCCGAGGGTGCGGGTGTAGAAGTCGAGGTTGCGCCGCGCGTTGCCGGCGATGGCGGTGACGTGGTGGATGCCGTGGATGGGAGTGGCCATGGGAGGTGCCTCTGCTTCGGGGTGGAGCCCGGCGGCTCCGTTGCCGCCACAGATGCGCCGGGGCAGGGCGGAAAGACAGGGTGAAGTGATTGCACCCGTGCAATGCCGATCTTGCGGTAAGGGTGATGGCATTGTTCCGTGGCCGGCATCAGGGTGCCGCTCCGTCCGCTGGACGATGTGGAGCTTTCCCGGTGTTCGACCCCCTTCTCACCTCCTACGCCATGACCCTGGCACGCCTGGCGCCCAGCCTGCTGGTGGTCGCCCAGGCCTGGATGAAGGTGAGGGGCCTGGTTCTGCCAGACCTCCTCCTCCCCCTGCTGGTGCACGGGGTTCTGCCCCTGCTGCCGGCCCGGCCCGCTCTCGCGCCCAGCCTCGCAACGGTGGCGGCGGGGCTTTCCGGCAGGCGCCGCGCCGCCCGCGCGCCCCGGCACCAGCGCCACGCCGCGCCATGGATGCCCGCGTGCCCCTGCGCCGCCACGGGATGAGCGGGCGCGGCGTGCTATTCCTGCCGGCCGACGGAGGAGGACGCCCTTGAAGGAACCCGCCCGGACCCTGGCCTGGGACGATTTCCGCCTGATCGACGCGGTGGCGGCCACGCGCAACCTGCCCGCCGCGGCGGCGCGGCTCGGCATCGACCATTCCACCGTGTTCCGGCGGCTCAAGACGATCGAGGAAACGCTGGGGCAGCCGCTGTTCGAGCGGCACCGCGCCGGCTACGCGCTGACCGCCGCCGGCGAGGAGGTGGCGGCGCTGGCCGCGCGGGTGGACCGTGACATCACCGACGTGACGCGCCGGCTCGCGGGGCAGGCGGTGGCGCCCTCGGGCGAGGTGCGGATCGCCACCAGCGACACGCTGCTGGCCGACCTGCTGATGCCGATGCTGAGCGAGTTCTGCCGCCGCAACCCGGCGATCCGCCTCGACGTCGTGACCGGCAACGCGTCGCTGAACCTGTCGCGGCGCGACGCGGACGTGGCGGTGCGCGCCACCGACGCCCCGCCCGACACGCTGGTGGGCCGCCGCGCCGCGCGGATCGCCTGGGCGCTCTACGGCGCGGCGGGGCCGGCCTCCGGGGCGGGAGCGGCGTCTCCCGGGGCGGCGCCGTCCGATGCGGGACCGCCAGAGGCAGCGCCACCCGGGGCGGCGCTGGCGGCGGGGGGTGCGCGCTGGGTCGGGCTGGGCGACAACCTCGGCGCGCTGAAGGTCGCCCGCTTCACGCAGGCGCTGGCGGCACCCGCCCGGCTGGCCGCGCGCTTCGACACGGTGATGGGGCTGGCGCAGGCGGTGGCGGCCGGGGTCGGGATCGGCCACCTGCCCTGCTTCGTGGGCGACGCGCGGGCCGACCTCGTGCGGCTGGCGCCGCCGGAGCCGGACTTCGCCACCGATCTCTGGCTCCTCACCCATCCCGACCTGCGGCACACGCCGCGCGTGCGGGTGCTGCTGGATCACCTGGCCGAGGCGATCGGGGCGCGGCGGGCGCTGATCGAGGGTCAGGCGCCACGGCAGGTGGAGGAGGTCGGCGGGGTTTTGGCCTGACCGTGCGGGCGCCAGGGCGGCGTCGCCGGGGGAGAGAAGGAATTCTCTCCCCCGGGCCCCCACTCATCTTTTTTCGGGACGCTGCCGCGGGAAGGCTGAAAACCGATCGCGGTACGGCGCCGCCGACGCTGCTGAAATGAACAAGGCTCCCTGGCAGCGCTTGCTGACCTGTCCCTCGCTCCGGGTCCATGACCCAGAGCGCACACTCCCGGCCACCTTCCCGCGGCAGCGTTCCGAAAAAAAGATGAGTGGGGGTTC
>NZ_JBHLUN010000013.1:0-167273 GCF_042433915.1 Roseomonas elaeocarpi | reverse complement strand
AGCCGCTCCGAAGGGCTTCACGATGCGGGTGCAGGACGGTCATGCCCCGATGCGGATCGAGTTCCCGGGCGGCCTGGCCTGCCTGATGCCGATGAGGGTGTGACGATGGCGACCGCCACCGCGCCCACCCAGATCCCGAAGCTGTTCAAGTCGCACTTCCGGGTCCTCGACAAGGCGGAGACCGCCGGCTGCGTGCGTCGCGCCGGCGCCTACAGCGACGTGCCGCAGAACCGCTCCGCGAAGGAGCCCGGCTTCGACTGGCCGCTGCAGGTGGACCGCTGCATCGCCAAGGGCCTGCTCGCCCCGGGCGTCGCCTTCAACACCTACGTGCTGACGGAGCGCGGCCGCGCAGCGCTGGCCTGTGCGCGCGAGGAGAAGGCCGATGCTTGAGGCCACCACCGAGGGCCTGCCCCTCATCACCCTCGACGGCACCCTGCACGAGATGCGCGCGCGGATCAGCTCCGCCACCGACGTGCAGGTCTGGGCCGCCGGCTGGACGAAGGCGCTGGAGCAGTGCCCAGATGTCGCATCGGCGCGACGCCTCCGCACGCTGAACGGCCCGAACCTCGCCAGCGTGTCGCACCAGCACCCCGATGCCGTGAAGCAGGTAGAGCGCAGCATCGAACGGCGCATCGCCGAACTGGAGGACACGCCATGAGCGCCCTCCAGGGCACACCGCCCGGCTACCACGCGGGCGACACCTCGCGCCGCACCCGCGCGTTGCGCCCTGACATCGGCCTCTCGGACGAGTTCGTGGCGGCCGTGCGCCGGATGCGGAAGCAGGGCCAGGAGCCGGCCGACATCGCCATCACGCTGGCGGTGCCCGTTGAGGTGATCGAACGCGCCATGCTGGCGATGCGGACGCCCCGGCCGGAGCGGATGCGCGGCACCCTCAACGTCACCCGCGAGGCGCACGACCTGGTGCATCGCGAACGCCGAGGCGACGAGCCGGTCTGGCAGACCATGGACCGTCTGCTAGGCGAACTGATCGAGCGGAGGAGCTGATGCCGTCAGACATCTTGAACAGCGACCCCTATCTCCGCCTCGCCGAGGTGGAGCGGGAGGTTGGGCTCGGCCGGTCCACCATCTACCGCCGCATGCGTGACGGCACCTTCCCGCTTGCGCGGCAGCTGGGCGGTGGATCGGTGCGGTGGCCGCTCTCCGCGATCAAGGCGTGGAAGGAAGAGCACCCGGTCGGCGTGCTGATTAATCCTGCAGCAGGAGCGGAAGTGCCAGGCCGCTTGGCACCACCAGTTCGGCGACGCCGGGCAGACCAGAGGACGGCATCGTCGAGGTAAGTGCTGCCGTCCGTTAGGCGCGAAGAACCCCGCCGGCCTCGGCGGGCGGGTTAGTCAGAAGCACCTATCGGTGAGTTCTCAGGATCTCCAGCACCTTCCGCTGCTCAGCCCGACGCTGCCGGCGCACCTGCCAGTAGTTCAGGACAGCAGCGCAGAGTGCGAACACCAGCAGGATAGCGATGTAGGGAACCTCGTGAGGGGGAAGAGCTGGCCCAGACACCATTGCGGTCATCCACAGGTGGATCGCCATGAGACGCCGCCCGGTGTCACCGAGCAAGCGCCGCTCGATGGAGCGAGTGATGGCGCCAGGGAATGGCTGGTTACAATCTCCGGCTAGCGGAGCGGCAAGGTGCTGCCAGCGGCTAGTCAGAGATAGCTTGACGAAGACCCTTGGAGAACGCCTCGGCGTTGACCAGGGAACCTTGGCTAGCTGCAGTTGGAGAAGACTGCCTAAATTCCAGACTTCTTGGTCATCGTAGGCTATGTCTTGGTGGAACCTCTGATCTTTTCGGAACGTTCATCAACGCTACCAAAGCACGCCTGAAGCTCAGGCCGCCTGCTGTACCGCGACCCGCGACAGCAGGGCCTCCGCGGGCGTGGCGCCTTCCAGCAGCATGTTAGCCCAGGCCGCCCAGAGTTCGCGCTTGCGCATATCGTGGGTGGCCCGGTTGTAGGCCGCCTCGATCGCTCCCTTGCCCTCGTGCGCCAGCATGAGGTCGATGACGCCGCGGTCCTGCGGGAACCGCTCGTTCAGGATCGTCGAGAAGGTCGCGCGCCAGCCATGCGGCACATGCCGGCCTTCGTAGCCCGCGCGCAGTAGCAGGTCGGCCAGCAGGGTGTTCGCGAAGCCTGCTGAGGGGCGGCGGGCATTCGGAAAGACAAAGCGTGAGCGGCCGCTCAACGGATGCGCCAGGCGCAGCAGCTCCACCGCCTGGGGCGCCAGCATCACGAGATGGTCGCGACGCATCTTCATGCGGGCCGCCGGGATGCGCCACCGCGGCTCCGCTCCGTTAAGACCCTCGAACTCCGACCATTCCGCTTGGCCGGCCTCGCCGACGCGCACGGCGGTTAGGGCCACCAAGCGGTGGGCGAGGAGAGATAGGGGTTTCGCGCTTCGCTCCTCCACGTCACGCAGCACCTGGCGCGCCTCCTCGATGGTCGCCACCGCCGGGCGGCGTGTCTTCTGGGGCGTCACGAGCGCTGGCGCCACCACGGCGGCCGGATCTGTGTCACCCTGCCCCGAGGCGATGGCGTGGACGAAAATGGCGGACATGCGCTGGCGCACGCGCTTGGCGACATCCGCCGCGCCGCGTGCCTCGATCTTCCGCAGCAGCGCCAGCACCATGGGCGCGGTGATGTCGCGCACCGGGATGCGGCCGATCACCGGGAAGACGTCGCCTTCCAGGCTGTTCATGCAGATGACAGCGTGCTTCGGAACCCAGGTCGGAGAGCGCACGGCGAACCAGTCGCGCGCTACGGCCTCGAAGGTGGTGACCGCCGCCACCGCGTCGCTCGCCTTCTGCAGCATCCGCTCGGCGCTGGGGTCCCTGCCCTGTCTCAGCAGCGCCCGGGCGGCCTCACGCGCCGCGCGGGCCTGGGAAAGGCTGACATCTGGGTACTTGCCCAGCGCCAGCATCTTCTCCTTACCGCCGAACTCGTACCGGTAGCGCCAGAGCTTGGAGGCTTTCGCCTCCCTGCCGTTCTCGCCCTTCTTCGGGGCGGGCATCACCTGCAGGTGCAGACCCTGACCGTCGGCAAGACGGTAGGGCTTGTCTTTCGGGGCCGCTGCCTTGATCTGCTTGTCGGTCAGCATCGCTCCACCACTCGCAACCGTACCCGGTTTTTACGGTTCACGTACCCGGCGATGTACCCGGTGTGACCCCGGCTACAGCGGGGCATAACGAGAACATCTGGGAAGACCGGATGACCGATTTTCTAGATGAGCACAAGGACAAAGGGAAGGATCGGGATCAGATGGCACAGGGTCAGGGCAACAAGGACGCCTACACCGACAAGCAGAAGCGCAAGGCCGCTCATATCGAGGAAGGCTACGAGGCGCGCGGCGTGCCCGAGAAGGAAGCCGAGGCGCGGGCCTGGGCCACCGTCAACAAGCAGGACGGCGGCGGCAAGAAGAGCGGCTCGGGCCGCGCCCACGCGGCGAAGAAGGGCTGACGGCACGGGCGACGGGCGGCACCGGAACCGCCCGCGCGGATCAGACCGCTGCGAGATGTTCCGCCGGCAGCGGCAGCTGGCCGATCGCCGCGGCCGGCTGCGGGCGACCCAGCAGGAAGCCCTGCACCTGGTCGCAGCGGTGCTGCCGCAGGAAGCGGAGCTGTTCGGCGGTTTCCACCCCTTCCGCCACGACCTTGAGGTTGAGCGAGCGGCTGAGCGCCAGGATCGCCTCCACGATGGCGCGCGCCCCCTCGTCGCGTTCGAGACCCTGCACGAAGGAGCGGTCGATCTTCAGCGTGTCGAAGGGGAAGCGCTGCAGGTAGCCGAGCGAGGCGTAGCCCGTGCCGAAGTCGTCGAGCGCGATCCGCACGCCCATCGTCTTCAGCCGGCGCAGCGCCGTCAGCGCCCCGTCCGGGTCGTCGATCAGGAGGCCTTCCGTGACCTCGAGGACCAACCGGTCCGGCGCGAGGCCGGTGCGCGCCAGGGCCGCGGCCACCACGGCGGGCAGGTCGCAGCCGCGGATCTGGGCCGGCGACAGGTTCACCGCCACGCGCCAGGGCGAGGGCCAGCCGGCGGCGCAGGCGCAGGCCTCTTCCAGCACCCAGCGGCCGAGCGGCACGATCAGGCCGCACTCCTCCGCCACCGGCACGAACTCGGCCGGCGACACGTTGGTGCCGTCGGGGTGCGTCCAGCGCAGCAGCGCCTCGAAGGAACGCAGCTCCAGCGTTTCGCAGTCGAGGATCGGCTGGAAGTGCAGGCTGAACCCGTCCCCCGCCAGCGCGGCGCGGAGGTCCTGCTCCATGACCCGCCGGGCGCGCTGCTGCTGTTCCATCTGCGGCTCGAAGAAGCGGGCCTTGCCGCGGCCGCCGGCCTTGGCATGGTACAGGGCGGTGTCGGCGTTGCGCAGGAGCTCGGCGCTCTCGGTGCCGTCCTCGGGGTAGAGGGCGATGCCGGCGCTGGCACCCACCAGCACCTCCTGGCCGTTGATCGTGAAAGCCTCGCTCAGCGCCGCGATCACCCGCCGCGCCAGGTCGCACAGCTCCGCCCGGTCCGTGGTGCCGGGCCGCAGCAGCACGAACTCGTCGCCGCCGGTGCGCGCCACCGTGTCGCGGGGCGCGACCACGGTGCGCAGGCGCGTGGCCACCTGCACCAGCAGCAGGTCGCCGGCGGCGTGGCCCAGCACGTCGTTGACCGCCTTGAAGCGGTCGAGGTCGAGGCAGAGCACCGAGAGCCCCTGCCCGTTGCGGCTCGACCCGGCGATCGCGTCGTCGATGCGCGCGCCCAGCAGCCGCCGGTTGGCCAGGCCGGTCAGCCCGTCGTGATGGGCCAGGTGGCTGATCCGCGCCTCGGCCCGCTTGCGCTCGGTGATGTCGGTAAAGGTCCGCACCGTTCCCCCGTCCGGCAGGGCGCGGGCGCGGACCTCCAGGGTCCGCCCGTCCGGCAGGGGGTATTCCGTGGGCGCCGAACCCTGCCCCTCCGCCGGGGCGTGGCTCAGGAAGCGCAGCGCGGCGGGGCCGCCGCGGCTCGCAGGGCCGCTCAGGGGGTCGGCGAAGCTGGGCAGGCGCCGGGTGTCGGGCGGCAGCGCCAGGATTTCCCGCGCGCGGCGGTTGAGCACCGGGACCCGCCCGGCCGCGTCCACCATCAGCAGCCCCTGGTCGATGTTCTCCACCGCGTCCCACAGCGCCTTCTGCGAGGCCAGCCGCCGGCGGCGGTTGCTGATCAGCAGCGCGCCCAGCCCGATCACCAGCACCGAGATCCCGGCCCCGCACAGGAGCCAGTTGCGCCGGTATTCCCGGAAATGAGCCAGGATGGCGGCCTCGTCGAGGCCGACCATGACCACCAGCGGCGCATGGGGGAGGTGATGGAAGCTCACCAGCCGCCGGACGCCATCGAGCGGGCTGCGGGCCATGAGCGTGCCCTGCGGCCGTGCCGCGATGCCCTGCATCAGCTCGCTGCCGCTGAGGTCGGCGCCCAGCGTGCGGTCCTGGGCAGGGCCCCGGCCGCGCACCACGCCATCGTCGCCCACCAGCGCCAGCATGCCCTGCGGGCCCATCTCCAGGTGCTCGTAGAGTTCGGTGATCCACCTGGGATCGAGCGACACCGCCACCACGCCGTCGAAGCGTCCCTGCGCGTCGGTCAGCTTGCGGGTGAACTGCACCGACCAGCGGCCGGACTCGCGCCCCAGCACGGGTCTGCTGATGAACAGCTCGTCGCGGTCGGGATCGAGCTGCGCGCGGAAATGCTCACGGTCGGACAGGTCGGCCGGCCGGACCTGGCCCATGCTGCCGCGGCGCAGGATGCCGTCGCGATCCATCATCCAGGTCGCCACCGTGGTGTCGTCGCGGAAGCCGCCGGCGCGGCTGAGGAAATCGAGGCTGAACCGCGCCGGGTCATGGCGGTAAAGGTCGCGGATCAGCAGCAGCCGCCCGTCCAACGCTTCTACCGTGCGCGCCATCGCCTGCCCGGCCAGGGCCGCGATGTTGGCGGTGTTGCGACGGGCGTCCTCGAGCATCGCGGCGCGCTCGTCGCGCAGGTGCAGGATCAGGACGGCCCAAAGGAAGCCCAGGGTGACCAGCACCAGCAGGCTTTCGCCGGGAATGACGGTCGCCCCTTGCCGGAGCCCGCGCAGGCTGCCGGCCCAGCGGCCCGGACCCGCGCCGCCCCGCCTGTCACGCCCCGGGACCGATGGGGGGACTGGCGCTTCAGCCACGGTGCCCCGACGCCCGCGCGCCGGCGCCCCGTGCCGCGCGGTGCCGGTCGCGACGCGGGCGGGGAGGCTCGGAGCGGGTCATGGCCTTGCCTGCCATCTCTGTTCCTGACGGGGCAGGCCGCCATCCTGCGGCCACCCGCCTCAAGGCTTCCTTAACGGCGGGCCCTGTCCGACAAGCGCTGTCCGGCAAGCGCCGTCCGGCAGGCCCCACCGGCCAGCCCGGCCCGGCAGGCGCCGTCCGGCGCCAGCCTTCCCCTGCGGCCGGAGCTTGCCGGACGCCGCGCGCGGCTCAGGCCGGAACGGCGCGGATCGCCCCGTCCAGAACCTCGACGATGCGCTCCACGTGCCGGTCCTCGACGATCAGCGGCGGCGACAGCGCCACGATGTCGCCGGTCACGCGCACCAGCAGCCCGTCCTCGAAGCAGCGGCGGAACACGTCCATGGCGCGGGCACCCGGCGCGCCCGGGCGGGGCTCCAGCTCGATGCCGGCGATCAGGCCGAAGTCGCGCACGTCCACCACGCCGGCGGCGCGGTCGAACCCGTGCACCGCCTCGGCCCAGCGCGGCAGCATGGCCATGGCGCGGCCGGGCAGGTCTTCCTCGCGGTGGAGGTCCAGCGTGGCGACCGCGGCGGCGGCGGCCAGCGGGTGGCCGGAATAGGTGTAGCCGTGGAACAGCTCGATGCCGTTGGGCGCGCCCTCGACCACGGTGCGGAAGATCTCGTCGCTCGTGGCGACGGCGCCCATCGGCACCGCGGCGTTGGTCAGGCCCTTGGCCATGGTCATGATGTCGGGGGTCACGCCCAGGCGCTCGGCCCCGAAATTGGTGCCCAGGCGCCCGAAGCCGGTGATGACCTCGTCGAAGATCAGCAGGATGCCGTGCTTCGTGCAGATCTCGCGCAGGCGCTGGAGGTAGCCCACCGGCGGCACCAGCACGCCGGTGGAGCCCGCCACCGGCTCCACCATCACCGCCGCGATCGTGTCGGCGCCGTGCAGCGCCACGAGGTTCTCCAGCGTGTCGGCCAGTTCCGCGCCGTGCTCGGGCTGGCCGTGGCTGAAGCGGTTGCGATCCGGCAGGTGGGTGTGCGGCAGGTGGTCGACGTAGGGCAGCATGGCGCCGAACTGCTTGCGGTTGCCGCCGATGCCGCCCACGCTCATGCCGCCGAAGCCGACGCCGTGATAGCCGCGCTCGCGCCCGACGAGGCGCACGCGCTGCGCCTGGCCGCGCGCCTTGTGGTAGGCCAGCGCGATCTTCAGCGCGGTGTCGGCGCTCTCGCTGCCGGAATTGGTGAAGAAGACGCGGCTGAGGCCCTCGGGCAGCATGTCGGCGACGCGCGCCGCGGCCTCGAAGGCGATCGGGTGGCCCATCTGGAAGGTGGGCGCGAAGTCCATGATCGCCGCCTGGCGCTGGATCGCCTCGGTAATCTGGGTGCGGCCGTGGCCGGCGTTGCAGCACCACAGCCCCGCCGTGCCGTCCAGGATCTCGCGCCCCTCGGGCGTGTAGTAGTGCATGCCCTCGGCCCGGGCGAGCAGGCGCGGGTTCGCCTTGAAGGATCGGTTGTCGGTGAAGGGCATCCAGAACGCGTCGAGGTCGTTCGGGCGGGAAGTGCGGATCTCGTTCATCGGGTGGGCTCCGGTACTGGGCGGGCCGAGGCTGGCGGGGCGGGAGGATGCCGTCCGACGGGGCAACGCGGCAATGGGGCACCGCGGCAGCATTCCGGCCGCCGCGGTCGCGGGCGGGCGGCGGATGCCCAAGCGGGCGGCGCAATGCCTCGCTTCCTTACTATCCTACCATCTTACTATCTTACTTTCGCGCCGGCTGCCCGCGGGTGGGCGCGGCGCTCCGCCGGCGGGATCACCCGACCGCCGGGACGACCGCCCCATGCAGCGGTCCTCCCCGCGCCAAAAGAGCAGTTTCTCACGCGGTCGCAGGCGCGCGGTCGAGCGCCTCGATCAGCCTGGCCGCCAGCAGATGGTCCGAGGCGGGGTTCTGGCCGGTGATGAGCTCACGATCCACCACCACGTTCGGCGCGAAGTCGACCGAACCGGTGGTCACGCTGCCGCCCGCGGCCTCCAGCGCTTCGGGCATGTCGAAGCAGAGCCTGCCGTGCAGGAGGTGTTCCTCGGCCACCCGCTCCTCGCTCGCCGAGAAGACGGTCATCCGGTAGCCCGCGTAGGGCCAGCCCTGCGCGTACCCGGCGGCCGCGGCCCGGTCCCCGGCGACCAGCGCGGCGCGGAACTCGCGGGCACGCGGCATGGCGGCGGCGATGGCGATCGGGCCGTGGCAGAGCAGCGCGGTCGGCTTCGCGGCCGCGTGGAAGTGGCGCAGGATCGTGCCGAGCTCGGCATCCTGCATGAGGTCGACCACGGGCGCATGGCCGCCGGGCACGAACAGGCCGGCGTAGTTGTCCAGCCCGGCGTCGATCACCGAGCGCAGAGTGCGGACCTCGTTCATGGCGCGATCCTCGGCGAAGAAGCGCCCGGCCCGCGCGTAGGCGGCCTCGTCGCCGCCGAAATGCCCCGCCGTGTCGGAGGCCTCGTCGATATGCGGCCTGGTGCCGTCCGGCGTGGCGAGGACGACGTCGTAGCCGGCCTCGATCAGCGCCATCGCCGGCACGACCGTCTCGTTGAGGTACTGTCCGATCGCGGCCGTGGCGCCGCCCTGGAGCTCGATCCGCGTGGCGTTGGAGCCGATCACGAGCACTGTTCCCTTGGTCATCTGAGCCTCCGTTGCATCGTCCGTGTTGTGCTGCGGACGGGTGCAGCATCGCCTCGCCAGAGGTATTCCAGAAATTTATTGTTTTGAGTTCAGATATCCTGTCGGCATTATAACCCGTGCGCTACGACCTCAACCTCATGCCGATCTTCATCGCCCTGATGGAGGAGCGCAGCGTCACGCGCGCCGCGGAGCGCCTGGGCATGACGCAGCCGGCGCTGTCGAACGCGCTGTCGCGACTGCGGGCCACGCTGCAGGACCAGCTCTTCATCCGCGAGCGCTACGGCATCCAGCCGACCCCGGTCGCCCTGGCGCTGGCACCCGCCATCGCCGAGGCCGTGGCAAGGCTCGACGAGGCGGTGCTCGGCCAGCAGGAATTCGACCCGGCCAGCGCCGAGCGGCTGCTGACCGTCGCGCCCAACGGCTACGTCGAGTTCGCCTTGGTGCCCGCCCTCGTGGCGCGGCTGCGGCGGGACGCCCCCGGCATCAGGCTTCGCCTCACCCCCTACAGCAACGACCTGGCGGAAACCGGCGTCGTGTCCGGCACCACCGCGCTGGTGCTCGGCCGCATCGCCGACCCGCCCGACAACCTCGTGGTCCAGCACCTGATGGATGAAGGCCTCGCCTGCGTGGTGCGGGCGGACCATCCCGAGATCGGCGACAGCATGACCCGCGAGCAGTTCGAGCGGCTCCGGCACGTCAACGTGGTGCCGCCCGGCCGCATGCGGGCAGGGCTGTTCCAGGCGCTGGCGCAGCAGCAGCTGCGGCGCGAGGTCGCCATCTCGGTCACCAACTTCTTCGCCGTCGCCGAGATGGTCGCCGTCACCGACTACTGCGCGACACTGCCCGGGCTGATCTGCCGCCGGCTGGCACGGGACCCGCGGCTGAAGGTTCTGCCCCCGCCGGTCGACCTCGGAACCTTTCCGGTGGAGATGGCCTGGCACGTGCGCTACCGGCACGACGCGGCGCACCGCTGGCTGAGGACGCTGATCGGCGAGGTCGCGGCGGCGCTGCCCGGGGAGGCGCGGTGAACGCGGTGCCCGACGCGCTGCCCCCCGGCGCGCGGGGCCTCTCCGCAGGCCCGCCGTGCGGCGCGCGGTGAATCGCACGGGCGGCGGGCTGCTGATCGGCCGCGGCCTGCTGGCCGTCGCATGGCGCCGGACCGTGGCCTGACCACCCGCCTGCCCTGTTCCGGCGGCGGCACGCCCGCGCCGTCGCCGGGGCGAGTGGCAGGCTTCAACCGCCTTTCCCATGCTCCGCATCGTAGCGTTCCCGCCATTCGGGCAGGCCGTCGGCCCTGATGCGGGCGATGCGGCGCCGCGTCCGCTGGACTTCCTGCACGGAGGCACCGGGAACCCGGCGCAGGTTCTCCAGCTGCATCGCGAGCGAGCGGCGCCAGACCTCTTCCGACAGGTACTTGGTGCGCGGAACCTGTTCTTCGCTCATCGCATCCCCTTCCTGCCCGCGATGCGCGGGAAAGGATCGCCGCGGGCCGCCGCCAGGGGCCGGTCCGGGCCTCCAGTCGCCTAGCGATCCGGGCCGGGCAGGCAGCCCCGCAGAACGGTGTCCGCCAGGCGGTTCGACCAGTCGGCATCGAGCGGCTGGCCGAGCAGGAGGCGCATATAGACCGCCCCCACGGCCGCATCGAGGACCACCGCCAGATCAAGGTCCGCGCGAAGCACGCCACCCTCGATGCCGCGGCCCAGGAGGCGGGCGCTTTCCCGGCGCAGCGGCACCGAGAAGACTTCCAGGAAGACCCGGCGCGTTTCCGGATCGCTCTGCGCCTCGGCCATGACCGAGGCGGCGACCAGGCCCGCCGGCCCGCTCAGCACCCGCACCAGCGAGTCCAGCAGCGCCCGGAAGTCCGTGAGCGGGTCGCCGGTTTCGGCGTAAACGAGCTGCGCCCGGAAAGCGTCCAGGAAGCTCTCGATCGCGAGCAGGCCCCGGGTCGGCCACCAGCGATAGATCGTGGTGCGCGCCACGCCGGAGCGCGATGCGACCGCCTCGGTGGAGAAGCGGCCGAGACCCGTCTCGACGAGGATCGCGTAGGCCGCGTCCAGCACCGCGCGCCGGGCTTCCTCGCTGCGTGGGCGCCCCACCCCACGGGACACCTTCGGGGCAGCAGCCTTCGCGACCAGCACCCCGTCCGGCGTCGGGCCACCCGTGCCTGATCCCCGCCCCATCTTGAAGCCTCCGTATTTACGCTACAGACTGCATCGAAACGGCATGACTGTCCCACGCCGTTCGTCGGGTCGGGCTGATCCCGCGCCCATGCAACCCGCCAGCCGCCGGAGACCATGATGACCGACCGGGCTTCGCAGACCGCAGCCGTGGAAGCGCTTGAACGGGCGCGGGTCGCCGCCATGGTCGCGGCCGACACCGACGCGCTCGACCGGCTGCTGCATGAGGACCTCCTGTTCGGCCACACCGACGGCCATGTCGACAGCAAGGGCACCTACCTGGCGAAGTTCAGGGCCGGTGCCGTCCGGTACTTCGACGCCGATCACCGGATCGAGGCGGTCAGGGTGTTCGGCGACGCCGCGCTCGTGAACTACCGGCTGGCGATGCGGGCCGAGCTGGCAAGCGGTTCGCGGCAACTCAACGTCGCCGCCCTGACCGTCTGGGCGCTGGAGCAGGGGCAATGGCGGATGGTGGCCCACCAGCCGACGGTCGTTGCAGCGTGAGCCGCGCTTCGCGAAAGACAGGGTGCGGCTGACCGGGGCGTGACCGGCGGGCGCCGGCGGCCATCGCCCGCCCGGCTTTCCCGCCGCCCCTACCGCCGCCCGGTCGCCCGGCTGCCGAGCTGGTCCAGCGCGTCGGCGTTGTCGCGCCCCCAGCGGTAGAGCAGCTCCACCGGCTCGATGAAGCGCCGCCCCAGCGCGGTGAGCCGGTATTCCACCGCGGGCGGCACGGTGCCCTCGACATGGCGGGTGATCAGGCCGCTGTTCTCCATCTCGCGCAGCGTCTGGGTGAGCATCTTCTTGGAGATGCCGGGCAGCGAGCGCTGCAGCACGCCGGTGCGCGCCGCCCCGCCGTGTCGCGCGTCCAGCGCGTGCAGGATCATGCTGGTCCACTTGGTGGCGAAGATTTCCAGCACGCGGCGCGGCGCGCAGTCCTCGCGCCAGTCCTCGTCGGGCGTTCCGGGTTGCATGGGTGGTTACCTCCCGGTGCCTATGTCCCATTTCGGTGCCGTCTGGACCAGCCTCCGTGGCCTGCCTACCTGCCCGCGCGGATCAAGCACGGGAGAGCATGTGATGGCCGGTACGGCACTGGTGGTAGGGGCGAGCGGCATCGTGGGCAGCGCCACGGCGGCGGTGCTGCGCGAGGGCGGCTGGACGGTTCACGGGCTGGCGCGGCGGCCGGGCGCGCAGGAAGGCGTGCATCCGGTGGCGGCCGACCTGCTGGATGCTGCTGGCACCGCGGCGGCGCTGCGGGACCTGCGGCCGGAGGCGGTGTTCATCACCACCTGGCTGCGGCAGCCCACGGAAGCGGAGAACATCCGCGTCAACGCCGCCATGGTGCGCAACCTCCTCGACGGGCTACGTCCGGGCGCGAGCGTGCGGCACGTGGCGCTGGTGACGGGGCTCAAGCACTACCTCGGCCCGTTCGAGGCCTACGGCAAGGGCGTGCTGCCGCAAACACCGTTCCGCGAGGAGCAGGGTCGGCTCGACGTCGAGAACTTCTACTACGCGCAGGAGGACGAGGTCTTCGCCGCCGCCGCGCGCGACGGTTTCGGCTGGAGCGTGCATCGCCCGCACACCGTGATCGGCAAGGCCGTGGGCAATGCCATGAACATGGGCACCACGCTGGCGGTCTATGCCACGCTGTGCCGCGAGCTCGGCCGGCCCTTTCGCTTCCCCGGATCGCCGGCGCAGTGGAACGGCCTGACCGACATGACCGACGCGCGGCTGCTGGCCAAGCAGCTGCTCTGGGCCGCGACCACCCCGGCGGCGCGCAACGAGGCCTTCAACGTGGTCAACGGCGACGTGTTCCGCTGGAGCTGGATGTGGGGCCGGATCGCGAACTGGTTCGGGCTGGAGCCCGCGCCTTTCGACGGCACGGTGCAGCCGCTGGAAGCGCAAATGGCGAATGACGCCCCGGTCTGGCGCCGCATCGCCGAGCGCGAGGGGCTGGCGGAGCCCGACCTCGCACGCCTCGCTTCGCCCTGGCACACCGACGCCGATCTCGGCCGCCCGATCGAGGTGGTGACCGACATGAGCAAGAGCCGGCGGCTGGGCTTCACCGCCTACCAGCCGACCGACGACGCCTTCTTCGCGCTGTTCGGGCAGCTGCGCGCGGACCGGCTGATCCCCTGAGCCGCCGGGCGGGGCTTGGGTGATCCAGGTCGCGGCGGCGGGCGGGATGCCGGCCTTCGCGACCCGCGGCGCCGGTGCTTTCCGCCCGCCGGCATCCCGCCGGTGCGCCGACCGTTCCACCAGCAACCATCCCGCCGGCGCGCGCTTCGCCCCACCCGCCACGGGCGGTGGGTGGGAACGCTTCCTTCCCATCGGCTTTTCGGGAGATCCGCCATGAGCACCGAGTTTTCGCGCTCCGACAACCTCCATCGGGCGCCCGGGCGCCGAGCCTTCACGGCCACCACGAAGCCGCTGATCGTGACGCCCACCTTCGTGAGCCGCGTCGACGACACGCCCCCCGGCGCGAGGCCGCGCGACGAGGGGTCGAGCAAGGGGCGCGACGGGGAGGAGGTACAGCGCCCCGACCGCCATCCGGAGCAGCTGGCGATCGAGCCCGATCCCAACCTCGCTTTCGAGCACTGGGACGAATACTGGCGAAAGGTCCACGGGCCGAAATTCGCTTATGACGAGCCGGGTTCCTCGTCGGAGCTGGTGCTGCGCTACGACCAGTTGCACCGCGTGGCCTCGGGCCCTTCCTCCTTCTTCCGCCCGCCGTATCGCGCCATGGTGGAGGCGGGCGACCGGCTGGTGGCCGAGCCGGAGCGGCACGTGCCGGTCTTCCGCCGGCCGCGCTGGGACGGCCTCGCCTATATCGTCTACGCCGAGGAAGCCGATATCGAGCGGACGCTGGGGCAGGAGAAGTTCGCCAGGCGCATCATCGCCGACGAGCAGGTGGCCTTCCGCATGGTGACGCGCGAGATCGCGCGCGAGCACATCCTGATCCCCAGCGCGCGGCACCGCGACCCGGTGAGCCTGGTGAAGATCCATCGCCGCCGGCCGGAACTGTCGCGCGAAGCGTTCCAGGCACGGCTGCTGGGCGAGCACGCGGCGCTGGTGATGCAGCAGCCCGCGACGCACGAGTTCGTTCGCCGCTACGCCCAGCTGCACAACATCGGCTCCACCCAGGAGGACCCGGAGGGGAGCCTGATCGACGCGGTGTCGATCCTGGCCTTCGCGTCGCTCAACGACGTGGAGGACTACCTCGTCAGCCCGGATCACGCGGCGATCGAGGCCTCCGAGAACGCGCTGGCCGGCGAAGGCTCGGAGTTCTGGACGGCGCTGAACTACAGCGTGATCAACCGCCTGCTGCCCGAGCTCGCCACCGAGCGGCCGTGACGGTTGGCCCCGCCGCCCGATCCGGGCGGTGGGGGTTGGCGGTGCGGCATCGTGCCGCGTCGTGGTGGCCACGAGGTGTCGGCGCGGGACTGGGGGCGCGATCGTGCCGTCGCCACCGGTGCGGCGCCGGAAACCGGGGTGCCGGTCCGGGCGGGTGCCGCCGCCCGGTTCCTCAGCCGAAGGGATGGGGCGTCGCGGCGCCGGGCGAGCGGCGGAACTGCACCATCATCTGGAAGCAGGGCTCCTCGCCCACCGTGCCGGAGCGGTGGCCCTTGCGGCCGTCCTGGTCCGCGGTGTCCTGGTCCTGGCCGAAATGGATGTCACCCGGCCCCATCTCGACCCGCGTGCCATCCTGCGTCTCGATGAACCAGCGGCCGCGCAGCGGGATCACCCATTGCGGCTTGGGGCTCTCGTGCCATTCCCCGAGCCAGCCCACGGGCAGGACGTTGAAGGCGACGGCCTCGACCTCGCCCGGGAAGGGGCGCATCCACTGCGGCGCGGCGCCGCCGCCGACGCTCTTCAGCCCGAAGCCGCCCATCAGGGATTCGTTGATGCGGCTGAGCCCGTCCGGGCCGGTCCACATATGGAGGAAGGGCAGGCGCGGCGGATCGTCATTCCGCCGGCCGTCGTTGCTGAGCGGCACCGCCGTGGGCGGGGTGGGATGGTCGGACAAGGGGGCGGTTCCGGTTCTCGGGTCGTGTTTCCCAACGCCGCCGCCGGGGGCCGGTTCCGTTCTGCCGGGGATGCGGGCCCGTGCCGGGTTCCCTGCGATGCGGACGAACGGCCGCCTTTATAGGTTTATATTCTTATAACAGGTGCCTCAGACATGCAAGCCTTTCCTTGCCGACGGGGCTTTGCCCCCGGTGCGC
Organism: Roseomonas elaeocarpi; assembly: GCF_042433915.1. Classification (NCBI taxonomy): domain Bacteria; kingdom Pseudomonadati; phylum Pseudomonadota; class Alphaproteobacteria; order Acetobacterales; family Roseomonadaceae; genus Roseomonas; species Roseomonas elaeocarpi. The sequence continues at coordinate 151,979 of NZ_JBHLUN010000013.1, read as the reverse complement.
GCGGCAGTGTCATGGGGGTCGCGCGGCTTTTGCCGGTGCCGGAGGTCGCCCGGTCGGCGCCGGGACACGACCGTTCGCGCTGGCAGGCCATCCAGGGTTTTGGGGTGCAGGTAGTCCTCGTTTTCGCGCGCCTCGCGGGTTTTTGCCGGTTTCGCCGCCCTTCGGTCTTCCACGCGGCGGCGGAACACCGCACCCTGCCGACCGAACCGATCGTTCCGGACGGCCGTGAGGCCCCCGGTCCGCCCCGGTGCCCTGCCCCGTCACAGCCACGGAACCCGAGGCCATGCCGCAGCCCCGCCCTTCCCCGCCACGATCCGTGATCGGGTCGCTGGTCGTCATCGCCGCGGTGGTGGGCGGCACCGCCGCCGCCTTCGGCTACACCGCCGGCTGGTTCTCGCCCGACCGGATCACCCCGAACAGGATGGTGGACGCCTTCGGCCCCGACACCGACGCGCGGCTGGGGCACCGGCGCAACCACGCCAAGGGGCTGTGCTTCACCGGCTCCTTCGAGGCCAGCGGCGCCGGCGCGGCGCTGTCGCGGGCGCAGATGATGGCGCAGGGCAGCTACCCGGTGGTGGGCCGCCTGAACCTGGGTGTCACCGATCCCGTGGCGACGGATGCGAGCGCGCGGGTGCGGGGCATGAGCCTGCAGGTGCGGACCCCGGATGGCGGGGAATGGCGCTCCGCCATGATCGACCTGCCCTTCTTTCCGGTGTCGACGCCGCAGGCCTTCTACGGGCTGATGCAGGCGAGCGCGAGCAAGGACCCGGGCGCCATGCCCGCCTTCGCCGCGGCGCATCCGGAGCTGGGAAATTTCGGTGCCTGGGCCAAGACGGCGCCCTGGACCGGCTCTTTCGCCGAGGAGCGCTACAACAGCATCAACTCCTTCGTGTTCACCGATGCCTCCGGGCGCAACAGCACGGTGCGCTGGTCGATGCAGCCCGAGGCGACGCCCATGCCAATTCCGCACGAGGAGCTGGAGCGGCGCGACGCCTCCTTCCTGGAGGGTGAGATCCGGCAGCGGCTCGCCTCCGGTCCCGTGCGCTGGCGCATGACGGTGACCGTGGCGAATCCGGGCGATCCCACGGCCGACCCGAGCAAGGCGTGGCCCGAGGACCGGCGCACGGTGGAGGCGGGCACGCTGGTGCTGAGCGCGGTGCAGGCGGAGGCCGACGGGCCGTGCCGCGAGATCAACTACGACCCGACGGTGCTGCCGGACGGGATGCGGACCTCGGACGACCCCTTCCCCGCCGCGCGCTCGGCCGCCTACGCCAAGTCCTTCGACCGGCGCACGGCCGAGAGCGGCCATTATCCCCGCACCGCCGCCGTCGGAGCCCGGCCATGAGCGCCACCGTGCCCACCGTCACGCCCGCCCCCACCGCCGCGACGGCGTTCGCGCCGCTGGGCCGCTTCACCGCGACCCAGCGCCTGCTGCACTGGACGATGGCGGCCTGCATCCTGGCGATGCTGTTTATCGGCGTCGGCATGGTGTCCACGATCACCACGAAATACGTGACGCTGGTATCGATCCACCGGCCGCTGGGGATCGCGATCCTGGTTCTGGCGATCCTCCGCCTGGCGGTGCGGCTGCGCTTCGGGGCGCCGCCGCTGCCGCCCGACATGCCCGAGCCGATGAAGCTCGCGGCCAAGCTGTCGCACTGGGTCTTCTACGGGCTGATGATCGCGATGCCGGTCATCGGCTGGGCGATGCTGTCGGCCGCGAACTACCCGGTGGTGATGTGGGGCGGCTTCACGCTGCCGCCGATCCTGCCGCCCAGCGAGGCGACCCACGCGATCCTGTGGAACGCGCATTTCACCCTGGCCTTCGCCTTCTTCGCGCTGATCCTGGTGCACCTGGCGGCGGCGCTGTTTCACGCGCTGGTGCGGCGCGACGGCGTGTTCGAGGCGATGGCGCCGGTGCCTTCGGGGCGCGGCGGCGTGCCGGCGGAGTAGGGCCGGCGCCGGGCAGCCTGCCCGGGCCGCGCGCCATGCCGCCCCAGGCGACGGCGCGCGAGGATGAGGGAGCACCGGCCTCCGGGTGTCCGGCGGCCGCCCTTTCAGGCCCGGCGGCCGCCTTCCCGGTTCGGCTCGGCCTGGGGCCCGCGGGCTTCGGAGCTGTTGGCCTCGCTGCCCAGCTTCTCGAGGCGTCGCTTCACCGCGAGGTCCTCCGCGCTCAGCGGGGCGGGTTCCTCCACCGCCACGCCGGGCGGTACGGCATCGCCCGGGTCATGCTTGCTCTGGGCCATCCTGGCCTCCTCCTTCGCCCTGGTGTCGCGCGCGTGCGGCGCTACAGGTCTTCCTTGCGGCGGATCATCTCCAGCAGGAGGCCCTGCGCCACGTCGTGCGGGTCGGCGCCGTCGAGGCGGGCATCCTCCTCGCTGCCGTAGGGATCGGCCGTCACGCGCACGAGGTCGCCCTCCACGCGATAGCTGCCGGTAAAGGTCCGCCCCTGAAGCTCAATCGTCACGAGCCTGGGTTCTTCCATGGGAATCTCCCTTCCGACGCCCCCGTCCCGGCCGCGCGATGGCGGGCCGGAGCGGGCGGCGCCGCGGCGACTTGCCCCCGCTACTTGTTGGTGCGGCCGCGCTGATCCGGATCGACGCCGCCCTGGGCGTCGGTGTCGTTCAGCGTGTCGCCCTCGACGGTGTTGTCGGCCCGGATGGCCGCCGGATCGGTGCCGCGGCCGAACACGCCCTTGGAGGAGTTGATGCCCGGATCGCGATCGAGATCATCGGGCGGGCGGGGCGTGTCGCTCATCAGCCCTTCCTCGTTGGGCCTGGGCTCGGGGCCGCCCTTGAGGTGCTTGCTGCTGGTCATGTTCCAGAACCTCCCAGGAGTATGCGGATTGCGTATTCAACGCCGCACAACCGGGCAGGTTCCGCCGCGGCCGCCAGGGGCCGCGGGGCAAAGCCCGGAACCGGTGGCGCGGGGAGCGCCGGCCGTTCCGGGGACAGAGGGCGCGCGGCGAACCGTGTGTCACGGCCGCCGCGGCGAGGATCAGGTCCGGTTCAGCCCGCCAGCGTGCGGCCGGCGGAGCCCAGGTCGGCGAAGGCCTCGTCGAGGCGCTTCACGATGCCCTTCTCACCCGCGCGCAGCCACTTGCGCGGGTCGTAGAGCTTCTTCTGCGGCTTGCCGGTGGCCGGGTCGATCTGGTGCTTGAAGGCGACGGGGTTGGCGTCGACGTAGGCGCCCACCGGCTCCGCAAAGGCGAACTGCGTGTCGGTGTCGATGTTCATCTTGAACACGCCGTAGCCCACCGCCTCGGTGATCTTGCTCTTCTCGGAGCCCGAGCCGCCGTGGAACACCAGCGCCATCGGCTTATCGCCGCCGCCGAACTTCGCCGCCACCGCGTCCTGCGAGGCCTTGAGGATCTCGGGGCGCAGCTTGACGTTGCCCGGCGCGTAGACGCCGTGGACGTTGCCGAAGGAGGCCGCCATGGTGACGTGGCCCAGCGGGGTCAGCGCTTCCCAGGCCTTCAGAACGTCCTCGGGCTGGGTGTAGAGGTGGGCGTTGTCGGCGCTCTCCTCCACGTCGTGGCCGATGCCGTCCTCCTCGCCGCCGGTGACGCCGAGCTCGATCTCCAGGCTCATGCCCAGCGGCGCCATGCGCTTGAGCACCGTGGCGCACTCGGCGATGTTGGTGTCGAGCGGCTCGGCCGACAGGTCGATCATGTGCGACGAGAAGAGCGGCTTGCCGGTCCGCTTCATGAACTCCTCGCCGTGGTCGATCATGCTGTTGACCCAGGGCAGCAGCGAGCGGTCGGCGTGGTCGGTGTGCAGCACCACGCAGATGCCGTAGGCGGCGGCCACCGTGTGGACGTGCTGCGCTGCCGAAACGGCGCCGAGCACGCGGGCGGCGTTGCCGTCGGGGCAGCCTTCGCCGGCGAAGAACTTCGCGCCGCCGTTGGAAAGCTGGATGATCACGTCGGACTTGTTCTTGGCCGCGGCCTCGAGCACCGCGTTGATGCTGTTGGTGCCGACCACGTTCACCGCCGGCAGGGCGTAGCCGCCGTCGCGGCAGGCTTCCAGCAGCGTCAGGTAGTCCTGGCCGGTGACGACGCCGGGCTTGAGGCGACCGGTGGTCTTGCTGGCGGGGTTGGACAGGTCGTTCATCTCGGGTCCTCCGGCTGAAACTCGGTGTCGGGCCCGGGACGGGCCCCGGGGCTTGCGCGACGGGGCAGCCCATCGTCGGAAATCGTGGCGATTTTGGCGCCCCCGGCCCATCCACCGCAAGCGCGGCTTGCGTGAAACCTCGGGGACGCCGGCGGCGCGGCGCAGTGGCTTTTGCGGCAGCCCGCCGCGCCCGGAAAGACGGCGCGCGGTCACCGCTGCGTCAGCACCGCAACGGCCATGGCGCCCGCCCAGCAGCGATTGCCCGAAGCGCCGTCGCTCGGGGATGGAGGTGGGATGGCAGGGCCGCCCGCCCGGGTGGGGCTGCGGGAGCGGCCCACAACTCCACGAAATCCGAAGTTTTCCTCTAACGCACTGTTTTCGTTTGTTCGGACAGAGAAACCCGCGTCACGCTCCACCCTGTTGCAACCCGGCAGGAGGCCAAACATGGCTCGCGTCACCAAGGACATTTCCCTCGACAGCTTCGTGGAAACCATCTCGGCCGCGGTGCTGCGCGCCCAGGCCAGCCAGGCTGCCGGTTCCGGCAAGCTGGCCGCGATGGCGGAAGCGCCGGTGATCACGCTGGGCCTCGTCGCCACGGGCCCGCTGTCGCAGCTGGGCAGCGCGCTGCCACAGGCCGCGCTGGCCGACGGGCGCGAGGAGGCGGGGCTGGCGATGCAGATCGCCCGCATGGCCGGGGCGCTGCACGATCAGCTGCTGGATCGGCTGCCGCCCTACGCCCGGATGACCGAGGCGCAGAAGACGGCCTGGCACGAGGAGCTGGTCCGCACCGCGCGGGAACAGAAGCTGGTGAGCGAGGCGGAGGCCGGCACGATCACCGCGGTGATGCGGATGCTGGGCGAGGACGGCTTCACCGCCGAGCGGGGACACCAGCGGATCAGCGCCCTGCGCGACGAGGCCGAGCAGGCGGGCTGCGGCCCGGTGCTGCTGCTGTTTATGAACGTCGCCGCCAACAGCGCCGACCGGGCCCGCAGCCTGGAGCGTTCCCGCGCGCCCGGGGTCATCGCCGCCGACGCGGCCGGGGCGCTGGCCGGCTCCATCATCGGCGGCGGGCTCGGCGGCACGGTCGGGGCGGCGGTGGGCGGGCTGGGCGGCGGCGCGGCGCTGTCCTACGCGGTGTCCTGAGGACGGCGCGGCACCATGCCCGGCCGGCCGGAAACCCTGGTGACGGAGGCGGGGATGGTCCCGCCCCCGCTCTGCCCCAGCGCCCCGGCGACGCTGCCGGGCGCCCGGATCATCGGCGTCGTGGAAGGCCCGGCCGAGGCGCCGCGGGTGCGGCACCTGGGCACGCCACGCCCGGTTCCGCCCGCGCTGCCGGCCGTGCTGGCACCGCTGCGGATGGGCGAGGTGCTGCGCGTCGCGGCACCCTGCGCGGGCGGCGCCTGCCTCCATCATGAGGGGACGCGCTGCCGGCTGGCGGACGGCATCGTGGAACGCCTGGCGCCGGCGGTGGAGCGGCTGCCGCCCTGCGCCATCCGGGCCGAATGCCTGTGGTGGCGGCAGCGGGGGCGCGACGCCTGCCGGCGCTGCCCGGCGGTGGTGACCACCCGGCGCGTTCGGGGGTCGGCGGTGCCGGGGGAGGGCTGAGGTTCGGATGGTGGTGCTGCGGCCGGGAGGGCGACGTCGCCTGTCCCGGCCCGGGGCGCGTCACAGTTCGTGCCGACGGTCGTGCCAGTGGCCGCCGGAGGAATGGGCCAGGTGGGAGCCGACATAAACCAGCCGGTCAGCGGCGGCTTCGCGCCCGTTCGGCCCTCCGCATGCTGTCACCGGCAGCTCGAACGTGGGCATACCACACCACGTCTGGCCACACCGCCTCTGGTCACGCTGCGTCTGGCCACGCTGCGTCTGGATGTTCTCGCAAGGTAGGGGCCAGCGGTCGGCGCGCGACCGGCGGCCGCGAGAACGCGTGTCCCTCGTTGAGCCGTAACGGTGTCAGACCTGCCGCATTCCACCGTCGACGCAAAGCTCCGCACCCGCGATGAAGCTCGCCTCGTCGCTGAGAAGAAACAGCGCTGCCGCCGCAACCTCCTCCGGGCGCGCCATGCGGCCGAGCGGGATCTGTCCGACCAGCGCCGCACGCACCTCGTCCGTCGTGGCCGCCATCATCGCCGTGTCCGTGGGTCCGGGGCTGACGACGTTCACGCGGATGCCGCGCGGCGCCAGTTCCGCGGTCCAGGTGCGCGCGTAGGACCGCAGCGCCGCCTTGGTGGCGGCGTAGGTGCCGTAGTGGGGAATCCCCACCGTGTCCGCGATCGAGCCGATCAGCACGACCGAGCCGCCCTCGCCCATGGCACCGATCGCCGCATGGAAGGCGAGAACGGGGCCGCGCACGTTGACCAGGAAGTGCCGGTCGACATGCTCGGGCGTTTCCTCCGTCAGCAGGGCCGGTTCGGAGATCCCGGCATTGAGCACCAGCGCGTCGATACGGCCATGCGTGTCCCGCACCGCGGCGACGGCCGCTGCCATGTCCGTTGCCACGCTGGCATCCGCGACGAGACCGCGTGCTCCCCGGCCGATCGTGGCGGAGGCCGTCTCCACCGTCTCGGCACGGCGCCCGGTGAGAAACACCGTTGCACCTTCGGCTGCCAGCCGCCGGGCGGTGGCAAGGCCGATGCCGCTCGCGCCACCCACCACCAGGGCAACCTTGTTCAACATCCGCGCCATCGTCGTCTCCTGCTCATCAACGATGGCGGCTTAGATATACATGGTGTATCTGGTAGCAAGAACGCACTTCGGATAGCCTAGATATGGCCGACGATACCGACCTGGAAGCTCTCTCCGCCTGCGCACTGTCCAACATGGCGCGCGTGCGCCCCGTGCTGGACAAGATCGCGGACAAGTGGACCATCCTGATCCTCACGGTGCTCTGCCCGAAGCCTTCCCGCTTCAACGAGATCAAGCGACGCCTCGACGGCATCACCCACAAGGCCCTGGCGGACGCGCTGAAGCGCCTGGAGCGGAACGGGCTGGTGACGCGGACCGTGCTGCCGACGGCGCCGATCGGCGTGGAATACGCCATCACGCCGTTGGGCCATTCGCTGCGTCAGCCCTTCGAGGCGCTCTGCGGTTGGGCGCTCGCGCACGGCGATGCGATCAATGAAGCCGGCGCCGCATACGACCGCGCCAGAAAGGCCGAGTAGGCCCTGCGGGACATGTTCCAGGCCTCGACCAGTGCGGAGGCCGACCACTGCCGCATGGTGGCTGCCTGCCCGGACACCGCACATGGAAGCGGGCATTCCGTTCTCGGCCCGATCCGGCTGTTCGGATCGCCATCACGGGCGCCCGCTTCGGACCGGAGGCGGCGGGAAGCGGGCCGCTGCGCCCTTCCCGCAACCGTCGGCCGCCCCGCACCACGCCCTAGGGCACGGCCTCCCGCCGCAGGGCGCCCACGCGGTCGGCGGCCAGGCGCTCGCGCAGCCAGCGGGCGGCGGGGCCGCATGGGCGCTGCTTGTGCCACACCATCTCCAGCGCCACGGGCCAGTCGCCGCCGTCGAACTCCAGCTCCGGCAGCACGAGGTCGTCGCGGGTGGGCGAGGCGGCGATCACGTGGTCCGACACGAAGGCCCAGCCGATATTGTGCTTGGCCATTTCCAGGATCACCCAGTGGCTCTCGACCCACCAGACCTCGGCGGCGACGCGCAACCGGCGCTTCTCGGGCCCGTCGGTGCGGGCGGCGACCATGATCTGGCGGTGACGCTTCAGCTCCTCCCAGGCCACGCGGGGGCGGTTTCCGCCGGCACCGTGCTGCCCCGCGCCAGGGGGTGGCCGCGGCCGCAGACGAGCTTGAGCGGCACCCAGCCCAGCGTGTGGAAGCCGAGCTCGGTGGGCAGCACCTCCTGCCGCCACATCACGCCGAGATCGGCGCCGCCGTCGAGCACCAGGCGGCTGACATCCTCCATCAGCGGAAACAGGATCTCCAGCTCCACGGTCGGGAAGCGGGCGGCGAATTCCGCGAAGAGGGCACCCAGGGCGTGCTCCGGATACAGCTCGTCGATGGCGAGGACGAGGCGGTTCTCGACGTGCTCCTCGAGCGAGCGGGCGACGCCGATCAGGTGCTCCCGCCGGTCGAGCACCACGCGCGCCTCGGCCAGCAGGCGCTCGCCGGCCGGGGTGAGGGTGGGCATGCGGCCGTCGCGGCGGAACAGCGCGAGGTTGAGGTCGGTCTCCAGGTTGGCGACCTGGGTGCTGACGGCGGACTGCGCCTTTCGCAGCCGGCGCGCGGCGGCGGAGAAGGACCCGGTCTCGGCCGCGGCCACGAAGCTTTGCAACTGTTCCAGCGAGACCACGCGGCGCCCTTCCCCGGCCTATCTGTTTGACAGATGGAACCTGACTTGAGAACGCGGGTCCAGGCGATAGGAAGGCGCCCTCCGAACTGACCGCGAGAGTACCGCTGCGATGCGCACCGTTCCCGACCGTATCCGCCACACGCTGAGCTTCGAGGTGATCGGCCTCGCGCTGATCATCCCGCTGGGGCACCTGCTGTTCAACCTGTCGCACGAGGCGATGGGCGTGGTGGGCGTCGGCAGCGCCGTGGTCGCGACGCTGTGGAACTACGTCTACAACTGGGGCTTCGACCGGGCGATGCTGCGCCTGACCGGATCGGTGCGCAAAACCCTGCCCGTGCGGGTGGCGCACGCGGTGCTGTTCGAGGCGGGGCTGCTGGTGCTGCTGCTGCCGCCGATCGCCTGGTACCTGGGGATGACGCTGTGGGATGCGCTGGTGATGGATCTGGCGATCGCCGGCTTCTACGTGGCCTACGGCTTCTGCTTCAACTGGGCCTACGACCGGGTCTTCCCGGTGCCGGGGCTGCGGCACGCCTGAGCGGGGTGCCACGGCGGCCGCGTCGATTCATTCATCTGCATACAGAATGATTGCATGCAGCATCTCTGCGGCATTAGCTTCCTCCAAGAAAGAGCCCTGAGGAGCCGTCGCCATGTCGCTGTTCCGCCCAGCCGGCATTCCCGTTGCCCGCGGCCGCACCACCCGACCGGCACGGGGATAGGCCGTTTTGGCAACCGCTGCGGCCTCTCCCTACCAGGGTCCGGTGCCACGGGAGATCGTGGACGCGCACCACCACTTCTGGGACCTGAGGCAGGGGCATTATCCCTGGCTGCAGGAAGACTACGAAGGCGAGCGCTTCTTCCTGGGCGAATACCGCCAGATCCTGCGCGACTACCTGCCCGACGACCTCCGGCACGACGCGGCGCCCTGGAACGTCGTGCAGACGGTGCATGTCGAGGCCGAGCACGACCGGGGCGACCAGCTGGGCGAAACGCGCTGGCTGGAAGCGCTGCACGGGCGCACCGGCCTGCCCAGCGCGCTGGTGGGCCACGTCTTCTTTCATCAGCCCGATGCGCAACAGGTGCTGGAAGCCCAGGCACGCTCGCCGCTGATGCGCGGCATCCGCTCCAAGCCCGTCACCGCCGCGACGCCGGATGGGAGCGTGCGCGGGCAGCCCGGCACGATGGACGATCCGCGCTGGCTGGAGGGGCTGGCGCGGCTGCCGGCGCTGGGCCTCAGCTGGGACCTGCGCGTGCCCTGGTGGCACCTGGCCGAGGCCGCGGCGGTGGTGCGGCAGGTGCCGGGGCTGCGGGTGGTGCTGAACCATTGCGGCCTGCCGCTCGACCGCTCCGCGGAAGGGCTGGCGGCATGGCGGCGCGGCATGGCGGCGCTGGCCGACTGCGCGGACGTTTCGGTGAAGCTGTCGGAAATGGGGCTGCGCGGCGGTGTCTGGGACCATGAGGGCAACATCGGCGTGGTGCGCGACACCGTGGCGATCTTCGGCCACGAGCGGGCGATCTTCGCCAGTAACCTGCCCGTTTCGGGGCTGAGCGCGCCCTTCGGAACGATCATGGACGCGGTTCTGCGCGGCCTCGACGCGCGCGAGCAGCGGGTGGTGGACGCGGTCTTCGCCGGCAACGCGCGGCGCATCTACCGGCTGGAAGAACCTCCGGCGGGCTGAACGGCGAAACGAGACGCTCCCGTTCGAGGAGCGCGATTCCGGAGGAAAGGCGAGGATATGGTCCATGAGATGGGCGGGGCGCCGCGAGGCATGAGGCCGGACGGAGTCCTGCGGGACGCTCCGGACGGCGCATCGGGCAGTGGCACGGCCACGCCGGCCTGGGATGGCGGCGTCGTGGCGGCGGATCGCCTCGCCCCGCCGCACGCCGGGGCGACCCTGCCCTTGTCGCCACCGGCCGGAACGGAAGCGGTAAGTCGCGACGTGCTCTATGCCAAGGTCGCGCGGCGCATCGTGCCGGTGCTGATCCTGGCCTTCCTGGCGGCCTATCTCGACCGGGTGAATGTCGGCTTCGCCAAGCTGCAGATGTCGGCGGATCTGGGCTTCAGCGACAGCGTTTACGGCATCGGCGCGGGCATCTTCTTCCTGGGCTACTTCCTGTTCGAGGTGCCGAGCAACCTGATCCTTCACCGTGTCGGCGCACGAACCTGGCTCGCGCGCATCATGGTGACCTGGGCGATCATCTCGGGCCTCACCTTCCTGGTGCGCGAGCCCTGGCAGTTCTACGGGATGCGCTTCCTGCTGGGCCTGGCCGAGGCCGGGTTCATGCCGGGCGTGATCTACTACCTGAGCGCCTGGTTCCCGTCGGACCGGCGCGGGCGGGTGATCGGCGTTTACTTCATCGGCCTGGGCGTGGCGGGCTTCATCGGCGGCCCGCTGTCGGGGCTGATCCTGCACGCCATGTCGGGCTGGGGCGGTCTGGACGGCTGGCAGTGGCTGTTCATCGTGGAGGCCGTGCCGTCCTTCGCGGTCGGCGTGGCGCTGTACCTGTGGCTCGACAACCATGTCGCGGACGCGCACTGGCTCGATGCGCGCGAGAAGGCGGCGATCGCGGCCGACATCGCGGCCGAGCAGGGCGCCAAGACGCCGATTGCCGTGCGCTCGCTGCTGGGCAACGGCGCGATCCTGCTGATGACGGGCGCCTTCTTTATCGCCAACCTTTGCCTCTACGGGCTGGGCTTCTGGCTGCCGACGCTGATCGGCCGGCTCGGCGTGGCGGACCCGCTCCTGATCGGGCTGATGTCGGCGCTGCCGAGCCTGTGCGGCATCGTCACCATGGTGCTGGTCAGCCGCTCCTCCGATCGCACCGGGGAGCGTCGCTGGCACGTCGCGGGGCTGTTCCTGCTGGGCGCCGTGGGTCTGGGGCTGTCGGTGCTGTGGTCGGACGCACCGCTGCCGGGGCTTTTCGCGCTGTGCCTCGCCACCGCGGGGCTGATCTCGATCCCGGCGCTGTTCTGGAACCTTCCCACCGCGATGCTGGGCGGCGTGGCGGCGGCGGCGGGGCTGGCGCTGATCAACTCGCTGGCCAATCTTTCGGGCTTCCTGGGTCCCTGGATCGTCGGGCGCGTCAGCGACGTCACCGGCGGCACGGGACCGGCGATCCTGTTCCTGGGCGTCACCCTGGTGGTGGGCGCGGCGCTGATCCTGCTGATCCCGCGCCGGCTGGTGGAAGCACGGAGCGGCAGGTGAAGGCGGCGAGCCCGGGCGCGCGGCGGCGCTGAACAGCCCCCGCCGTCACGCCTGGGGTTCAGCCGCCGCGCAGGACGGTGCGGCGCATCAGGCACCCGGCCGCTCCCTCGCCTGCGCGGGCTGGCGAGGGAGCGTTCCTCGGCCTCAGCCGCGCGGGGCGATGCCGTCCAGCTCCGCCATCACCTCGTCCGGCAGCGCCAGCGTCGCGGCGGCGAGGTTTTCCCGCAGGTGCGCCACGGACGAGGTGCCCGGGATCAGCAGGATGTTGGGCGCGCGGCGCAGCAGCCAGGCCAGCGCCACCTGCATCGGCGTGGCGCCGAGGCGCGCGGCCACCGCCGAGAGCGTGTCGGACTGCAGCGGCGAGAAGCCGCCCAGCGGGAAGAACGGCACGTAGGCGATGCCGTCCGCCGCCAGCGCGTCGATCAGCGCGTCGTCGTCGCGGTGCGCCAGGTTGTACTGGTTCTGCACGCACACGATCGGGCAGATGCGCCGTGCCTCGGCAACCTGCTTCGCCGTGGCGTTGCTCAGGCCGATGTGGCGGATCAGCCCCTCGCGCTGCATCTCCGCCAGCACGGTGAGCGGCGCCTCGATCGGCCCCTCGGCCGGGCCGTGCACGTCGAACATGAAGCGCAGGTTCACCACGTCCAGCACGTCGAGCCCGAGGTTGCGGAGGTTGCTGTGCACCGCGGCGCGCAGCTCCTCCGGCGCGAAGGCCGGCAGCCAGGAGGCGTCGGCGCCGCGCCGGGCGCCGAGCTTGGTGACGATCGTCAGGTCTCGGTCGTAGGGGTGCAGCGCCTCGCGGATCAGCCGGTTGGTGACGTGCGGTCCGTAGAAGTCGCTGGTGTCGATGTGGTCGACCCCGGCCTCCACCGCGGCGCGCAGCACCGCCAGCGCCGCCCCGTGGTCCTTCGGCGGGCCGAACACGCCGCGCCCGGCCAGCTGCATGGCGCCGTAGCCGAGCCGCTTCACGCTGCGCTCGCCGAGCGTGAAGCGGCCGGCGGCGGCGGGGTCCGTCGCCCGGTCGTCGGGGGTGGCGGTGGTCCGGTTCTGGTCGGTCATGGCGGTGCTCCTCGGGTGTGGCGCGAAGGCTAGCCATTGCCGCGCTGCGCGGGAACGCGGCACAATCGGCACGACCTGTGCGAAACGGCGAACGATGCAGCCCGACCTCGGTGACCTTCAGGCCCTGCTGTCGGTGGCGCGCGCCGGCGGCTTCCGCGAAGCGGCGCGCGCCACGGGGGCCAGCGCCTCGGGCCTGAGCGAGGCGGTGCGGCGGCTGGAAGCGCAGCTCGGCGTGCGGCTGCTCCATCGCACCACGCGCTCCACCGCGCCGACCGAGGCGGGCGCGCGGCTGATCGAGCGGCTGGGCCCCGCCCTGGCGGAGGTTTCGGCCGCGATCGACGTGGTGAACGGGTTCCGCGACCGGCCGGCGGGAACGCTGCGCCTGAACGTGCCGGTCAGCGCGGCGCGGCTGGTGCTGCCGGCCCTCGTGCCGCGCTTCCTGGCGCTCTACCCCGAGATCCGGCGGGAGGTGGTGGCCGAGGACAATTTCGTGGACCTGCTGGCGGCGGGCTGCGACGCCGGCATCCGCTACGACGAGAGGCTGGAAGGCGACATGATCGCGGTGCCGATCGGGCCGCGCGTGCAGCGCTTCGCCACCGCCGCCTCGCCCAACTACCTCGCGCGGCACGGCCGCCCGGAACATCCGCGCGACCTGCTGCGCCACAGCTGCCTGCACGGGCGCTTTCCCGGCCGCGCGAAGCCGGCCTGGGAGTTCGAGCGCGACGGCGAGGTGGTGCGGGTCGATCCCGCCGGGCCGCTGAGCGTGAGCCTCGGCGCCGCGACCGACCTGGCCGTCGAGGCCGCCGCAGCCGGGGTGGGCATCATCCACCTGTTCGAGGACTGGCTGCAGCCCTGGCTCACCCGCGGGGCGCTGGAGCCGGTGCTGGAACCCTGGTGGCAGCCCTTCTCCGGCCCCTTCCTGTACTTCCCCGGCCGGCGCCTGCTGCCCGCCCCGCTGCGCGCCTTCGTGGATTTCGTGCGCGGGCAGGTGCGGTGAAGGGGCGTTGCCGTGGCCGGGGGAGAGAAGGAATTCTCTCCCCCGGACCCCCTCTCATCTTTCTTTGAGACGCTGCCGCGGGAACGGTGAAGGTCCGTCGCGGTACGGTCGCCGTCGGCGCTGCTGAAACGAATAAGACTTTCTGTCAGCTCTGGCGGACGCGTCCCTCGCTCCGGCTCGGTGAGCCGGAGCGCACAGCATCCCCCACGTTCCTGCGGCAGCGTCCCGGGAAAAGATGAGGGAGAGGGGTCCGGGGAGGGGGAGAATTCTTTCTCCCCTTCCCTGGCCACGGCGGAACCGGGCGCCGCTCTCAGCCCCGGATGAACGCCAGCAGATCCCGGTTCAACCGGTCCTTCTCGGTGAAGAACAGCCCGTGCGGCGCGCCGGGGTATTCCAGCAGCCGGGCGCCGGGGACCATCGCGGCGGTGCGGCGGCCGGCGCTGTCGATCGGCACCGTGCTGTCGGCATCGCCGTGGATCACCAGCGTCGGCACGGTGATGCGCGCGAGGTCGGTGCGGAAGTCGGTTTCCGAGAAGGCGCGGACGCAGTCCAGCGTCGCCTTGGGCGAGGCCGCCAGCGCCAGGTTCGCGGCCCATTGCAGGATCTCGTGGCTGACGCCGGGGCTCAGCAGCCCGGCGCCGAAGAACTGCCGCCCGAACTGCGCGAGAAAGGCGGGGCGGTCGGCCTCCAGCTGCTCCACCATGCTGTCGAAGACGGAGCGGTCGACGCCGCCGGGATTGTCCTCGGCGCGGAGGAGAAAGGGCGTGACGGCGGACACGAACACCGCCCGGCTGACGCGGCCCGAGGCGCCGTGGCGGCTGAGGTAGCGCGCGACCTCGCCGCCGCCCATCGAGAAGCCCACCAGCGTCACCTCGCGCAGGTCGAGCGCCTCCAGGATCGCAGCGAGGTCGTCGGCCAGGGTGTCGTAGTCGTAGCCCTCCCAGGGCTGGCCGGAGCGGCCGAAGCCGCGGCGGTCGTAGGTGACGACGCGCAGCCCCTCCCCGGCCAGCACGGGCGCCTGGTATTCCCACATGTCGGCGTTCAGCGGCCAGCCGTGGATCAGCACCACCGGCCTGCCGGAGCCCCAGTCCCGGTGGAACAGCGGCGTCCCGTCGCGGGTCTCGATAAAAGGCATGGGCGCCTCGCGCTTGTTCGTTCCCACGGAACATTGCCTGAATGCACCGGTTCGGGGCGGCGCGCTACCCCGGCGCCGCCCCACGGCCGCCCGGCAGCGTCACGCCCCACGGAGAACGGGCAGGACGGGCCATCCGATGCCGGCAGCGGGAAGCGGGCAGGCGGGTGCTGGTGGGTGGGACCGCCGGCAGGCAAAGGCGAGCCCGGCATTTGAACCCTGCCGTCTGGGTCCTGCCCCGGGTTCTGTCGCCTGGGTCTTGTGGTCTGGGTTCCATTGGCTGGGCCGCGTCCTCTGGCCTGCCGCCCGTGCCCCGTCGCCCGCGCCCCACCGTCCGGACCTCGTCGTCCGGGGCTCGTCGTCCGGGGCTCGTCGTCCGCGTCCCATCCTCCGGGCCCTGCCGCCAGCGCCCCGCGGCTCCACACCCTGCACCCGGACCTGCCGTCCGGGCCCTACTGCTTGGGGATGCCGGCCGTTTCGATGACCTCGCGCCAGCGGACCATCTCCTTGGCGGTGAGGGCGTCGAGGTCCTGCGGCGTCGACCCGCGCGGCTCCACGCCCACGTCCAGCAAGGTTTTCCGCACGTCGGGGCGGTTCAGGATCGTGTTGATGGTGGTGCTCAGCTTCGCCACGATCTCGGGCGCGGTGCCGCTGCGCGCCACGATCGAGTTCCAGGACGCGGCGTCGAAGCCGGGAAGGCCGGACTCCGCCAGGGTGGGAAGGTCCGGCAGGTTCGGCACCCGCGTCGCCTGCGTCACCGCCAGGACCCGCAGCGTCCTGTCCTCCATCTGCGACCAGACCGGGGCCAGGATCTCGAAGCCCACATCCACGTCCTTGCGCAGCAGCGCGTTGAGCAGCTGCGGCGTGGAGCTGAACGGCACCGTGGTGGCCTGGGAGCCGACGGTGGCCTTGAACATTTCCGCCACCAGGTGCTGCGTGCTGCCGATGGCGATGGTGCCGATGTTCAGGTCGCGGCCGTCCTCCTTCGCCTTGCGGATGAAGTCCTGCGCCGTGCGCAGCGGCGAGTCCGGCGACACCACGATGCCGATCGGGAAGAAGGCCATGGTGGATACGCTCGCGAAGTCGCGCTGCACGTCGTAGGGCAGCGACCTGAACAGCGCCGGGCGGACCGCGGTGGCGTTGCCCGCCGTCATCAGCGTGTAGCCGTCGGCGGGCGCGCCCAGGAGCTGGTTGGCGGCGAGGATGCCGCCCGCGCCGCCGCGGTTGTCGATCACCACGGGCTGGCCGAACATTTCCGACATGTGCTGGCCCACGAGGCGCACCGTCAGGTCGCCCACGCCACCGGGTGCGTTGTTGACCACGATGCGGATGGCGCGGTTCGGATAGCCGTCCTGCGCGCGTGCGATGCGGGGGAAGCCCGGTGCCAGCAGGGCCGCGCCACCCGCCATCGAGCGCCCCAGGAACTGCCGCCGTGTGCCCGCCGGCCATGTCGGCGCAGTATCGCCCTTGTTCATTGCTTCTCCCCGCACGGTATTTCGTTCAACAGCAGTCTCGTGGCTGCCTTCCGGACGTGATCCTAGCGGTGGCCGCGGCGGGTCGATGGCCGGTGCCGGCGGAATCAATCGGCACGGATGAAGAACTAATCGGCGGTCATGCGGGGTCCATCCGCCCGCAATCATGGGGCCAGCCGCGGAGCATCCGGCCGCCGGAGGCGGTGCCTCCGCCGCCGGTCCGGCCAAGCTGAGGGCGCGCCTGGGCCAAGGGGATATCACCTGGCACGCGGCGTCGTCCGGAGGCGCTTGTCTGGAAAACCTTACAATGGGGCGCACGGCCGCGTCGTGGCGCCGGCCGACCTGCGGATGGCGGACGCAGGCGGGTTCGACGGCGGCCGGAGCGAGGCGGACGCCGCGTTCCCGGCATCGGGGATGGCAGGATTTCGCGCCTGACCGCGCCGGCGCAGGGGGCGTTCCGGGTGGCGCCGCGCCACCGCGGCGGGCGCTTCCCGAAAAGCTTTACACTTCGCGCGCCGGAACCGCGTTTTTTCGGGCCAAACTATTGATTCTAAAAGCTGGCACGGCGCTCGCTAGAACAAGGTGCAGTCGGCATCTTGGGAGGCCGACGCCCCTTCGCTCGAAAGGAATCGAAATGCGCAAAGCTCTCCTGGCCGCTTCAGCGCTGATCGGCCTTGCCATGACCCCGGCCATGGCGGCCCCCATCACCGGCACCTTCAACATCGCCGGCGCCGGCAGCTGCACGACCACGGCCTGCACCTTTATCGACTTCGCGCCGACGCTGAACGGCAACGCCATCATCGGCTCCGTCAGCGGCAGCTACACCGCGGCCGGCTTCACCAGCGGCAGCGGCGCGACGATCAACAACTTCACCTACAGCCCCTTCACCCCGGGCACGGTCTATACCGCGTTCAGCGTGTCGAACACGTCCGGCAACCAGGCGAGCTTCCAGGTGACCGGCCAGATCAGCGCGACCTACACCCCGATCGACGGGTCGGGCGCCAACCTGACGATCGTGAACTCCGGCACCGCCTTCCTGACCGGCTACGATCCCACGCCCGGCTTCTACACCTTCACCCAGAACCAGTTCGGTGACACCACCGGCACCTTCTCGGCCTCCAGCGTAGCCGTGCCCGAGCCGGCGAGCATCGCGCTGTTCGGCGTCGGCCTGCTCGGCCTCGCCGTGGCGCGCCGCCGCGCGCGCGGCGCCTGACGCGCCCGTACCCGACGCGCCCGCGCCTGACCTGTCAGTGCCTGACGCGCCGGCGTGACTGCGACGGCCGCTGCCCGGCGCGCCTTGCCGGGCAGCGGCCCCTGTGAACGCGGCCGGCCCCCGGCCTCAGCCGGCCGTATCGGCCAGCAGGAAGCCCAGCGCATCCTCGCAGGGCTGCTCAACCTTCAGGGTCAGGAGATCGTCGGCGCGGGTGCGGCCGATGTTCACCGCGGCGACCGGCTTTCCCGCCTTCGCCGCCGCCTGCACGAAGCGGAAGCCCGAATACACCATCAGCGAGGAGCCCACGACCAGCACGGCGTCGGCGCGATCCAGCGCCGCGAAGCTTTCTGCCACGCGCTCGCGCGGCACGTTCTCGCCGAAGAACACCACGTCAGGCTTGAGCAGGCCGCCGCAGTGCCGGCAGTCGGGCACGGCGAAGCCGGCGAAATCCAGCCCGTCGAGGTCGGCGTCGCCGTCCGGGGCGCTGCCGGCGTCGAGCGTGGACCAGCCGGGATTGCGGCGGGTCAGTTCCGCCTGCATCGCCTCGCGCGGCATTTCCGCGCCGCAGCCGAGGCAGCGCACCACGTCGAGGCGGCCGTGAAGGTCGATCACCCGCCGGCTGCCGGCCTTCTGGTGCAGCCGGTCGACGTTCTGGGTGAGCAGCAGCTCGCTTCGCCCCGCCGCTTCAAGCCGGGCCAGCGCCGCGTGCGTGCGGTTGGGTTGCGTGGCGCGGATGAAGCGCCAGCCCACCAGCGAGCGCGCCCAGTAGCGGCGCCGCGTCGCCTCGCTGCCGAGAAAGGACTGAAGCGTGACCGGCTGCGCACGCTTCCACTGGCCGTCGGCGTCGCGGTAGTCGGGGATGCCCGAGGGCGTGCTGCACCCGGCGCCGGTCAGCACGAAGAGGCGCGGGGCGCGGCGGATGAAGTCCTCGAGGGCGGCGGTGTTGTTCATGATCGTGGATATCTGGGATGCCGCGGGCGCCGTGCCATGGCGCGCGGGATGACGCCGACGCGGGGCGGCCGGACGGAGCGGATCGGGAGCCGCCCCGCGCGCGAGAGGCGTTCGCCAGCCAGGCACCGCCAGTTTGGCATCGGTCAGGCTGGCGCCCGCCGGGCTGTTGCCCGTTAGCCCGGCAGCAGCCGGAAGCGCTGTTCCGTCGCGGCTTCCACCGCCGCGCGGCTGTAGAGCAGCGGCACGTAGCGTTCCTCCGCCCAGAAGGGGAACAGGTCGCGGTAGTGCGGGCTGTCGGGATCGCCGGACTGGCCGGGGGCGTTGACGGTCCAGCTCGCATCCCAGTTGCCGACGTCGCAGACCATGCGCCACGACACGCCCGACATCACGCGAAAGTCGCTGCCGCGATAGCCGTTGTTGTTGAGCGTGAGGTTGGAGCCGCCCTTGGGCACCGGGCCCGCATCGAGCCTGCGGGCGAGATCCGGGCCGCCCAGGCGCGACAGCGGGTGCGCGAAGTAGCCCTGGTGCAGCTGGCCCCAGGCCCAGCTGGCGGGATCGGGGCCCATGCGCTCGGCCGCCTCCGCCCAGGCGGCCTCCAGGGTTCGCAGCAGCAGCGCGTCACGCGCCGCGGCCGGGTTTGCGCCGAAGCCCGGATCGTCGCCGCGCTCGAGAAGGTCGAGCGCCAGCGCGGTGTCGGGCGCGGTGAGGTGGCGGGCGAGGCCCTCGGGCCCCAGCGCGCGGAACAGCGCGGGCACGAGGTGCTTGGTGAACCAGATCTCGAACAGCGCCGCCGGGCCGCTCTCCGCGCCGAGGCGGTGGTTCCAGGGGCCGAGCAGCGCGCGGGCGGGTTCGGCGCCGCTGCCCCCCGCCGCCGCCAGCACGGCGCAGAGGCGGCGGGCGGTGACGGACAGCACGTCGGTCTGCAGCTGCAGCGTGTCCTCCACCGACCATTGGCGGTCGGCGTCGAGCGCCTCGCTCAGCCGGGCGTAGCGGGCGCCGTCGGACCATTCGAAGCCGGTCTTGTGTTGCGCGTGGTCGAAACCGGGCGGCAGGTTCATCTGGTTGGCGGAGCCGAGCCAGCCGCTGGCCGGGTCCACCGCGTGCGGCAGCGTCGCGGCGTTAATTGTGCCGGCCCATTCGTGCCGCCCGTCGCCCGCCACCGGCAGCAGCCCGTCCCAGCTCGGGCGGACGGGGATCTTGGCGGCCACGGCCCAGCCGATGCGGCCGCCCACCTCGGCGACGACGTGGTTGGTGGAAGGCGCGCCCCAGCCGTTCAGCGCCGCGCGGTAATCCTCGAAGCTGCCCGCGGCGAGGTAGCCCAGGCTCGCCATGTAGGCGGCGGTGCCGGGCTCCCACCACACGGAGCGCAGGGCGTAGGCGCGGTGGTTCGCAGCATCGACGTGCAGCACCGGGCCGTGACGGGTGAAGCGCAGCTCCACCGTTTCCGTCGTGCCGCCGCGCACGGGGACGTCCTCGCGCAGGATGCGCATCCGCTCCCAGCCCTCGCCGTAGCGGTACATCTCCGGGTCGGCGGGGTTCAGCTCGTAGACGTAGAGGTCTTCCTGGTCGGCGGGATGGATCGTGAGCGAGAAGGCGATCCGGTCGTTATGGCCGAGGCTGACGCCCGGGATCGCGGGCTCGCCGGCGCCGATCACGTCGAGGCCCGGTGCCACGAGGTGCGCCACGTAGCGCAGCGAGGGCTGCTCATGCACGCGGTGCGGGTCGCTGGCCAGGATCGGGCGGCCGGTCGTGGTGCGCGAGGGGGCGAGCGCCCAGTTGTTGCTGCCGGTGTTTTCCAGCGCCTCCGCCGGGGTCGCGGTGCCGATCGCGTTGGGCTCGCAGCCCAGGAGGTAGGTGCGCATCACCTCGGGCGGGATCGCGTGCGGGGCGAGACCTTCGGGAACCTGCACCGTCCATTCGGGCTGCAGCTTGCGGTGGAGACGGTCGGCCTCGATCCCGAACTCGGCGATGATGTTGCTGCGCGCGACCTCGCCGTCGAGGTTGCGGACGCGGGCATGGGCGCGTTGACGCACCACGTCCTCGGCGCTCCAGCGGGCCGGGCGGGTGTTGAGCGCGCGGAACTCGGTGGGCAGGCGCTCGGGCTCGCGCTCCACCAGCGCGACAAAGGCGTTGATGCCGGCGACGAAGGCCTCGGTGCGCGCCTGGGCGTCGGGGCCGTAGCTCGCCCATTCGGCGGCCATGTCGCCGCGGTAGAGCAGCAGGCGGGCGGCGCGGTCACGCTCGACATAGGCGGGGCCGAGATCGGCGGCCAGCAGCCCCAGCCCGCGCTTGCGCCACAGGTCGATCTGCCAGAGCCGGTCGCGCGCGGCGTTGAAGCCCTGCACCAGGAAGGCGTCGTGCTGGGTCGTGGCATAGATGTGCGGGATGCCCCAGCGATCCACGAGGATCTCGGCCTCCCCTTCCAGCCCGGGGATGGTGAGGGTCTGGGTGGGGGGCGAGGTCATCGGCGGCTCCGTCGGGTGGCGCGGCGGGGCGGGCGCCATGGACACGGCACCCGCCGGGCGGCGGGAAACGGGCGCCATGCTCGCCACCCGGCGGCCGGGAAGCAACCCCCGCGCCGGCGCTCTGGGCGCTGCCCGGAGGAGTGTCCCGGGAGGATTGTCCCAGGGGAATGTCCCAGGGGATCGCCCCAGGGGCATTCCCCCGGGGTAACGCCGCCGGGCGTTTCCCCGGTGGTTCCCGGAACGCCCCCGGAAACCTTCAGCCCTTGGGCGCGGTGGCGGCGAAGGACGGGCGGGCCGAGAGCGCCTCGAACCAGGCCGCCAGCACCGGGTGGTTGTCGCGCCAGCGCATCTCGGCGAAGCGCAGGTCGAGGTAGCCCAGCGCGCAGGCGATCGTGATCGTGCCGATGTCCCAGCGGGTGCCGAAGCCCGCGGCGCGGCGCTCCATGTCGTGCAGGGCCTCGGTGATCTTGGCGGTCTGGCCCGCGACCCAGCCGGCGTGGCGCTGCGCTTCCTCACGCACCACGGTCTCGTAGCGCAGCAGCAGCGCCGCATCGAGCAGCCCGTCGCCCAGCGCCTGTTCCACCAGCGCGCGCCAACGGTCCGGCCCGACCGAGGGGAAGAGGTCGGCGCCGGCCATGTTGTTCAGCGCCTCGCAGATCACGCGGCTGTCGTAGAGCACGGTGCCGTCCGCGAGCGTCAGCGCCGGGATCTTGCCCAGCGGGTTCACCGCGCCCACGGCGGCGTTGCGATCCACCGGGTGCGCGCCGGCGGCAACGATCTCCATCTCACGGTCGAGGCCGGTTTCGCGGGCGACGATCACGACCTTCCGCGCGTAGGGCGAGGCGGGGGAATAGAGCAGCTTCATGGCGGTGGCCTTGCTGGTGGGGGTTGGGTTTCTGCGGCCGTGGTCCGGCGGGCGCAAGGCAGGGGCGGTCCCGTCGGGGTCCGTACCCCTTCCCCGCTCAGGCAGCCGCCCGGCCCGCCGCCGCGCCGATCATCCCGGCCAGCCTGCGCCCCGAACCGGCCGCCATGGTCCAGCCGGTGTGGCCGTGCCCGGTGTTGAGGAACAGGCCGGGGATGCGCGTCGGGCCGATCCAGGGGCGGCCGTCGGGCACCATCGGGCGCAGGCCCGCCCACTGGATCGCGCCGGGCGCGTCCTGGGCGCCGGCGAGCGGCGGGAACAGGGTCGCGACCTCGCGCATGATGGCGCCGATCCGGCGGGGCGAGGGCGTGGTGTCGAAGTCGGTGATCTCGGCCGAGCCCACGATGCGGTAGCGGTCGCCCAGCGGGGTGAGCGCGAACTTGCGCGCGTCGTCCAGGATCGCGTTGCGCGGGCCCTCGGGCCAGTGCGCGCGGGGGATGGTGATCGAGAGGCCCTTCACCGGGTGGATCGGCACGTCGATGCCGTGCGGGCGCAGCAGCTTCGGGCCGTGGCTGCCCAGCGCCACCACCACCGCGTCCGAGGCGATCTCACCGGCCGAGGTGCGGACCGCCGCGACCCGGCCGCCCCGGATCACCAAGTCCTCCACCGTGGTCCCGTAGTGGAAGCGCACGCCCCGCGCGGCGCACCAGGCGGCGAGGCCCTGGGAGAACTTGTTGCAGTCGCCGACCTCGTCCTGCGGAAAGAACAGCCCGCCCGCGACCTGCGAGGCCACCGGGGCCAGCGAGGGTTCGCGCCGGATCACCTCGTCGCGGGTCAGGCGCTCGGTGACCAAGCCGTGTGGGGCCAGTGCCTCGTGCGCCGCGGCGGAGGCGAGGAAGGTGGGCTCGTCGGCGAAGGTCTTGATCACGCATTGGCCGGCGTAGTCGTAGGTGACGCCGGTTTCCTCGCGGATCTCGGCCATGGAGCGGGCGCTGAGCAGGGCGAGCTCGAGGTTGTTCAGCGCGCCCGCCTGGTGGTGCGCCGCGCGGGACGCGCGCAGGAAGCCCAGGCCCCAGCGCCACATGGTCGGCACGGCGCGCAGGCGCAGCAGCATCGGCGCTTCTTCCTGGCCGATCCAGCGCAGGACCTTGAACGGCACGCCCGGCGCGGCCCAGGGCTGCACCGAGGAGACGTGGATGATGGCGCCGTTGCCCCAGCTGGTCTCCAGCCCGGCGCCCTCGCGCCGCTCGATCACCGTGACCTCGTGGCCGTCGCGCTGCAGCCAATAGGCGGTGGCCACGCCGATGACCCCGGCGCCGAGGATGGTGATCCGCATGGCGTTGTTCTCCCGCCCGGTGCCGGCCGCCCGGCACGGCGATGCCTCGTGTTGCTGCGTTCGTCATCCGCCGGGCGGGCCCGGCTGTCCAGTGCCGCGGCGGGTTGGTTCCCGGGTTGATCCCCGTTGATCCCCGGTCGGTCCCCTGGGCTGGCCACCCGGGTGCCCCCCCCCCTGTGGCTCCTCGGCGGCTCCTCGGCCGGTCCGCCAGGTCGGTTCCCGGGCCGCAAGCCCCGGTAGTTCTCCGGGTCGCCTCCGGTCGGTTCCCGGGATCGGTTCCCCAGCTTGTCCCGCCCGGTTGGTCCGCCGGGCTGGTTCCGGCGTCGGGCGCCGCGCGGTCTCAGCCCGCCGGCAGTTCCGTCCAGTAGGTGCCGTCAAAGGGCACGGGGGTGAAGCGGCGGTTGATCTCGGCCAGGGTCGCTGCGGGGTCGAGGTCGGCAAACAGCGTCGGGTGCAGCCAGCGGGCCATGGCCTCGATGGCCGCGATCGCGACCGGGCTGCCGAAGACCGGGTTCCACAAGCCGCAGGCCCGGCGCCGCGCCGCCTCGGGCAGGCTGCGGTAGCCGGGCTGTTCCAACAGGTGCCGCAGGCTGTCGCGCGCCTCGGCGGCCCCAACGCCGGTGCCGAGTTGCAGCCCCTCCCCGCCGCCACTGTCGCCGCCCCCGCTCCCACCCTGGTCGTCGAGGCGCGCGCCGGTGCCGATAAAGATGTCCGGCGCCGCGGTCAGGACCTGTTCCAGGCTGAGCTGCGCGCCGCTCGGCCCGGGCAGGAAGGGCAGCCCGACGTTGCGGGCGCCGAGCAGGGTCAACGCTTCGCCCGCGCCGTCGCGGCCGGCGACCCAGCAGCAGTTCCAGCGCCCGGGAAAGGCGGTGAGCAGCGCCGCCGGCGCTTCGGCCGCGGGCGCGGCGCGCAGCCGGTCGAGAACCGCCTGCCGCCGGGCCTCGTGGAAGCCGGCGAAGGCCTCGGCACGTGCTTCCTGCCCGAAAACCTGCCCCAGCAGGCGGACGGAGGGCACGAGTTCATCCAGCGGGCGCAGAAAGGTGTCGGCCACCACCACGCGGATTCCGGCCTTGTCCAGCTGCTCGACATTGCCGCGCATCTCGGCGGCGTTCATCTGCCAGGCGCTGAGGATCACGAGGTCCGGCAGCAGCGACAGTGCGCGTTCCAGCGAGAAGCCCTGCCCCACCGCCGAAGTGATCTCGGGCACCTTGGCCAGCGCCGGGAAGCGCTGGCGGAAGCCGTTGTCGAGCGCGGCGTCGAGGCGCCGGAGGTCGCCGCCGCGGCCCACCAGCAGCGGCACCGGGTCGGGATGCGCCACCGCCAGGGCGAGGAGCTGAAAGCCCTCGGCCAGCAGCACGGCGCGCGGCGGGCGGGCAATGGTGACGCTGCGGCCGAGCACGTCGCGCACGGTGCGCGGCCAGGAGGGCGCTGAGGCGGGTAATGCTGCCGACGGCGCCGCCGGAGGGGACACGGCGGGCGGTGCCGACTGCGCGGCGGCGGGCCGGCCGAGAACTGGAAGCAGGCCGGGGAGCGGCAGCAGGAGGGCTTGGCGGCGGCGGAGGCTGGGCATGCGGAAGTCGGTCTAGCGCAGCGTCGGCGATGCCGTCACGCCGCGAAGCGTGCCGGCGCCGGGCCAGCGCAGCGCGGGATCAGGGCATCCCGGGCGAACGGCTCAGCGCCAGCGCGGCCGCTGCCCGGTGCGCTGGTCCAGGCGCAGGTGCTGCGTCAGACGGCGGTGGTGCAGCATCATGCTGTCGATGTCGAGCAGCGCCGCGTCGGCCTGGTCGTGGAAGCGGCTCGCCGCGCCGCTGGAGCTGGCCGCCGCCGCCCGTTGCAGCGCATGGGCGTAGCGGTCCCAGCGCCGGGCGATCAATTCCTGCAGGGACCGTTCCAAACGTTCCAGCGTGATGCCATCGGGCGGCGTATCCCTCGGTTCGGGCACCTGGGCGATTTCCATGGGGTTGGGCGAGGGCGGCGGGCATGGGGAAGGAGGCCGGGATGTCCCGCAACACCGGAGCCTTCCCCAACCACCGAGGTTTTTCCAGAACAGCAGGATCTTCCAGAACACCGGGAGTTTTCCAGAACGCCGGGCTTCTCGCGAGACACCCGGGGGGAGGTTCCCGAGGCGACGGGGTTTTCCCGGGCCAAAGGTCTTCGGACGCGCCAGGCCCGTCCCGGCGCACCGATCCCGGCGCCGAACATCGGCCGGGCCCTTTCGCCGCACAAGCAACCCGGGGTGGTGGAGCCGCGCCGTCCTTCCCCGCACCGTGGTGGGGGGTATGGCGTTTCCCGCGCCACCGGCAGGGCGGCGTTCCCGTCTGGCGCATGGCGCGCGCGGGCCCGAGGCGGTATCCTCGGGCGCATGCGATACGTCTCCACCCGTGGCGAGGCTCCGGCCCGCGATTTCGAGGGCGTCCTGCTCGCCGGCCTGGCGGAGGATGGCGGCCTGTTCATGCCCGAGAGCTGGCCTGAGTTCCCGGCGGCGGAATGGCGCGCCCTGCGCGGCCTGCCCTACGCCGAGATCGCGGCCCGGGTGGTGGCGCCCTTCGCCGAAGGCTGCCTGACGCTCGCGGAGCTGCGCGGGATGACGGCCGCGGCCTACGGCGGCTTCAGCCACGCCGCCGTGGTGCCGCTGGTGCAGCTCGACGCCCGCACCCACGCGCTGGAGCTGTTTCACGGCCCGACGCTGGCCTTCAAGGACCTGGCGATGCAGCTGCTGGGGCAGCTCTTCGACCATGCGCTGGAGCGGCGGGGCGAGCGCGTGACCATCGTGGGCGCGACCTCGGGCGACACCGGATCGGCCGCGATCGAGGCCTGCCGCGACCGGCGCAACATCGACATCGCGATCCTGCATCCGCTGGGCCGCACCTCGGAGGTGCAGCGCCGGCAGATGACCACGGTGCTGTCGGCCAACGTCCACAACATCGCGGTGGAGGGCGACTTCGACACCTGCCAGGACATGGTCAAGGCGATGTTCGCCGACACCGCGTTCCGCAGCGAGATGAAGCTGTCGGCGGTCAATTCGATCAACTGGGCCCGGGTCGCGGCGCAGATCCCCTATTACGTGGCCGCAGCACTGGCGCTGGGCGCGCCGGACCGGCCCGTGGCGGTGTCGGTGCCCACCGGCAATTTCGGCAACGTGCTGGCGGCCTGGGCGGCGCGGCGCATGGGTCTGCCGATCGAGCGGCTGATCATCTCGGCCAACCGCAACGACATCCTGCCGCGCTTCTTCACCGCCAACGACATGACGGCGCGCGCGGTGGAGCCGTCGCTCTCGCCGTCGATGGACATCCAGGTGTCCTCAAACTTCGAGCGCCTGCTGTTCGAGCTGCTCGGCCGTGATGCGGGGGCCACCGCGCGCACCATGCGCGCCTTCCGCGACACCGGCCGGATGCCGGTGCCTGACGCGGCCTGGCGGGAAGCGGCCGGGCTGTTCCGCGGCGTGGCGCTGGACGACGAGGGCACGCTGCGCGAGATGCGGCGCGTCCATGCCGCCACCAGCTGGCTGCCCGACCCGCATACCGCCACCGCGACCTATGCCGCGGCCCACCTGGCGCCCGAGGACCCGGCGATCCCGGTGATCGTGGCGGCCACGGCGCACCCGGCCAAGTTCCCCGACGCGGCCGAGCGCGCGGTGGGCTTCCGCCCCGCCCTGCCGCCGCACCTGGCGGACCTGATGCGGCGCGAGGAGCGGCTGGAGGTCATGCCCAACGACCTCGAGGCGGTGGAAGCGGCGGTGCGCCGCCACGCCCGGCGCAACGCGAACTGAAGCCCGGATGGTCCCACGTGGGACCATCCGACGCGGGGTCGTCCGGCGCCGGCCGTCCGCTGCCGGGGACCGTAGGGCACGAGGCGCGGCGCGCCTCACGGGAGGTTCCCTGCGAGAGCCTTCCCCGAGCGGGCTTCCTGCCTGGGCCTGCCTCGCGCGGCGGGCTTCTTCGCCTCCTGCCATCACGAGCAAGGCCTGCGTACCCCTGCGGGCGCGGCACGGCGCTCCAGCTTCCGGACGCCGGCTGGTGCCTCCCAACAGCTTCGGTAGCCTTTCCGTCAGATGAATATTTTTACATCTAACTGAAATTGCAGGAAAACCGCCGGCTCCGGAACAGGTCAGAAGGATTGACGCTGTTGCGGGTGCGAACGAGCATCCGGGCCAATGCGGGCCGTCCAGGCACTGCCGCCGGAGCAACCGGCCCGCGTCCTCCGAGGGATGGTATGACCAAGGCCGAGTTTACACCGCCCGGCGCCCTGCCGGGCGACGGGGCGCGCAGCCGCACCCGCTGGGTGGTGGTGGCGCTGCTCTTCGCGATCACCACGATCAACTACATGGACCGCAACCTGCTGGGCCTGCTCAAGCCCACGATCCAGGGCGAGCTGCACTTCAGCGAAACCGATTTCGGCAACATCGTCTTCGCCTTCAGCATGGCCTACGCCGCGGGCTACGCCAGCATGGGCGCGATCACGGACCGCATCGGCGTGCGCATGGGCCTGGCGGTCGCGGCGATGATCTGGTCGGTGGCCTCGGCCGCGCACGGGCTGGTGGGCTCGGTGGCGGGCTTCATGGCGGCGCGCGTGCTGCTGGGCCTGGGCGAGGGCGGCAATTTCCCGTCCTGCATCAAGTCGGTGGCGACCTGGTTCCCGGTGCGCGACCGCGCGCTGGCAACCGGCATCTTCAATTCGGGCAGCAACGTGGGCGGCCTCGCCGCGCCGCTGATCGCGGCCTTCATCACCGCGCGCTGGGGCTGGCAGACCGCCTTCTACGTCACCGGCGTGGTGGGCGTCCTGTGGACGGTGGTCTGGCTCGCCCTGTACCGCACGCCGGAAGAACACCGCGGCGTCAACGCCGCCGAGCTCGCCTACATCCACAGCGACCCGGAGGTGGCCGAGGCGCGCGTGCCCTGGTCGCAGCTGCTGCGCTACGGCGGCACCTGGACCTATATCGTGGGCGGCGTGCTCACCAACCCGGTCTGGTGGTTCTACAACAACTGGGTGCCGAGCTTCCTCAACTCGAAGTTCAACGTGAACCTGCTGGCGCTCGGCCTGCCGCTGGTGGTGATCTACCTGATGACGGACGTGGGCTCGATCGGCGGTGGCTGGCTGTCAGGGCGGCTGATGCGTGCTGGCTTCGGCGTCTTCACCGCGCGCAAGCTGGCGCTGCTGGCCTGCGCGCTGTGCACCGTGCCGGTGTTCCTGGCGCCGCAGATGAGCAACATCTGGGCGGCGGTGGGGCTGATCGGCCTGGCCATGGCGGCGCACCAGGGCTTCTCGGCCAACCTGTTCACGCTGGTGTCCGACACCATGCCGAAGGGTGCCGTGGCCGGCGCGGTGGGGCTGGGCGGCTGCATCAGCTCGATCCTCAGCGGTTTCTCGGCCGCCGTGGTGGGGCGGCTGCTGGACGCCACCGGCAACAACTACACGCTGATCTTCTTCGTGGGCGCCGGCGCCTACGTGGTGGCGACGCTGGGCGTGCACCTGCTGCTGCCGCGGGAGCGTCAGGCGGCGGGCTTGCGCGAAGGCGTCGGCGCCGCCTGAGCGGGGCGGTGCCCGAGGGTCGTTCCTCCGGACGGCGGTACCGTGGTGCCGCGGCCGGAGCCGGACAGACCGGCTCCGGAGGATGCCCGGCCTCACGGGATGTCCGGCTTCAGGGATTACCCGTTTCAGGGACTGCCCGGTTCAGTGGCGACCCGGGCCGGGGGACTACCCGGGTCAGAGGGGCTGCCCGATCCCGCAGGATGTCCGGCCTCAGAGGATGAGGGGGCCGGGCTCCGGCAGGGGGTCGGGCGACGGGGGTCCGGGCTCCGACGGGATGTCGGGGCCGGGCGGGATCGGGGGGAAATCCGGTCCCGGCACGGGAGGTGTGGGACTGGGTGAAGGCGGCTGAGGCGTGCCGCTACCCGAAAGCGGAAGGCGCATAGCCAGGGGTCCTCGGTGCAGGCGTCCGTATCCTAAACGCCGCTGCCGCCCCGGGTTTTCCCCGGCCCGTGACAGGAAGCGCCCCCTCGCGATGGCCGCCCGCGCGTCAGGCACGCCGCCGGCGGTCCACGCCGTGTCCGTGGCGCCGTGCCGCGGCGGGGATCGCCGCGCGACGCATCGGGACGGCGGCGCGGCGGGCGGGTGTCACGCCCTGCCCGGCCGGCTTCCGCCACCCACTCAGCTCGAGAGCGGGTCGGCCACGCTTTCGAGCGACTGCCCTTCCGCGTCCACGCCCAGCGCCCATTCCGTGGCCGCCGCCGCCAGCATCAGCGCCGCCGAGGCCATGTAGCCGGCGGCCAGCATCCAGGGCTGCTTGGTCGCGATCAGCGCGCCGAAGATCCAGGGCGCGAAGGTGCCGCCGACGCCGGTGCCGATGGCGTAGAACAGCGCGATGGCAAGCGAGCGGGATTCCAGCGGAAAGATCTCGCTGGCCGTCATGTAGGCCGAGCTCGCGGCGGCCGAGGCCACGAAGAACACCACCATCCAGGCAATCGTCTGCGTCCAGGCGGTGAACACGCCCATGCCGAACAGCACCGCCACCGCCAGCAGCAGCAGGCCCGACAGACCGTAGGTCAGCGTGATCATGCGCCGCCGCCCCACCGTGTCGAAGAGCGAGCCCAGCAGGATCGGTCCCAGCAGGTTTCCGGCCGCCAGCGGCAGGATGTAGAGGCCGGTGCGCGCCTCGGGGATGTTGTAGTAGCTGGCGAGCACCAGCCCGTAGGTGAAGAACACCGCGTTGAACAGGAAGGCCTGGGCGATCATCAGGGTCAGCGCCAGGGCGGAGCGGGCGCGGAACTTGCCCAGCATGGCGCGCAGGATCGGCAGCATGCCGAAATGCGGCTTCGGGTGGATGGTGAGCTTCTTGCCTTCGGGCGGCGGAAGGTCGCCCGCCTCGTGCTCCCGCACCCGGCCCTCGATCTCGCGCAGGACCCGCTCCGCTTCCTCCTGGCGTCCGTGGGTGATGAGCCAGCGCGGGCTTTCCGGCACGAAGCGGCGCAACAGCAGGATGAAGATGCCCAGCACGCCGCCGATGCCGAAGCCCAGGCGCCAGCCGAGGTCGAGGCTGACCAGCGTGCCGCTGAGCAGCAGCAGCGAGCCCGCCGCCCCCACCGCGGCGCCGCCCCAGAAGGAGCCGTTGACCACCATGTCGATGCGGCCGCGCAGGCGGGCGGGCATCAGCTCGTCGATGGCGGAGTTGATCGAGGCGTATTCGCCGCCGATGCCCACGCCGGTCATGGCGCGGAAGAAGGCCAGGCTCCAGACGTTCCAGGAAAAGGCGGTCAGGATCACGCCCGCGATGTAGATGCCCAGCGTGACGTTGAAGATCGCGCGCCTGCCGAAGCGGTCGGTCAGCCAGCCGAAGAAGATCGAGCCGAACACCGCGCCGGCGAGGTAGGCGGAGGCGACGATGCCGACCTCGGCCTCGCTCAGCGCCAGCGTGTCGGGGTGGCGGAGCGTGGGACCCAGCGAGCCCACCACCGTGACCTCCAGCCCGTCCAGCACCCAGGTGATGCCCAACGCCGCGATCACCAGCATGTGGAAGCGGCTGAAGGGCAGCCGGTCCATGCGGGCCGGGATGTCGGTCTCGATCTGCTGCGGCATGCCCGCCATCGGCCGGTGCCCCCCTTTCCTGCCCGTGCGGGTCGGCCTGGCGCGGCACCCCTCGTCTGCCTCAGGCGCCGGGGCGGGGAATGGTTGCGGCGTGGCGATGTTCGTTCCGTTTCCGGACCTTGTTCCAGGCCGGCGCGCGGGGGGGATGGGACGACGCTGCCGGCCCTGACCGGGGGAGGCGGCGCCGGCGGGCGGAGACGCGGCCCGCACGGGTGTCGGCCGGCCGGGGTGAGCGCCAAGCCCGGCATCAGGCCTGGCGATGGGCCGGAGCCAGGCTGGGCGCCAAGCCGGGCCACGGGCTGACAGGGGGCCGGCGGCGCGGTTTAACGCCCGCCGTCAGGGAACGGAGCGTGGTGGATGAGCCTGGATTCGGTGCGGGACTTCCTGCGGCAGCACGCGCCCGACATCACCGTGCTGGAACTGGCGGACAGCACGGCCACCGTGGCCGAGGCGGCGGCCGGGCACGGCGTCGCGCCGGCGCAGATCGCCAAGACCCTGGCGATCAGCGTGAACGGCCAGGCGATGCTGGTGGTGGCGGGCGGCGAGGCGCGGCTGGACAACCGCCTGGCGCGCGCGCGTTTCGGCGGCAAGGTGCGGATGCTGCCGGCCGACGAGGTCGCGGCGCTGACGGGGCATCCGGTGGGCGGGGTCTGCCCTTTCGGGCTGCGCACGCCCCTGCCCGTGTACTGCGACGTCTCGCTGCGCCGCTTCGCCGAGGTGCTGCCGGCGGCGGGGTCGCGCAACAGCGCCCTGCGGATCGCGCCGGAGCGCCTGGCGGCGCTCGCGGGGGCGGAATGGGTGGAGGTGTGCCGCGACTCCAGCGAGGGCGGCGCCTGAGGGGCGACCGGCATCGCCGCGCGGCAACCGCGGGCGGGGCCGGCAGCTTATGCCCGAGAGCCGAAGCGGGCGACCTCGCCGATCAGGAGTTTCCACAGGATGGCGCCGACCTCCCCCACCGTGCCTCCGCCTTCGCCCGAAAACCTCAACAGGTCGCTGCGCCGCAACATCGAGGCCCTGGAGGAGCGCCGGCGCGCGGAAGCGCAGGCCATGACGCGGCAGGAGCGGGTGGCGGAGGCGATCACCCGCTTCACCGGCTCCATGCGCTTCGTGTACCTGCACCTCGCGCTCTACGGCGGCTGGATCGTGGTGAATCTGGGCCTGATCCCGCGCGTGCCGCGCTTCGACCCCTCTTTCGTGGTGCTGGCGATGGTGGCCTCGGTGGAGGCGATCTTCCTGTCCACCTTCGTGCTGATCAGCCAGAACCGCATGGGCGCGGCCTCGGACAAGCGCGCCGACCTCGACCTGCAGATCAGCCTGCTGACGGAGCACGAGCTGACCAAGCTGACGCAGCTGGTGGTGGCCATGGCCGATCGCCTGGGCGTGGAAGCGCAGAAGGACCCCGAGCTGCGAGAGGTGGAGCGCGACATCGCGCCGGAAGTGGTGCTCGACGAGATCAGCGCGCGGCAGGGGGAATATCGCTGAGCCCGGCACGGGCGGCCCGGGGCGCATCGTCCCAGGCGGCCCGTTCCACTGGCCCGCTCCACCGGCTCGCTTCGCCGGCTTCGCGGAACGGTGCTCGGAACGCCGTTCCCCCCGGACCGGCGTTCCGCGCCTCGCCCCGGCGCGGCTCAGTAGGTGGCGAAGAGCCGCGCCACCTCGGCCGGGTCGGTGGTGCGGGTGAGCGCCAGCGACAGGAGGATGCGGGCCTTCTGCGGCGACAGGTTGTCGGCCGTGAGGAAGCCGTATTCCCGCAGCTTGGTGGAAGGGAACACCCGGCCGGAGCCCGCGCGGGTGGACTGCACCACGATCACCCCGTCGCGCACGGCCTGGCGCAGCGGCTCCAGGTCGCCCGGGCCGCAGAAGCCGGGGGCGAAACCCGCCGACACGATGCCGCGTGCCCCGGCGGCCAGGAAGGCGCGCACCGCCGTGCCGTCCGAACCCGCGTAGCTGTAGGAGATGTCCACGCGCGGCAGGGCGTCGAGCGCGCGGATGTCGAACACAGTGTCCGGGGCACCTGCGCGGACGGGGCGGCGGTAGTAGTTCACGCTGTCGCCGTCGGCCTGCCCCAGCACGCCGAAATCGGGCGAGCGGAAGGTCTGCATCCGGCCGGTTGAGGTCTTGGTGACCTCGCGCGCCGACTGGATCTCGTCGTTCAGGAGCACCAGCACGCCCAGGCCGCGCGAGCGCGGGTCGGCCGCGACGCGCACGGCGTTCACCAGGTTCAGCCCCGCGTCGGTGGACAGGGCCGAGGAAGGGCGCTGCGAGCCGGTGACCACGATCGGCACGGCGACCTTGGCGCAAAGGTGCAGGGCGTAGGCGGTTTCTTCCAGCGAGGCGGTGCCGTGGCCGACCACGATGCCGGCGAGGTCGGGTTCCTCCCGCACGAGGCGGTCGCAGCACTCCACCAGCGCCTTCCACTGCGGGAAGTGGATATTGGGGCTGGGAATGTTGCTGAAGGGAACGGCGAAGACCTCGGCCACCGCCTGGACCTCGGGAAAGCGGTCCAGGATGGCGCCGGCCACCATGACGTTGCCGGTGGAGCCGTAGTCCACCGTGTCGAGCGGCCCCTTGCCGATCGACGCGATGGTGCCGCCGGTGCCGATAAAGGCGACGCGCGGACGGGTCACGCCGCGGCCCGGGTCGCGGTGGCGTCGCTCAGGATCGCCTCGATCTCCGCCACGCTGAGCACGTCACCGAAGGTGCTGTAGAAGGCGGTCAGCGCGGCGTTGTGCTCGGCGTCGGTGAAGCCGGCATTGCCGTCCGACACCATGACGGTGCGGAAGTTCAGCATCGCGGCGTCGCGTGCCGAGCTTTCGCAGCACACGCTGGTGACGGTGCCGGTGATCAGCACCGTGTCGAAGCCTTCGGCGCGCAGCATCTCCGGCAGGTCCGAGGCGCCCTGGAGGAAGGCGCTGTAGCGGTACTTCAGCACCACCGCGTCCTCGGGCAGGACTTCCAGCGTCGGCCACAGGTCATGGCCCTCCGAACCTTCCGACATGGTGCGGTTGCGCGCCGCCACGCGCTCGGGAAGGTTGAAGGTTTCCATGATCGACCATTCGCGGCGGGAGCGCTCGTCGGAGGTGTTCTTGATCCAGAACACCTTGCCGCCGGCGGTGCGCAGCGCGCGGGCCAAGCGGTTCACCGCCGGCACGATGGCGGGCGCCGTGGCCACGGCGGCGAAGCCCAGGTCGGGGCGCATGAAGCCGTTCTGCAGGTCCACCACCACCAGCGCGGTGCGCGCGGGGTCGAGGTCGGCGAAGGGGT
The DNA here is from genome assembly GCF_042433915.1 of Roseomonas elaeocarpi. Classification (NCBI taxonomy): domain Bacteria; kingdom Pseudomonadati; phylum Pseudomonadota; class Alphaproteobacteria; order Acetobacterales; family Roseomonadaceae; genus Roseomonas; species Roseomonas elaeocarpi. The sequence continues at coordinate 118,028 of NZ_JBHLUN010000013.1, read as the reverse complement.
GGATCGTGCCGCGGCGGGCAAGCACGCGGGCCACGATCTCGGCCGGGATGTGGGTGCGGTGCGGGCCGGTGGTCTCGGTGATCGGCTCGACGGCGGGTTGGGCGGACATCAGGCGAACTCCCTTTCGTGCTGGTGGTGGGGAACGCGGACGCAGCGGGCCATGCGGCCGGCGACGGGGTGGCGGGCGTCGGGCTCGGCGCCGAGGCATTCGCCGCCCACCTGCGGGCAGCGCGGCGCGAACTTGCAGCCGGGCGGCAGGTTGCGAAGATCGGGCGGCGCGCCGGCGATGGTTTCCAGGTCGCGGTCGCGCGGCTGGTCATGCACGGTGGAAGCGAGCAGCCCGCCGGTATAGGGGTGCAGCGGGTCGCGCAGCACCTGCCGCACCGTGCCGCTTTCCACCACGCGCCCGGCATACATCACCGCCACGCGGTCCGCGATCTCGGCCGCGACGCCGAGGTCGTGGGTCACGAAGATCACCGACATGCCCATCTCGCGCTGGAGGCGGCGCAGCAGGATCAGCACCTGGATCTGCACCGTGGCGTCGAGCGCGGTGGTGGGCTCATCCGCCAGCAACAGCTTCGGTTCGCAGCTCAGCGCCATCGCGATCATCGCGCGCTGGCGCAGGCCCCCCGAGAGCTCGTGCGGGTAGGCGTCGAGGCGGCGCTGGGCGGAGGGGATCTTCACCAGGTCGAAGAGTTCCAGCGCCCGCGCGCGGCCGGCCTTGCGGCTGGTGCCACGGTGCAGCGCCACGACCTCGGCGATCTGGTCGCCCACCCGCGCCACGGGGTCGAAGGCGGTCATCGGTTCCTGAAAGATCATCGACACGGTGCCGCCACGGAAGCGGCGCAGCGCCCCGTCATCCATCGCCAGCACGTCCTGGCCCGCCACGCGCACGCGGCCGTCGATGCGGGCGCGCTTCGGCGGCAGCAGGCGCATCAGCGCGCGCATGGTGACGCTCTTGCCCGAGCCGCTCTCGCCCAGCATGCAGAGCACCTCGCCGGGGGCCATGGTGAAGCTGACGCCGTTCACCGCGCGCACCGTGCTTTCGCGCGTGACGAAGCGGACGTTGAGGTCCTCGACCTCCACCAGGGGCGGTGCCGCCGGGGACGTGGGAAGCGGGTTCGCCGCGAGACCTTCCATCGTGCTGTTCCCCGTCAATGGAAGGCGGCCGGCACGTCGGCGCGGCCCGCCAGGCTGTGGCCGGAGGCCGGGTCCTGGATGTGGCAGGCGGCGCAATGGGCGCCCGGGGTGCTGCTGTCGCCCAGGCGCGGTGCCACCGCGGCGCAGACGGCCTCCGCATAAGGGCAGCGGGTGCGGAAGCGGCAGCCCGACGGCGGGTTCACCGGGTTGGGCGGGTCGCCGGTGATCGGCGGCTCCTCCATCCGGTGATCCGGGTCCATCGAGGGGTGGGAGCGCAGCAGCGCCTGGGTATAGGGATGGCGCGGGGCGTTGTAGAGCGCTTCCGAGGGGCCGATCTCCACCACCTCGCCCAGGTACATCACCATCACCCGGTCGCTGATCCAGCGCACCACGCTGAGGTCGTGGGAGATGAAGATGTAGGTGAGGTTCAGCTCCTGCTTGAGGGCGCGAAGGAGGTTGAGCACCTGCGCCTCCACGCTCTTGTCGAGGGCCGAGACGGCCTCATCAAGAATGACCATGCGCGGGCGCAGCGCCAGCGCGCGGGCGATGTTCACGCGCTGCTTCTGCCCGCCCGAAAGCTCGTGCGGGTAGCGGGGGCCGAACAGCGCGGGATTGAGGCCGACCTTGAGCAGAAGTTCCCGCGCCAGCGCCAGGGCGTCGGGGCGTGCCACGCCGTGCGCGATGGGGCCGAAGGCGACGGAGCCCTGCACCGGCATGCGCGGGTTGAGCGAGGAAGCGCTGTCCTGAAACACCATCTGCACCTGCCGGCGCATCGCGGCGACGGTGATGCCGCGCGGGGCGGCGACTTCCTCGCCGTCGAAGATCTGCTCGCCGGCGTCGGGGTTGATGAGGCGGATCAGCAGGCGCGCCAGCGTGGACTTGCCGCAGCCGCTCTCGCCCACGACGCCCAGCGTTTCGCCCTTCATCACCTGGAAGCTGACGCCGTCCACGGCGCGGACATGGCCGGTGACGCGCTGCAGCGCGCCGCCGCGCAAGGGAAAGTGCTTGCGCAGGTCGCGGACGTCGAGCAGCGGCTGCGCCGGGCCGCCGACGTCGCGCGGGTCGGGTTCGTGCCAGCGCGCCGGCTGGGCGGGGGCTTGGAGGCTGGTGCTCATACGCGTCAGATCCGCACATCCATGGCCGAGCGCAGGCCGTCGCTCACCATGTTGATGCTTACCGAGGTGACGAAGATCGCGATGCCCGGCATGGCGGCCACCAGCGGGTTGACGTAGATCGCCTGGCGCAGCGTGTTCAGCATCAGGCCCCAGTCGGGCTCGGGCGGCTTCACGCCCATGCCGAGGAAGCTGAGGCCCGAGCCCAGCAGGATGCCGACGCTGATCATGCCCGAGGCGTAGACCAGGATCGGGCCCAGCACGTTGCCCAGCACGTGGTGCCACAGCACCGTCAGCACCGGCGCGCCGGTGGCCTTGGCCGCGTCCACGAAGTCGAGCGCGCGGACCTGGGTCGTGGCGGTCTCGGCCACGCGGCAGAGCGGCGGGATGAACACCAGCGACAGGGCGATGAAGGCGTTGCCCACGCCGCCGCCCATGGCGCCCGATATGGCGACGGCCAGCAGCACGGACGGAAAGGCGTAGAACACGTCCATCACGCGCATGATCAGCGTGTTGACCCAGCCGCCCAGCAGCCCGGCGATCACGCCCAGCCCGCCGCCCACCACGGTGGCGACGGCCACCGGCACGAAGCCCATCAGCAGCGTCAGCCGGCCGCCGTAGAGCAGGCGGGACAGCATGTCGCGCCCGAGCTCGTCGGTGCCCAGCGTGTGGCCCATGTATCCCGGCATCTTGAGCCGGCGGACGATGCTTTCCTTGTAGGGATCGAAGGGTGCGAGCCAGGGCGAGAGGATGGCGCACAGGACGATGATCAGCAGCACGAGGCCGAAGAACAGCGTGACGTAGTCGTGGCGCAGCCGGTAGCCGACCGTGCCCCAGTAGCCGCGCACCTTGTGCGGGGCGGGTGCCGCGGCGGTTGAGGTGGCATGGTGGCTGACGGGCGTGCTCAGGGCGGGGGTGCTCATGGCGGGAGCTCCTTCAAACGCGCTTGATCCGCGGGTCGATCGAGGTCTGCACGAGGTCGACCAGGAGGTTGGTCACCACGAAGATCATGGCCAGCACCAGGATCGTGCCCTGGAGAACCGGGATGTCGCGGGCCAGGATGGCCTTGCTGAGCAGGAAGCCGGTGCCGGGCCAGGCGAACACGGTTTCCACCAGGATCGAGCCGCCCATCAGCGTGCCGAACTGCAGCCCCATCACCGCGAGAACCGAGGGCAGCGCGTTCTTCAGCACGTGTCGGATCGCCATGCGCTCGGGCAAGCCGTTGGCGCGCAGCGTGACCACGAAGTCCTGCGCCATGACCTCGGCGATCGAGGCGCGGGCGGTGCGGGCGATGATGCCCACCGGGATCATCGACAGCGTGATCACCGGCAGGATCACGAAGCGGAGCTGGTTCCAGTCGAGCGGGTTAAACGGCCCCGTGCCCGGCCCCATCCCGGAGGCCGGCAGCAGCTGGTATTCCACCGCGAAGATGATCACCAGCACGATGCCGAGCCAGTAGTTCGGCACCGACACGCCCAGGATGGCAGTGCCGGTCACCACGCGGTCGAGCCAGCCGCCGGCGCGGTAGCCGGCGATCGTGCCCAGCAGGATCGCCAGCGGAAAGGCGGTGAGGATCGAGAGCAGCGACAGCAGCACGGTGTTGCCGAGCGAGCGCCCGATCTCATCCAGGACGGGACGGCCGGTGGCGATGGAGTTGCCGAAGTTGCCGACCAGCACGCGCCCGAGCCAGTTCAGGTACTGGAAGGGCAGCGGCTGATCCAGGCCGTAGAGGTGCTTCAGCCGGTCCACCGTTTCCGCATCGGCGTCAGGCGGCAGGATGGACTGGATCGGGTCGCCCGGGGCCAGGTAGACCAGGGCGAAGCAGATCACCGTCACGCCCAGCGCGATCGGCACCACCGCGAAGAGGCGACGCTGGATATAGGCGAGCATGAAACCTTCCTTCCGCTCAGCGCGGCGGGTCGACCGTGACGTTGGTGAGGTCCTGGAACCAGCTCTGCGCCTGGACGAAGTTGTGGACGCGGGGCGAGAGGGCGCGCGGGTTCAGGTCGTGCGCCACCCAGATCATCACGGCCTGCTCGCTCATGCGCTCGTGGATCTGGGTCAGGAGGGGAAGGCGCTTCTCGGCGTCGAAGGTGTTCATGACCTGATCCACCAGCTCGTCGATCTTGGGGTCGGTGAAATGACCCCAGTTGCTGCCCTTGGGTGCCCACTGCGCCGTCATGACGTGACGGAGCATGCCGTTGAACGGGTCCTGCGTGGCGCGGCTGATGTTGATGCCGCTGATGTTGTGGTTCTTGTCCACGCCGTCGCGGCTCACCTGCAGCAGGGCGTTCCAGTCCATGACCTCGAGGTTGACCTCGAAGCCCACCGCCTCCAGCTGCGCTTTCACCAGTTCGTTCATCGGCAGCGGCTGCATCTGGCCCGAGCCGGAGGTGGAGATGGCGAAGCTCACCTTGCAGGGCAGGCAGCCCGCTTCCTTGAGCAGGGCCTTGGCCTTGTCGGGGTTGTACTCGTAGCGCACCGGGTTGCCGAAATACGGCGTGGAGGGCGGCAGCGTGGCGTAGCCCGGCAGCGCGATGCCGCCCAGCAGCTCCACCATGTCATCGCGGTTCAGCGCGTAGTTCGCCGCCTGCCGCACCCGGATGTCGTTGAAGGGCTTGTCCACGAAGTTGAGCTGGTAGGCCCAGTTATGCGGGTAGGCGTTGGTGATCACCTGCATGCCCGACGACTTCAGGCGCGGGATCGCATCCGGGGCCGGCGCCTCGATCCAGTCCACCTGGCCCGACAGCAGCGAGGCGGTGCGGGTCGAGGCTTCCGGCATCGGCAGCAGCACCAGCCGGTCCTGCTTGGGGATGCGCTCCTTGTCCCAGTAGTCGCGGTTGGGCACGAGCTCCAGCCGCTCGCCCGGGACCATGCGGCTGAAGCGGTAGGGGCCCGTGCCGGACGGGTTGCGCGCGAAGGCGTCGGCGTCGTTCTTCACCGCTTCCGAGGCGCAGCGGCTCACCATCATCAGGAAGCTGAGATTGTACGGAAACAGACTGTCGGGCGTCTTGGTGGTAAAGGCGACGGTGTGCTCGTCCACCGCCTCCACGCCGTCGTAGTTGGTGAGGTAGCCGCGCGCGAAGGCGAACTGCCGGGCGTTGAACTGCGGCGCGCTCTCCTTGGTGTAGCGCTCCATGTTCCAGACCACGTCCTGCGCCGTGAAGGGGCAGCCATCGTGGAACTTCACGCCCTGCCGCAGCTGCATGACCCAGCGCTTATTGTTGTTCGGGTCCACCTGCCAGGAGGTCGCGAGGCCGGGCTTGATGTCGGCGATGCGGTCGGAGCGGGACAGGTCCCACAGCACGAGGGAGTCATAAAGATTGTAGCCGACGAAGCGCCAGCCCTCGAAACCCTGGTCCGGCAGGCCGGCGGTGAGCGGGACGTCGCCCGCCGTCATGGCGACGCGCAGGACACTCTCGGCGCGGGATGGTGCGGGGGCGGCGGCGAGAAGCGCCGTGACGGAAAGAAAGGCTGCGCCGTAGCGGAGGGAAGCGAAAACCATCTCGTCTCCTGTGGCCGGCCGTCGCACCGCGCGGGCGCTGGCAACGGGAAAACTGTGCCGCAATTGTTGGGGGTGTATCGAGCAAAGCTTGGCCCGCGTGACGTCTAAATCCGCCTGCCACGCAGGGTTGTGGCGCTGATTCGTGCAAGCTGCACAAAGGCGCCACGGAAAACTCCCGCATCGTGGGCGTTGCGTCGGGACGGCCGCAACTTCGCGCACGACAAGGCCGAAAAGATGGATGTAGCCTCGTCCACGTCGTGCCGCTCGTGTTCCGCCCTCGTGTTCCGCCAGGGCGCGGGAAGGTGCGCATAAAGACGGAGTTGCCCATGACGGACACGACGGATCACGATCCGCAGCTGGACATGTTGTTGCAGCGTGCCGGGATCACCCTGCCGGAAGGGCGCTATCGCGGCGTCCTCGAATCCTACCAGGACCTGATGAAGATGCTGCCGGTGCTGCGGCAGCCGCGCACCGCGGCGGCGGAGCCTGCCGGCACCTACAGTCTCGACACCATCACGAGGGCCAAGGCATGACCGACACCAAGCTGGAAGACCTTTCCATCGCCGAGGCCGGGACGCGCCTGCGCGACGGCAGCCTGACCTCGGTGGCGCTGACGCAGGACACGCTGAACCGCATCAAGGCGATCGACGGCAGCCTGCATTCCTTCGTGCTGGTGACGGAGGAACGCGCGCTCGCCGATGCGGAGCGCGCGGATCGGGAGCTGGCGGCCGGGCAGGACCGCGGGCCGCTACACGGCGTGCCCTACGCGCTGAAGGACATCTACAACACGGCCGGCATCCGCACGACCTGTCATTCCAAGCTGCTGATCGACAACATCCCCACCGAGGACAGCGTGTCGGGCGCGAAGCTGGCGGCGGCCGGCGGCGTGCTGATGGGCAAGCTCGCGACCCATGAATTCGCCATGGGCGGGCCGAGCTTCGACCTGCCCTTCCCGCCCGCGCGCAACCCGTGGAACACCGACCACGTCACCGGCGGCTCCTCCTCCGGTTCGGGCGCCGCGGTCGCGGCGCGGCTGGTGCGCACGGCGATGGGCTCCGACACCGGCGGCTCGATCCGCGGGCCTGCCGCCTATTGCGGCACGGTGGGGCTGAAGCCGACCTACGGGCTGGTCAGCCGGCGCGGCGTGTTCCCGCTTTCCTACACGCTCGATCATTGCGGGCCGCTGAGCTGCACGGTGGAGGACGCGGCGATCACCACCGAGATCATCGCGGGCTACGATCCGCTCGATCCCGCCAGCGCCGACAAGCCCGCGGCGAACCTGCGGCGCGACCTGGAAGCGGGCGTCGCCGGCCTGCGCGTCGGGCTGCCGCGCAACCTGTACCGCGATGCCGAAGGGCTTTCGCCCGAGGTGGTGCGCTCGCTCGACCGGCTGGCGGAGGCGCTGGCCCAGGCGGGCGCCATCGTGGAAGAGGTGACGCTGCCGAGCTTCGAGCAGTTCAGCGCCTGCGGCCGCGTCATCCTGACCTCGGAAGCCTACGCGATCCACGAGAAGGACCTGCGCGAGCGTCCGGGCGATTTCGGCGAGCTGCTGTTCCTGCGCCTGGTGGTGGGTGCGGCGATCAGCGCCGCCGACTACGTCCAGGCGCAGCGGATGCGTCGCGAGTTGTCGATGGTGGTGAACAACGAGGCGCTGCGGCAGCACGACGTTCTGCTGACCGCCTGCGCGCTGGGCCCCGCACCCGCCTTCGCGCAGTTCCCGCCGGACCGGGCAATGACCTGGCCGATCCAGAGCATGCCCTTCAACGTCACCGGCAACCCGGCGCTGTCCATGCCCGCCGGCCTGTCGGGCACGGGGCTGCCGCTGTCGGCGCAGATCGTGGGGCGCCCCTTCGACGAGGCGACGGTGCTGCGCGTCGGCCGCACGGTGGAAAAGATCACCGCGGGATGGGGCGTTGCGGACAAGCCGGAACTTCTGGCCGCGGCGTAGTTCTGCTTCGGCTCCGTCCCGGGGAGGGGGAGAAAGTATTCTCCCCCTCCCCGGACCCCTCGCCCCTCATCTTTTTTCCTGAGGCTGCCGCGGGAACGTGGCCGAGGTTGTGCGCTCCGGGTTGATGACCCGGAGCGAGGGACGTGTCAGGAAAAGCTGAAAGCCAGATCAGGTTTTTCCAGTGCACCTGGCTGCCGCCGTTTCGCGACCGGCTTTCACCACCCGGCGGCAGCGTCACGAAAAAAGATGAGTGGGGGTCCGGGGGAGAGAATTCTTTCTCTCCCCTGGCCACACCGCCCCACCTCAGCCCAGCGGCGGCATCCGCGCGTGCCAGTCGGTGTCGCGCTGATAGGCATCGCCCGCCTGCATCACCCGTGCTTCCGCGAAGGGACGGCCGGAGATCTGCAGGCCGACCGGCGCGTTGTTGCCATCGAAGCCGCAGGGAACGCTGATTGACGGCAGGCCCAGGTAGTTCAGCGGCCGCGTGTTCCACGACACCAGGCCGAAGCGGCGGATGTTGTCGACGTCGCCGCCATCGATATTGGTTTCCGCGCGCGTCGGCAGCGCGCCCGGGATGGTGGGGCTGGCCAGCAGGTCCACGGCGGCGAAGACCTCGCCCGCGAAGGCGCGCAGCACCGGGCCGCGGCGGCGCAGCGCCTCGACGTAGTAGGTGGCGGGGATCGCGTAGCCCGGGAACATGCGGCCGCTCAGGTGCACGGCGTAGTCGCCCGGGTGGTCGCGCATCCACTGCGCGTGGATGGCCGAGCCCTCGCAGCGGCTGACCACGGCGGAATAGGCCGCGACCTCGTCCATCACCGGCAGCGTGATGCGCGTCACCGTGGCGCCGCGCGCGCGCAGCACCTCGAGCGAGGCTTCGAAGGCTGCCATCACGGCCGCGTCCACGCCCTCGAGGAACCAGGTTTCCGGCACGCCGATGCGGGTGCCGCGCAGGTCGCCGTTCAGCGCCGCCTCGTAGTCGGGCACGGGCTCTCGCGCGCTGGTGGGGTCCTTCGGGTCGTGGCCGGCGAGAACGGTCATCACGCGGGCGCAGTCGCGCACGGTGCGCGTCAACGGGCCGACATTGTCGCAGGAGAACGACAGCGGCATCACGCCGTGGCGGCTGACGCGCGTCTGCGTCGGCTTGAGGCCCACCACGCCGCAGGCCGAGGCCGGCAGGCGGATCGAGCCGCCGGTGTCGGAGCCCAGCGCCATGAAGCTGAAGCGCGCCGCCACCGCGGCGCCCGAGCCGGAGGAGGAGCCGCCGGTGATGCGCGCCGTGTCCCAGGGGTTGCGGCAGTCGCCAAAGTGGCGGTTGTGGCCGGTCGGGTTCTGGGCGAACTCCGCCATGTTCAGCGCGCCGAGCGTCAGCGCCCCGGCGGCGTCGAGGCGTTCCAGCACCGTGGCGGTGTAGGTGGGGCGGAAGTCGCCGCGGATGGCGGAGCCGCAGGTGGAGAGCTTGCCCGCCCGGTAATACATGTCCTTGTGGGCCATGGGGACGCCGTGGAGCGGCCCGAGCGGCGCGCCCGCGGCCTGTGCCCGGTCGGCCGCCGCAGCGGCCTCCAGCGCCTGCTCGGGCTCGATCCAGGTGGTGGCGTTGACCACCGGCTCGAAGCGGCGGATGCGGCTGAGGCAGGCTTCGGTCAGCGCGACGGCGGTGGTGTCGCCCCGCGCCACGGCCTCGGCGGCCTCCACCAGGGTCAGGTTGGCGAGCGCGTCGGCGGCGGCGTCGCCGGGCAGGTCGCGCGCGGCGGGGGGCAGCATGTCCATCAGCCGTTCTCCCGGCAGGCGTGAAGGGCGGCTTCGAAGTCCGAGGGCTCGTCCTCGAAGCGGGCGCGGCCGCGGACCGCCTCGAAATCCACGATGATCTTGCGCAGGTCGGCCGCCATGTGGCGCGCGGTGTCATTGGGTGGCGCGATGCCGGACCAGACCTCTGCGGTCTCCGTGACCACGTGGAGGAAAGCGTCGTCGTCCATGGCGTCCGGCTCCTGTGTAGCCCTGCGGGGCGGCGCAGCGGGACGCGGCGCCCTTCCCGCCCGGGCGGAAGGCTTCCGCCATCCCTGCGTCCTGGGGAGACTGAAACCTCCGGGACGGGGGACAAAAGCCTTTTTCGTAAGCAGATCGCAGTTTCCGCTCCCGCGACACGATCATTCTGATTGCCTGAACGGCATCTGCCTTCCTGTCGCGCAGTTCTTCAGGCTGGGCTTGCGAGGCGAGAGAGGCTGCGGCCGGACCTGCTTTCCGACGCTGGCGGCGGGTGAAACCATCGCCCGACTTTGCTCCCCCGCCGCGCAGGACGGGCGGGGTCGTTACGCTCACTATCGCCGCTCAGTGGAACAGGCGACGCCGTGGCCCTGCCCGGCCCCGCCATGTGGAGCGGGGGGCCGCCATGCTGCCTGCCTCCGCGACGTGCAACGGACAAAGGTCGCCGTGCTGCCCGGCTCCGCGACGTGCGGCGGGCGCGCTCATCGCCCTGCCCCAGGCTGGCCAGCCCCTCCGTGCGCGGCGGAAGGGCTGGGCACCCCTGGATGGCCCCGTCGGGGCGCGGCTCCGGCCCGTGGCTCACGCCCGGTCGGGCACCCGCACCGTGAACAGGGTCAGGAGGCCCAGCAGGAGGAACACCAGCACCGTGGCCATGCCGAGCCGCTGCGAGCCCGTGGCCGCCGTCACCGCCGCCAGCGCGGCGGGCCCCAGGAAGCCGGTGATGCGGCCCGACAGGGCGAAGAGGCCGAAATGCGCCGACACTTCCTCGGGCGGGGCGAGGCGGGCCATCAGCGTGCGTGAGGCCGCCTGGGCCGGCCCGAAGAACACGCCGAGCAGCACCGCCAGCACCCAGAACACCGTCTTGGAGGCGACCAGGATCAGCCCGCCGCCGATGGCGATCAGTGCCGCCAGCGACAGCAGCACCACGGTGCGCGAGCCGATGCGGTCGTCGATGAGGCCGAAGCCCGCCGCCCCCAGCCCGGCCGACACGTTGAGCGCGATGCCGAACAGCAGGATCTCGCTCATCCCCATGCCGTGGGCGCCGGCGGCGAAGATGGCGCCGAAGGCGAACAGCGTGTTCAAACCGTCGGTGTAGAGCAGGTTGGCGAGCAGGAAGCGCCCCAGCGCCGGCTGACGCGGCAGGCGGCGGATGACGCCCACGAGTTCCCGCAACCCGTCGCGCGCCGCGGCGAACCAGCCCACCCGTGGGGCACCGTGCGGCGCCGGCGCCTCGGGCAGCGCCACCAGCACGGGCCAGCCGAACAGCGCCAGCCAGAGCGCGGTGACCACGGGGGCGGCGCGCACGTGCTCGGCCAGGGCGCGGTCCAGGCCGAAGGGCGAAGGATCGGGCTGGATCAGCGCGAGCAGCACCACCGCCAAGCAGGCGAGGCCGCCGGCATAGCCCAGACCCCAGGCGAGGCCGGAGATCCGGCCCATGGTTTCGGGCGTCGAGACCGAGGGCAGCATGGCGTTGTAGAAGACGGTGCCGACCTCGAAGCACACGGTGGCGATGCCCACGCACACCAGCAGCCAGAGGCTCCAGGACGGGTCGGGCCGGGCGAACCAGACCAGCGCCGTGGCGGTGGCGGTCGCCAGCGTGGCGAGCCCCAGCATCAGCCGGCGCCGCCCGCCGGCATCGGCCACCGCGCCCAGCACGGGCGACAGGAAGGCGATGGCGACGGCGGCCAGCGTCTGCATCCAACCCCACATCGCCTGCCCCTCGACCGGGTCGGGCGCCACGGCCTGGGTGAAGTAGGCCGCCACCACGAAGGTCGAGACCACGGTCGGAAAGGCGCTGTTGGCCCAGTCGTACAGGGCCCAGGCAAAGGCGCGGCGGTTCAAGCGGCCCGGCCCCGCGCGGGAATGGGGGCGGTGGCCGTGCCGGTCAGGTCCGGTGGGGGCATTCGGCTGTCCTTACGGGGGTGGCGAGGCGGCGGGAGCCGCCCCGGCATGGTCAGGGGGGCGGCGTCGCCCCCGGCATGGGTGCCGCGGCGCGCGGGCCTCAGGCGGCGGCGGCCCGGCCCGGGGCCGCAGATGGCGGCGCCACGCGGCGCAGCGCGTGCAGCGCCACCGTCACGGCGCCGAGGTCCGGCACGGCGGCGGCCTCCTGCGCCGTGCGCAGCGCTTCGCCGGCCGTGGCAGCCGGGTCCTCGCCGCGCAGGATCGCGGCGGCGAAGCGGCGCTGCAGGGCGTCGACCTCCTCGATGAGGCTCAGCCGCGCTCGGGGGCCGAAGGGCCCGGCGGCGGGGGCCGCCAGCGCCGCGCCCCGCAGCGCGTCGAGCGCCATGCCGCGCCCGGCCTCGCCCCAGGCGCGGGCGGCGGCGGCGGGGCCGGTTCCGGCCTCGGCGGCCAGGCGCAGCACGCCCAGCGCCGGCAGCAGCGCCGGGGCCGCGGCGGCGAGGCGCCCCGCGTCCTCGGGCAGATCCAGGTCGGGCGTGCCGGCGGGCGCTTCCGCCACCAGCGCCGCGACGCCGGGGCGCAGCGCTTCCAGCGTGTCGCCGAGCCCGGGAGCCTCGCCGGGGATGTCCTGGTGCAGCAGCCCCTGCGCCGAGGCTTCCTGGAGGCGGCGCAGCGCCAGCAGCGCGTCGCGCCGCACGGGCCAGGGCGCCTGGGCCGCGTCGATCGCGTCGGCCGCCGCGTCGATGCCGAACAGCGCCGCCGCGAGCCAGGCTTCGCGCACCACCGCCTCGGGCGGCGCTTCGGCCGCGAGGCGCGCCAGGGCGGCGGGGCCGAGGCGGTTGGCCACCGCGTTGGCCAGCACGGTCGCGATCAGCTCCCGCCGCAGCCGGTGGCGCCGCGCCTCGGCCCCGAAGCGATCGCGCAGCGGCGTGGGGAAGTAGTCCACCAGCAGCGGCACCAGCGCCGGGTCGTCGGGCAGCGCGCTGCCCTCGATCGCGTCGGCGAGCCAGAGCTTGGCCACCGGCAGCAGCGCCGCGATCTCGGGCCGCGTCAGCGCCTCGCCCGAGGCGATGCGCGCGGTCATGCTGGCGGCGTCGGGCAGGCCCGCCACGGCGCGGTCGAGCAGCCCCGCCGCTTCGAGGCGCGTCATCAGCGCGGCGTGGTCGGGCAGCGCGTCCGGGCCCGCCGCTTCCTCCAGGCTGACGGCCAGCGACTGCTCGGTGTTGTCGCGCAGCACCTGTTCCGCCAGCTCGTCGGTCATGGCGGCCAGCAGGGTGTCGCGGGCCGGCATGGTGATGGCGCCCGAGGCGGTGGCGTCGGCCAGCAGCACCTTGATGTTCACCTCGTGGTCCGAGGTCGAGACGCCGGCGGAGTTGTCCAGCGCGTCGGTGTTGAGGTGCACGCCGGCCTTCGCCGCCTCGATGCGCCCAGCCTGGGTGATGGCGAGGTTGGCGCCCTCGCCCAGGACCTTGGCGCGCAGCTCCCGCCCGTCCACGCGGATCGCGTCGTTGGCGCGGTCGCCGGCCTCGGCCTGGGTTTCGGCGGAACCCTTCACGTAGGTGCCGATGCCGCCGAAATAGAGCAGGTCCACGTCGAGGCGCAGGATGGCGCGCAGCACCTCGGCCGGCTCGGCGCGCTCCCGCTCGATGCCCAGCAGGGTGCGCGCTTCGGGGGACAAGGGCAGGAACTTGGCGTTGCGCGGGAAGATGCCGCCGCCCTTGCTGAGAAGGCGCGCCTCGTAGTCCGCCCAGGAGGAACGCGGCAGGCGGAACAGCCGCTCGCGCTCCCGGAAGGACGCCTCCGGGTCGGGGTCGGGATCGAGGAAGATGTGGCGGTGGTCGAAGGCCGCCACGAGGCGCGTTTGCCGGGACACGAGCAAGCCGTTGCCGAAGACGTCGCCGCTCATGTCGCCGACGCCGGCCACGGTGAAGGGCTCACGCTGGATATCGTGGCCGAGTTCCGCGAAGTGGCGGGCGATCATCACCCAGGCGCCCCGGGCGGTGATGCCCATGGCCTTGTGGTCGTAGCCTTGGCTGCCGCCGGAGGCGAAGGCGTCGCCCAGCCAGAAGCCGTATTCCGCCGACAGCGCGTTGGCGGTGTCGGAAAAGGTGGCGGTGCCCTTGTCGGCCGCGGCCACGATATAGGGATCGTCGCCGTCGCGCCGCACGACGTTCTCGGGCGGCACCACGGTCTCGCCCTGGAGGTTGTCGGTGACGTCGAGCATGCCGCGCACCAGTTGCCGGTAGGCCGCGATGCCGGCGGCGTTGAAGCGCTCGCGGTCCGAGGCCGGGGGAACCGCGCCCTTGAGCACGAAGCCGCCCTTGGCGCCGGTGGGCACGATCACGACGTTCTTCAGCCGCTGCGCCTTCATCAGGCCCAGGATCTCGGTGCGGAAGTCCTCGCGCCGGTCGCTCCAGCGGATGCCGCCGCGCGCCACGGGGCCGGCGCGCAGGTGGCAGCCTTCCATCTCCACGGCATGGACGAAGATTTCGCGCCAGGGCCGCGGCGCCGGCATCTCGCCCGCCGCGGCGCTGTCGATCTTGAGCACCAGCCGGTCGCGCCGCTGGAAGTAGTTGGTGCGCAGGATGGCGTCGAGCAGCGTGCGCAGGCGGCGCAGGATGCGGTCGGCATCCGGATCGTCCACCCGGTCGAGCAGCGCCTCCCAGCGCGACACCAGCGCCGCCTCGTCAGGCCCGGTCGCGGCAGGAGCCATCGGGGCGTCGCCGCGGCTCGCGGTGTTGCCGGCGCGGGCGGGGTCGAAGCGGAGGAGGAACAGGTCGGTCAGCAGGCGCGCGGCCTCGGGCTCGGCGGCCAGGGCGCCGGCCACGGCCTCCTGGCTGAAGGTGAAGCCCACCTGCTTGAGCCAGCGGAACATGGCGCGCAGCAGCCAGCATTCGCGCCAGTCGAGCCCTGCGCGCAGCACGAGGCGGTTGAAGCCGTCGGCCTCGATGCGTCCGCCCAGCAGCGCGTCCAGCGCGGCCAGCAGCGCCGGGAAGCGGTCCGCCTCCACCGCCGCGCCGGCTTCCAGCGTGAAGACGTGCAGCACCGCGGCGGGCTGCCCGGCCGGCGCCAGGCGATAGGGCGTTTCCTCCACCGCGCGCAGGTCGAGGGATTCAAACAGCGGCAGCGCGTCGGCCAGCGGCAGCGGCCCGCCCGGGCTGGCCAGGCGCAGCACCAGCTGCCGCGCGCCCCCGGCCGCGGCGCGCGTCACGCGGGCGGCGGGGCGGCCGGTTTCCAGCGCCACCTCGGCCAGGCGCAGGTCGGCCACGGCCTGGGTCGCGGGCGTGTCCTCGGCATAGCCCGCGGGAAAGGCCTCGGCCCAGCGGGTCAGGGTTTCGGCGGCCGCCGCCTCACCGCGTTCGCGCCGCAGGGCGTCGGCGAGGCGGTCGGCGAAGGAGCGCGCGGCCTGCGCCACCGCGGTTTCCAGCACCGCGTCGTCCACCGCCGGCACCGCGCCCGGCGTGGTGCGCAGCACGTAGTGGACGCGCGCCAGCGGCCCGTCGCCCATCGCCACGCCCACCGTGCTCAGCCGCGCGTCGAAGGCGGTGGCGATGAGGCGTCCGACGCGCTCGCGCAGCCGGGTGTCGAAGGTGTCGCGCGGCAGCCAGGCCAGCGCCGACACCGACCGGCCCGACGGGTCGCGCCGCAGCACCAGCGCCGGGTGCGGACGGATCTGCAGGTCCACCACGCGGCGCGCGGCGTCGAGGATTTCCGCCTCGGTGGCACTGAACAGCTCGTCGCGCGGCCAGGTGTCGAGGATGTTGCGCAGCGAGCGCTCGACATGGCTGTCGGGCGCAGCGCCGGCGGCGAGGAGGATGCGGTCCACCTTGCGGCCGAGCCAGGGGATCGAGCGCGGGTTGCGGTTGTAGGCGCTGGGCGCGAAGAGGCCGAGAAAGGCGTGCACCGCCACCGCGCGCCCTTCCGGAAACACCGGCGTCAGCACGAGATCGAGCTGCACCGGGCGATGCAGGCGCGAGCGCAGGCCGGCCTTGGTGACGGTCAGCGTGGGAAGCGTGGCCGCGACCGGGACCTGGCCCTGCGGGGTTTGGTCATCCGGTGTTTGGGTGCCGGAAGACTGGGAGTCCGGATAGGCCGCCGGGGCCAGCGCGTCGAAGGCTGGCACGGCCATGTCGCGCAGGAGGCCGAGGCCGTCGATCTCGCGCGCCTCCGCCGCGGCGTCGAGGCGCAGCAGGCGGTGGCCCAGCAGCAGGAAGTTCCCTTCCGCCATCCAGCCCAGGAAGCGGCGGGCTTCCTCGCCATCCGGGGCGCCCGCCACGTCGGTGCCGGCGGCCAGCAGGCGGTCGCGCATGGCCGGCGCGTCGGCGCGGGCGAGGCGCAGGTCCCGCAGGGCATCGCGCAGCGCGGCCTCCACCGCGGGCCAGTCCGGCGCCGCGGCGGCCTCGACGCCCGCGGTCGGCGCGTCCTCGCCCAGCAGGCGGGTGGGGGCCGGGGCGATCTCGATGCGCATCAGGCTTTCGGCGCGCCCCCGGCCGGTTCCGGCATCGCGGGCCGGGGCGTCGGTCTCGGGCGCGTCGGTCCCGGGCGCGTCGGCCCCGAAGCCCAGCAGCCGCCCGCCAGCATCGCGGCGCACCGGCAGCACCGGGTGCAGCAGGCGGCGCACCGTGCGCCCGCTCAGCGTCAGGGTGGCCACGGCGCTGTCCACCAGGAAGGGCATGTCGTCGTTGACGATCTCGGCCACCGCCGCGGCACGCCCGGGGCCGGGCGGCAGCAGGCGGACCTTGGCGCCGCGGCCCGGCGCCGCCTCGCCTTCGCGCAGCGCGGCGAAGCCCAGCAGCGAGGCCGCGGCCTCCGCCAGGGATTCCGGCGCTTCCGCCGCCAGTTCGGCCGTGGGCAGGGCCTCGAACAGGGCGCGCAACAGGTGGCGGGCCTCGGCGGGATGGGCGGGAACCAGCCGGTCGAGGCTCGTTTCGGCGTCGCGCAGGATGCCTTCGCGCAGGCCCGCGCCTTCCGGCACGGCGCGTGTGGCGGCGGTTCCGCCCTGGCCGGCGGCGGCGGCCGGCGGCGGCTGCGGGGGGCGGCCGTGCGGGTTGTGCTCGGGCGGCGAGGCGACCTGGTCCTGCGGCATGATGGGTTCGCTCCCTCGGACCTTGGTGGCCCGCTTCGGTGGCAGGTATCGGAGGGCCCCGGCCGGGGCGCAAGCCGCGCACCTCGTCCGGTCACCATCCGGGCCTCCATCATGGGCGCCATCCCGGGTGCGGTCGGGGTCCCCGGCCGATCCCTGACGCGCGCCCGGTCGCCCCTCCCCCCGATGCGCCCCCCCAGGCACGATCCCGGGCGCGATCCCGGGCGCAGAATCCCGCGCGGGGCCCGATGACGGCCGCCGGGGGCTCGGCTAGGCTCCGCGTCATGGCCGCCATGACGCTGTCCGACATCCTCGCGCCGATCACGCCCGAGCGCTTCTTCGCCGAGTTCTACGACCGGCAGCCGCTGCACATACGCGGGGATGAACGGAAGTTCGCCAGCGTGCTGGGATGGCGCGGCATCAACCGGCTGCTGGACATGACCCATATCTGGTCCAGCCACTCGCTGCGCCTGTACATGGACACCGGCCAGGTGCCGGCCGAGGCCTACTGCACCCGCGCCACCGGCCGCGACGGCACGCAGGTGATGCAGCCCGAGGCCGCGAAGCTGCGCGACTGGATCACGCGCGGCGCCAGCGTGGTGATGAACGACACCGACAGCCTGACGCCGGGCATCGGGGGCGTGTCGCAGGCCATCGAGGATGCCGGCCTCGGCAAGGTCCAGGCCAACATCTACGTTTCCTTCCAGAGCCATAAGGCCTTCCCGACCCACTTCGACACGCACGACGTCTGGGCCGTGCAGGTGGAGGGCGAGAAGACCTGGAACATCTGGTCGGAGCGGGCGGAATGGCCGATCCCGCACCCCGCCTTCCGCAACCTGGGCCAGGCGCATCACGACCGGGCGCGCGGCACGCTGCGCGAGAAGGTGCATCTGCGCGCGGGCGACCTGCTCTACCTGCCGCGCGGCTGGTACCACGACGCCCTGGCCGAGGCGCCGACCAGCGTGCACATCGCCTACGGCGTCAACGCCTCGCTGGGCGTGGACCTCGCGGGCATGCTGTTCGAGCGCGCGATCCAGGACCCGCTGTTCCGCCAGCCGCTGCCGCGGCAGGACGGCACCCCGGCGGCGCAGTTCGCGCTGAACTCGCGCGCTGCTGCCCTGGGCAACCGCCTGGCGGAATACTGCCGCGAGCCCAAGGTGCTGGAAGCCCTGGCCAAGCACGTGAGCAACTACCGCTTCGAGCGGCCGCCGATCGATATCCTGGCCGCCCGCGGCCTCGCCGCGCCCGAAGCCGCCGCCGCGGACCCGGACCAGGCCACGGCGGAAGACGGCGCGCCGGTGTTTCGCGTGGTCGCCGGCGGCGCGAAGCCGGTGCGGCGCGGGTCGGAATGGCTGCTCAAAACCGCGGCCGCCACGGTGCCGCTCTCGCCCGCCGAGGCCGAGGCCACCAGCTGGGTGCTCGCCCGGCGTGAGGTGACCGGGCCGGTGCTGCAGGCGGAGCATCCCGGGGTGGACGCGCCGCTGCTGCTGCAGCGCCTCGCCTCGGCAGGGCTGCTGACGGAGGCGGCCTGATGCCTTCGCCCTGTCCGCCCACCTGTCCGCCCATCCAGCGGGGTGGGGCGGGGCAGCCCGGTGCCCGAAGGGTTGATGGCTGAATGATGGTTGCCCGAGTGACGGATGCCCGAGTGATCGATGCCCGAGTAGTCGACGCAAGGGAGATTGGCGTTGCGGACGCCGATGCCCGGCGACCCAATCCGATTTGGCCCCACGCGACCTGGCATCGTGTGCGGAAAATCCTGTTGTCGGGCGTCGCGCTGCTGCTGATGGCAGGCGGTGCCAGCGCGCAGGCGCCGCGGCACGGCTTCAACTGCATCGGCGCGGAGGAGCTGGAGGACGACGTCTTCGCGGTGCCCTTCCGCCCCGGCAGCGCGCAGGTGACCGACGCGGCGCGCAGCGCCCTGGCGGCGGCCGCGCAGCTGATGAAGGCCGAGCCGGACCGCAACGCCTGCGTGCTGGGCCACACCGACCGCGAAGTTGGGCAGAGCACCAACGTGCGCCTCGCCGCGAGCCGCGCCAGGGCCGTGGCCGAAGCGCTGACGGGCACCGAGAAGATCGCTGCAGGCCGGTTGCGCTCGGAAGCCCGCGTGGCCGGCTTCAGCCGCAGCACCGGCAATCGGCAGCAGCGCAGCGTCACGATCGTGGTGCTGCCGGCGGCGGCCCCGGCACCTGTTCCGGCCACGCCGGCACCGGCTGCGCCCCCTCCGGCCGCGCCCCCGCCGGCCGCACCGGCAGCCCGGCCGCCGCAAGCGGCGCCCCAGGCCTCACCGCCTGCCTCCCCACCGGCTTCCTCGCCCGGCGCTCCGGCACAGGGTCCGGCGGCGGTCCCCCAGGAAGCTCCCCGCCAGGTTCCCGGAGGCGGATCTCCGGGCGGTTCGCCGGAGGCGCCCGGTGGCGGTGCCCCGGCGGCACCACGGGAGCCAGCCGCCCCGCGGCCGGCGGTGCCGGAGACGGCGCCCGGCGGCGCCGCACCGGACGGCGCGAGGCCCGGCGGCAATGCGCCCTCCGGCACCACGCCCAGTGGCGTGGCACCCGGCGCCGCCCCGGCAGGGGGCACCGCGCCGCCGAACGGTTCAACCCCTCAGGGCGAGCTGCCTGCCAGCCCGCCCTCGGACACTCCGCGCCCCGGCGGCGCGACCGGGTCGGAACCCACGCCGCGGGGTGATCCGCCCGCCGCAGGGGACCCGCCGGTGCCGGTGGACAAGGCACCCTGAACGACGCCGCGGGCGCGGCACCGGTGCCCTGCTGCGGGTCGTGTCCGGACGCGTGCCTGGAGCAAAACTTGTAACTTTGCTCCATTTTGGCAAATTGCTGCACTGAACCATGGACCATGGCCCGTTCCAGCGGGCCCTGGCGGAGCGCAGGCATGACCGAATTGCTGAACGAGACCCAGGACGAGACGACCCGCGCCGCGCTGGCCGAACGGCTGGGGCTCGAAGGCGATCCGGGTGACTTCGGTGCCTGGATGGCGCTGGGTCGTGCGCTGGCTGCCAAGGCGCGCTTCCGGGACGCGGCCGAGGCCGTGCAGGAAGCCATCTCGATCCGGCCCGAGGATGTCGGCGCGCTGAACATGCTGGCGGGCCACCTGCTGGCCTCGCAGCGGTCGGAAGAGGCGGTAGAGGTGTCCCGGCGCGCCCTGGCCATCCGGCTGACGGATTACGGTGCCCTGCGCCGCCTGTGCTCCGCGCTGCTTCAGTTGAAGCGTCACGAGGAAGCCGTGCCCGAGGCGGAGCGGATGGTGGCGGCGGCGCCGGAGGATGCGGAAGCCTACCTGCTGCAGGCAGTGGTGCTGCACCCCATCGACGCGGAGGGCGCGCGGGCGGCCCGGGCCACGGCGGCGGCCAAGGCACGGGCGCAGGTCGAGGCGGACGGCAGCAAGCTTCCCCCGCGCATCGGCCTGGCCAAGGCGCTGGCCTCGCTGGAAAGCTGGGAGGAGGCCGCCGAGGCGGCGCAGGCGGCCTCGGCCATGAAGCCCGAGGATGCCGGGCTGCACAACATGGTGGCCACCTTCCTGCTGCGCGTCGGCCGCCGCGAGGAAGCGCTGGCCGAGGCGCAGTCGGTGCTGGCGGCGCGCGAAAACAAGACGATGAACGTTTATCCCGGCGACGAGACGACCGCGCTTCGCCGCTCCGTGGAAGCGCTGCTGCAGCTCAAGCGCCCGGCCGAGGCGCTGCCGCTGGCGCGTCAGCTGCTGGAACGGCAGCCTGGCGATGCGGGGGTGAAGCGCCTGCATGACGCGGCCGAGGCCGCGCCGGAGGAGGCTGCCACCGTGGCCGCCGCGGCGACGCCCGCGCAGCCCGCCCCCGCCACGGAAGACCTTGCCCCGAAGGGCAAGGGGAAGAAGGCGGCCGCGCCCGAGGGCGAGAAGCTGGACCGCCGCAAGCTCAAGAAGCAGGAAGCGCGCGGGCAGTCGAAGCCGCCGAAGCGAGGTCCTCGATAAAGCGCTCGTATTCCCGGGCCTTGGTGGCGGCGTCGGGGATGCGCAGCAGGTAGGACGGGTGGACGGTCGGGAAGAAGGGCTTCCCGTCCGCGCCCCGCAGGATCGTGCCGCGAACCTTGGTCACCGGCATGGCGCGGCCGGTGACGGCGCGCAGCGCGGTGGCACCCAGCGTCACCACGAGGCGCGGGGCGACGATGGCGATCTCGCGCTGCAGGAAAGGCTGGTAGTAGCTGATGTCACCGGCATCGGGCGACTGGTGCAGGCGGCGCCGGCCGGTGGGCGTGAACTTGAAGTGCTTCACCGCATTGGTGACGTAGGCCTCGTCGCGGGACACGCCCGCTTCCTCCAGCGCGCGGTTGAACAGTCGGCCGGCGGGACCCACGAAGGGGCGGCCGGCCAGGTCCTCCTCGTCGCCCGGCTGCTCGCCGATGAACATGATCGGCGCGCCGGGCGGACCCTCGCCGAAGACCGGCTGGGTGCTGTTGCGCGCCCAGTCGGGCAGGTCGTTGCGGGTCTCCAGGCCGCGGCGGAGCTCCAGCAGGGCGGCCGTGGCGGCGGCGGTGTCGATCGGGGCGCCGGGAATGGGCGCGGGGTTGCTGTCTGGCATGGCAATGCTGTCAACGCGCGGCGCGGCCGGGAGGTGCAGCGCGCGCTGCCGGCGCTGTGCCGGGGCGGTGGCGCCGCGCTCCACCATGGCCGCCACCCGGGCCGGGGCTTCCGCGATCAGGCGCGGGATCAGCTGCGCTTCGGGCAGGTTGCGCCAGTAGCGCACCGGCATCTCGGCGCGCATGGCATCGGGCTTCAGGCGGGCGGGATTGAAGATGGCGGCGAAGTAGGCGCGCCACAGGTCTTCCGCCGCATCCTCGGCCGGGGCGTCGCCGCGGCGGGCGCCGGGGCCGAAGCTCACCGCGGTGCCGTCCCAGTGGGCCGAGGCACGGGGGGTGAGGATCGACCAGTGCATCTGCGCGAAGCGGCGGGTGAAGAAGCCAGCCTCGGCCTCCAGGATGTGGTGCTCCGGCTCGAACCAGCTCACGTAGCGGGACGGCGCGCCATCCGGCATCGGCACTTCGCGGAAGCGGACGAAGGCGTGCATCTTGTGGGCGTCGCGGCCGATGGCCTTGCGCATGGTGGTGGCGCGGTGGACGTCCGGGTCGGTGGCGACCTCCAGCAGGGCGCGTTCGCGTTGCAGGCGCCACAGGAGGCGGTGCAGCAGGGCGAAGCGGGCCGGGTCGCGGTGGCGGATCACCACCTCCGCCAGCGCCGGGAAGTCCTTGGGCACGCGAAGCTGCGCGCCCTCGGGCGCGGGCGGTGGCGGCGGGCCGCCGAACAGCGCCGGCGGGTCGGCGGGGCTGGACCACTGCACGGCCTCGGGCGGGACGCCCGCGATCACCAGTGCGCGGGCGGCCTCGCGCCAGCCGGCGTAGTCCGCCGGGTGACCGAGCGCGACGCTGTGGCCGCCCGCGTCGCTCCCCGGGGCCGTGGCGTCCGACAGGTGGGTGGGGTCGGAACCGGTGGAGGATGTCGCCACGCCGTCCGGAGGCGCGGGTGTGCAAAGGTCGGGGGCAGCGGCATCGCTTCCCGGCAGCGCGGGCGCGAACAGGTCGGCGGTGGCGCTCACGCGGCACCCCTCCCGGGCTGGCACCTGCTTCCCGGCCGCTCAGATGGCGTTGCCGTCGCCCTGCCCCTGCAGTCCCTGCCCACGCCGCTCACGCGCCATCCATCCGCGCCGCTCACGCGGCGGCCCCGAAGAGCGAGAGCTGCTGCGGCTTGCCGGTCACCGGCAGCTGCCGCGCCAGCCCTTCCCCCGCGGTGAGCATCGCGCGCAGGTCGGCGCGGTCCAGCAGCCCGGCGCGGGGATGGTGGTCGGCCGCGAGGACAAAGGGCGCCACCTTGCGCAGCGACACGCGCAGCCGGGCGAGGTCGTCCATGCGGATGTCGCGGTGGCGGCGGGCGGCCAGCAGCCGCTCCACCGTCTTGGCGCCCAGGCCCGGCACGCGCAGCAGGGCTTCGCGGTCGGCGCGGTTCACGTCCACCGGGAAGCGGTGGCGGTTGCGCAGCGCCCAGGCGAGCTTGGGGTCCACGTCGAGGTCGAGCATCCCCGGCGCCCCGCCGCCCTCGGCACTGTCTTCCGGCGCCACGATCTCCCCGGCCTCGAAGCCGTAGAAGCGCATCAGCCAGTCGGCCTGGTACAGCCGGTGCTCGCGGATCAGCGGCGGGGCGGCCGGTGGCAGGGCGGAGGGCGCGTCGGGGATCGGGGAATAGGCCGAGTAGTAGACGCGCCGCAGCCGGTAGGAGCCGTAGAGGTTGGCCGAGCTGTGGAGGATCTGCCGGTCATCGGTGTTGTCGGCGCCCACGATCATCTGCGTGCTCTGCCCTGCGGGGGCGAAGCGCGGCGGCGCGGCGCGGGTGCGGCCGGCCTCCTGGTCCTTCCTGGCTTCCTTGGCCTCGTCGATGCGCAGGCGCAGGTCGCCCATGGCGCGGCGGATGGCGCCGCTGTCCTTCTCGGGCGCCAGGGCGGCCAGGCTTTCCACCTTGGGCAACTCGACGTTGATGCTCAGCCGGTCGGCATAGGCGCCGGCCTTGGCCACCAGGGCCGGGTCGGCGTCGGGAATGGTCTTGAGGTGGATGTAGCCGCGGAAGCCGTGTTCCTCGCGCAGGAGGCGGGCGACGTTGAGGATCTGCTCCATGGTGTAGTCCGGCGAGCGGATGATGCCGGAGCTCAGGAACAGTCCCTCGATGTAGTTGCGGCGGTAGAAGTCCAGCGTCAGCTCCACCAGCTCGCGCACCGTGAAGCGGGCGCGCGCGACGTTGGAGGACGCGCGGTTGATGCAGTAGGCGCAGTCGTAGACGCAGGCGTTGGTCAGCAGCACCTTCAGCAAGGAGATGCAGCGGCCGTCGGGGGCGTAGGCGTGGCAGATGCCCATGCCCTCGGTGGAGCCCAGGCCGCCGTCGCGGCTGTCGCGCTTCTCGGTGCCGGAGGACGAGCACGAGGCATCGTACTTCGCCGCGTCGGCGAGGATTTCCAGCTTACGGCGGAGGTCCATGGCGCGGCTCTGCATGAGAGTTCATATTATGTTCCGGAGCGGAACAACAAGGTCCGCCGGCGCCGGGCGGCACACGCCGAGGCGCATGCCCGCCCGGTGCGGCCGCGGCGTCACATCTCCTGCCGGACCTGGGCGTGGACCAGCAGGGCGAAGAGGCCGGTGCCGCCGATGACGTTGCCCACCAGGGCGGGGAGGATCATGCCGCCCAGCACCTGTCCCAGCCCCGCCTGGGCGTCGAAGAGCAGCAGGAAGGCCTCGGCCGCACCCGCCACCACGTGGGTGAAACCGCCCAGCGCGATGGCGTAGGTCAGCACCAGCACGATCGCGAACTCGCCGCCGCTGGCGGCGGCGCGGATCCAGGCCACCGAGGCGATCAGGAAGCCGGCTGGGATGCCCTGCAGCAGCACCTCGGAGGGTGTCATCGGCAGCAGCTTGGCCGAAACCTCGAGCATGGAGTGGGCGAGTTCCGGGCTCACCAGGTGGAAGCGGATGTTGATGAAGGCCGCGGCGGCGGTGCCCAGCATGTTGGCCAGGAAGACGATGCCCCAGAGGCGCGCGGTGGTCGCGAACCGGTGCCAGCCCGGCTCGGCCATGTTGGGCAGCACGGTGACGATGGTCTGCTCGGTAAACAGCTGCATGCGTCCGAGGATCACCAGCAGGAAGCCCAGGCTGTAGCCGAGTTCCGCGATGACCTCGCGCCCCGGCGTTCCGGGCGGCAGCTTGTGCATCAGGGCACCCTGCGCGATCACGGAGGCCATGATCGCGATGCCGGCGGCGAAGCCCGACCAGAAAAGCGAGCCGACGGGGCGTTCGAGCTCTTCCTGCCCCTGGCGTCGCACGACCTCGTAGATCACCGGGGAGCGCGGCGCCGAAAGCTCCTGGACGTCCTCGTTCTCCGCGTCCTTCCGGTGCTGCTGCTGGTCCTCCGGCATGGCGTCCCCCCACCTCAACCAGGGGTTAGTGCCGCCGTGACGCGATGGTTGCGGCTGCGGGAACCTGCCGCACCTCGGAATTTCTGACCGCGCCGCGACGGGGCACCGGCCGCCTGGGTGGGCGGACGGGTCCGGCGTCCCGTCTCCTCCCCCGGCCTCAGGCCGTCAGGCCGGCGGTGTTCTCGTCGAACAGCTCGTCCACGCTGAGGCGACGCGGGATGATCCGCTGTTCCAGCGCCCAGTCGATCGCCAGCTCGATCCCCTTGCGGTTCGCTTCCACGCCGAAGGGCGGCAGCAGGCCCACCTCGCCCGCGGCGGCGCGGCTTTCCACCACCATCCGGAACAGCTCGCGGATCACGTCGGGACGGGTGCGGGACAGGTCCTGGTGCACCACGAACATGTGGTTGATCGGCACGATCCGCTCGCGCTCGTACCACTGCTTGCCCGCGGCCTTGGCGTCGGGGATCAGCGTGCGGATGCTCGGGTCGTCGGGCATGTCGTTGCCCAGGATGCCGGCCGCGATCTCGCCGTCGATCAGCATCTGGCCAAGCTTGGAGCCCTTGGGCAGGCGCTGGGTGTTGGGCGGATCTTGGTATTCCGCGAGGTGGCCTTCGTCCACGGTCAGCCAGGTGACCTTGTCGAGGTCCACGCCGTACTCGTGCTGGAGGATGCCGCGCGCCCAGAGGCCGGTGGTCTGCGCGTAGCTGCGCACGCCGACCTTCTTGCCCTCGATGTCCTTGGGGCTCATCTCGCCGTGCTTGTTGCTGTAGCCGATGGTGTGGTGCTGCATGCGGCCGGAGATCGGCGCGGGCAGCATGACGTAGGGCTTCCCGTAGGCCTTGGCCTGCAGGAAGGTGACGATCGCGAGTTCCCCGGCATCGTAGGCGTTCTCGCGCACCATGCCCTTGAAGCCGTTATGCGCCGTCTTGGGGCCGCAGAAGTCGAACTCCACCAGGGGCGAGCTCACCTCGCCGCGCTTCAGGGCCATGGTGACGGGATAGTCGGCCAGGTTGGTGCGCAGCCGGACGGGGCCGCTTTCGGGATAGGCCATGAGTGTCTCCAAGCTTCGGGTCTTGCGCCGCGGCACGCCCACGGTGCGGGCCTTCCGCGCGATGCTGTTGCTGCGGCCGGATGGGCTTCCGGCCGGGAATGGACGGAGCCGGTCGTGGCCGGCCAGTGGCGCGACCCGGGGTGCATCCGGGCCGCCGCCGCTCACTCCTCGGTGAAGCGCCAGGGGGCGGCCCAGCGCTCGAGGCTGCGCACCACCAGCGACAGGATCACGCCCAGGAACATCAGCACGAAGATCGGCACGAACATCGAGGCCGTGTCGTACTGGTTGCCGTACTTCACGATCAGCGCGCCCAGGCCGGTGATCGCGGTGAAGAACTCCGCCACCACCATGCCGATGATCGCGCGCCCGACGCCCAGGCGCAGGCCGGTCATCATGTAGGGCAACGCCGCGGGCAGGATGATCTTGGTGAAGACCTGGTACTCGTTGGCGGCGAAGGCAGTGCCCACGTCCACGAGGTTGGAGGGTACGTTGCGCACGCCCGAGATCGTGTTGATCAGGATCGGGAAGACCGCGAGGATCGTGACGATGAAGATCTTCGCGGTGTTGCCCAGCCCGAACCACAGGATCACCAGCGGGATCACCGCCACCAGCGGCGTCGAGTAGAGCGCGTTCACCAGCCAGTCCGTCGCGGCTTCCACCGCGCGGTAGCGGCCGATCAGCAGGCCGAGGCCCAGGCCGATCACGCTGGCGATCACGAAGGACAGGATCAGCGTGGACAGGCTGCTCACCAGCGCGGTGCCGAGCTCCCCGCTGCCGATCATCGCCGCCGCCGCCACGGCGATGGCACTGGGATAGCTCATGAAGAGCGGGTTGACCTGGCGGCCCAGCACTTCCCAGAGGCCGATCACCGCGACCACGGAACACAGGCGGATGATCCAGAGGTAAGCGCGCTGCTTGGGCGGCGGGCCGATATCCTCGATCTGGGTTTCGGGCTGCAGATGCGCAGCCACTTCCGTTCGGCTGGACATGTTGTTCCGGTCGATGGGGATGTTGATGGGGGTCGTGGACTGCGACATCGGGGTTTGTTCCTGTTCGGCGGCCAGGATCGTCAGGCGGCCGCGGCGAGCGGGGCGCTGTTGCGGATCAGCTCCCACATCTCGGCGCGGATCTGCTGGAAGCGCGGGTCGCCGCGCAGCTCGGTCAGCGGCGGCCGCGGGCGCTCGAAGGGGATCTCGATGATGCGCTTGACGCGGCCGGGCTTGGCCGCGAGCACGACCACGCGGTTGCTGAGGTAGATCGCCTCATCCAGGTCGTGCGTGACGAAGAGCGTGGTCTTGCCGACCTCGCGCTGGATGCGCAGCAATTCTTCCTGCAGCACTTCGCGCGTCTGGGCGTCGAGGGCGCTGAAGGGTTCGTCCATCAGCATGATCGCCGGGTCGATCGCCAGCGCGCGCGCCAGGCCGATGCGCTGCTGCATGCCGCCCGACAGCTCGTGCGGGAACTGCGCGCCGGCATGGCCCAGACCCACCAGCTTCAGCAGCTCCTCCGCACGGCGGTGGCGGTCGGCGGCGCGCACGCCCTGCAGCTCCAGCCCGAACTCGACATTGGCGCGGGCGGAGCGCCAGGGCAGCAGGCTGGCCTGCTGGAACACGAAGCCGCGGTCGCGGCCGGGGCGCGACACCGGCTGCCCGTCCACCCGGATGTTGCCGGCGTCGTGGCGCACCAGGCCCTGCACGATGCGCAGCAGCGTGGTCTTGCCGCAGCCGCTCTCGCCGATCAACGACACGATCTCGCCCTCGTACACGTCGAAGTTGACGTGACGGAGGACCGGCAGGATGCCGTCCTCACCGTTGGCGCCGCCGCGGATGCGGAACGTCTTGGACACGTTTTCCACCGAGAGCTTGATCTTCTTGTTCACGGCGTCACCTCCTTTCGTCGTTGTTGTCTTGTCAGTCCTTGAGCGTGGGGTAGAGCGACTGTGCGGTGCGGGCGAAGATCTGCCGGCGGTCCGCCTCGCCCACCACCGAGAGGCGGTCCTCGGCGATCTCGAGGTTCTCCTTCATGGAGCCTTCCGAGGCGGGGTAGTTGGAGCCCCAGGCCAGGCGCGAGGCGCCGAACATCTCGATCAGCTTCGGGAAAAAGGTGTCCGGCCGCGCCGCGCCCTGGACCACGGTGGTGAAGATGCGCGGTGTCAGCTTGAGGTAGACGTTCTCGAAGGGCGCCAGCGCAAAGAGGCTGACGGCCTTCTTGTAAGGCGCGCCGTCGTCGATCACCGGACGCGCCAGGTGGTCGAGGATGATCTTCACCTGCGGGAAGCGCTTCGCCAGTCCCGCCACCTGCGCGAGGCCGACCGGGCCGGTCTGGATGCAGATCGGCAGGCCGAGCTCGCCCGCCGTTTCCCAGGCGGCGAAGGAGCGCGGATCGTCGAGCTCGGAGGTGTCGAACTCCTTGGTGCTGCCGCCGGTGAAGAGGCGCAGGCCCGTGAGGCCGCGCTCGGTCCAGCCGCGGATGGTTTGCGGCGCGTCGGGCTGCATCAGGTCCACCGAGCCCACCGCGGTGAAGCGGCCGGGATAGCGCTGCACGGCGTCGCAGACGTAGGAATTGTCGTAGCCGTAGCAGGTCGAGGACTGGACGATCGCGGCCTTTTCCACGCCGGCCTCGTCCATGAACTCGATCAGGTTCTCGACCTCCGTCGGGCGTTCCTTGGACCAGTCCGACTGCTTTCCGAAGAGCGGCGAGTGCGGGTAGCGTTTCTCGTCGGTGGAAATGACGTGCGGGTGGATGTCGACGTATCGCGAAGCCACGGTGCCTTCCTCCTGTTCTCAGTTCCGCTCGGGATCGACGAAGATGTCCCGCATCTCCATCCGCCGCGGCGTCAGTTCCTGCTTGAAGGCGGTTTCTTCCAGCGCCTCGATCGTGGCGCGGTTGGCCTCCATCCCGTAGGGCAGCGGGTCGGGGCCGACGATCTTCGTGAGCGCGAGGTAACGCTTGTCCGTGGCGGTGGTCGCCTGCCCGGCATGCAGGCGTTCGAGCCACTGGCGCTTGGCCTCGGAGAAGGCCTTGAACAGCGACTGCGCCACCCAGGGATGTTCCCGCAGCACCGCATCCTTGACCACGATGGTGCCGTGCATCGGGTAGATATGCGTCCGGCGGTACCAGTCGGCTTCCAGCGCTTCCGCATCGGGGAACAGGTCCGGGTAGTTCGCTTCCACGACCTTCCAGCCGCCGGTCGGATTGCCGGTGCGGCCGATGCCGGCATTGGCGTCGAAGCCCGCCGCGAGCTCGCCATCGGCCATCATGTCGGCCAGCGAGCGGCCCGCCGGCGCGTGGATGACGTTGGACGGCAGCGGCATCTCGGTGACGTGTTCCTCGTCATCGACCACCCAGGTCACCTTGGAGGAATCGAGGCCGAACTCGTTGATCAGGATCGCGCGGGTCCAGACGCCGGTGGTGACGGAATAGGCGCGCACACCGACCTTCTTGCCTTCCAGGTCCTTGGGCGTGGTGATGTTCGCGTCGGGGCGCACCAGCAGGCCGGCATGGTGGAAGCGGCGCATCACGAAGATCGGCAGCGCCACGAAGGGGGCACCGTAGGCGCGCGCGATGATGTAGGTGGTGGGCGCGATCTCGCAGACGTCGAACTCGACCTGGCGCACCATGCGGCGGAAGGCGCCGATCTGCGGCACGACCCTGATGAAGTTCGGCTCCACACCTTCGATGGGAATTTCGCCGCTCAGGATCGCGGCGGTGTGCGGATACTCCGCGATCGAGATGTCGAGCTTCACTTTCTCAGCCATGGTGCTCCCCTGAACTCCAGCCCCGCCGCGGGACGTCGTGCCGTCGCGCCTGCACACCCGCTCCGTCGCGACCCGCGGTCCTTGGCGGGGAGCCTCCCTCACACCGGCCGGGCCGCACCAATCAGAAGCAGCCGGAAGGGTATAAGAAGAGGCCGGCAAGCCTTTGTTGCAGCGCAGCACCGCGAGGATTTATCGGACCGATATCGGAACTGATGGCTGTTGCGGAACATCATTCGTGCAAATTCGTCACGAGACGGCGTTGCGGCCCGTGGGGGAACAGGCCGTGGCACGTGGCGCAGCCGGGGAGAGCCCATCCATGACAACCGGACAGCACGCGCTGGAGCGTCGCGGCATCCTGCGGGGCGCCGCGGCCGCCACGACGCTGGCGCTGGTGCCGGCGGCCCTGCCCCGCCGGGCGCGCGCGCAGGCCGGGGGTGGAGACACGGTCAACATCATCAACGCCGCCGGCAACCTGACCTCGGCCTTCGAGGAACTGATGCACCAGCAGAACTTCTTCGAAAAGTTCGGGCTGCGGGTGAAGCCTCTCTACGTGTCCGACGGCTCGAAGCTGATGGGCAGCGTGCTGAGCGGGCAGATGGACCTTTGCCCACTGGCCGGCTTCTCGCAGGTGTTTCCGGCGGTGCAGCGCGGCGCCAAGCTCAAGATCACCAACGGTTCCGTGCTGCTCGGACAGCAGACCGTGTTCAGCGCCAAGCCGGACATCCGCAGCGTGGAGGACCTGAAAGGCCGTACGATCGGCGTCGGTTCACTGGGGGCGCAGCTGCACCAGACGGTGGTGGCGCTGCTGCTGAGCAAAGGCATCGACCCGGCGTCGGTGACCTTCGCCAATATCGGCAGCAGCGCCGACGTGTTCCGCGCGGTGGTGGCCGGCGTGGTGGATGCCGGCCCGGGGCAGATCGACGTGATCCCGCAGCTGCCCGCGCTGGGCGTCCACGTCGTGGAAGGCGGCGACATGTGGCGCAACCTGCGGGACTACCCCTTCCAGGGCGGCTTCGCGGCGGACCACGTCATCGCCAGCAAGCGGGAGCTGCTGGTGCGCACGCTCGCGGCCTACGGCACCATGTTCCGCTTCCTGGCCGGCCCGGATTCCCGCGACGCCTGGTTCGCGGCGCGGCGGGCGGCGCTGGGCGGCAAGGACGAGGCTTTCGAGGCGTCCTCGGACTACCAGTGGCGCTTCTTTCAGACCGTGCAGCCCTTCGCGCTGGACCTCGCCATCCCGCCCGAGCGCATCGCCTTCCTGCAGGCGCTGAACGTTCGCCTCGGCGTGCAGCCGAAGCCGGTCCCCGAGGAGGCGGCCGTGGACCGGTCGTTGCCAGCCGAGGCGGTGCGGCTGCTGTGAGCGGCGCCGCGCTCCCGCAGCGGCCCGCTGCCGTGGCGACGGCGCCGCTAGGCGGCCTCCTCAGGGCAATGGAGCATCGGCGCCTGGCCTTCCACCGCCGAGATCGCCGCGGCATGGGAGCGCAGCAGGCTCAGGAACTGCTTGTGCAGCGGCGGCAGCTCCCAATCCTTGCGCCACGAGACGCCGATGAACGGGGCGGGCTCGATGGGGCCGAACGGCAGGGCGGTCAGGACGCCCGCGGCTTTTTCCTGCTCGAACTCGAAATGCGTCAGCAGCGCCAGCCGGTCGCTGCCCGACAAGAGGAAGCGCAGGGTGGAAATGGAGGAGGCCTCGATGTTGGTCGCCCGCGCGTGCGGAACCAGGGCGATCAGGCGGTCGAAGGCCACGCGGCGCGTCGCCTCGCGGCTGGGCGCGATCAGCTCGTAATCCTCGAGATCGGCGAGGCGGATCGCGGACCGCCGCGTCAGCGGATGGCCCGCGCGCGCCACCAGCACGTAGGGCAGCGCCGCCAGCGCTTCCTGGGTGAACTTCTCGCCATCCGTCAGGCGCGACAGGCCGATCACGAAGTCGATGTCGCCGTTGAGCAGGGCGTTGGACAGGTAGCTGCTGTCGGCGGTGCGCAGCTGGACGCGCGCTTCCGGGGCGGACTTGATCAGCTCGTTGACCACCTGCCCGACCAGGAAGCTGCCGGCCAGCGGCATGACGCCGATGCGCAGCAGGCCGCGATGGTGGTTGGCGTCGGCCCAGATTTCCTCCAGCCCGCAGTCGAACTCACGCACCGCGATCGAGAGCCGCCGCGCGAGCTCGCCCGCTTCCTCGGTGGTGGAGAGGCCGGAGGAGGCATGGCGCAGCAGGCGGGTGCCCAGGCAGCGCTCCATCTCCCGCGCGGCATGGATCAGCGAGGCCTGGGAAATCCCGGCCTGCTCGGCCATGCGGGCCACCTGGTTGTTGGCGATGGCCGACAGCGCGCGGATCTGCGGCAGGGTGATCCGTTCCGCCGCGCAGGCGAGCTGCGCGCTGGGCAGGTCACCCGGGCTCAGCGCGGCCAGCGCCTCCTCGATCTGCCGGAACATGCGTCCGACGCGATGGGCCAGGATCTCCCCGGCCGGCGTGAGATAGGTCCCGCTGCTGCGGCGGTCGAAGAGCTGCGTCCCGATCTGCCCTTCGAGCTTGGCGATGGCCTGCGTCACGGCCGGCTGCGTCAGGTGAACGGCATCGGCCGCCTTACGGACGCTCCGGAGGCGGGCAACCTCTTGGAAAACACGCAAATGTCGTAGGCTGTAGCCCGCGGGCCGTGCCATCTCTTTGTCCACCCCTGGTATTTCTTGCTTGCTTGAGGATGGACGATAGGAAGCGCGGAGGCCCGGCGAACCACACATTTTCGTGATCATCTGTGGGGGAACGCTGTGGCCCGCCCCTGGCCGCGCCGTTAGCCCAGCATGGCCAGCGCCTCCTTCGCCAGCGACATGTCCGCGATCTGGCTGTAGGGCAGCACCTTGCGCTGCGACTGCACCTCGATGTTGAGCTTCTGCATGTAGTTGAAGCGCTCTTCGCTCACGACCAGCGCCTCGTTATAGGTCTTGTACTTCTGGATGTACTTCCACTGGGTCACGGCCTGGTCTTCCGGCGCGCGCGGGAACAGCGTCTTCTGCGCCCGCACGAAGGCCTCCTGCGAATTCGGGGACTGCACGAAGCGGTAGAGCTTGGCGTAGGCCGCCATGCTGCGGACGATCACGTCGCGCTTGCCCTCGATCGCGCGCGTCGAGGTCCAGGTGCCCTGGTAGGTGTATTCGGGCAGTTCCTCGGCCATGTTGCCGTGCTCGAGCAGGCGGACCTTGAACTCGTCCTGCTGGTCGATCAGCGACAGGTCGCCGGGCCCGGCATCCACGGTGCCGGCGGTGACGGCGCGGAAGATGTCGACGCTGCCGCCGATGTTGACGAAACGGACCTTGGAAACGTCGACCTGGTGCTTCTGCAGCAGCGCCACCATCAGCTGGTGCAGCAGCGCGCCGAGCGAGCCGGTGCCGACCGTCTTGCCTTCGAGGTCCTTCAGCGTGCGGACCTCCGGCTTGGCCGTGAACACCGCCTGCCAGGGCAGCATGCCGCCGCCAGCGATGACCTTCAGCTGCGCCCCGCGCTCGATCGCCGGAAAGATCTGCGCGAAGCCGGACAGCATGGACACGTCGATGTTGCCGCCGATGATGCCGCCCACGATCTTGCCGCCGTCGCCGATGTTGAGCGTTTCGGGCTTCAGGCCGAACTCCTCCATGTAGCCCTGCTGGCGCAACACCTCCTGCATGGTGAAGCTGGCGAGACCCGAAGCGTTGGCGATGGTCACCGGCCTGGCCGCCGGGGCCTGCGCCCGGGCGCGGCCGGCGGAGGCCGCGAAGCCCAGCCCCCCGAAGCCCAGAACCGTGGCGCCGAGCAGCATGCGGCGTGACAGGCCTTGGTTGGATGTCCTGGTCACTGATCGGTCTCCCGGCTCGGTTGTTTCGGATCTCCGGGCGGCCGGTCCGTTGGACCGGGCCGTCCCGATGCTGTTGCCGACATCGCCGCTCAGGCCAGCAGCGACAGGGCGTCGCGCGCGACGCTGCTGTCGGCCACGCGGTCGTAGGGCAGGAGCTGCTTCTGCGTGCCGAGCTGCAGGTTCAGCTTCTGCATGTAGTCCAGCCGCTCCGGCCCCAGCACCAGGTCCACCGCGAAGGGCTTGTAGCGCTGGATGAAGTGCCACTGCGCCAACCCTTCCCGGTCGCCGGAGCCCGGCAGAACCGTGCGGCGCGCGCGCAGGAAGGCGTCCTGCGCCTCGGGCATCTGCACGAAGCGGTAGAGCTTCGCGTAGGCGGCCAGGGCGCGCACCACGGTGTCGCGCTTCTGGTCGAGCGTGCGCTGCGAGGTCCAGCCGCCCTGATAAGTGTATTCCGGCAGTTCCTCGGCCATGTTGCCGTGTTCCACCAGCCTGACCTTGTAGTCGTCCAGCTGCTCGAGGATGGCGTTCTCGCCGGTTCCGGCATCCACCGTGCCGACCGCGGTTGCCTTGAACACGTCGACGCTGGCGCCGATGTTCACGAACTTCACCTTGCTGCTGTCGACGCCGTACTTGTTGAACAGCCCCACCATCAGCTGGTGCAGCAGCGAGCCGAGCGAGCCGGTGCCGACGGTGCGCCCTTCCAGGTCCTTGAGGGTGCGGACCTCCGGCTTGGCGGTGAAGACGCAGAGCGAGGGCAGCAGCGCGGCGCCGCAGATCAGCTTCAGCTGCGCGCCGCGCTCCACCGCCGGAAACACCTGCGCGAAGCCCGACATGGTGGTGAGGTCGATGTCGCCGCCGATGATGCCGCTGTTGATCCGGGTGCCGTCGGACACGTGCATCAGTTCCGGCGCGAGGCCGAACTCCTCGAGGTAGCGTTGCTGCTTCATCAGCTGCTGCATCGTGACGTTGACGCTGCCCGCGGCATTGGCGATCGTCACTGGCCGCGCGGGCGCCTGCGCGGCCAGCCTGCCGCTTCCGAGCGCGGCCATGGCCAGCCCGCCGCCCAGGACGGCCCGACGCGTGGCTCCAGCGCCTCCCATGGCCCCTCCTTCCCTCATCGCCCCTTCAGGGCGTTTCGCCGCGGTCTTTGCCGCGCTTCATCCCAACCCACAGTCTTCAATCGCGGGGCGACGTCCCGCGGCCCCGAACCGCATGATCCGGGGCCATTCCCGCGCGGCCGACCGCGCGCCGCCTCACCGCTTCAGCGGCGGGGTGGCGGGCTCAGTGGCCGCGGCTTTTCAGCTGCGCGTCGAGGCGCGGATACACGCGGCGGGCATTGCCCTCGAAGATCTTATGGCGCTGCTCCTCGGAAAGGTCGCGGCAGGCGTCGACGTAGCGCTTGGTGTCGTCGAAGTACTGGCCCGTTTCGGGGTCGATGCCGCGCACGGCGCCGATCATCTCCGAGCCGAACAGGATGTTGTCCACCGGCACCACGTCGGTGAGGAGCTGCACGCCCGGGTAGTGGTACACGCAGGTGTCGAAGAAGACGTTGTTCATCAGCTTCTCCACCGTGGTGCCGTCCTTCATCTCCAGCGCCAACCCACGGTAGCGGCCCCAATGGTAGGGCACGGCGCCGCCGCCATGCGGGATCACCAGGCGCAGCGTCGGGAAGTCCTCGAACAGCCTGGACTGGATGAACTGCATGAAGGCGGTGGTGTCGCCGTTGATGTAGTGGGCGCCGGTGTGGTGAAAGTTTGGGTTGCAGGACGAGCTGACGTGGATCATCGCCGGTACGTCGAGGCGCACCATCTCCTCGAAGATCGGGTACCACCACCGGTCGTAGAGCGGCGGCTCCTTCCAGTGGCCGCCCGAGGGGTCGGGGTTCAGGTTGCAGCCGACGAAGCCCAGTTCCTCGACGCAGCGGCGAAGCTCGGGGATGCAGTTGGCGGGCGACACGCCGGGCGACTGCGGCAGCTGGCAGACGGCGGCGAAGTTGTCGGGGAACATCGTGCAGACCCGGTGGATCAGGTCGTTGCAGAGCTCGGTCCAGTCCCGGCTGGTCGCCTCGTTGCCCAGGTGATGCGCCATCTGCCCGGCGATCGGCGAGAAGATCGTGAGGTCGCCGCCGCGGTCCCGCTGCATCTTCAGCTGGCCGTTCTCGATGGCGTCGCGGATCTCCTCGTCCGAAATGCGGAGGTCGGACTTGCGGGGCGCGTTGGCGGGGTCGTTGACGCTGGCGAGCTGCTGCGCGCGCCAGGCATGCAGGCTCTTGGGTGCGGTGGTGAAGTGGCCGTGGCAGTCGATGATCATCTCGGACTCTCGTGCTCCGTCGGCGTCGTGGCCGTGTTCTTTCCTGGCCCTTTTCCGGACCTTGCGTAAAGGCTGCGCTTCGCCACGCCCCTGCTGTCTGGCAGCTTAGGAAGCAGGACCCGCCGCGCGGCCATTGATTCCGCCGCCGCGCCGATAAGACTTCGAGGATCAGCGGCGGCTCGGAGGCGGCCGCGTTCCCGCCGGGGCCGGAGGAAGAACCGGCGGCGCGGTCTTTCCCCGGAGGGCGCAGCCGTGGTCGGTCGTGGATCAGCCATAGGCCAGCCGCAGCGCCAGCACGGCGAGGCCCAGCAGGATCCAGGCGACCTCGTCGCCGATCAGCCCGCTGTGCAGCCGGTCCAGCCCGGCGAAGACCGGTGCCGTCAGCGCGTCCACCGGGCGGTCCAGCAGCCGCGGCAGGTGCTGCCGGCCCAGGTCCCAGGCGGCCACCACCACCGCCAGCGCCAGCCCCGCCCAGGACAGCCAGGAATGCGCCGGCGCGTCCGGCACGAGCGGCGGCCCCTCGCCCGCCGCGCTCATCATCCCGTTCGCGGCGTGGCGCGCGAACCCGGCCACGAATTCCCCGGTGGTGAGCGCGAGCAGCAGCAGCACCGCCACCGGCAGCAGCATGAGCCAGAGCGGGCGGTTGGCCTGCTCGCTTTCTTCCTCGCTGGGCGAGCGTTCTTCCTCGCCGGGCACCTCGCCCCAGCCCAGGAAGACCCGGCCGGTGACGCGCAGCACGGCGCCGCCGGTCAGCCCGGCGCCGAGCGGCAGGGCCAGCACCGCGATGGAGGCGGTGCCGCCGGCCGAGGCGGCGGCGTCCAGCAGCTTCACCCCCTCATCCATCAGGCCGAACGGCGCCCCGGCCAGCAGCAGCCCGCCGAGCGCGAAGGCGAGGCCCGCGGGCCAGATGTCGCGCCCGCGGCCGCGCAGCCCGATCTCGTCGATGCCGCCCAGCGTCGCCATCAGCACGCCCGCCAGCGCGAAGAGCGCCGCCTTCACCAGCCCGTGCCCCACGAGATAGGTCAGCAGCCCCGCCAGCCCGTCGGGGCGCAGCGTGGCCAGCCCCATCAGCAGGATGCCGGTGTGGGAGACGGTGGAAAAGGCCAGCATCCGCTTGAGGTGGCGCTGGGCCAGGGCCAGCATGCCGCCCGCCACGGTGCTGATGGCGCCCAGCCAGAGCAGCACCCCGTGCGCCTGGTCCGCCACCGGCCCGGCATGGGCAAAGATGTTCCAAGTGAGGCGCGTGAGGCCGAAGATCCCCATCGCCACCATGGCGCCCGAGAAGATCATCGAGACCGGGCTCGGCGCCACGGCGTGGGCGTCGGGGAGCCAGAAGTGGAAGGGTACCGTGGCCGCCTTGACCAACAGCGCGACGGTGAGGAGGCAGAACCCCGCCAGCAGCACCGGGTCCGCGCCAGCCGCCGCCGCGCGCTGGCCCAGCGTGGGCATGTCGAGGCTGCCCAGCCGGCCGTAGAGCAGCCCGATGCCGGCCAGCATGGTGATGGCGCCCAGCGTGTTGGTGACGGTGAAGTTGAGCGCCCCTTCCAGCGAGGACTCCTCCAGCCGGTAGGCGGTGAGCGCGAAGGCGGCGACGCTCATGACTTCGAACCAGACGAACAGGTTGAACAGGTCGCGCGTCAGGCTGAAGCCCGCCATGGCGGCCAGGAACACCAGCATCAGCACGTGGAACTGCACGCCCACTTCCTCGAAGAAGCCCCAGGCGAACAGGAAGGAGGCGGCGAACAGCAGGCCCAGCAGCGCCACCATGGTGGAACCCGCGAGGTCGGCGGAGAAAGCGATGCCCAGCACCACGTCGCCGCGCATGCTCCAGCCGCCGAACCAGTGCAGCAGCGGCCCGTGCATCGCCTGCGCGGCCATCACCGCCCCCAGCGCGGCGATGCCCAGCGCGCAGAGGATCGCCACCACGTCGGCGGCGCGGCGCGGCAGGAAATGCCCGAAACCCAGCAGCGCCGCGGCCACCAGGATCGGCACGGCCACGGCGAGCGGCGGCAGCGCGGAGATCATCGGCGCATGGGCCGCAGCGCCTCGGGGTCGAGCGTGCCCTTGCGCTTATGGACTTGCAGCGCCAGCGTCAGCAGCAGCGCCGTGACGGCGGCGCCCACCACGATGTCGGTCAGCACCAGCGCCTGCACCACCGGGTCCACCGCCGGCGTGCCGGGCGGATGGTCGAAGAAGACCGGCGGCCCGGCATTCCACCGGAAACCGATCGCCAGCAGCAGCACGTAGGTGCCCGACTGCGCCACCGAGAGGCAGGCGATGAGGTGGATGTAGTGGCGGCTCGTGACGATGCCGTAAAGGCCGATCGCGAAGAGCCAGGCGGCGGCGAGCCAGGGGATGACGCTCACCGCCGCGTCCTTGCCGGAAGGGTCATTCGTCGTTGCCCTCGGGCTCGCGCGTTTCCTCGAGGAACTCCAGGAACAGCATCGCGAAGCCGCCCGCCACGGCGAGGCCGACGCCCAGGTTCACCACCGGGATGATGCCGCCCGACAGGAGCTGCCGCATCTCGCCGAAGGGGAGGATGTTGGTCAGGAACGCCGCCCCGCTCAGCAGCGCGCCGAGGCCGGTGAGCGTGTAGAGCGCGGCGCCCCCGCCCTCCATCGCGTGCAGCACCTTGCCCGGCACCAGCCTCCGCCAGGCACCGTAGCCCTCGCCCAGCCAGACGAGCATGAGGCCCGACGCGATGATCACCCCGCCCTGGAAGCCACCGCCCGGCGTCAGCTGCGCGTGCAGCACCACGTAGAGGCCGAAGAGCAGCAGCATCGGCGTCAGCACCCGGCACAGCAGCACCACGCCCGGGCTGCGCGGGGCGATGGGCCGGCCGGGGCAGCTGGCCGGGCGGTCCGCCGTGCCCTCGCCGCGCGCGCCGCGCAGCAGCACCACCGTGCCCACCACGGCCGCGAGCAGCATGGTTTCCTCGCCCAGCGTGTCGAAGCCGCGCAGGTCGAAGTTCACCGCGCTGACCATGTTGGTGACCTGCCGCTCGGCGGGCGCGATCCGGTTCACGGCCTCACCATAGGGGAGCGGATGGGCGCCGAACTCCGGCATGTGGCGGATCACCGGGGCGGCCAGCGGCAGGAGGCAGAGCGCGGCCAGCGCGGTCAGGAGGTAGCGGAGCCTCATCCCGGCCCGCCCCCTTCCGGCTTCGCGCCGTCCTCGGGCGGGGGTCGGTGGAGGCGCAGGCTCGCCAGCACCACCAGGAAGAGCAGCGGCACGGCGACGGTGCCAACCACCAGCTGCGAGAAGGCCACGTCGGGTGCCTGCAGTGCCGCGAACAGCAGCGTCATCGCCAAGCCATGCACGGCCATGGCCATCACCTGACGGCGCGGCTGGCGGCTCAGCACGATGCCTGTGCCGGTCGCGGCCACGATGAGGAACAGCGCCCCGAGCAGGATCGTCACGGCGCCTCGCCCTCCGCCGCGGCGGCGCGCCCGGCCTCGCGCCGCACCAGGGCACGGCCGGTGGCGTGCGACAGAGCGGCGCCGGTGGCCCAGGACAGGACGACGATCAGCGCCACCTTCAGCACCCGCGCGGAAAAACCGTCGCTGACCAGCGCGGCGAGCAGCAGCGCGGTGCCGGCGGCGATGTTGACGAAGGTGACGGCGTGCAGGCGCTCCATCGGGGTGCGCAGCCGCGCGGCGCCCAGCGCGCCGAGCCAGGTCGCCGCCACGGTCAGCAACAGCAGGGCGGGCAGCAGCAGCGCCTTCACAGCCAGCGCTCCAGGAACAGGGCCATCACCAACGTGCCCGGCAGCGACAACAGCACCAGCGTCAGCGGCAGGTCGAGGAGCGAGGACTGATCGAAGGCGAAGCTCATCGTCACCAGCGCCAGCACGGCGACCGAGGAGGCGAGCTGCGCCGCCACAAGCCGGGCGCCGACGCTTCCCCGCAGCGCCATCGCCGCCGACAGGGCGAAAGCGGGCAGCAGTGCCAGCAGGGCCAGCATCCAGGGCCAGCCGGCCCCGAGGTCGGCACCGGCGGGCAGGTTCACAGCGGCCACCGGCGGTCGGCGGCGACGGGCTGCGGCGCGAGGCGGTGCAGCGGCAGGCCTTCCGCTTCCCCGGTGTCGTCCAGCACGAAGCCGTTGGGGGCCAGCGACAGGCCCAGGATCACCAGGGCGCGGCGTGCCGCGTCGCGCGCGTCGGGGCCGCCGGGCTCGAAGGGCTGCGTCGTCACCTCCCCCCGGACGGGCCGGCCGATCACGGCGCGCAGCAGCGCCAGGCCGACCGTGGCAGTTTCGCGGCCCAGGGCGCCGAGCAGCGAGACCGCGGCGTGCAGTGGCGGCAGGGAGAAGCGGAAGGGCTGCGGCGCGGTTTGCCGCTGCGCCAGCGAGAAGCCGGCGAAGAGCGCGGCGCCGATCAGCGCGGCGGCCGCTTCCTGCCAGGTGGGCTGCCCGACGAAGGCGAGGTAGAGCAGCGCCAGACCCAGGATCCGAAGCAGCATGCACTTACCTCCCGCCGTTTCGGTAACCGGCGGCGGAGAAGGAGGTTTCCGCCGGCCAGCGGGCTGTTCGGAGCACGCAACGGACCAACCTCATCCGGGGCCAGCGGGGCGCCCCTTCGGGCGCGCCCGGGCCAGGACGGCGGTATCCGTCAGGCCGTGGCGGGGCCCGTGGGGGAGACGCGGCGGCGCAGCCGGGGCCAGAGCGGCAGCAGCGCCGCCACCACGGCGGCCATCGCCACCCAGACCGCCGGACGCGGCCCGAGGTCGAAGCCCAGATTGGCCTTCAGCACCAGGATCGCGGGGACGCGGGTGGCCAGGGCGTACCAGGCATATTCCAGCGCCGCGGCGCCGAGGGCC
Organism: Roseomonas elaeocarpi; assembly: GCF_042433915.1. NCBI lineage: Bacteria > Pseudomonadati > Pseudomonadota > Alphaproteobacteria > Acetobacterales > Roseomonadaceae > Roseomonas > Roseomonas elaeocarpi. The sequence continues at coordinate 77,665 of NZ_JBHLUN010000013.1, read as the reverse complement.
GCGGCCGGCACCAGGAGCAGCAGCACGGGGATGCTGGCGCGGCGGGTGGCGGGCAGCAGGCGCCAGAACACCAGCCACAGAAAGAAGCCGCTCACCATCACGGCCTCGCTCACGTCCACCTTGCTCTGCATGTAGAAGTGCAGCGCGGCCAGCACCACGATGGGAAAGACGAGGCGGTGCAGCTGCTTCCAGCGGCGCCCCATCCGGCGCAGCGCCGCGTCGGTGGAGGTCCAGCCTAGCACGCAGAGGCCCGCCAGCGCCACGAAGCCGATGGTGAGGTAGAGGCGCAGCACGATCTCACTGACCACGTGGAACAGGTTGAACTTCTGGTCGATCACGTAGAGCAGGAAATGCACCAGCGCGTAGGCGAGGCCGGCCAGGCCCAGCATCCGCCGCAGCACCACCACGCCCGGCCAGTCCAGCAGGTAGCGCAGCGGCGTCACCGCCAGCGAGATCAGCAGGAAGCGGATCGCCCAGAGGCCGGTCTGATGGGTGGCCTCCATGTAGGGCTCGCCACCGAGATCACCGACGATCCAGCGCACCCCGGTGAGGAGCCCCGGCAGGATCGTCAGCGCGAAGACCGCCGACTTGAAGGGCGAGAACCGCCCTCCCCGGTCGAGCCAGGGAAAGGGTTTCGCCGGCGGCCGGGGCGCGCCGCGCCGCTCCCGGCGCGGGCGGGTTCCGGCCGCCCCGTTGGTGGCCCCGTTGGCGGCGGTCTCGGCGGCGTCGGACATCAGTTGGGCGGGTTCACGCCGTCCTTGGCCACGTTCACGCGGCTGGCGGACAGGTGTCCGGCCGCGTCGCGCGTGGCGGTGAGCATGACGGCCGCGCCCGGCTTGAGGTCGGCCCGGGTGGCCGGGACGGGCGTCACGATCGGGGTGTCGGGCGGCACCTCGATCTTCACCTCCTGTCCCTTGTAGCTCATGGTCAGGGTGCGGCCCTGGCTGGCCGAGACCACGGCGCTGACGGTGGCGTTGGTCATGCTGGTGCCGGGCAGGTCCCAGGGGTAGTGACCCTCGCCGGTGCCGCGCATCGCCTCGGGAAAGACCACCACCGCGCGGGCGCGCAGGGTGTTGTCGGGGCCGGGCTCGCCCACGATGCCAAGATAGTCGCCGCTCTTGATGTCGGCCAGCGCCACGGGCTTGGGCGAGGTGACCGAGAGCGGATCGCCCAGGGCGACCTCGAGCTTCTCGTCGGCACGCGTGGTGACGCTCAGCGTCTTGTCGGTCACCGCCGTGATGGTGCCGCGGATCCGCACCGGCGGGGTGGCGGGCGCCGCGGCGGTGGTGCCCTGGGCCCGGGCGGGCGCCGCGGCCGGGAGGCCCAGCAGGGGCAGCCCCGCCAGAAGCGTGCCGAGAAGAAGAACCCTGCGGGATGCTGATCCGGTCATGCGACGCTCCTTGGTTCCAGGCCCTTGTTGTGCGTTTCCCGGGTGGGATGGACGGCCAGGACGATCGTTCTACGTCGGATCGTGGTGCTTGGATGCAACCGCTTCATGGCCGGCGCATGACGATCTCGGCAGATTGACCGCCGAGCCGGCAGGGCGCCGGGCCGGCGGGTCGCGGCTGAGGCCCTCCGCCGCCAGCGCGGCCTCGTAGGCCCGCCAGCGATCCTCCTGCTCCTCGCCCAGCTGGCGCAGCAGGGCCCAGCTGTAGATGCCGGTGTCGTGCAGGTCGTCGAAGAGGATCCGCAGGGCGTAGTTGCCCACCGGCTCCAGCCGCATGATGCCGACGTGCCGCCGGCCCGCCACGGTGCGCTTCTGGTCGGGCGCGTGTCCCTGCACCTCGGCGGAGGGGCTTTCCACCCGCAGGTATTCCGCCGGCAGTCGATGGCGCGCGCCGTCGGGCCAGGCGACCTCCAGCGCCCGCTCGGCGCGGCGGAGGCGGACCTCGGTGGGAGCTTCGGTCATCGCGCGCCGCATCAGCCGTCGAGGCGGCGTGCCTCGTCGGGCAGCATGATCGGGATGCCGTCGCGGATCGGATAGGCCAGGCCGGCCTGCTCGCTCACCAGCTCGCCATTCTCGCGGTCGTAGCGGAGCGGTCCCTTGGTGACGGGGCAGACCAGGATTTCCAGCAGGCGCGGGTCCACCGGGGCCTGGGTGCCGCCCGGCTGCGCGGCGGAGCTGTGGGAAGGATTGCTGTCGCTCATGATGTCTCACTCTCGGCACGGAGGACGCGGCGTGCGACCCCGGCGCTCAGGCAAATCGTTCGCGCAACTTGGTTCAGGCGGCACGGTGGGGGCAATCCCCGCTTCCGTGATTCCCCGCCTCCGGGGCCGTTCCCGCCCGGGTGGTGCCCGCCCCGGGTGATCCCGTTCCGGCCACCCGCCCGCTCAGCTTGGCCGGCGGGTGCCGCTGCCGCCATCCTGGATGCCCATGCGCAGCAGGGCGAGCAGGATATCGGCCCGCTCCTCCGGAAGCGAGGCTTCCAGCAGCGCCTGCTTCTCGCTCGGCTCGAAGGGGCAGACCATGGCCAGCGTGCTGACCAGCAGCCGGTCGGGCACGCCCTCGATCGCCTCCCAGTTCACCTCGATGCCGTGATGCGCGAAGTAGGGCCGCAGGGCGGCGGTGAGCGCGGCCCGGTCGAGCGGCGGCTGCGGCGCCCCGAGGTCGAGGTCGTGCAGCCAGTTCTCGTAGCGCGCCCGCACCCGGCGGTAGCCGCGGTGGAGCGGCAGCTCGGCCGCCACGCGGAAGCGGATCACCCCCACCAGGGTGATCAGCAGCCTCCCGTCCTCGGTTTCCGCGAAGGAGGCGATCCGGCCCAGGCAGCCCATCCGGAACAGCGGCGGCGGCAGCGCCGGTTCGGCGGGCGCGCTGCCGTCGGGCTGGATCATGCCAAGGTACCGCCCGGCGCCCAGGCAGTCCTGCACCATGTTCAGGTAGCGCCCCTCGAAGATGTTGAGCGGCAGCCTTCCTTCCGGCAGCAGGAGAGCGCCGGTGAGGGGAAACACCGCGATCTCCTCCGGCAGGCTGTCGGGCCGGGGGTGGAAGGCGGGCATCCTGGGGGGCGCTCCCTGGTAGGTCAGCAGGACCTCGTCAACTGAACAGCAGCGTGGACAGCTTGCGGCGCGCGGCAACCGAGGCCGGGTCGGCGAAGCCCCAGGACTCCAGGAACTTCAGCAGCTGCTTGCGCGCCGCCTGGTCGTTCCAGTCCCGGTCGCGACGGATCGCGGCCATCAGGGCCTCCGCGGCGCCGTCCTTGTCGCCCGCGGCGTTGAGCGCCACGGCGAGCTCGATGCGCGCGGCATGGTCGTCCGGATCGGCGGCCACGCGGCGCTCGATCTCGCCCAGCTTGGCGCTCGCCTCACGCCCCTGCACCGCCAGTTCCAGCGCGGCGCGCACGGAGGCGATCTCGGCATGGTTGGCGATCTTGGCCGGGACCTGGGCCAGCACGGCCTGCGCCTGATCTTCCTCGTCGAGCGCCATCAGCGCCCGGGCCACGCCCGCGAAGGCCTCCGGGTTCTCGGGCTCGGCCTGCACCAGCTGGCCGAAGAGCTGCAGCGCCTCGGCGTGGTCGCCGGCCTCGACCGCGGCCTTGGCCTCGCCCAGCAGGTCGGCCGCGGGGGTCTGGCCGCCGGCCAGCTTCAGCAGCGCCTCGGCGAACTTCTTCACCTCGCTCTCGGGCAGGGCGCCCTGGAAGAGGTCGGCGATCTGGCCGCGCCAGAAGGCCACCACGGTCGGCACGGACTGCAGCGGCAGCCCCATCTGCGCCAGCTGCCGGACCAGGGCCTGGTTCTTGTCGATGTCGATCTTGACCAGCTTCACCCGGCCGCCGGTGGCGCGGACCACCTTTTCCAGCGTCGGCGTCAGCTGCTTGCAGGGGCCGCACCAAGTCGCCCAGAAGTCCACCAGGATCGGCGTCTGCTGCGAGGCCTCGATGACGTCCTGCATAAAGGTCGACTGATCGCCGTCGCGGATGGCGTCGGCGGGGGCGCCGCCGCCCGCGGCGGGACGGTTGGGGTCGAGGATCGTGTCCATCTTCGGGGCGGTTCCTACAGGTTGCAGGGGTCCATAGATGCGACTGCCCCGCCAGGACGCAATGGGCGGTTGTGCGGTGGCGGCCGCGTCCAACGGTCAGGGAATGGTGATCGCAGCCGCCGCCGTTCGGGGCCATGCAAAAAACTGCCGAGGAGCCTCTTGCCGGGTCGGAGGGGGCATGGCATACGCCCCTCACCGACGGAATGCGGGCGTAGCTCAGGGGTAGAGCACAACCTTGCCAAGGTTGGGGTCGAGGGTTCGAATCCCTTCGCCCGCTCCAGTCGAGATTGATTTCCCTCATTTTTCTGATGATGCCGAGTGACCGCCTACGGTCGTGACGGTCCAGAGAGGGACGTGTCATCTGAGCAAAACCTGGGCACGCCCGGTCAGCCAGAAATTGCCTCACCCCGAAACGCAGAACCGGCCGGCAGTCTCCCGCCGGACAGCTTGCTTGCACCCTGAATCTTAGGATCACCTCGGCCCGCAACGCCGGGACGCCATCCCGGGGCCGGCGCATCCCCGCCACAAAGGCGGGCAGCCCGGCCCCCGGTGATCATCACCCCCTGGCGGCCCACAGCATGCCGCGGCGCATGATGGTGCGCATCTGCGGCACCTCGAACTCCGCCGCGACGTGGCCCAGCGAGGAATAGAAGACCCGCCCTTCGCCGTGCCGCCGCTTCCACACCACCGGCATGACGTGGCCGTCGATCCAGGCGCAGTGGTCGCCGCGGAAGGTGGTGGTGGCCAGCACCTCGTTGTTGGGGTCGACGTGCATGTAGTACTGCTCGGAATGATAGGGGAACTCGGTGATCCCCTCCATGATCGGGTCGTCGGGCCGCGTCACCTGGACGGTGTAGTCGATGATGTTGCCCGGATGCGCGACCCACTGGCCGCCCACCATGAACTGGTACTTCACCTCGTTGCGGAAGCTGTCGCCCATCTGGCCGTGGAAGCCGGCCAACCCGACGCCGGAGCGCACGGCCTCGCTCAGGCCCTCGATCTCCTCCTTCTCGATCGTGGACATCGTGACGATGGGCACGATCAGGCTGAAGTCGCGCAACGACGGGTCGGTGAAGGCTTCGGTGGTGTTCTCGGTCACCACCTCGAAGCCTTCCTCGCGCAGCATGCCGCCGATCACGGCCGCGCATTCCCCGGGCTGGTGACCGGGCCAGCCGCCCCAAACGATCAATGCCTGCTTGCTCATGGTGTTTTCTCCCTCAGTCCAGTTCGCCCAGTGCCGAGCGCGGCGGCAGGGCCGCCGGGCGTTCGCAGCGGCTCTCGATCGTGATGGCGCGATCCTCGCGGCCTGAGCGCTCGAAGGCTTCCATGACCTCCAGCACGTGGAAGCCCAGCGCCGCGTCGCAGCGATGCGGACGACCCGTGCGGATGGCGCGCGCCATGTCCGCCAGCCCGATGATGCGGAAGTTGCCGTCGGCGTAGCCGTGCGACAGTGGCACGTCCGCCCAGGCCTCGCGCCGCTTGGCCAGCGACACCGTGCCGCCGAAGCGGTTGGGATCGGGCACCACCAGCGAGCCTTCCGTGCCGTAGATCTCCATGTTGCCGTGGCGGTGCTGCCAGACGTCGAAGCTGGTGGTGATCGCGATCACCGCGCCGCTCGCGAAGTGCAGCAGGCCGGTGACGTGGGTGGGCGTTTCCACCGGCACCACCTCGCCGGTGCGCGGGCCGCTGCCGACCGTACGCTCGCGGAAGCCCGAGGTCGTGGCGCCCACGACCTTGGCCACCGGCCCCAGCAGGTTCACGAGGTTGGTCAGGTAGTAGGGCCCCATGTCGAACATCGGCCCGCCGCCCGCCGCGTAGTAGAAGCGCGGGTCGGGATGCCAGTGCTCGTGCCCATGGTTCATCATGAAGGCGGTGCCCGACAGCGGCGCGCCGATCGCGCCGTCGTCGATCAGCTTGCGCGCCGTCTGGTGCGCGCCGCCCAGGAAGGTGTCGGGCGCGCTGCCGACGCGCAGCCCCGTGGCCTTCGCGGCTTCGAGCAGGCGGCGCCCCTCGGCGGTGGAGGTGGCGAAGGGCTTCTCGGTATGGACGTGCTTGCCGTGTTCCAGCGCGGCGATCGCCACGGGAACATGGGCCTGCGGCGTGGTGAGGTTGAGCACGACCTCGACCTCACTGTCGGCGAGGAGCTCCTCCACGGTGACGGCACGCAGCCCGAATTCCTCGGCACGGCGGCGCGCCTGGTCGGGGTTGGCGTCGGCGCAGCAGGTGACGCGCAGCTCGGGAAAGAAGGCCGCCCCGCGCAGGTAGGCCGCGCTGATATTGCCGCAGCCGATCAGGCCGATCCTGACAGCCTCCATGAATATCTCCTTCCCTTCCGGGCCGCTTCGGGCCGCGTTGTTTCAGGCCGGTTTGCTCCGGCCCGAACTTTGTCCGGCCAGCTTCAGGCCGCGTTGTTCCAGGGCGCCTCGTAGATCCGACGCAGCACGATGGTGGCCGCACCGCGCGCCCACATCTCGTCGCCCCAGGCGTGGAACAGGATTTCGCTGGCTTCGCGCAGCGTCGGCAGGACGTTGGCCGCCACCGCTTCCAGCAACGGCTCGCGCAGCAGCGCGCCGGCGCGCAGCCCCTCTCCCGTCAGGATGATCCGTGGCGGGTTGAGGAGGTTGATCAGGTTCGCCACGGCGAGGCCCAGGAGGCTGCCGGCCTGCCGGAACAGCGCCGCCGCCGCCGGGTCGCCGCCCAGGGCGCGCTCGACCAGGAGAGCGATCCGCTCCGGCGTGTCGTCGCCGGGCAGCAGCAGCCCCGCTTCCTCGCCCAGCCGCAGCAGCCCCCAGTCCGAGGCGTAGGCATCGAGGCAGCCGTGCTGGCCGCAGCGGCACGGGCGGCCACCGGCCACCACCTTCACGTGGCCGAGCTCCGGCCCCACGCCGTGCGCGCCGCGATGGAGGCGCCCGTCCACGATCAGGCCCAGGCCCAGCGAGTTCTCCACCGTCACCACGGCGAAGTCCGACAGGTCGCGCCCGTGCCCGAACCAGTGCTCGGCCAGCGCCACCAGCCCGGCATCGTTTTCCAGGATCGCCGCCGTGCCCAGGCGCTGCGCCACGGCCTCGGCAAAGGGAACGGGCGACAGGCCCAGCACGGGGCTCCAGTGCGACACGCCGGTGTTGCCGTCGATCACGCCCGGCAACCCGATGCCGATGCCGCTGATCTGCTCCATGCGCAGGCCCGCATCGGCGACGCAGCGGCGCACGCCGTCCTCCACCAGGTCGGCCACGACGCCGGGCGACTGGCGGGACACGCGCAGCGGCAGCACGAGCTCCGCCAGCGGCTCCCCCCGCGCGTCGGTCACCGCGACGCCGATGCGATGCGCCGACAGCTTCACGCCGACCACGGTATAGGCGGCACCGTTCAGGTCCAGCAGCACGCGCGGGCGGCCGCGCGCCGCGTCGCCGTTGGAGGGGAGCCGCTGCACCTGCACCAGTCCTTCCTCGATCAGCGCGGCGGTGATGGCGGATACGGTGGCGGGGCTGAGCTCGGTGCGTTCGGTGATCCCGACGCGCGCGATGGGCCCGGCACGCCGGATCGCGTCGATGACGTGGTAGCGGTTGATGGCCCGCATGAACTCGGGATCGGCCGTCTTCATGCGGATGTCGCGTGTTCTTCCACGCGGCCAGGATTCTGCCGCGCCCACGGCAGCGTCAAGGCATTAAATTCGGCAACCTAAAATAAGATTGGAGCTAAGACCGAGGATCGCAGATTTCCCTTGACGCTCCAGCACCGGCGCCATCATGGTTTTTACGGAATGCAAAATAAACGAGGCGCCCTCGACGGCGTCCGGGGAGGAACGATGCTTGGCTGGCTCCGCGCTGCGGCCGTCTGCACGACGCTCGCGTTCACGGCACTTCCGGCACTCGCCGACACGACGGTACGCTGGTTCATCTCGGAAAACACGCCGGAAACCACCGTGTGGCAGCGCGACGTCGCGCGCCGCTACGAGGCCGCCCATCCGGGAACCCATGTCGACATCCAGGTGATGTCGGGTGAGCCCTACAAGGCCAAGCTGACGACGATGCTGCAGTCCAGCGAGCGGCCGCACCTGATCTACACCTGGGGCGGCGGCGTGATGTTCGCGCAGGCCAAGGCCGGGCTGCTGCAGGACATCACCGACAAGATGCGCGGCGACTGGGCCAACGACCTGAACCCGGCCGCGGTGGAAGCGCTCAGCGACGGGGGGCACGTTTACGGCGCGCCCTCGCACCAGTCGATGGTGGCGCTGTTCTATAACCGCCGCCTGCTGGCCCAGGCGGGGGTGGAGCCCGACAGCCTGCGCACCTGGGACGGGCTGCTGGAGGCGGTGCGCAAGCTCAAGGCCGCGAACATCCAGCCCTTCACGGCGGGCGGTTCCGACAAGTGGCCGCTGAACATGTTCTGGTCGGGCCTGGCGCTGCGCATCGGCGGCCGCGCGGGCTTCGAGAACGCCATGACCCGCAAGAGCGGCTTCGACGGCCCTGACTTCCTGCGCGCCAGCGAGATGTTCAAGCAACTGATCGACCTGCAGCCCTTTCAGCGCGGCTTCCTCGGCGACACCGCGCCGCAGGCGGCGGGCCAGTTCGGCGACGGCAAGGCGGCGCTGCAGGTGATGGGCAACTGGTTCGTCAACACGCAGCGGACGCAGAGCGCGAACCAGCAGGGCATCCCAGACGCCGACCTGGGCTGGCTGCCCTTCCCCACCGTGCCCGGCGGGCGCGATGATCCCAGCGACGTGGTGGGCGGCGTCAACGGCTTCCTGGTCACCAAGGGCGCGCCGCCCGAGGCCGTGGACTTCCTGCGCTTCTACACCAGCCCGGCGATCCAGCGCGAAGCGGCGGAACGCGGCTTCTTCATCCCCGCGGCGCGCGGCGCCGGCGAGGCGCTGAAGAACCCGATCTTCCGCGAGATGGCGGCCCACTTGTCGCGCGCCACCTACGTGCAGAACTTCTACGACCAGATGATGGGCCCCTCGGTCGGGCGCGTGGTGAACGACACCTCCGCCGACCTGGCGGTGGGCCGTATCCAGCCGCGCGAGGTCGGCCGGCAGATCCAGGATGCCTGGGAGATGGAGCAGTGAGCCTGGACGGCGCCACGGCCGGAACCCTGGCGCCATCCCGGCGGCAGGCCCGGGGGGCCAGCCGGGACGCCCGCCGGGAAGCCCTGGGCCGCAACGCCATGGCGGGCAGCTTCCTTCTGCCCGCCACGCTGCTCTTCACGGTGTTCGTGGTGCTGCCGGTGGTCGAGGCGGGCTGGTACAGCTTCTACCGCTGGAACGGCTACGGCAGCCCCACGGACTGGGTGGGCTGGCGCAACTACGAGCTGCTGTTCCGCAACAGCGTCTTCGCCAGCGCCGGCTGGAACACGCTGCTGATCGTGGCGGTGTCGCTGATCGTGCAGCTGCCGCTGGCCCTCTGGCTCGCGGTGCTGGTGTCGCGCAACTCGCGCGCCAGCACGGTCTTCCGCACGATCTTTTTCCTGCCCTACGTGCTGGGCGAGGTCGCGGCCGGGCTGATCTGGCGCTTCGTGTTTGACGGCAATGTCGGCCTCCTCGCCGCGGCGGCGCGGGCACTGGGGATGGAGCCGCCCTTCCTGCTGGCCGACGCGGACCTCGCCATCTACACCATCCTGGTGGTGGTGGTGTGGAAGTACTTCGGCTTCCACCTGATGATCTACGTGGCCGGGCTGCAGGACATCCCGACCGAGGTGCGCGAGGCCGCCGCGATGGACGGCGCGACACCCTGGCAGGCCTTTCGCCGCATCGTGCTGCCCATGCTCTACCCGGCGATCCGGATTTCCGTGTTCTTTTCCGTGGTGGGCGCGCTGCAGCTGTTCGACGTGGTGATGCCGCTGACCGGCGGCGGCCCGTCCAACGCCACGCACACCGTGGTCAGCTTCCAGTACACCTTCGGCATCACCCGCATGAACATCGGCTTCGGCAGCGCGGTGGGCGTGGTGCTGTTCCTGGTCTGCGTGGGCTTCACGCTGATCTACCGCCGCTTCGTGATGCGGGAGAGCGACTGATGTACCGGGACTCTCCCTTCGCGCGGAACCTGTCGCTGCTGCTGGTGGCGGGCATCGTGCTGCTGCCGCTGGTCACCGTGGCGCTGGGCGGCTTCAAGACCATGGGCGAGCTGCGGGTGAACCCCTTCGGGCTGCCGGGCGAATGGTATTTCGAGAACTACCTTTCCGCGCTTGCCAGCCGGCGGCTGTGGCTGTCGCTCGGCAATTCGGTGCTGCTGTCGGGGGGAACGGTGCTGCTGACGCTGGTGGTGTCGGTGATGGCGGCCTTCGCCTTCGCGCAGATCCGTTTCCTGGGAAAACGGCTGCTGTTTTCCTACTTCCTGCTGGGCCTGTTGTTTCCGGCGGCCACCGCGATCCTGCCGCTGTTCATCCGCGTACGGAACCTGGGTCTGCTGGACACGCCCTGGGGCGTGATCCTGCCGCAGTCGGCCTTCGGGCTGGGCATGGCGATCCTGCTGCTCTGGGGCTTCTTCCGGCAACTGCCCGAGGAACTCTGGGACGCCGCGGTGATGGACGGCTGCGGCTACGGCCGCTTCCTGTGGCGCATCGTGCTGCCGCTGTCGCGGCCGATCCTGGCCACGGTGGCGGTCTTCTCGCTGGTGCACAGCTGGAACAGCTACCTCCTGCCGCTGACGCTGCTGAACTCGCCGGGAACCTATCCCTGGACGCTCACGATCATGGATTTCGCCGGGGAATATTCCACCGACTGGCCGGCAATCCTGGCTTTCATCACCCTGACGCTGGTGCCGGCGGTGATCTTCTTTCTCGTGGCCCAGAAGCAGATCGTCGCGGGCCTGACCAGCGGCGCCGTCAAAGGCTGAAGTACGGAACATCCGGAGGACACAGGTGACGATGCGCACGATCAAGGGGCCGGCCATCTTCCTGGCCCAGTTCGCCGACGACGCGGCGCCCTTCAACAGCCTGCCCGACATCGCCCGCTGGGCGGCGGAGCATGGCTACCGCGGCGTGCAGATCCCCTCCTGGGACGCGCGGCTGTTCGACCTGAAGCGCGCGGCCGAGAGCAAGACCTACTGCGACGAGGTCAAGGGCATCCTGGCCGATGCGGGGGTGGAGCTGACGGAACTGTCCACGCACCTGCAGGGGCAGCTGGTCGCGGTGCATCCGGCCTATGACCGGGCCTTCGACGGCTTCGCGGCGCCGGAAGTGCGCAACAACCCGCAGGCGCGCCAGGAATGGGCGGTGGAGCAGATGCGGCTCAACGCCCGCGCGTCGCGCAACCTGGGCCTGAAGGCGCACGTCACCTTTTCCGGTGGGCTTGCCTGGCCCTTCGTGTATCCCTGGCCGCAGCGCCCGGCAGGCCTGGTCGAGGAAGCCTTCGACGAGCTGGCGCGGCGCTGGCGGCCGATCCTGGATGCCTTCGACGAGGCCGGCGTCGACCTCTGCTACGAGATCCACCCGGGCGAGGACCTGCACGACGGCATCACCTACGAGATGTTCCTGGAGCGCACGGGCAACCACCCGCGCTGCAACATCCTCTACGACCCGAGCCACTTCCTGTTGCAGCAGCTCGACTATCTTGCCTTCATCGACATCTACCATGAGCGGATTCGCATGTTCCACGTGAAGGACGCGGAGTTCCAGCCGAGCGGCCGGCAGGGCGTGTATTCCGGTTTCCAGCCCTGGGCACGGCGGGCCGGGCGCTTCCGCTCGCTCGGCGACGGGCAGGTGCAGTTCGGCCCCATCTTCTCGAAGCTGTCGCAGTACGGTTTCAACGGCTGGGCGGTGCTGGAATGGGAATGCTGCATCAAGAGCAGCGAGCAGGGCGCGGCCGAGGGCGCGCCCTTTATCGCGCGGCACATCATCGAGGTCGCCTCCCGCGCCTTCGATGACTTCGCGGCAAGCGGCGTGGACCGCGACACCAACCGCGCACTGCTGGGGATCCGCTGAGATGACGATCGAGGCAAGCGCCGGCACGGTTCTGGGACGGCGGATACGTCTCGGCATGGTGGGCGGGGGCCAGGGCGCCTTTATTGGCGCGGTGCACCGCATCGCCGCGCGGCTGGACGACCATTACGAGCTGGTGGCGGGGGCGCTGTCCTCCGATCCGGGGCGGGCCCGCGAGAGCGCGGCGGCGCTGCACATCGCGCCGGACCGTGCCTACGCGGATTTCCGCGAGATGGCGGAGCGCGAAGCGGCCCGTCCCGACGGCATCGACGTGGTGGCCGTGGTCACGCCCAACCACATGCACGCCGCACCGGTCCGCGCCTTCGCCGGGCGCGGTATCCACGTGATCTGCGACAAGCCCCTCGCCCACAGCGTCGAGGACGCGGAAGCGATGGCGGCTGCGGTGCGGGAAGCGGGCATCCTGTTCGCGCTGACCCACAACTATACCGGCACGCCCATGGTGCGGCAGGCGCGCGAGATGGTGGCGGCCGGCGAGCTCGGCACGCTGCGCGTGGTGCAGGTGGAATACCCGCAGGACTGGCTGACCACGCCGCTGGAGGGGAGCGGTCAGAAGCAGGCGGCCTGGCGCACGGACCCGTCGCGCTCCGGCGCCGCGGGCAGCGTGGGCGACATCGGCACGCACGCCTTCAACCTGGCGGAGTTCGTGACCGGCCTGCGTTGCGAAAGCCTTTGCGCCGAGCTGAGCCGCTTCGTGCCGGGCCGCGCGCTGGATGACAACGCCCATATGCTGCTGCGCTTCGCGGGCGGGGCGCGGGGGATGCTGTGGTGCTCGCAGGTCGCGCCCGGCCACGAGAACGGGTTGCGCCTGCGCATCTACGGCGATCGTGGCGGGCTGGAATGGGCGCAGGAGCAGCCCAACAACCTCCTGCACACGCCCTACGGGGAGCCGCCGCGGCTGCTGCGGCGCGGCGGCCCCGCGATGCTGCCCGGCGCCGCCCGGGGGGTGCGCATCCCCGCGGGGCATCCCGAGGGCTACCTGGAAGCCTTTGCGCAACTTTACCGCGACGTGGCGGAACAGATCACCGCGCGGCTGGAACGGCGAAGCGCCGACGCGGCGAGCCTGCTGGTGCCGGGCCTTGAGGAAGGCCTGCGAGGCATGCACTTCATCGCGGCGGCGGTGGAATCCGCCCGGCGCGACGCCGCCTGGGTTGCGGTCGGGACCTGAACCCGTCCGGCACCTCGCCCGCCGCGCCGTGAACCATACGATCAGGAACGCCGTCCACGATGAGCACCTTCTTCGACGCCCTGCCCACCGTCCGCTTCGAGGGGCCCGACAGTTCCAACCCCTTCGCCCTGCGCTACTACGAGGCGCAGCGCCTGGTGCTGGGGCGTTCCATGGAGGACTGGCTGCGCCCGGCGGTGGCCTACTGGCACAGCTTCGTGGGCAACGGCCTCGATCCTTTCGGCGCACCGACGCATGGGCGCCCGTGGTTCTCGGGCGATGCCATGGAGTCCGCGCTGAACAAGGCGGATGCTGCCTTCGCCTTTCTCGAGCGCCTGGGGATGCCCTTCTTCTGCTTCCACGACCGCGACGTGGCGCCGGAGGGCGAAACCCTGCGCGACAGCAACGCGCGGCTCGACCAGGTGCTGGAGCGCGTGCAGGCGCAGATGCAGCGCACCGGCATCCGCCTGCTGTGGGGAACGGCGAACCTGTTCAGCCACCCCCGCTACATGGCAGGCGCCGCCACCAACCCCGATCCGGAGGTCTTCGCCTTCGCGGCGGGTCAGGTGAAGCACGCGCTGGAGGCGACGCACCGGCTGGGCGGCGCCAACTACGTGCTGTGGGGTGGGCGCGAGGGCTACGACACGCTGCTCAACACCGACCTCAAGCGCGAGGACGCGCAGCTCGGCCGCTTCCTCACCATGGTGGTGGAGCACAAGCACCGCATCGGCTTCAAGGGCACGATCCTGGTCGAGCCCAAGCCCATGGAGCCCACCAAGCACCAGTACGACCGCGACGTGGCCACCGTGTACGGCTTTCTCGCGCGGCACGGGCTGCTGGGCGAGGTGAAGCTCAACATCGAGGCCAACCACGCCACGCTGGCCGGCCATTCCTTCGAGCACGAGATCGCCACCGCCGCGGCGCTCGGCGTCCTGGGCTCGCTCGACATGAACCGCGGCGACCCGCAGAACGGTTGGGACACCGACCAGTTCCCCAACAATGCCCAGGACCTGTCGCTCGCCATGCTGGAGGTGGTACGCGCCGGCGGGCTGGGCACCGGCGGCATGAACTTCGACGCCAAGATCCGCCGGCAGAGCATCGCGCCCGAGGACCTGCTGCACGCCCATGTCGGGGGCATCGACACCATGGCGCGCGCCCTGCTGATCGCGGAGCGCATCATCCTCGACGGCCGGATCGACCAGGCGCGGACGGAGCGCTACGCCGGCTGGGACGGCGCCTTCGGGCAGACGGTCCTGACAGGCGGCAGCAGCCTGGAGGCGGCAGCGGAGCACGCCCTGGCCAGCGGCATCGGCCCCAGGCCCCGCAGCGGGCAACAGGAATGGCTGGAGAATCTGGCAGGGCGTTTCGCCGGGGGCTGAAGCCTCGCCACGGCGGGCCCAGCTGGGGATGCGGCGCCTCGTTCAGGGGCGCCGCGAAACGCACCACCGCATCCCGGTTGCGGACCGGACAGGAAACGGAAGGAGCCTCCACCTTCCACATCGCGGGCCATGGGCTTTCCTCGCCCATGTTGCGCCCGCCACGGGTCTTCCTGGCCGGGCGAAATCTTCGTGCGATGTATGACCATTCCGCCCGTCGCGCGGTTGACGAGCCGTTCTGCCCGACACAACCTGAGTTAATCCTGCTGGTGTGATTGGATGAGCAAGGCGCGGCTAGAGTTCCGGACCACGCGCGACCTCCTGAAGGATGGCGTGACCCTGATCCTGTTCAGCGAAGGCGGCCAGGTTCTGGCCGAGATCATCGGCCCCGAGGGCTACGATGACGCGGTGATGGTGATGCCGAAGGCAATCCTGACAGCACTCAACCGCACTCTCAGTCCGGCTGCCCTGGCGGTGCTCGATGATGAAGACCTGTGGCAGGAGGAATGGGGAACGCTGCGCGGCAGCAGCATGCGCCCCAACCTGCGGGACCTCGGCGCACCGGAGCCGAAGTAGCGCCTGCGGCTAGGCTCCGCGCCGCCAGTCGAAGTCGCCGACGCGCACGAGGTCGCCCCGCTGCTCCGCCGTGGCGAGCGCACGCAACAGTGCGCTCTTGCGCAATCCCGTCTGCTCGGCGAGCTCAGCCAGGCTCAGCGGCAGGTCATGTCCTTGAAACTGGATCAGGGTCAGCGTCACGTCCTCCCACAGCTTTCTCCGCTCCGGAAGCTTGTTCTGACCACCAGGAAGGGACTTCTGCGGCATGGGCGGAAAACTGCCTTGGACCTGTGTTGGATGACGGGATATTCCGGCACCGTACGTTTTGCTAGCTGCAATTTCACAACAACCCGGCGTCCGGGCACCGCCGCCTTCGGAGGCGGGGATCGGCCGCACGCCTCCCCCCACCGCGTCACCGGTCAGGTTTCGATTGTGCGACCGCTGCGATATAACATAGGTTAAGTCCGTTGCGGCGGCAGGCAAGTTCACTCTGCGCAGGGGATGGTCGCCGGTCGGAAGGGTCAGCGGCTTGTCCGACGTTCAGGGTCGCTGCCTGAACCCGCAACGTTTCCACACCCGAGACGCCGGCAAGGTCATCTCCGAAGGGTGCCTGGCCGCCGGGTTGCACATTACAAAATCCGTTTTCCGGATATACTCGTCAGGTTTCCCGCGGGGCCAGACGTATGACGAGTGCACCGAGCCGCACCTTCCTGACAGTGATCCCGGAAGCCGATCCCGTGGCATTGCGCGGGCTCGCCTCGACGGTGCGGCTGCAGATCCTGCGCCTGCTGCGGCAGCACGGCCCCCTGAACGTGAACCGCATCGGCGCGCTGCTGGACCTGCCGCAATCGACGGTGGCCGCGAACGTGCTGATCCTGGAGCAGTGCGGGTTGATCGAGACCGAGCTGGTGAAGGCCGCCAAGGGCCAGCAGAAGATCTGCCGGGTCAGGTTCGACGACATCGTCATCCGCCTCGACGGTCCCGCCCCGCAGCGACGCCACGACATGGTGGAGGTGGCGATGCCGCTCGGCCTCTATACCTCCTGCGAGGTGCATGCGCCCTGCGGACTTTGCTCGGGCAGCGGCGTGATCGGGCTGTTGGACGTGCCTGATTTCTTTCTTGATCCGGCACGGGTCGAAGCGGCACTGCTGTGGTTCTCGCGCGGCTTCGTCGAGTACCAGTTCCCCAACAATGCCAAGCTGCTCGGCGCCCCGGTCCGCGGTGTGGAGGTCAGCCTGGAGATGTCCTCCGAGGTGCCGGGCACCAGCCTGAACTGGCCTTCCGACATCTCGCTGCGGATCAACGGCGTGCCGATCGGCACCTGGACCTCGCCCGCGGATTACGGCGACAAGCGCGGCACCTTCACGCCGCGCTGGTGGAAGCTGGAAGGTTCGCAGTACGGTCGGCTGTGCAACTGGCTGGTGAACGACCACGGCACCTTCCTGGACGGGCTGCGCATCTCCGACGTGACGCTGGCGGCGCTGAAGCTGGAGGAGCACCATTCCATCCGCCTGCGCGTCGGCATCGAGGAGGGCGCGAAGCATCCCGGCGGCCTCAACATCTTCGGCCGCAAGTTCGGCAATCACGACCAGGACATCGTGATGCGCCTGCACCTTGCCTGACCGGACCCGTTTTTCAGGTCAGTACCGATAATTTGGTTGACGCTATGGAACGGTGAACCCTAGCCTCATCCTCAAGATCCGCCGGAAACAGGCGGAACGGGAGGATTGGTCATGTCGTTCAGCCGCAGGTCCCTGCTGGCCACGCCGATCGCACTCGCCATCACGCCGGCCATGGCACAGAACGCCGCCACCCCCGGCGCACCGCCGCGACGGGAAACGCTGATCCTGGAAAACCCGGAAGGCGTGATCCGCAACGCAGGCTGGTTCAACATCTGGGCCATCAACGCCGGCAGCCAGTACAACGGCCTGCAGCAGATCGTCATGGACACGCTGTGGTACATCGACCCGGAAAGCGGCGTCGACGGGCCCTTCGACAACTCGCTGGCTTCCGCCCCGCCGATCTATAACGCCGATTTCAGCGAGATGACGGCCAAGCTCCGCCAGGGCCTGTACTGGAGCGACGGCGTCGAGTTCACCGCCGCCGACGTGGTGCACACGGTCGAGACGCAGATCAAGAACCCCGGCATGCGCTGGAGCGCGCAGCTGATCCTCAACGTCGACGAGGTCAGCGCGCCCGACCCCTACACCGTGGTGTTCAAGCTCAAGAAACCCAACGCGCGCTTCCACGCCAACTTCATGGTGCGCTTCAACGCCATCTGGATCATGCCCAAGCACGTGTTCGAGAAGGTGGCGGACCCGGTGCGCTACGACTTCAACCCGCCGGTGTCGCTCAGCGCCTACGTGCTGCACAGCTTCGACCCTGAAGGGCGCCGCTTCACCTGGCAGCGGCGCGACGACTGGCAGCGCACCTCGCTCGGCCGCTTCGGCGAGCCCGGGCCGCGCTACGTGTCCTACGTCGATGGCGGTCCGGCCGACAAGCGCGTCATCGCGCAGCTGAACCACGAGCTCGACGTGGTGCACGACGTGGCGCCGGAGGGGATGTTCACGCTGGTGCGGCAGTCGGACAAGCTGCGCGGCTGGTTCCCGAAGTTCCCCTACGCCCATCCCGATCCCACCCTGCCCGCGCTGATCTTCAACACCCAGAACCCGATGTTCACCGATCGCCGGGTGCGCTGGGCGCTGGCGCTGCTGATCGACATGAAGGCGGTGTCGATGGCGGGCTACCGCGGCGCCGCCACGATCTCCGCCATCGCGCTGCCGCCCACCGGCACGCATCCGCGCGACTACCACGGGCCGTTGCAGGACTGGCTGAGCGCCTTCGAGCTCGACACCGGCAAGCAGCGGATCAAGCCCTACGACCCCACAGTCGGCGCGCAGATCGCGGCGCTGGTGCGCCCCTCCAACCCCAGTGTGCCGACCGACCCGGCGGAGATCGCGCGCTCGCTCGGCTACGGCTGGTGGAAGCAGAACACCCAGGCGGCGACCGAGCTGCTGGAGGCCGCGGGCTTCCGCAAGCAGGGCAGCAACTGGATGACGCCCGATGGCAAGCCCTTCGCGATCAAGGTGGTGGTGGAGGGCGAGACGCGGCCGGTGATGACGCGCAGCGGCACCATGATCGCGCAGAACTGGCGGCAGTTCGGCATCGACAGCCGCATCGACGTGGCACAGGGCACCAGCCTGACCGACCGCCGCAACGCCGGCGACTTCGAGACCATGATGGCCTGGAGCGTCGAGACCTATGGCGGTCATCCCGACCTCGCCTACTTCCTCGACAGCTGGCACTCGCAATACGTGGCGCCGCCCGGCAAGGCGCAGCCCTTCCGCAACTGGCAGCGCTGGTCGAGCCCGGAGCTGGACGCGATCATCGAGCGCATGCGCTCCACGCCCTTCGAAGATCCCTCGGTGGTGGAGATCGGGCGCGACTACGCCAAGCTGATGGTGCGCGAGATGCCGATCATCCCGCTGATGGCCTACAACGTGTTCACCACGATGGATACGACCTACTGGACGGGCTATCCAACCGCGGAAGACCCCTACACCGATCCCGTCCCCAACTGGGGCAACACCCGCTACATGATCTCGCGCCTGAAGCCCCGTCAGGCCTGAGCGTCACGCATGCGCGGCTACGGCCTCTACCTTCTGCGGCGATTGTTGCAGTTCGTGCTGGTGGTGTTCATCGGCATCAACGTGACCTACGTGATCACGCACGCGACGCCGATCGATCCGGTGGAGCAGACGGTCACCGCCGCCACCGCCTTCGGCACCACCAGCCCGGAGGCGATCGACATGATGCGCCGCTCGCTGCAGGACCTTTACGGCACGGGCGGCAGCGCGCTGCACCAGTGGCTCGCTTTCTGGGGGCGCATCCTGGTGGGCGATTTCGGACCCTCTCTCTCGGCCTTTCCCACCCCGGTCTCGACGCTGATCGGCCGCGCACTACCCTGGACGGCGGGGCTGATGCTGGTGGCCACGGTGCTGTCCTGGGGGCTGGGCAACCTGCTGGGCGGGCTGGCCGGCTACTACCGGCGCAACCGGCTGCTGAAGTTCGCGGGTATCGTGGCGATGGGCGTGCATCCGGTGCCCTACTACATCGTGGCCTTCGTGCTGCTGATCCTGTTCGGCTATGTCTGGCCGGTGCTGCCGATCACCGGTGCCTACGCGCAGGGATTGCAGCCGGGATTCAGCCCGGACTTCATCGGCAGCGTCCTGCGCCACTCGCTGCTGCCGGCGGCCTCGCTGGTGCTGGTGGGCATCGGCGGCTGGTTCATGGGGATGCGCTCCCTGGTGTCCAACGTGGTCACCGAGGATTACGTGGTTTATGCCGAGCTCGCCGGGGTGAAGCACCGCCGTATCCTGGGCGCCTACATCATGCGCAACGCCCTGGCCCCGCAGGTGACCGGGCTGGCAATGACGCTGGGCGCCATCTTCAACGGCGCCATCATCACCGAGCAGGTCTTCGGTTATCCGGGCCTCGGCTCGCTGCTGGTGGCCGCCGTGCATGCCGGCGACTACAGCCTGGTGATCGGGGTGACCACCATCTCCATCCTGGCGGTGTCCTTCGCGGTGCTGCTGGTGGACCTGCTCTACCCGCTGCTCGACCCCCGCGTGCAGGCCCGCTGACGCATGTGGAAGATCCTGCGCGACCTCTTGCGCTACAACTGGGAATTCACCGCGGGCGTGCTGCTGCTGGGTGCCGTGGTGGTTGTGGCGCTGCTGTCCTTCGTCTCACCCTACCCGCCGCTCGACGTTTACGTGGTGCCGCCGGACATGCCGCCCTCGGCGGAGCACTGGCTGGGCACGACCTCGCGCGGGCAGGACGTGTTCTGGCAGCTCAGCGCCGCCATCCGCAACACGCTGCTGTTCGGCGTCACCGTGGCCGTGATCAGCCGCCTGATCGCGCTCGCCGTCGGGCTCTTCGCGGGCTATGCCGGCGGGCCGGTGGACCGGCTGCTGATGTCGGTGAATGACACCTTCATCGTGGTGCCGATCTTCCCGATCTTGGTGCTGTTCTACTTCGTGATGCGCGACCAGATGAGCTGGGTGCTGCTGGCCCTCGTCGCCGCCTGCCTCGGCTGGGCCTACGACGCGCGGCTGATCCGCTCCGTCGCATTGTCGCTCAAGACGCGCGAGTTCACGGCGCAGTCCCGCTTTTCCGGCATGAGCGCGCGGGAAATCGTGACGCGCGAGCACCTGCCCTACGTGATGCCGGTGGTCTTCACCACCACCATGAACAACATGAACTGGAGCATCGGGCTGGAGGTCACGCTCTCGGTGCTGGGCTTCACCGACGTCAACACGCCCACCATCGGCGGCATGATCTACTGGGCCAACCAGCACGCCGCGCTGGTGTCGGGCATCTGGTGGTGGATCGCGGCGCCCGTGGCGCTGGTGGTGGCGGTGTTCATCGGGTTGTTCCTGCTGGCCGTGTCGATGAACGAGTATATCGACCCGCGCTCCCGCCTTGCCCGCATGGGGGGCGGCGCGTGACGCCCGTCCTGTCGGTGCGCGGCCTGCGGGCCTATTACCAGATGCGCTACTTCGGCACGCTGCGCGAGGTTCGCGCGGTGGATGACATCACGCTGGAGGTGCGGCGCGACGAGATCTACGGCCTGGCCGGTGAAAGCTCGTCGGGCAAGAGCACGCTGATCAAGACGGTGGCGCGCGCGATCCGTCCGCCGCTCAACGTCGTCGGCGGCGAGGTGCGCTTCGATTTCGGGCAGGGCGAGCGCAACCTTTACGCCCTGTCGGCGGAGGATCTGGCGGCGACGCGCTGGCGCAACCTGTCCTACATCATGCAGGGCTCCATGAACGTGCTGAACCCGGTGCGCCGGATCCGGCAGTCCTTTATCGACTTCGCCCTGCACCACATGGCGCTGCCGCTTCCCGCCTTCCTGCAACAGGTCGAGGATCACCTCGCCCACCTGTCGCTCAGGCCCGCGGTGCTCGACAGCTTCCCGCACGAGCTGTCGGGCGGCATGCGACAGCGCGTCACCATCGCGCTGGCCACCGTGTGCCGGCCCGACTTCATTATCGCCGACGAGCCCACCACCGCGCTCGACGTCGTGGTGCAGAAGGGCGTGCTGGCGATGATCCGGCGGCTGCAGCGGGAGATGGGCTCCTCCGTTCTGTTCGTCACGCACGACATGGCGGTACACGCCAACCTCACCGACAGGCTTGGCATCATGTATGCCGGCCGGCTGGTGGAGGAAGCGCCGACGCGGGCGCTGTTCCATCGCCCGCTGCACCCCTACACCGCGCACCTGATCCGCAGCCTGCCGCGGATCGGCGACGACGCGCCGCGCCACGGGCTGGAAGGCCGGCCGCCCAGCCTCGCCTCACCGCCGCCCGGCTGCCGCTTCCACCCGCGCTGCCCGCTCGCCATGCCGGTGTGCCGCGAGGTCGTGCCACCGATGGAGGAGTTGGAGGCCGGTCACCGCGTCGCCTGCCACGCCGCGCGACAGGGCATCCTGCCGTGACCGCGGCGCTGCTGGAACTGCGCGAGGTGGGCAAGACCTACGCGGGCGGCGGGCTACTTTCGCGCAGGCGCGTCGCGGCCGTGCGGGGCGTGTCCTTCACGCTGGCGGCGGAGCGGCCGGAGGTCTTCGCCATCATCGGGGAGTCCGGCAGCGGCAAGTCGAGCCTCGCGCGCATGGTGCTGGGCATGAGCACGCCCAGCGAGGGGCAGATCCTGTTCCAGGGCAGTGACGTGGCCACGCTTCGGGGCCGCGGGGCGCGGCTGCGCTTCATGCGGCGGGTGCAGCCGATCTTCCAGAACCCCTTCGAGGCCTTCAACCCGCTGACCCGGGTGGACCGCTACCTTTACAGCACGGCCCGTAACCTCGCCGGCGCCCGGGGTCAGGCGGCGGCGGAACAAGCCGCCGAAACGGCGCTGCAACAGGTCGGGCTGTCGGTCGCCGAGGTGCGGGGGCGCTTCCCGCACGAGCTTTCGGGCGGCCAGTTGCAGCGCGCGGCCATCGCGCGGGCGCTGATCCCCGGCCCGGCCCTGCTGGTGGCGGATGAGCCGGTGTCGATGATCGACGCCTCGCTGCGCATGACCATCGTGAACCTGTTCCGCGACCTGCGCGACAGGCTCGGCGTGTCGATCATCTACATCACCCACGACCTCGCCACGGCCTACACGATCAGCGACCGCATCGTGATCATGCGCCAGGGCGAAGTCGTGGAGGCCGGCGACGCGCGCGCGGTGCTGTCGCACCCGTCGCACCCGTACTCGGTCCAGCTGAAGGACGCGGTGCTCACGATCGAGGGCACCCCAGAGGACGACCCAGGCAGCGAGGCTGCCGCGCGAACACCAGGATCAAGGGAAGGAAGCCTACCATGAAGGCGCACGTGACCATCGACCGCGACGTCGCCATCGGCGACACGCACGAGCGCCTGTTCGGCGCCTTCGTCGAGCACCTCGGGCGCTGCGTCTACGGCGGCATCTTCGAGCCCGGCCATCCGGAGGCCAACGAGAAAGGCTTCCGCCGGGACGTGCTGGCGCTGGTGAAGGAGCTGGCGCCGACCATCATGCGCTATCCCGGCGGCAACTTCGTGTCCGGCTACAACTGGGAGGACGGGGTGGGACCGGTGGAGCAGCGGCCGCGCCGTCTCGACCTCGCCTGGATGTCGACCGAGCCCAATACCTTCGGCACCAACGAGTTCATCGACTGGTGCCGTGAAGCGCAGATCGAGCCGATGCTGGCGGTGAATCTCGGCACGCGCGGGCCCGACGCGGCGCGCAACCTGGTGGAATACTGCAATCACCCCGGCGGCACGGCTTGGTCGGACCTGCGCCGTGCCCATGGTTGGGAGAAGCCGCACGACATCCGCTTCTGGTGCCTGGGCAACGAGGTCGACGGTCCCTGGCAGATGGAACACAAGACGGCCTGGGAGTACGGCCGGGTGGCCACGGAATCCGCCAAGATGATGAAGTGGATCGACCCGCGGCTGGAACTGGCGGCCTGCGGCTCCTCCGCCCGCAACATGCCGACCTTCGGCGTGTGGGAGCGCGAGGTGCTGGAACACACCTTCGACCATGTCGAGTTCATCTCGCTGCACACCTACCTGAACAACTACGCCGACGACATGCCGAGCTTCCTGGCCAGCGCCGACCTGATGGACAGCTTCATCGACGAGATCGTCGCGATCGCCGACGCGGTGGCGGCGGAGCGGCGTTCGGACCGGCGGCTGATGCTGAGCTTCGACGAGTGGAACGTCTGGTACCGCACGCGCGGCAAGCGGGAAGGACGCACCGTGCCCGGCTGGCCCGTGGCGCCGCGGATCCTGGAGGAGGTCTACACGATGGGGGATGCGCTGGCCTTCGGTGGCGCCTGCATCTCGCTGCTCAACCACGCCGACCGGGTCAAGGCGGCCTGCCTGGCGCAGCTGGTGAACGCCATCGCGCCCATCATGACCGAAACGGGCGGCCCCGCCTGGCGCCAGACGATCTTCCACCCCTTCGCGCAGATGTCCAATCTCGGGCGCGGCCGCGTGCTGAAGTCCCGGGTGGAATCGGAAACCTACGCCACGAACTACTACGACCCGCGCGGCACGCAGGAGCACCGCTTCGCCATGCCGACGGTGCCGTACCTGAAATCCGCCGCCGTGCATGATCGCGACGGCGGCTTCGTCACGCTCTTCCTGCTCAACCGCCACCTGCAGGAAAGCCTGGACCTCGAGGTCGAGCTGCGCGGTCTGCAGGCGACCGAGGTCGCGCTCGCCCGGCAGCTGCGCCACGACGACCTTTCGGCGGTCAACACCAAGGACGCGCCGGACACGGTGAGCCCGGCGGCGCTGGAGGGTGTCAGGATCGCGCAAGGGCGGCTGACTGCCACCCTTCCTGCGGCGTCCTGGAACGTCGTGCGGCTGCGGCTCGCCTGAGCCAGGGCGGTTATCGGGGCACGGCGGGTGCGGGGCGGCCATCGCCGCCCGGGGGCGTCCTTGCGGAGTTTACCTCCGCCCCGCCTGGCTTATGCTCTCCGGCCATGACCGTCCTGAAGATCGCCCGCATGGGCCACCCCGTTCTGCTGGAACGCTGCCTGCCGGTGCGCGATCCGGGCGCGCCGGAGATCCGTCGCCTGGTGCAGGACATGTTCCAGACCATGGAGGACGCCCCCGGTGCCGGCCTCGCCGCGCCGCAGGTGCACGTGCCGCTTCGCCTCTTCGTGTTCCGGGTCCTGCCCAGCCGGTCGAGCGGGGCGCCGGATGACACGGTGGTCGGCAACACCGTCCTCATCAACCCCGTGGTCGAGCCCGTGGGCGAGGAGAAGCACCTGCGCTGGGAAGGCTGTCTCTCCATTCCCGGACTGCGGGCCGCGGTGCCGCGCTTCAAGCGGGTGCGCTACAGCGGCGTGGACTGCGACGGGCGCACCGTCACGGCCGAGGTCGAAGGTTTCCACGCCGGCGTCGTGCAGCACGAGAACGACCACTTGGACGGCATTCTCTACCCGACGCGCATGACGGACTTCAGCCTCATGGGCTTCAACGAGGAGATCGCCCGCGCCGAGGAGCTGGCGGCGCAGACAAACGCCATCCGCGGCGACTGGTCATCCTCCGCCGCACGCGGCGGCTGACGTTCGGGGAGGCGCCCAGGGGAACTGCCTCAAGGAACTCCTTCAAGGAACTGCTTCAAGGCACCGCCCCGGGGAGCCACCCTGGAACGTGTCAGGGGCGCCGCCGGTCCCATCGTGCGGCGGTGGCGGGGTCGTCCCGGCAGCGCCGCGGGACCAGGGCCTCAGGGCAGGTTTTCCCGGAACACGATCTCGGCCCGGGGCGTGTCGACACCCTTCAGCGAGGGCAGCCCGGCACGGAGATTCGCGAAGATGCTGATGCAGTCCATCAGCGTCGCGCGCAGGTTCTGCGTGATCACCGCGTCCATGGTGCCGTCGAGCAGCATTTCCCGGGTTTCCGGGGTCAGCCCGTGCCCCACCAGCACGACGTCGTGCTCCCGCCGGGCTTCCCGCAGCGCGCGCCCGACGCCGGCCGCACCGCCGCCGATGTTGTAGATCCCCGCGAGCTCCGGGTAGCGGAGAAGCAGCATGCGCGTCTGCCGGTAGCTGACCGCATCGTCGTCCTGTGCTTCCCGCAGGCCGACGACCTCCACCTGCGGAAACATCTCGGCGAAGAGGTGCAGGAAGCCCATCTCGCGCTCCTCGTGAGCGCGATAGCTCAGGCTGCCGGCGATCATGGCGACCTTGGCCGGGCGTGGGCCGATGAAGCGCGCGATCAGGTAGCCCGCCGTGCGCCCGGCCGCGCGGTTGTCGAGGCCAAGATAGGCCGAGCGGGGCGCGTTGGCGACGTCGGAGATCAGCGTCACGGTGGGAATGCCGCGCTCGTCGAGCATGTTCACCGCTTCGCGCACCGCCGGATGCTCGAGCGCCATGAAGGCGACGCCATCGACCTCGCGCCCGCTGCGCCGCAGGTGCTGCGCAAGGAGGTCTGGGCTGAAGCTCCGGATATGGTCCACGCGCGCCTGCATGTTGGCAGTGGCGAAGGTTTCGGCGGAGTTCACGACCAGCCGGCCCAGCGCGTTGAGGAAGCGGTTCGAGCCGGCCGGCAACACGAAGGCGAGGCGCAGGGGCTTCTCGGGCGCCACCGCCGGCGCCTCGGTGATGTAGCCGAGTTCCAGCGCCGCCCGCAGCACGCGCTGCGCGGTGGCGGGGCGCACGCCGGGACGCCCGTTCAGCACCCGGTCCACCGTGGCGGTCGAGGCGCCCGCGTGGCGCGCGACGTCGGCCACGGTGGGGCGTGCAGCGGCTGGGGACAGCTCAGAAACCATCAAAAACCATCAAGAAACGCGTTTGACGGGGAGTTCCCCGAGTTTCTACCCTCAAGACCAACAAGTCGATGCATCAAAAAGCATCAAGTTCTGGGGAAGGAACGTCATGACCATCCTGTCTCGCCGCGGTGCGCTGCGGACCGCGGCCGCCCTGCCCGCACTCGCCATGCTCGGCGCCCCGCGCCTGGCGCGCGCCGCGGAGTTCGAGCTGAAGTACGGCAACAACCTTCCCCTGACCCACCCGCTGAACATCCGCTCCCAGGAAGCCGCCGAGCGTATCGCGCGGGAGTCCAACGGGCGGGTCGAGGTCAAGATCTTCCCCAACAACCAGCTGGGCGGCGACACCGACATGCTGGCGCAGGTGCGCAGCGGTGCCATCACCTTCTTCACTCCTTCCGCGCTGGTGATCGCGACGCTGGTGCCGGTGGCGGCCATCAACGCCGTGGGCTTCGCCTTTGCCGACTACGACCAGGTCTGGAAGGCGATGGACGGTAAGGTGGGCGAGATCGTCCGCACGGCCATCGGCAAGGCCGGCCTCTACGCCTTCGACAAGATGTGGGACAACGGCTTCCGCCAGATCACCACCAGCGGTCAGCCCATCAGCGACGCGGGGGCCATGGACGGGTTGAAGATCCGCGTGCCGGTCAGCCCGCTTTCCATCTCGATGTTCAAGGCGCTGGGCTCGGCCCCCGCGAGCCTGCAGTTCAGCGAGGTCTACTCGGCGCTGCAAACGCGCATCGTCGACGCGCAGGAAAACCCGCTGCCGATCATCCAGGTGGCCAAGCTCTACGAGGTGCAGAAGAGCTGCGCGCTCAGCAACCACATCTGGGACGGCTACTGGTTCATCGCCAATGGCCGCGCCTGGCGCGGCCTGCCGGCCGACATGCAGAAGATCGTGTCGGACGCCATCAACGATGCGGGGCTGAAGCAGCGCGAGGACATCCGCACGCTGAACCAGTCGGTGGTGGATGACCTGAAGTCCAAGGGGCTGAGCTTCAACAGCCCCTCCCCCGACAGCTTCCGCGCCAAGCTCCGTCAGGCTGGTTTCTACAAGGAGTGGAAGGAGCGCTTCGGGCCCGAGGCCTGGGGCGCGCTGGAAGGTGCCGTCGGCACGCTCTGAAGCGGATCAACAGGTCAGGCGAGGGACGTAGCATGATCAGCCCGGCGGGCACCCTGCGCATCGAGGATCCCATCTCAGGCCGCAGCCTCGCGGGCGTCGCCCGGCGCCTCGACCGGCTGCTGGCAACGGTGGTGGAGAACGTCGCCGCCCTAATCCTCCTGGCGGAGATCGTGATCCTGGGGGCCGGCGTAACGGCGCGCTACGTGTTCCAGTCGCCGCTGGTCTGGTCCGACGAGCTCGCCTCCATCCTGTTCCTGTGGCTCTCCATGCTCGGCGCCGTGATCGCCCTGCAACGGGGCGGGCACATGCGCATGACGGGGCTGGTGGCGCGTGCCAGCCCGCAGGTCCGGGCACTGCTGGAAGCGCTGGCGATCACGACCTCGCTCGCCTTCCTGGTGCTGGTGGCTCATCCGGCATTGGAATACGCGCAGGACGAGGGCTTCATCGTCACCCCGGCACTCGAGATCAGCAACGCCTGGCGCGCCGCCGCGCTGCCGACCGGCATCGTGCTGATGATCGCGGCCGCGCTGCTTCGCCTCGTCCGCCACGGTTCCGCCGCGACCGTGGCGGTGGCGGCGCTGGCCACGGTGGCGGTGATCGGCGCCTTCTGGTTCGCCGGCCCGGCGCTGCGCCCGCTCGGGCAGCTGAACCTGCTGATCTTCTTCGTGGGCGTGGTGGCCTTCTGCGTCTTTGCCGGCGTGCCGATCGCCTTCTCCTTCGCGCTCGCGACCTTCGGCTATCTCGGCCTGACCACCTCCACCCCGATCGTGGTGATCGTGGGCCGGCTGGATGAGGGCATGTCGCACCTGATCCTGCTGGCGGTGCCGCTGTTCATCTTCCTCGGCGCCCTGATCGAGATGACGGGCATGGCGCGCGCCATGATCCAGTTCCTCGCCAGCATCCTGGGTCGCGTCCGCGGCGGCCTGTCCTACGTGCTGATCGGCGCGATGTACCTCGTCTCCGGCATCTCCGGCTCAAAGGTCGCCGACATGGCCGCGATCGCGCCGGTGCTGTTTCCGGAAATGAAGAAGCGCGGTGCCAGGGAGGGCGACCTCGTGGCGCTGCTCTCGGCCACGGGTGCGCAAACGGAAACCATCCCGCCCTCGATCGTGCTGATCACCATCGGTTCGGTGACCGGCGTGTCCATCGCGGCGCTGTTTACCGGCGGGCTGTTGCCGGCGCTGGTGCTGGGTGCGGCGCTGTGCTTCGTGGTCTGGCGCCGCTACCGGCACGAGGACCTGCGCCACGTCGCGAAGGTGCCGAAGCGCGAGATCGCCAGGCTCACGGTGGTGGCGCTGCCGGCGATCGCCCTGCCCTTCGTGATCCGCACCGCGGTGGTCGAGGGCGTCGCCACGGCCACCGAGGTGTCCACGATCGGCATCGCCTATTCCGCGCTGATGGGGCTGCTGGTGTACCGGCAGTTCGACTGGCGCCGGCTGCGGCCGATGCTGATCGAGACCGCCTCGCTGACCGGCGCCATCATCTTCATCGTCGGCTGCGCCACCGCCATGGCCTGGGGCCTGACGCAGTCCGGCTTCAGCCAGGACTTGGCGCGGCTGATGACGGCGATGCCCGGCGGGCGCTACGGCTTCCTGCTGGTCTCGATCGTGGCCTTCATCATCCTGGGCAGCGTGCTGGAAGGCATTCCGGCCATCGTGCTGTTCGGCCCGCTGCTGTTCCCGATCGCGAAGTCGGTCGGGATCAACGAGGTGCACTACGCCATGGTGGTGGTCTTCGCGATGGGCATCGGCCTCTTCGCCCCGCCCTTCGGCGTCGGCTACTACGGCGCCTGCGCCACCAGCAAGATCAACCCGGACGAGGGGCTCCGCTACATCTGGGGCTACGTCGCCGCGCTGCTGGTGGGTCTCGCCCTCGTGGCCGCCATTCCGTGGTTCTCCACCGGTTTTCTTTGATCCCCATTCCCAGCACGAGCGAGACGTTTTCATGAGTCGCTTCTTCGGTGAGATCCGGCAGGCCGGCTACGTCGTTCCCGATATCGAGGCGGCGATGGACTACTGGACGCGGGTCCTGGGCGTCGGCCCGTTCTTCTACAACCCGCGCGTCCCGATCCGGAACTACACCTATCGCGGGGAACGCTACGAGCCGCACAACTCCGTGGCGCTGGCCAATTCCGGCCCCTTGCAGGTCGAGCTGATCCAGACGCGCAACGACGTGCCCTCGATGTACCGCGACTTCGCGCAGGGCGGCCGCAGCGGGCTGCAGCACGTCGCCTCCTGGACCGAGAACTTCGACGCCGACCTCGAGCGCATGCTCGCCCAAGGCTTCAAGGTGGTGATGAGCGGCGAGGTCGGGGAGCGCGGGCGCTTCGTGTACTTCGACACCGAGTACCATCCCGGCACGGTGGTGGAGCTGTCCGAGGTGGCAGGGCCCAAGGGCACGATGTTCCGCATGATCCGCGAGGCCTCCGAGAACTGGGACGGCAGCGATCCGGTCCGCCCCTTTCCGGACCTGCAGAAGCTCTGACCATGCCCGAACACTTCACCGCCCGCTACCTGATCGAAACGCCGCTCGACCCGCGCAAGGTGGCCGAGGTCATGGCGGGCGAGCAGTCCTGCGGCACCTTCACCCGCGTGTCCGGCGAAACCGACGCGCTGCGCGAGCGCGCCCGCGCCGAGGTGCTGTCGGTGGAGGAACTCGCCCCCGCCGCCACACCGAGCCTGTCCAACGCCTGGCTGACGCGGCAGAACATCGGCGGCCCGTGGCGGCGGGCGCGCGTCACCATCCGCTTTCCCGCGGCGAATGTGGGCGTGAACCTGCCGACGCTGGCGGCCGTCGTCGCCGGCAACCTGTTCGACCTGGGTGAGGTGACGGGACTGCGGCTCGAGGAGGTGCTGCTGCCGCCGGCGTGGCGCGAAGCCTTCCAGTTGCCGCGGCAGGGCTTGGCGGGAACGCGGCGGCTGACCGGCGTGGAGTCCGGTCCGCTGGTCGGTTCCATCATCAAGCCCAATGTCGGGCTTTCCGCCGCGGACACCGCGGCCCTCGTGCGCACGCTCTGCGAGGCAGGGCTGGACTTCATCAAGGACGACGAGATCAGCGCCGACCCGCTGCACGCGCCCCTGGCCGAGCGGATCCCGGCGGTGATGGCCGAGGTCCGGCGGCACCAGGACCGCACCGGCAAGCACGTCATGGTCGCCTTCAACATCACCGACGAGACGGACGCCATGCGCCGCCACGCCGACCTGGTGGCGCGCGAGGGCGGCTCCTGCGTGATGGTCAGCCTGAACTGGTGCGGCTTCTCCGCCGTGGAAACGCTGCGCCGCCACACCGACTTGGCGCTGCACGGGCACCGCAACGGCTACGGCGCCCTGTCGCGGCACGAGCTGCTGGGCATCTCCTTCCAGGCCTATCAGGCGCTGTGGCGGCTGGCCGGCGTGGACCACATGCACGTTCACGGCCTTGCCGGAAAATTCGCGCAGACCGACGATGAGGTGGTCCAGTCGGCCCGTGACTGCGTGACACCGATGGCGGCCACTGTGGACGATCGGGTCATGCCCGCCTTCTCCTCCGGCCAGTGGGCGGGCACCGTGCCGGTCACCTGGCGGGCGACGGGGCATGCGGACCTGTTGTTCATGTCGGGCGGCGGCATCATGGCGCATCCCGACGGGCCGGCGGCCGGCGTGGCCTCCATCCGCGAGGCCTGGGACGCCGTGCTGCGCGGGGAGTCGCTGGAAGACGCCGCGGCCGAGCACCCGGCCCTTCATGCGGCGCTGCGGAAGTTCGGCGCGGCGGCGCGTTGATGACGCCTCCCTTCCTGGGCTGGTACGGCGACGATTTCACCGGCGCCACGGACACGCTGTCGGCCCTGGCGCGGCGCGGTATTCGCGCGCTGCTGTTCCTGGGGGTTCCCACGCCGGCGCAGCTGAGCCGTGCCGGGACGCTGGAGGCGGTGGGGATCGCCGGCGCCGCCCGCGCCATGCCGCCCGAGGCGATGCGGGCGGCGCTCGAGCCGGTGGGGCGCTTCTTCGCGGGGCTGGGTGTGCGGGTGCTGCACTACAAGTGCTGCTCCACCTTCGACAGCGCGCCGGAGGTCGGCAGCCTCGCCGTGGCGATGGACACGCTGCGCCCCGCTTTCCCGAACCGCTTCCTGCCGGTGGTGGGCGGGCAGCCGGGACTGGGGCGCTACTGCCTGTTCGGCAACCTTTTCGCGGCCGCGAGCACCGGGGGCGAGGTGTATCGCCTCGACCGTCACCCGACCATGAGCCGCCACCCCGTGACCCCGATGCACGAGGCGGACCTGCGGCGGCACCTGGCCGCGCAGGGGATGGGCCGCGTCGCCTCCCTTTCCTTTCCCGCCTACGCGCTGCCGGCCGGGGAACTCGACGCCCGGCTGGCCGCGCTGCTGCGCGAGGCGCCCGAGGCCGTGCTGCTCGACGTCAGCCGGGAGGAGGACCTCGTTCCCATCGGCCGCCTGCTGCGCGCGCGGGCCCTCGCCGCGCCGCTGTTGGCGCTGGGGCCCAGCAGCGTGGCGGAAGCCCTGGCGGAAGCCTGGCCGGGCGAGCACCAGTCCGTCGCCGCGCAGCGCGTCCCTGCCCAGCCGGAGATGGCTCAACTTGGGGCAGCCCATCCCGGTGTGGCCCAGTCCCGGGCGGCCCAATCCGGGGCGGCCCAGTCCGGGGCGGCTCAAGCTGCCGCGGCGCCCTCCGCCCCGGCCCGCAGCCCGGTTTTCGTGATGGTCGGCAGCCTGTCGCCCGTGACGCGGGCCCAACTCGAGGCCTCACCCTCCTACGAACATTTCCGCATCGGCGCCGCGGCCCTGGCCGGCGACGACGCGGCGATGCGGGCGCTGCTGGAGGCGGTGGTGAGCCGCCTGCGCAACGGCCGGCACGTCATGGTGGCGACCGAGCGCCCCGCCGCCACGGACCGGCTCGGCCCCCTCGACGTGGCGCGCGCCACCGCCCGCTTCCTCCGGCTGCTGATGGCGGAAGCGCCGGTCCGGCGCCTGGGCATCGCCGGCGGCGATACCTCGAGCCTGGGGGCGCAGGCGCTCGAGTTCTGGGGCCTTTCCTACCTCGACATGCTGGCACCCGGCGTGGTGCTCTGCCGTGGGCACAGCGACGACCCGCGGCTGGACGGCGTGGAGCTGATGCTGAAGGGCGGCCAGATGGGTCCGCCCGATCTTTTCGAGCGCTTCGCCGCTTAAGGTGCACCGCGACGGCGGCGCCGGCTTGCCCCTGGCAGCGCGCCTGCCGCACGGCCGCCACCGGCGCCGCAAGACCATGAGGAACCCCATGTCCGCGTCCTCGCTGTCCCGCCCCGAAACACGCTTCCTGTGCAGCGGCGTAGGGGACACGCCCCCGCCCCTGCCCGCGCCGGAGGTCCTGCTGGGTGATTTGCGCTCCGTTGTCGGGGCGCGGCACGTTCTGACGGGGGCGGAGGAAACCGTGCGCTTCCGCAACGGCTATCGCACGGGCGGCGGCCGCGTGCTGGCGGTGATCCGCCCGGGCAGCCTGCTGGAACAGTGGCGGGTGCTGCAGCTCTGCGTCGCCGCGGGGCGGATCGTGATCACCCAGGCGGCGAATACCGGGCTGACCGGCGGCTCCACCCCCGACGGGGACGAGTACGACCGCGAGGTGGTCGTGGTGAACACCATGCGGATGCGGCGCCTCCACCTGATCGAGGATGGAAAGCAGGTCGTCTGCCTGCCCGGCGCGACGCTCGACCAGCTGGAACAGGCGCTCAAGCCGCTGGGGCGGGAGCCGCATTCCGTGATCGGCTCCTCCTGCCTCGGCGCCTCCGTATTTGGCGGCGTTTGCAACAACTCGGGCGGCGCGCTGGTCCGGCGCGGCCCCGCCTTTACGCAGCTCGCCCTCTTCGCGCAGGTGGACGAGGAGGGGCAGCTCCGCCTCGTGAACCATCTCGGGATCGCGCTGGGCGAGACGCCGGAGGAGATTTTGGGCCGGCTGGACCGGTGGGAGGTCGGCCCCGGCGACGTGTCGCGCGACGACGGGCGCTGGGCCTCGGACCGGGAATACGTCGACCACGTCCGCGACATCGACGCCGACACGCCGGCCCGCTTCAACGCCGATGAGCGCCGCCTTTACGAGGCGTCCGGCTGCGCGGGGCGGCTGGCCGTCTTCGCGGTGCGCCTCGACACCTTTCCGGCCGATCGGGACACCAGGGTCTTCTACGTCGGCACCAATGACACGGCGGTGCTGACGCGGATCCGCCGCCACATCCTCGGACGCTTCGAGAACCTGCCCGTTGCCGGCGAGTACATGCACCGCGACGCCTTCGACGTGGCCGAGGAATACGGCAAGGACACCTTTCTGCTGATCCAGCGCCTCGGCACCGCGCGCCTGCCCCGCGTCTTCGCGCTGAAGTCGCGCCTGGACATGCTGCTGCGCCGGACCGGCCGGCTGCCGGCGAACCTGATCGACCGCGGCCTGCAGGGGCTGAGTCGGCTGTTTCCCTCGCATCTGCCGGCCCGCATGAAGGAGTACCGCGACCGCTACGAGCACCATCTCCTGCTCAAGATGTCGGACGAGGGGATCGCGGAGGCGCGCGGTTTCCTCGACAGCTTCTTCCGGGAGAACGAGGGCGGCTACTTCGAGTGCACGGCGGAGGAAGGCAGCAAGGCCTTCCTCCATCGCTTCGCCGCGGCCGGCGCCGCCGTACGCTACCGCGCGGTGCACGCGGCGGAGGTCGAGGACATCCTGGCCCTCGACATCGCGCTTCGCCGCAACGACGAGGAATGGTTCGAAACCCTGCCCGCGGAGTTCGACGCGCCGATCCTGCGCCGGCTCTACTACGGCCACTTCTTCTGCCACGTCTTCCACCAGGACTACATCGTGCGGAAGGGCGAGGACTGCCTGGCGCTCGAGCACCGCATGTGGCGCATCCTGGACCGGCGCGGCGCGGAATACCCGGCCGAGCACAATGTGGGCCACCTTTACGCGGCCAAGGAGTCGCTGCGGCGCTTCTACCGGGCGCTCGATCCCTGCAACGTGCTCAATCCCGGCATCGGGCAGACCTCCAAGTGCGTCCATTGGGGTGGCCGCACCGGCTGAGCCGGCACGGCCCGTCGGCGCCCGACAAGGCGCAGGCGCAGGCGCAGGCGGGGCGTGCCTCCGCGCCGGTCACTGGCCAAGGCTGCGTGAGCAGGGAGCCGAAGCGGCCGCCCGGTCGTTAACGCGGCCATGGACACCATCCCGACCCACCTCGCCGCCGGCACCGAGGACCCGCAGACCCGCACGCCACTCGTCAGCCTCGTGCTGGCCTACGCCGCCATGATCCCCGTCGTGGTGGGGGCTGTGGCCGTCTGGCTCCTGCCGGCGCAGGCGCCCGCCATCCTGCGCGTCACGCTGATCCTGGCCGGCGCGCTGCTGTGCTTCTTTTCCGGCGTCCGCCGCGGCCTCAGCTTCCGCCAGCCCGGCGGTCCCACGCTGACGCAGCTTGCCACCACGATCCTGTTCTTCGGTCTCGGCTTTGCCTCGCTCTTGTCCCCCTGGCCCCTGGTCTCGGTGCTCATCCTCCTCGCCGGCTACCTCGCTATGATCATCCTCGACCCCATCGCCGCCCGCCGGGGCGAGGCCCCGCGCTACTTCAGCCGCCTTCGCCCCGTGCAGCTCCTGCTGCCCATCGCCAGCCTCGCCTCGCTTCTGATCCGGTTGCTGGGCTGAGGGCGCCGCGAGCCTTCGTGGCACCTCGTGTGCAGGGACGTCGTTTCTAGCCGCACGTCTCGCCGCAGCTCGATCCGGTCACAGATGGCGACGCCTCTTACGATCGGGCGGGCGGCAGCGGCGACCGGCGCCTTCGGTGACGGCTGGCACGGGATGACCCGGGAGGCGGGTCCGGGCCGGCACGAGGTGGTCTTGAAGGCCACCCGGCTTCCTTTCATATCGCGTGGCTGATTTTCCCAGCTTCTGGAGAATGCCCGTGAGTGAAACGGTGGAGCGCCACGAGTTCGGCGCGGAGGTCGGGCGGCTGCTGGACCTGGTGGTTCACGCCCTTTACTCGGACCGTGAGATCTTTCTGCGGGAACTGGTCGCCAACGCCGCCGACGCGACCGACCGGCGCCGCTTCGAGGCCCTGACCGGCGGCGCCCCCGCCCTGCCCGAGGGCGCCGCGGTGCGGATCGTGCCGGACAAGCCGGCGCGCACGATCACCATCTCCGACCCCGGCATCGGCATGAGCAAGGCCGAGATGGCGGAAAACCTCGGCACCATCGCGCGGTCCGGCACGCGCGCCTTCACCCAGTCCCTGGCGGACGCGAAGCCGGGCGACCGGCCGAGCCTGATCGGGCAGTTCGGCGTCGGCTTCTATTCCGCCTTCATGGTGGCCGAGCGGGTCGAGGTCACGTCCCGCCGCGCCGGCGCGGAGGAGGCCTGGCGCTGGAGCTCCGAGGGGCGCGGCGACTACACCCTGGCGCCGGCCGAGCGCGCCGAGCCCGGCACCGACATCGTGCTGCACATCAAGGCGGATGCCGAGGAGTTCCTGGAGCCGATCCGCCTGCGGACCGTGATCCGCAAGTGGGCCGACCACATCACCATCCCCATCACCGTGGCCGAGGACGGGGTGGACGAGCCCGCCAACGAGGGCACCGCACTCTGGCGCAAGCCGAAGTCCGAGATCACCGAGGAAAGCTACGCGGAGTTCTACCGCCACCTCGGCCACAACTTCGACAAGCCCTGGGCCACGCTGCACTGGACGGCCGAGGGCGCGGTGGACTTCACCGCCCTCCTCTTCATCCCCGGCATGAAGCCCTTCCAGCCCGTGGAGGGCGAGCGCGACAGCCGCCTGCGCCTGCATGTCCGCCGCATGTTCATCACCGACGAGGCGCAGCTGCTGCCCTCCTGGCTGCGCTTCGTGCAGGGCGTGGTGGACACCGAGGATCTGCCGCTGAACGTGTCGCGCGAGATGCTGCAGGCGACGCCGGTGCTGGCCCGCATCCGCAAGGCGGTGACCAACCGCGTGCTGGGTGAGCTCAAGACCCGGGCCAAGGATGCCGAGGACTACGCGAAGTTCTGGGAGAACTTCGGCTCCGTGCTGAAGGAAGGCCTCTGGGAAGGCGGAGAGCACAAGGACCTCGCGCCCCTGCTGCGCTTCCGCTCCTCCGCCGTGGAGGGCTGGACCTCGCTCGCGGACTACGTGTCCCGCATGAAGGACGGGCAGGAGGCGATCTACGTCCTGTCGGGCGAGTCGCCCGAAGCGCTGGCGAAGTCGCCGCAGCTCGAGGGCTTCCGCGCCCGCGGCGTGGAGGTGCTGCTGCTGTCCGACCAGATCGACGCCTTCTGGCCGGAGCGGATGGAGCGCTTCGAGGAAAAGCCGATCCGCAGCATCACGCAGGGCTCGGTGGACCTTTCAGGCATCAAATCCGATGACGGCGCCCTCCCCGAGGCCGCCGATGTCGCGACGCTGCTGCCGCTGCTGAAGGAGGCGCTGGGGACCGAGGTGTCCGAGGTTCGCACCACCGACCGGCTGGTGGACAGCGCCGTGGTGCTGGCCGCCCCCGAGCACGGGCCGGACCTGCACATGCAGCGCCTGCTCCAGCGCGCCGGCCGCGGCTTCGGTGCCGGCCTGCCGGTGCTGGAGATCAACCCGCGTCACCCGCTGATCCGCGGCCTCGCGGCACGCGCGGAAACGGGCGAGGCGCTGGCGGACACGGCGGGGCTGCTGCTCGACCTCGCCCGCGTGCAGGACGGCGACAGCCCACGCGACCCGGCGCAGTTTGCCCGGCGCGTGGCGGAAGCCCTGGCCGGCGGGATGAACTGAGTTTGTCCCCCGGGGTGGGCCCGGGGGACATGTTCGGACAGGGCGCCGGGCACGGAAAAGTGCCCGGCGCCCTTCACCTCATTCCACCCCGTCGCGGATGGACCCCGGCTTACCTGCCGATCGGCTGATCCGCGGCCGGTCTTCACGACAGGCGGGCGGCGTGGCGAAGAACTTCCGCGCCCCGCCCCAGCCTTCGCCGTCAGACAGTTCCCCGGCTGTAGCGGTTGGCCGGTGCCGGCACGCCGAGGTTCTCGCGCAGCGTCGGCCCCGCGTACTCGGTGCGGAACATGCCGCGCGCGCGCAGTTCCGGCAGCACCATCTCCACGAACTCATCGAGGCCGAGCGGCAGCACCGGCGGGCACAGGTTGAAGCCGTCGGCGCCGCCGCCCTCCACCCATTCCTGCATGTCGTCGGCGATGTCGGCCGGCGTGCCGATCAGCACGCGCGTGCCGAAGCCGGCGGCGATGCGGGTGTAGAGCTGACGGATGGTCAGGTTCTCCCGCTGCGCCATCGCGAAGGAGCTCCGGGCCATGCTCTTGACCGCAGCACCCACCGGCTCCGGCACCGGCCCATCAACGGGATAGCCCGACAGGTCCCCGAACTGGCCGAACAGGTAGGACAGGCCGAGCTCCGGCTCCACCAGGGCGTTCAGCTGGTTGTACTTCTCCCGCGCTTCCTCGCGCGTGCGGCCGATAAAGAGCGTGACGCCGGGCATGATCTTCAGCGTGTCCGGATGGCGCCCGTACTTCGCCATGCGGCCCTTCACGTCGGCGTAGTATCGCTGGGCCGAGGCGAGGTCGAGCGGCGCGGAATACACCACGTCGGCGGAGCGCGCCGCGATCTCCAGCCCCTGCTCGGCCGCCCCCGCCTGCACCAGCAGCGGGCGCCCCTGCGGCGTGCGCTGGATGGTCAGGGGGCCGCGCACCTTGAAGTGCTTCCCCTCGTGGTTGAGCGTGTGCATCTTGGACTGGTCGAAGAAGATGCCGCTCTCCTTGTTGAAGACCGGCGCGTCCGCTTCCCAGCTGTCCCAGAGTCCCTTCACGACCTCGACGAACTCGCCCGCGCGCTCGTAGCGCTCGTCGTATTCCATGTGCTTGTCGCGGTTGAAGTTGCGCGCCTCCGCCTCGGACCAGGAGGTGACGATGTTCCATCCCGCGCGCCCGCCGGACAGGTGGTCCAGCGAAGCCCATTTGCGCGCGATGTGGTAGGGCTCGTTGTAGGTGGTCGAGGCCGTCGCCACGAGGCCGATATGGCTGGTGATGGAGGACAGCGCCGAGAGCAGCGTCAGCGGCTCCAGCTCAAAGGTCTGGTGGGAGCGGCAGAGCGCCCCGGCCGGCTCGTCCCGGGTGCGCAACCCGATGCCGTCGGCCAGGAACAGCATGTCGAGCTTCGCCTTCTCGGCGGTGCGGGCGATCCTGGCGTAGTGGCTGAGCTTCGACGCCGCGTCGGGATCAGCGGAAGGGTGGCGCCAGGCCGCGGCGTGGTAGCCGAGGTAGCGCATGGAAAGGCCGAGGCTGATCTGCTTGGGCTGCGTCATGGCGTTCAGTTCCGGGTGGTCATAGGTTCGGGTCGAGGGGCGCAGGTGGGTCACCGGGTTCCGGGCGGAGCATCAATCATGCCAGCCCAGGGGTGCGCCACCCCGACGGGCGAAACCCTGGTCGCGGGGTTGCCCGGCATCCGTCATCTCCGCCGCGGGTGCCCATGGTTGCGGCGGGCCGGCCGCGCAGGCACCCGTTCCCCAGGGCCACGAAAGCGGGCCCACGGGAGCGGGGCAAGGAAACCTGACATCCTGCGAAGCGCCTGCTCTTCCTGTTCGACCGGCATCATGCCCTAGCACCGCAGGAAACCTGCATTCATTATCCTCCGCCTATCATTCCTCCAGGTTGTGACACCATGACACCGGCCCGGCTGCGCCAGCTCGAGGCTTTCAGGGCGGTGCTCCGCAGCGGCTCGGTCATGCGGGCGGCGGAGATGCTGCGCATCACGCAACCCGCGGTCACCAAGCTGCTGCGCGCGCTCGAGGAAGACACCAACCTCGTGCTGTTCGACCGCAGCCGGCGCCGGCTGGTGCCGACCGCCGAGGCCCGGCGCTTCGAGGCGGAGGTGGAGCTGCTGTTCCAGGCCGCCAAGCGCGTCGACCGCCTGGCGAACGACATGCGCAGCGCCACCGCGGGCGAGTTCCGGGTCGCCGCCATGCCGTCGCTGGGCATGGACCTGCTGCCGCGGCTGCTGGCGCGCCTGGGCCTGGAGCCCGGGGGGCCGCGCGTGTCCATCACTGTGGTCAGTTCGCTGGAGGTTCAGGACCTGGTGCATTCGGGTCAGGTGGAGCTGGGCTTCGCCCTGCCGCTGCCCACCAACAGCATGCCGGTGGCCGCACCGACGCTGCGCATCCCCGCGGCCCTGGTGCTGCCGCCCGGCCATAGGCTGAGCGCGCCCGGCACCGTGCCGCTGGCGGCGCTGGAGGGCGAGCGCTGCGTGCTGCTGGGCCGGCAGTTCCAGTTGGGCGACGTGATCGAGGACCTGTTCGACCGCCACGGCGTGCGGCCGCTCTACGTCGCCGAAACCCAGAACGCGGCGGCCGCCTGCGCCATGGTCGCCGCGGGGATGGGCGTGGCCGTCCTGGACCCGGTCAGCACCCTGCCCTTCGGAGGGCGCCTCGTGGTGCGGCCACTGACGCCCACGGTGGAGTTTCCCGTCCAGGTCCTCGCCCCGCCGGACGCGCCCCCGTCGAAGCTGGCCCGGCACTTCATCGCCATGTTGCAAGGGGAGCTGACGACGATGCTTCGCTGACGGTGCGGTAGGAGGCAAGCGCCAGCGGGCCGGGAGCGCGCGTGTCGCGCCTTACGGGAGCGACGCTACCAGAGGCCACGCCACGGGGCGGTTCCACCGGCTCGGCGCCACTCGTCGGACCACGGAACCCGGCAACCCGGCGCCCGCCGCCCGCGCTAGCCTCCGGCCGAGCGGATCCTGCCGAGGTCCAGCGCGCCCTTAGCGCCCCAGCCTCTGGCGCCCGCCGGCACCTCCGGCCGGAAATGCTCGTAGAAGCGGAAGCCCACCCGGTTCAGCTCCGCCGGCTCCAACGAGCCCGCCAGTTCCTCCATCGCCGTCCGGACGGCGGCGAGGTGCTCGCCGAAGGCCCGCTCGACGTAGCCGGCCGCCGCCCTGGGCGAGGCCGGCCGGTCGTGGTCCAGCGCCCGCAGCGCACCCCCTTCCTCCACCACCGGCACGTCGCGGCCGAGCAGGTGCACGGCCCGCGGCTGCGGCTCCCGCGCGGCCCGCTGCCTGCGCGCCTCGTCGCGCAGGTCGCCCGCTTCCTCCGCCGCCTCGGTGATGCCGATCGCCCTGGCCTTGACGCGGGCGCTGGAGCCGGCGACGGCCCGACCCAGCGTGATCGCCGCGTCGCGGTCGTGCCCGAGCCGCTCGGCCACCACGGCGGCCCACAGGGTCAGCACCGGCGCCCGGTTCACCTTGATCGTCTCGTGCTTTGCCCCGGCCATCGCCGCATCCCCGTTCCTGCTGCCCCTCAACGGGCGGCAGGGGGCGCGGGATGCGCCGTGCGCCGCCCGTTACGGTCGCATGTGGAGGTAGGTGGGGTCGAACTCCGCGAAGCTGCGCAGCCGCGGCACGTCGGGAATGGTCAGGCGCTTGTTGTGCAGCGTCACCAGCCCCTCGGCCCGGAGATGCTGCAGCATGCGGTTCACGTGAACCGGGGTAAGCCCGAGAATGTCGGCCAGGTCGATCTGGGAGAGCGGGAAGTCGTAGCTGTCGGCAGAGGCCAGCTCCACCGCCTGCAGGCGCAGCAGCAGCTCACAGAACAGGTGCGCGAGTTGCCTGTCGGCCGGACGCCGGCCCATGCCCGCCAGCCATTCGCGCAGCACCGCCTCGTCCACGAGCGTGGCCCACCACAGGGCACGGGTGATGTTGGGGCTGACGGAGACCAGGTCCGCCACCATGCCGCGGCTGAGCCGCGCGACCCTGCACAGCGTGAGCGTCCCGATCGCATGGTCCATCTCGCCCAGGATCGTCACGTGCAGGTCGCAAAGGTCGCCCGGCAGCAGCAGCGCCACGATCTGCCGCCCCCCGTCGGGCAGCACCTTGTAGCGGCAGGCGAAGCCTTCCAGCACCAGTTGCACGTATTCGGGGCGCGCCCCTTCCCGGATCAGGTCCTGGCGGGGGCCGATCAGGTGGGTTTCGCGCGAAACGCCCTCCAGCAGGGCGCGGTCCTCGGGCGTGAGGGCGGCGCCATGGGCCAGCTTCAGCACCAGCGGGCTGGGCTTCCCCTCCATCGTGTCACCCCCGGATACGACGATCGTTACGAATCATAAACCATGTTATACGGAATCGCAGCGGGAGCGTTTAGGCGCGCGCCTCCGCGGCGAGGGAGATCGCCCGGCCTCGCGGCGCCGGGTTCGCGATACCGGGTTCATGCAATCGGGCGCTGGGAAGCGGTTCAGGCCGCTTCGCGCGTCCCCCTCCAGGGAGGCTTCAGGATGTCGGGTGCCGACCACGATGCCGGACGGC
This sequence comes from Roseomonas elaeocarpi, assembly GCF_042433915.1. Classification (NCBI taxonomy): domain Bacteria; kingdom Pseudomonadati; phylum Pseudomonadota; class Alphaproteobacteria; order Acetobacterales; family Roseomonadaceae; genus Roseomonas; species Roseomonas elaeocarpi. The sequence goes on along the minus strand of NZ_JBHLUN010000013.1, from coordinate 36,485 downwards.
AGCACCTCCTGCGGAAGCTCCAGAGCCTCGCCAGGCTTTCCGCCGACGATGCCGAGGCCATCCTGGCGCTGCCCATGGATGTGCAGACCTGGCCGGCGAATCATCCGCTGGTCCGGGAAGGAGACACGCTTTCCGCCTGCCAACTCATCCTTGACGGCTTCGCCTGTCACCACAAATCCCTACCAGACGGGAGCAGACAGGTCGTGTCGTTCCACATCCCCGGAGACTTCCTGGACCTGCAAGGCCTTCAACTCGGCACCATGGACTACGGTGTCAGCACGCTGGTGCCCACCGTGGTGGGCCGCGTGGTGCATACCGCCCTGCATGAGTTGACCTGGCGGCATCCCCGCGTCGCGGCGGCCCTGTGGCGCGACACGTTGGCCGATGCCGCCGTACTCCGCGAATGGATGCTGTGCCTGGGCCGGCGCACCGCGCGTGAACATCTGGCGCACCTGCTGTGCGAGGTGGCGTGGCGCTTCAGCATCATATTGCCACCGGTGCACAGCATGCCGCTGACGCATGACGACCTTGCCGACTCGATCGGTCTCACGCGGGTGGAGGTCAGCCGGGAACTGGAGGGGCTGCGGCGCGACGGTCTGATTGGGCTGCAGCCTTCGGGAGTTGCGGTTCTGGACCTTGATGGCCTGGCGCGCGTCTGCGACTTCACGCCGGCCTACCTGCATCAGGACCGCGCCACATGACGCCTGACCTGCGCCCCGTGCGCGTCGACACCGGGAGCTCGGACGAGGAAGGTCGGCTCGTGTTCGTCGCCGACCGGCTGGTGGCGGTGCTGGTGCAGCTGTCGGATCAGCATGGCGAGATGGCGGGCCACTGGTTCCTGGAGCACGGCTTCGGCGGCGTGGGCGGACCGAAGCGTCCGACCTTCGCCAGCCTTCAGGCGGCGGAGCACTGGATCTGCCACCGCCTCGGTGAGGAATGACGCGGCGCCTCGCGCCGGGCACGAGCCGGCGGTGATGGTTCCGGCCTCGCGCGGCACCGGACACCCCGTGCTGCCGCGCGGGGCGTGATGCCCCGCGTGCCGGTCCCGGGCGCCCCTTGGGAGCGGGGCGGCTATGACAGGCCGGGCTCGCAGCGCAGGCGGATCAGGCAGATCACCCCTTCCGGCCGGAAGTCGAGCTGCGCCGAGCCGCCCTCCTCGGCAGCCAGGCTCCGCTCGATCACGCGGGAGCCGAAGCCCCGGTGCACGGGCTGCGACACCGGCGGCCCGCCCGTTTCGCGCCAGGTGACCACCACCTCCGACGGCCCACCGGCCTCGGCCGGCTCCAGCACCCAGCTCACCTCCACCCGCCCCTCGGGCGTGGAAAAGGCGCCGTACTTGGCGGCGTTGGTGGCGAGCTCATGGAAGATCGAGTTGAGCGCCGTGGCGGTGCAGGGGTTCAGGGGCACCGGCGGCCCCGCCGCCTGCGTCTGCCCGGTCGCGCCGTAGGGTTCCAGTGAGCGTCCGATCACCTCGGCCAGCGTTGCCGCGCTGGCGTCCAGCAATTCGTGCGAACGGGCCAGCGCCGCCAGCTGGGCGTTGAAGGCCGGCCCGAAATCGCCCCCGGCACCCGCGTGCCGCGCGGCCAGGGCATACACCGCCGCGAAGATGTTCTTCACCTTGTGCCGGGCTTCGGCGAGCAGGAACTCCGTGCGCTTCTCGGCGTCGCGCGCCGCCGTGCCGTCGCGCATGATGTTCAGGAAGCCGCTCACCCGGCCCATGTCGTCGAGCAGGGGCACCATGGCGCCGACGGCCCAGAAGCGGGTGCCGTCCCGGCGCACGTGCCAGCGCTCGTTGGGGGCGCTGCCCTGGTCGAAGGCCCGCCAGAGCTCGCTCACGAACACGCCGTCCGCCCGGTCCTCGGCGGTGAAGACGATCGCCCCGGACCGGCCCAGGGCCTGCGCCTCGGTATGGCCCAGGAGGCGTTCCGCGCCCGAGTTCCAGCCGGTGATCCGCCCGCCGAGGTTGAGCGCGATGATGGCGTAGTCCGTGGCGCTCTCGGCGATCAGGCTCATCTGATCCGCTTCGCGGCGCAGTGCCCGGTTCGCCGCCGTCAGCTCGACGACGCGCTGCGCAAGCTCCTTGTAGGAGGGGGGCGGATGAGGCGCGGCCTCGCCCTGCGGGGGCAGTTCCATCACCGCCGTGTACCTGCCTGCTGACGAAGGCAGATGCCGATGTCCGTGTTCAGGTGCTTCCATGCCGCGGATGTTCAGCCAGGCCGCCTTTGCACGACATTCATCTAGGTTAGGACAGAAACAACTTGCGCGTGTTTTCGACCGAAGCAGCATCCCTGCCGGGTTCCTGTGTTCGTTTCGACACAGCAACTTATGGTGCAGTGTGCCGGACGGGTTGTTTCCACCCTTCGCCGCGATGGTGGGCAGGCTCGAACCGCAGGTTGAGGATCTGGGCGAAAACATCACCGCGCCAACACCCCCGGAACCCGGCCCGCGCCGGCCGCTCGGGGGGGGCCGTCGCCAGGCACGCGCGGCGACGCGAGGGGAACCCGCTGCGGCCAGTCTTCCCGCACAGTACGACGAGTCCGCACGCCCGACCACGCCGCGCGAGCCGCCGGCAGCGGGCGGAGGGTAGGACGCACAGGGTAAAGCGAGGGGAAGGCCCGGGAGGACGGCCCAGGAGGACGGCCCAGGCTGGCCAGCCGCCTCAGCGCGCGTTCTTGGAGATCACCGCAAGCGCCGCGGCGCTGACGCTGACCTGTCCCAGCACCTGCGTCAGGTCGCGGATGAAGCCCCAGGTCTCGTAGGGGCTGGGATCCTGCGGCACCACCACGAGCGAGCCCGGCGGCACCGGCGGACCACCTGCTTGCCAGGCACCGAGGCCTGCCGGCACCGACTGCCCGTTGGGCAGCACCACGAAGGCGCGGCTGCCGTCGGCGAAACGCTGCGCCCCGCCGGAGCCGCGGACGTAATCCGAGGCGCGCCAGCCGGTGGTGAACTGCAGCGAGCCGGGGTTGAGCACCGCGCCCACCACTGTCACCTCGTTGGGCCGCTTGGGCACGGCCAGCAGGTCGCCCGGCTCCAGCAGCACGTCGAGCTCGGGGCGCGCGGCCAGGATCACCGGGTTGGCTTCCACCGCCATGCGGCCGGCGGCGCGCGCCTGGCGCAGGGCGGTGGCCATCTCGCGCCCCGCGTTGATGGCGCCGCCGAGGTCGCCGCCATTGGCGCGCGATCCCGCCACCGCCTGCCCCGCCGCGACCTGGATCAGGCTGGACTCCAGTTCGCGCGCCGTGCGGTCGAAACCGTCCTGCTGGCGCTGCCGCACGCTCTCGCGCGTGAACACCGCGCCGTAGGGGTAGGCCTGCGGCGTCAGCCCGCCGGCGCGGGCGATCAACTCGCTCAACCGCTCGCCGCGACGGATGTCGTAGGTGCCGGGGCGGACGAACTCGCCGGTCAGCGTGACGGGGCCGATCTCACGGTCGCCGAAGCCGCGCGGGATCCGGATTGCGTCGCGCGGGGAAAGGCGCACCGCGGCGAAGTTGCGCGACCGGAGATCGAGCTGCAGGCGCGTCAGCGGGATGGCGCCGGCCTGTTCCAGCGGCTCGCGCGCGAATTCCACTGCCGCCAAGTCGGCCGTGTCGCCGGCGCCGCCCGCCGCGGCCAGCACCTGGTCGAGGCCGGTGTCTTCCAGGATCGGGTAGAGGCCCGGCAGCCCGACCTCGCCGGTCAGCAGCACTGTCTGGTCCAGCAGGAAGGGCAAGATCGCCGGGTAGTCGAGGAAGACCTGCGGACAGGGTGGGTTGCCGATATCGGGGAAGCCGGCGCCGCGCGCGTGGGCGTAGCGCAGCGGGCTGGCCTGCGCCGCCACCGCCAGGGCTTGCAGCGCCGGGCAGTCGGTGGGGCTGGGCAGGGCGGCGGGCACGGGCGCGCTCAGCGCGGCGCTGCTGGCGCCCGGCGTGCCGCTGTCGCCCGGGCGCTGCGTGGTGCCGGCGGTGACGGTGACCGGCAGCACAACGGGGGCTGACATCTCACCGCGCAGGGCGCGCTGCACCGGGGGCGAGCTCAGCCACAGGATGTCGCTCTGCGCCAGGATGATGACCTCGTCCGCCTCGCGCAGCGGCAGGTCGGCCTCGCCGCGCAGCACGCGGCCGAGATCGAAGCCCACGAAGCGCCGCACCCGCGTTGCCGGGTCGACGCGCCACACCACGCCCATCCGCACGTAGGGATCGGGGCGGATCACCCGCGGGTCGCTCAGCAGCTGGCGCAGGCCGAAGCCGCCGCCGCGCCCGCCGCCGGCCGATCGCGTGACGGGGGCGAAGACGTGTCCTGTGAGGCGGAGCGCATTGGCAGCGACGTCGGCGCCGGGTTGCACCACCACCGCGTCGCCGCGGCGCAGGGGGGCGGCGGGCGCGATCTCGGCGAAGGCCCGCCTGCCGCCGGCATCGGTGCCCTGGAGCAGGAAGCGGTTGCCCGACGGGCGCAGCGTGTCGCCGGCCAGGTTCAGCACGCTGCGCAGCGGCGCGGCGCCGGCCCCGGGCGGCAGCTCGTAGATGGCGGGCCGCGTCACGTCGCCCGCCACCGCCACCACGCCGCCCAGCGGCGGCACCACCACGCGCTCGCCTTCGCGCAAGGACAGGTCCGGGTTGCTGCCGGTGCCGACGATGGCGCCGTACAGGTCCACGGTGCGGGCGCCGTTCGGCCCCTCGACCCGGATGGCGCGCAGCGTGCCGGTGCGCTTGACGCCGCCCGCCGCGTTCAGGGCATCGAGCAGGCTGGTGAGCGCGGGCAGCGGCTGCAGGCCGGGGCGCACCACCTCACCCGCCACGAACACGCCGATCTGCCGGGTCTGGCCGATCGAAACGTAGGCCTCGGAACCGCCGAGCTCGCTCGCCACGCGGTTCTGGATATCGGCGCGCAGGTCGCGCAGCGTGCGGCCGGCGGCGGGAACGGGCTGCATGTCCGGCATCGCCAGCATTCCGTCGCGTCCGATGCGCAGCGTGTAGGAGGTGCGTGCCCGCCCGCGCAGCGCGATCGCGACCTCATCGTCACGGCCCAGCACGTAGTCGTCTGGCAGGGCGCCGGTGGCCACCGCGGGCGCGCCGGGGCTGGCCGGGCGGAAGGTGTCGTAGCCGAACTGGCGCAGCGGCGGCTGCTGGTCCGGCAGGCGGGCGGCAAAGAAGTTCTCGGTGCCCGACAGGGGCTCCGCCGGGGCGGACGCGGCGGTGGGGGCGCTGGGCAGGGTGGAAAGCCCCTGGGCCGGGAAGGCCATTGCCGGAGGCGGTGCCGCGGAGAGCGGTGCGGGCGAAAGACTGGTGCCGGAACGGCCCGAGGCGGCGTCGAGGATGCGCTGCAGGACGTCGGTCTGACCCTGGCCCGACAGCGAGCTCAGCGGCAGGCCCCCGGGAAGCGTCGGCGGAAGCTGGGGCGGGCTGAGCATCGGCGAGGCCGCGCCCGTCTGCGCGGCGGCCGGATGGCTCCAGCCAGGCGCCAGGGCCTGCACGAGCACCAGGATCGCCACGGCATGGCGGGATAGTTGTTGCACGCTCATCCTGAGCCCCCCGGCTCCGGGCACCCCTCAACCCGGGCGCGACCAACAAGGTAGATCTTCCACCTGACAGGCGCGCAACCTTGCTCTACCACGCGCTTGAATGGCTTTCCAAGCGCCGCGACTTCTTCTTCAGCTCGACGCGGCCTGGCGTCTGGGACCGACGCCCGTGAGCCGGGCGCTCGGCCACCGGCTGCGCATGATCGGCGGCGTGACACGGCGCGCCCTGCCGGACCAGCCGGTGCCGGAGGGGCCCTTCCTGCCCGCCGGGTCGCTCCCGGCTCTGCCCGAGGTGTTGCGCGACGAGCTGGTGCCGGTGCTGGCGGCGGCGGCCGCTGTGGGCGACCCGGTGGCGCACGGCCCTTTCGACCCGCGGGAGCACGCGCTGCGGATCGACCTGTTCCGTCCTGGCGACATCCGACCGGTGTGGGAACGGAACCGGCTGGCCGAGATCCCGACCCTGGCGCTGGCGCACCGGCTCGACCCCGAGGGCGGGCACCTCGTTCGAGCGGAACACTGGCTCGCCGCCTGGTGCCGCGCCAATCCCCCTTACCGGGGGCCGAACTGGGCCTGCGCGCAGGAAGCCTCGCTGCGGATGCTGCACCTGATGCTGGCGCATGCCCTGTTGGGCGGCGGCGCGGCGTCACCGGGGCTGCGGGCGCTGGCGGCGGTGCACGGGCGCCGGATCGCGGCCACGCGGCGCTACGCCGAGGCGCAGGACAACAACCACAGCATCAGCGAGCCCGCCGGGCTCTTCGCCTGCGCCCTGGCGCTGGGTGAGGACGCCGTGCCGCACGGGGACGCGCTGAGCCGCGCGGTGGAACGGCTGGTGGGGCCCGATGGCGGCTTCGCCCAGGTGTCCACCCAGTACCACCGGCTGCTGCTGGACGTGCTGTCGGTGGCGGAATGGCTGCGCCGGACCTACGCGCAGCTGCCCTTCCCCGAACCCTTTTCCGCGCGTGCCGCCGCCGCCGCGCGCTGGCTGCTGCGGCTGGTGGACCCGGTCACGGGCGCGGTGCCGTTGCTGGGCCATGGCGACGGCTCCCGCTTCGCCGACCTGTCGCTGTGCGGCGCGACCGACGCGCGGGGCAGCGCGGAACGCGCGGCGCGGCTGTTCCTGCGCGCCTCGGCCGGCCACGCCCATGACCCGGGCTGCCGCTGGCTGGAACTGCCGCGCCCGCCGCTGCTGCGCGCCGAGCCGCGCTGGGTCGCCGAGGGCAGCCGCGGCTGGAACCGCGACGGGGCGCGGCTGCTGCTGCGCACCGGGCCGCTGATCTTCCGCCCCGGGCAGTCGGACCTCTTGCATCTCGACCTTTGGGACGGCCCGGTGAACCTGCTGCGCGACGGCGGCACGCTCAGCTACAATCCCGCGCCGGAGGACCTCGCGGTCGCGCAGGGGCTGGAGGACGCGGCGGGACACAACACGGTGGTGTTCGACGGAGCCGAGCCGATGCCGCGCGCCGGCCGCTTCCTGCGCGCCCGCTGGCCGGACACGGGCGAGCTGGCCGATGGTGCCTGGGTGCTGGACCACCGCGGCAACCGCCACGCGCGGCGGGTCAGCGGGCTGAACCGCGCATGGGTGGTGAGTGACGAGCTCGCCGGTCCGTTCCGTCGCGCCACGCTCCGCTGGCGCCTGGCCCCGGCCGCCTGGGAGATGGAGGCGCAGGGCCTGCGCTCGCCGCTCGGGCGGATCTCGATCTCGGCCGACGCGCCGCTGCGACTGTGGCTGGAGGAAGGCTGGGAAGCGCCGCGCTACGGCCAGCGTCGGCCGGTGCCGGTGCTGCTGGCAGAAGCGGAGGCGCCGGTGAACTGGATCGTCACCCTGATCCGGCTGCCGCCGCGCCCAGGGGATTCTCAGGCGTGACGGGCGCGGCCTGAAGCGCCTCGCCCCGGCAGAGCTCGGTTCCTTACGGTGCTTGGCCGCGTCCCGGGGGCCACAGTTCCTCCCCTTCCGGGCGTGACCACGATGGGCGGCGCAATCCCCGGTTGCCCATGACCCCGGCTTGCCGGATGGTCCGCCACAGGACCATCGGGTCGCCGGATGCCGCTCAACCTCTTGTTGCACCTTCTCTGGCGCCTCCGCTGGCGCATGGCCGTCGTGGCCGCGGTGATCCTCGCGCTGGGCATCACGCTGGTGCTGCTCTGGCCCCGGCAATACGTGGCGAGCGCGGTGATCGCGCCGGCCGAGACCACCGGCCTCGCGACCTCGACGCTGATCCAGAGCAACGCGGTGCTGCAGACCGGCAGCCTGCTGGACAACCGGCCGGGCGGGAACTTCGCGGTGTACCTGGCGCTGCTGCGCTCGCCCGAGGCGGCGGCGATGCTGGCGCGCGACACCCGCCTGCCGCAGTGGCTGACGCAGCAGCGCGGCGCGGGGCTGATGGGCTGGGTGCGCGACACCTTCGGCCTGCGGATCACGAGCGACAGCGACGACCTGGAGCGGTGGCTGGAGCGCAACCTCGCGGTGACGCAGTCGCTCTCGGCGGTGACGGTGACGCTGGAGCTGCCGCATCCGGACCGCGAGGTGGCGTTGGACGCTCTCACGCGCCTGCACGCCTTTGCCGAGGACAAGGTGCGCGCCGACCTCGCGGAGCTGGCGGCGCGACGCACCGCCACCCTGCAGGACCGCCTGGCGCGTGAGCGCGACGTGTATCTCCGCACCCCGCTCTACGACCTGCTGGCGCAGCACCAGCGGGCGTCGCTGGTGCTGCTGGCGGACACGGCAGTGGCGGCGCGGCTGGTTTCGGCCCCCTCGGTGGATCTGGCGCCCACGCTGCCCAACCGGCCGCTGCTGATCGTGCTGCTGCTCGTGGCCGTGCCGCTGGCGACGGTGCTGGGCAGCGCCTGCCTCGTGCTGCTGCGGCTGCCCGACGAGGCTGCCGCCGGTGCGGTCCCGCCCGGCCCCGCGCCGCCCGCCGCGATGCCCGGCAGCCAGGCGGAGCCCCACCCGGGCGGCCACCGGCACGGCGGCGCCTGGGCGGAGCCGGTGCTGCGCGGCCCGCCGCCGTGACCCCTGCGCTGTTCCGCCAGGGGAAGAAGCCTTGCTGACGGGTGCGGGGCGGGTGGAGACCACGCGACGCTGGGCCGTGCCCCTGTGGGTCGTGCCGCTGCCGCGCGCCGGGTCCCCGGCGGCGCTGGCGGGGCTGGCCGGCGCGGTGCTGCAGATGGCGGGCGCGCTGAAGTCGGCGCCGCAGCTCAGCCTCCTGCCCTTCGACGTCACGCTGGCCGCGGCGGCCGCGCTGCTGCCGACCCTGCCCTGGCTGGTGGCCTCGCGTCGCTGGACCCTTTGCCCGTCGATCGCCCTGCCGCTCGGTTCGGCCGGGGCGCTGTGGCTGTGGCTGGTGATCGCCGGCACCTGGAGCGCCTCCACCGATATCCTGGCGCAGAAGCTGCCCGAGGCGGTGCTGCTGGGCCCGGCGATGCTGCTGGCCGGGCTGCTGATCGGTGCCGACGACGCCGCGCGCCGCTGGTTCACGGGCACGGTGCTGATCATCGGTCCCTTCGTGGCGGCGGGCATTGCCTGGGGCCTCGCCTCCGGCACGGCGGTGCTGGGCGGGCTGGTGGGAGCCAGCGACGCGACGCGGGTGCAGTACCAGCTGGCCGGGCTGGCCATGGCCTGCTCGGCGGCACTGGCGGCGCTGCGGCTGGTGGAAAGCCGCGCCGGCGGATGCGGCCGCACGGCGGGCATGGCGGAACCGGCGCTCGCGGGCGTCCGCAACCAAACCCTGCCCCGCACCGCACCGCCCCCTCCTGCCCCACTCCCTCCTGCGCCACCCCGCCCAAGCCCGCACCGGGCTGCCGTCGCGCTGCGGACGCTGTTCCGGCCATTGTTCTGGGCGCTGCTGGTGCTGGGGCTCGCAGTGGGCGCCCTGTTGCCGGGTGGGCGCGCGGCGCTGCTGTCACTGGGCGGGGCAGTGGTTCTGGCGCCGGCGGCCCGTTTCCTGGCGGCGCGGCGGTGGCGGATGGCGATGGCCTGGGTAGGTGCGGCGGCGCTGGCCGGGCTGCTCGGGCTCGGCATCCTCCTGTCGGATCCCGACCGGGCACAGGGGCTGCGAACGCTGGAACGCTTCACCGGCGAAGGGATCGCGGCCTCGGCGCGCCCCGTGCTGTGGGCGGCGGCGCTGGACTGGGCGGGCGAGGCGGCGCCGCTGGGCCTGGGCACCGGGGGCTTCACCGTGGCCGCCGGTTACGGCGAGCAGCGCGGGCTTTACCCGCACAACCACGCCCTGGAAGCCCTGGCCGAGGGTGGGCCGATCGGGCTGCTGCTCTGGCTCGGCTGCTTCGGCGGCAGCGCGGTCGTGCTGCTCCGCCGGCTGCCGCGGCTCGACCCCGGCCGGGCGGGACGGCTGGTGGCCGTGACGTTGCCGGTGGCGCTCGGTGCCATGGTGTCCACCGACCTCGGCAACCGCATGGTGTGGTTCGCGCTGGGCCTGGCGCTGTCCGCCGCGGTGGAGGTGCGTCGTGTGTGACGGGGCCGCCCACCGTCCCGGCGTTTACGAGCGCTGGGGAAAGCGGCCGCTGGAACTGCTGGTGGTGCTCCTGCTGCTGTTACCGGGGCTGCCGGTCCTCCTGCTGCTGTCGGGGATGGTGGCGCTGCGCCTCGGCCGGCCGGTGCTGTTCCGGCAGTTGCGGGCGGGGCGGAACGGACAGCCCTTCACCCTGTGGAAGCTGCGCTCCATGCGCCCCCAGCGCTTCGAGGGCGAGGAGGACGCGCCGCGCCTGACCGCCTTCGGGCGCCGGCTGCGCGCCACCGGGCTGGATGAGCTGCCGCAGTTGCTCCACGTCCTGCGCGGCGAGATGAGCCTGATCGGACCGCGCCCCCTGCCACCCGACTACACGCCGCACTTCACGGCGCGGCAGCGGCTGCGGCTGCGCGTGCGGCCGGGGCTCCTGGGCCTGAGCGTGGCGCGCGGCCGCAACGCCCTACCTTGGCAGGAGCGGCTGGAATGGGATGCCCGCTACGCCGAGCGGGTCAGCCTGCGGGGGGACGTGGCGGCGGCGCTGGGCAGCCTCGGGGTGCTGTTGCAGGGGCGGGGTGCCTCGGCCCCGGGACATGCCACGAGCCCGCGACTCGGCAGCGGGAACTGACTGCGGGCGCGCGCCCGCGCAGCACACGGACAAGCATTAGCGAAGCAATTCCGGCACAATCAGAGCGCAAGCAAGTAGTTCTGACGAACATTCTGTTTTGTTCTACAGAACAAATTGTCACTCCTCTGTGTCCGGCATGCAGCGAATTAAGCTTTCCGAGAAATTTTAAGCTTTTCGGTTACCAAAGGTTGAATTGATTCCTTGCGCTCGCGCCGCACGAGCATTTGTTGTGAGTGCACGGCGGCATCCGAGCCCCGGCATGAAGGGTCCGACATGGGCTTGGGTCTGACGCACTCCGAAGAGGCCAGCATCCTGTGCTTTCCATCACGTCCGGCAGCCAGGGCCATCCCGGCGCCTCGGCGGCTGCACCTGTCGCCGCCGCAGCTGGCGGGCGGTGAGTACGCCGCTCTCAGCGCCACGCTCGACAGCGGCTGGATCGCCCCGGCCGGCCCGGCCATCCCGGCCTTCGAGGAAGCGGTCGCCGCGGCGAGCGGCTTCGCGCACGTCGCGGCGGTCAGTTCCGGCACCGCGGCGCTGCACCTGGGCTACCGGCTGCTGGGGATCGAGCGCGGCGACACCGTGTGGTGCAGCACGCTGACCTTCGTGGCCACCGCGGCGCCGGCGGCCCAGATGGGCGCACAGCTGCGCTTCCTGGACGTGTCGCCCGAGAGCTGGACGCTCGACCCCGAGCTGCTGCGCGACGCGATGGCGGATGCCGCGCGGCGCAACCGGCTGCCGCGCGCGGTGGTGCCGGTGGACCTCTATGGCCAGTGCAGCGACCTCGCCGCGATCACCGAGATCTGTGGGCACTGGGGCGTGCCGGTGCTGAGCGACAGCGCCGAGGCGCTGGGCGCCACCCATCGGGGCCAGGGGGCCGGGCGGGGCGCGCGCATGGCGGTGTTCTCGTTCAACGGCAACAAGATCGTCACCGCCGGCGGCGGCGGGGCGCTGGCCTCGGACGATCCGGCGCTGATCGCCCGGGCGCGTCACCTGGCCACCCAGGCCAAGGAAGCGGCGGCGCACTACCAGCACGAGACCACCGGCTATTCCTACGGGCTGTCGTCCATCCTGGCCGCGATCGGCCGGGTGCAGCTGGGCGCGTTGGCCGACCGCGTCGCGGCCCGGCGCGCGGTGTTCGCGCGCTACGTTGAGGCGCTGGCTGGGGTGCCGGGGCTGCACTTCATGCCCGAACCGCTGTGGGGGCGCTCCACGCGCTGGCTCACGGCGCTGCAGATCGACCCGGCGGGTTTCGGCGCCGACCGCGAAGCGGTGCGGCGCGCGCTGGAGGAGGCCGGGATCGAGAGCCGGCCGGTGTGGAAGCCGCTGCACATGCAGCCGGCCTTCCGCGGCAGCCGCTTCACCGGCACCGGCGTGGCCGCGACCCTGTTCGAGCGCGGGCTGTGCCTGCCCTCGGGCGCCATGTCCGAGGCCGAGCAGGACCGCGTGGTCGCGGTGATCCTGGACTGCGCGCATCGCGCCGGTCGCGCCTGAACCTTCCTTCTCACCTTATTTCCGTCCGGTTCCACGACGCATGCCTCTCGACCTTTCCGACAGCCGCCTGTCCACGCTCACCGCGAGGAGCCACGGCATCATTCCGTTCGGGGGTGCCACGGACCATCCAGCCTTTCGCGGCAACGCCCTGGACTCGCTGCTAAGCAGCGCGCCGTCGCCGACGCCGCTGCGGGTGCTCTACCTCCATCAGCACTACTCCGGGCTCGACGGCGCCACCGCCACGCGCGCCCACGCCATGGCGGCGGCGCTGGCGGCGCGTGGACACGCGGTGACGCTGGCCTGCGGGCGCTACGCCGGGGCCGAGACGGGCCTGCGCCTGCCCTTCCGCAACGGCCGCCGCGACGGGCGCAGCGGCGCGGGCTTCCGCGTGGTGCAGTGGGACATCCCCTGCGGCAACGCCCAAGGGTTGGCGGCGCGCGCGGTGGCCTTCGGGCGCTTCGCCAGCCGCGCCACCGGCCTCGCGCTGCGCGGGCGCTGGGACGTGGTGTTCGCGTCCTCGACGCCGCTGACCGTGGCGATCCCGGCGCTGGCCGCGCATCGCTGGCACGGCACGCCCTTCGTGTTCGAGATCCGCGATCCCTGGCCCGAGCTGCCGCGCGCCATGGGCGAGGCACCGGGCTGGGCGCTGGCGGGCATGGAGCACCTGGCCGACCGCGCCTGCCGCAACGCCGCCGCGGTGATCGGCCTGACCGAGGGCATGGCCGGCACCGCGATCGCGCGGGGCGCCGCGGCCGGGCGGGTGCACGTGGTGCCCAACGGCTGCGACCTCGACCTGTTCGGCCCGCAGGTGTCACCCTGGCGGCCGGTGGAGGCAGCGCCCTGGGAATGCCTCGCAGTGTATGCCGGGGCGCATGGCCGGGCCAACGGGCTCGACGCGCTGCTCGACGCCGCGGCCGTGCTGCGCGGGCGCGGCGAGCGCCGGGTGCGGATCGTGCTGGTGGGCGACGGCGCCGAGAAGGCAAGGCTGCGGGCCGAGGCCGAGGTGCGGGCGCTGGACAACCTCACCTTCCTCGACCCGATGCCCAAGCGGCAGCTGGCGCAGCTGCTGGCGGGCTCGCAGGTCGCGCTGCACTGCCTGGCCGACGTGCCGGAATTCGCGGAATGGACCGCGCCCAACAAGCTGATGGACGGGCTGGCGGCGGGGCGAGCGGTGGTGACCAACGTGGCCGGTCGCGCTGCGCGGATCGTGGAGGCCGGGCCCAGCGGCATCGCCGTGCCGCCGGGCGACGCCGCGGCGCTGGCAGGCGCGCTGGTCACGCTGGCGGCCGATCCGACCCGGCGCGAGGCCATGGGGCTGGCGGCACGGGCGCAGGCGATGCGGCTGTGGGACCGCCGCCTTCAGGCCCGCCGCCTGTGCGAGGTGGTGGAGGCCGCGGCGCGGGTCGGAGCATGAGGGGGATGGCATGATCCAGGCAAAAGCGGGCACGGCGCCCGGTGGCGTGGCCGAGCTGCACCTGGTGGTCGCGGCGCGGCCCAACCTGCCCAAGATCGCGGCGCTGTGGCACGCGCTGCGCGCCCATCCCGTCGGCCTGCAGCCGGTGATCGTCCATACCGGCCAGCACCACGACGCGCGGATGTTCGGTGCGCACCTCGCGGATCTGGGGTTGCCGGCGCCTGACGTGTCGCTGGGCGTCGCGGGCGGCGGGCATGCGGCGCTGGTGGCCGGCACCATGGTGGCCTGCGCCGCGCTGTGGGAAGCGCGGCGCCCGGCGCTGGTGGTGGTGCCGGGCGACGTGGACGGCGCGCTGGCCGCCACGCTGGCCGCGCGCAAGCTGGCGATCCCCGTGGCGCACCTGGAAGCGGGCCTGCGCTGCGGCGACCGCGACATGCCCGAGGAGATCAACCGCCGCGCCATGGACGCGGTGAGCGACCTGCTCTGGGCGCCCGACGAGGCCACCGCGGCCCGGCTGCTGCGCGAGGGCCACGACCCGGCATCGGTGCGGGCGGTGGGCAACAGCATGGCCGACAGCCTCCTGCGCGCCCTGCCCGCGGCGCGGCGGCGCCCCCTGCCGGCCGGCCTCACCCCTGGCGGCTACGGCGTGGTGACGCTGCACCGGCCCGCCAACGTGGACGATCCGGTGGCGCTGCGGGCGCTGTTGCAGGCCATTGCCGAGGCGTCGCGCCGGCTGCCGCTCGCCTGGCCGATGCACCCGCGCACCGCGGCGCGCCTGGCCGCCCTCGGCCTGGCGGAGGAGGACGGCCTGCCCGACGGGGTGCCCGGCAATGTCAGCATCCTGCCGCCGTTGGGCTACGGCGATTTTCTGGCGCTGCTCAGCCGCGCCCGGCTGGTGGCCACCGACAGCGGCGGCGTGCAGGAGGAAGCGACGATCCTGGGGCTGCCTTGCCTCACGCTGCGCCCGTCCACCGAGCGGCCGGTGACGCTGGAGGGCGCCAACCGCCTCGTCGCCCCGGCGGCGCTGCCCGACGCGGTGGCGGAAGTGCTGGGCGGCTGCTGGCCCAGGGCGCGTCCGGTCCCGCTCTGGGACGGGCAGGCCGGGCGGCGGATGGCCGAACACCTGCGCGAACACTTCGGGGCGGAGCGGCTGGCCGCATGAACGCGACGTCCTTTCCTCCTTCCGCAGCCCGGGCCCCGGAAGGGCTGGGCGGTGCCGGGTCCGGATCGCTGGCCCCGATGTCGCATCCGCTGGCGGCGCAGCCCTTGGCACCGCTGGTGGCGATGCTCTCGGCCGCGCACCCGCCCGAGGATGTCCGCGTGGTGGGCAAGGAAGGCGCCGCGCTGGCCGCGGGCGGCTGGCGCGTGGTGCACTTGTGCCCCGAGGCGGCGGGGAACCGCGCCGCGCCGGCGGAGGCGCACGGCGTGGCGATCTCCACCTTTCGCAGGGCGCCGGGCTGGCGCGGGCGGCTGCGGGCGCTGCCCGGGCTGGTGAACCGGGCGGCGCAGTCGGGGGCAGTGGTGCTGCATGCCTCGGAACCCGACAGCTGGCTGGCCGCGATCCTGGCCGCGCGGCGCAGCGGCGCCCGGGTGGTGCTGGACGTGCACGAGCACTACCCCTCGCGCCTCGACGCGCGGCTGCCGCGCGCTCTGCGGCCGCTGGGCCGCTGGGCGATCCGCGCCGCCTGCCGCGCCATGGGCGCCAGGGCCGACGCGGTGGTGGTGGCCAAGGACGGGCTGGACGGGGATTTCGGCCAGGCGCGCATCGTGCCGGTGCGCAACTACGCCGAGGACCTGCCCGTGGCGCCGCGCCAGCACCCCGAAGGTCCCGTGACGCTGGTGCACCTGGGCGCGCTGACGCGGGCGCGCGGATCGGCCGAGATGCTGGACACCCTGCGGCTGTGCCCGCCCGACACGCGGCTGCGGCTGATCGGCCGCTTCACCGATGGCGGCGAGGCTGCCTTCCTGGAGCGTGCCCGGGCGCTGGGGCTGGGCGATCGCGTGGAAACCCTGGGCTGGCGGCCGCGGCCGGCGGCGCTGGCGCTGGCGGCCGGCGGCGATGTGGGCCTGATCCTGTTTCAGCCGGGGGTGGAGAACCACCGTCTGGCGCTGCCGCACAAGCTCTTCGACTGCATGCTGGCCGGCCTGCCGGTGATCGTGCCGGATTTCGCCACCGAGGTCGCGGCGGTGGTGCGCGAAGCCCGGTGCGGCCTGGCGGTCGACACCGCCGACCCGGGAGCGATCGCGGCGGCGGTGCGGGACCTGCGCGATCCGGCGCGCCGCGCGGCGCTGGGGGCCGCCGGGCGGGCGGCGGCGCGCGGCCGCTTCGGCTGGGCGGCCGAGGCCGAGCGCCTGCGCGCCCTGTACCACGACCTGGCCCCGCTCGCCCCGCCGGCGGATGCGCCCGTACGCCGGCCTGCCGGATGGCACCCGGGATCGCCGCCGGAAAGGACCGCGGGTGCCGCCGCCGACGCGGGAGAGTTGGCCCCGAAGCGCGCAGCGCGCTAGACGGGGAGCAATGGCGCCCCGACGCATCTTGCTCAATCTCGCTCTCGACCTCGCACTCGCGGCGCTGGCCCTGCCGCTGGCCCTGTGGCTGGACGCGCCCGGCAACTGGCCGCCGCCGCAATGGTGGCCGCCGGCGCTGGCGGGGGGCGTCGGCGCCTTCCTGCTCGGCGCCCTGCCGCTGCGCCTGCCGCGGCAGTACTGGCGCTTCGCCTCCATCCCCGACATCTCCGCGGTGATCGCCGCGGCGGTGGTGATGGCGGCGACCTTCTACGCGGGCCTCTGGCTCTTCACGCCGGACGGCTACCGCTGGCCCCTGCCGAGCCTGGCCTTTCCGCTGCTCCACGCCGGGTCGCTGGTGGCCCTGCTGGGCGGCACGCGGCTGATTGCCCGGATGCAGCACGCCCATCGCGCGGGCCCGGCCTCCGACACGCCGCCGCGGACGGCGCTGCTGGCGGGCGCAGGCGACGCGGTGGACATCTTCCTGCGCGCGCTGTCGGCGCAGCGGGCCCCAGGCTTCCAGGTGCTGGGCATCCTGGCGCCGCGCGCGCGGCAGGCCGGCCGGCGCATCCAGGGCGCACCGATCCTGGGCGCGCTGGACGACGCGGCCGCCGTGCTGGAACGCCTGCGCGGCGAGGGCCGCCTGCCCGCGCTGCTGGTGCTGGTGGATCACGGCCTGTCCGGCAAGGCGCTGGAGGAGGTTCTGGACGCAGCCGACCGCCACGGCGTGACGGTGCGGCGCGCCCCGCGCCCGACCTCGCTCGACCCCACGGCACTGGAACGCAACGGCCAGACCACCGCCGACGCGCCGGCGCGCCGCGTGACGCTGCGCCCGGTGGAGATCGAGGAGCTGCTGGATCGCCCGCAGGTGCCGCTCGACCGCGAAGGCATGGCCCGCCTCGTGCAGGGGCGGCGCGTGCTGGTGACGGGCGCCGGCGGCACCATCGGTGGGGAGCTCGCGCGGCAGCTGGCGGCACTCGGGCCTTCGGCGCTGACGCTGCTCGACCACGGGGAATTCGCGCTCTACTCGATCGACCTGGAGCTCGGGGAGCGGCACCCCAACGTCCTTCGCCGCGCCGTGCTGGCCGATATCCGCGATGAGACGCGCATCCGCCGCCTGTTCGACGAAGCGCGGCCGGAGCTGGTGTTCCACGCCGCGGCGCTGAAGCACGTTCCCATGGTGGAGAACGACCCGGCGGAAGGCCTGCTCACCAACGCCCTCGGCACCCGGGTGGTGGCCGACGCGGCGCGGGCGGCGGGCGCACTGGCGATGGTGTTCATCTCCACCGACAAGGCGGTGAACCCGACCTCGGTGATGGGTGCCGGCAAGCGGCTGGCCGAGATGTACTGCCAGAGCCTCGACGTGCAGGCGCGGATCGGCGGGGCCGGGACGGCGGCCGGGGGCATGCGCTGCGTCACGGTGCGCTTCGGCAACGTGCTGGGCTCCACCGGCT
The DNA here is from genome assembly GCF_042433915.1 of Roseomonas elaeocarpi. Taxonomy (NCBI): domain Bacteria; kingdom Pseudomonadati; phylum Pseudomonadota; class Alphaproteobacteria; order Acetobacterales; family Roseomonadaceae; genus Roseomonas; species Roseomonas elaeocarpi. The sequence continues at coordinate 19,036 of NZ_JBHLUN010000013.1, read as the reverse complement.
CGGTGGTGCCGCTGTTCCGCCGGCAGCTGGAGCGTGGCGGGCCGCTGACGGTGACGCATCCCGATATGCGCCGCTACTTCATGACCGTGCGCGAGGCCGTTGGGCTGGTTCTCCAGGCCTCCGTAGTGGGGGCCGAGGACCGCGCCGACCAGCCGCCGGAACTGCGCGAGGGCGGCATCTTCGTGCTCGACATGGGGGAGCCGGTGAAGATCGTGGACCTCGCGCGGCGGATGATCCGTCTCGCCGGCCTGCGCCCGGACGAGGACGTGGAGATCCGCTTCACCGGGCTGCGCCCTGGCGAGAAGCTCTACGAAGAGTTGTTCCACGGGCAGGAGCCGCCGCACCCGACGCATTTCCCGGGCCTGCTGGTGGCGACGCCCCGCACCGCCGACCCCGCGCTGGTGAGCCGCGCGATCGACGAGATCGCGGCCTCCTGCCGCGCCGGGCAGCCGCGGCTGGCGCTGGGGCAGCTGTCGCGCCTCGTGCCCGAGTTCGACCACGACCCGCACCATGCGGCCACCGGACGGGCGGGCGCCTGACCCGCCAACACCCGGCCCGCCAGCGTCCAGCCCGACGGAGTTGAGCCCGCGATGAGCCCTGCCCAGCCTGGCACTCCTGCCGATGCCCGGTCGGGCAGCTCATCGGTCACCTCATCCGGCATCCCTGTTGCCGCGCCTTCCGGCGCCTCTCGGGCAGAAGGTTACTCCCCAATGGCTGAGGCGCTGCTCCGCCGGATCGAGGCACGGGTGGCCAGGATCGGCGTGGTGGGACTGGGCTATGCCGGGCTGCCGCTGGCGCTGCGCTTCGCGGAGATGGGTTTCCCGGTCAGCGGCTTCGACATCGACGGCGCCAAGGTGGAGACGATCAACGCCGGGCGATCCCCGGTGCACGGGATCGCCGACAGCCGCATCCGCGGCATCGTGGCGCACGGCGACATGGCCGCGGCACGTGATTGCGACGCGGTGGTGATCTGCGTGCCGACGCCGATCGGCGCGCACAAGGAGCCCGATCTTTCGGCGGTGCGCGACACGCTGCGCGCCCTGGTGCCGCACCTGCGCGCCGGCCAGGCGGTGGCGCTGGAAAGCACCACCTATCCCGGCACCACCGAGGAATACGTCCTGCCCGCCCTGCGGGAGGCGGGCTTGCGGGCCGGCGAGGACGCCTTCTGCATCTACAGCCCCGAGCGCGAGGACCCCGGCAACCCGGAGGGCACGGTGGCGCGCGTGCCGAAGCTGGTGGCGGGCGCCACGGAGAACTGCCTCGCGGTGGGCTGCGCGCTCTATGCCCCGGTGGCGGGCAGCGTGGTGCCGGTCTCCTCGCTGGCGGCGGCGGAGCTCGCCAAGTGCTACGAGAACGTGTTCCGCGCCGTGAACATCGGGCTGGTGAACGAGCTCAAGCGCCTCAGCCACGCGCTGGCGATCGACGTGCACGAGGTGATCGACGCCGCCGCCACCAAGCCCTTCGGCTTCATGCCCTTCCGCCCCGGTCCCGGCCTGGGCGGCCACTGCATCCCGGTCGATCCCTATTACCTGGCCTGGAAGGCACGCGAGCTCGGCGTGCCGAGCGACTTCATCGAGCTCGCGGGCCGGGTGAACGACGCGCAGCCGCACTACGTGGTGAACCGGTTGCGCGACGCGCTGGATGCGCGGGGGCGGACCCTGCGGGGCGCCCGCATCCTGCTGCTCGGCCTCGCCTACAAGCCCGACGTGCCGGACACGCGCGAAAGCCCGGCGGTGGAGATCTTCCGCATCCTGGACGGCCACGGCGCCGAGCTCTGCTACCACGACCCGCTGGTGCCGGAGTTCCCGGTGACGCGGCGCCTGAGCGGCATCGCCCCGCCCCTGTGCAGCGAGGCGCTGACGGCGGAACTGCTGCGGGCGCAGGACGCGGTGGTGGTGGTGACGCCGCACCGGGGCATGGACCTGGCACTGGTGCGCCGGCACGCCGCGCTGGTGGTGGACACGCGCGGCGTCCTGCGCGGGCAGGGTACGGGTGGCGGAGCAGCAAGCCATGCGGCCGCAGGCGCGGCGCGGGCAGAGGGCGGAACCGGCACCGCAGGCCGGGGCACCGCGGGTTCCGGGCCGGCGGGCAGCCTGCCTGTGTCCCGTCATGGTGCTCCAGCCACGCTGGCAGACGCGCTGCACCCCCTGCCCTTTCCCCTGCCGCGCCCGGTCCGGACCCTGCCGGAAGGCCTGACGGCGGGCTTTGCCGAGAACCAGGACGGCTTCACCGACGCCCCGGTGGCGGCGCGGCCGGGCATCCCCCGCGAGGCGGGGGCGGGTGATGGGGCGCGGAGATTGCCGGCGGAAACCAACGGTGACTTGGCCTCGGGCGGAGCTGGGGCCTACATCGTCCAGGCCTGAACCACCTGCTGGGACCCGTATGAACGCCGTTGCCGCCGCCGCCCGCCCCATCGCCCTGTTCGACATGAAGGCGCAGCAGCGCCTGATCCGCGAGGAGCTGGACCGCCGCATCGCCCACGTCCTCGATTCCGGGCGCTTCGTGCAGGGCCCCGAGGTGGATGAGCTGGAAAGCAAGCTGGCCGGGTTCGCCGGCTGCGCGCACGCGGTGGGCGTGTCCTCCGGCACGGACGCACTGCAGATCGTGATGATGGGCGAAGGCGTGGGCCGCGGCGACGCGGTGTTCCTGCCGGCCTTCACCTATACCGCGACCGCCGAGGTGCCGCTGGTTCTGGGCGCCACGCCGGTCTTCGTGGACGTGGAGCCGGGCACCTTCAACATCGACATCGCCGACCTGAAGCGCCGCATCGCCGCGGTCAAGGCGGAGGGTAAGCTGCGGCCGCGCGCGGTGATCGGCGTGGACCTGTTCGGCCTGCCCGCGGACTGGCCCGCGATCGAGCGGATCTGCGCGGAAGAGGGCATGTTCGCCCTCGACGATGCGGCGCAGGCCTTCGGAGCGGCGCTGGACGGCAAGCGCCTCGGCCGCTGGGGCGGCGCCGCGGCGCTGAGCTTCTATCCCACCAAGACTCTGGGCTGCTACGGCGACGGCGGCGCGATCCTGACCGACAGCGCCGAGAAGGCGGAACTCTACCGTTCGCTGCGCACCCACGGCGAGGGCAAGCAGCGCTACGAGGTGCTGCGCACCGGCATGAACGGCCGGCTCGACACGATCCAGGCCGCGGTGCTGCTGTGCAAGCTGCCGCTGTTCGAGGAGGAGCTGCGGAGCCGCGCCCGTGCCGCCGGCTGGTACGCCGATCGCCTGGGCGGCAAGGTGCAGCTGCAGCAGGTGCGCGACGGCGCCGAGAGCGCCTGGGGCCTGTATTCCATCCTGCTGCCCGACACCGCGGCGCGCACCCGCGTGCAGGAGGCCTGCAAGGCGGCCGCCGTGCCGACCGGCGTGTACTACCCGCTGCCGCTACACGCGCAGCCCGCCTATCGCGACCACCATGCCGGACGCCCTGCCCTGCCGGTGAGCGAGATGCTGTGCACCCGCATCCTCAGCCTGCCGATGCACCCCTACCTCGACGAGGAGCAGGTGGACCGTGTGTCGCAGGCGGTGCTTTCGGCTCTCTGAAAGAAGCAACGGCGCCGGCTGGCCTGAGGCTGGCCGGCGGAACCTGCTGCGGAGTGCGGAATGCCCCGGCGCGGGGGGCCATGGGTCGCCACGTACGGCCCAGAACATGAAGATCACTTCATGAACTGATATTGCAGTTTGCATTTTTTCACGCCCCGCGGCCTCCTTCCGGACAGGCCGTGGGGCAGGAGGGTTCCCTCCTTCCAACCCTCGGCGGGAGGGGAGGACACCAAGAATGCGAATCGAGCGCCTGCGCGCCTATATGACGCGCGACAAGGACCGGCCGCGCGTGCTGGTCGCCATCGACACCGACGATGGGCTGACCGGCTGGGGCGAGTGCTACAACCACGGGCCGGACCGGGCGCTGATCCCGCTCCTCGACTACTTCGCGAACTTCATCGCCGGCCATGATCCGCGCCGCATCGAGTACCTGATCCAGCTGCTGATGCAGCAGTCGCGCTTCCCACCCGGCGCGCTGGGCTTGGCCGCGATCTCGGCCATCGACCACTGCCTGTGGGACATCTCCGCCAAGGCGCTGGGCGTGCCGGTCTATATGCTGCTGGGCGGCAACGCGCGCGACAAGGTGCGCGTCTACGCCGGCGTCTACACCGCGCCCGACCCGATCCAGGCCCGGGACGAGATGGATGCGCTGCGCGAGGGCTGGGGCTTCTCGGCCTTCAAGCTCAGCCCCTACCGTGTCGACATGCACCGCAACCGCTGGGGCGAGGTCGTGCGCACCAGCGCCGAGTACTTCCGCCAGCTGCGCGAAACCGTGGACAACAGCTACGACATCGCCTTCGACGCGCACGCCAAGATCTTCGAGACGACGCAGGCGATCCAGCTCGGCAATGCCCTCGCCCCCTATGACCCGCTGTTCTTCGAGGAGCCGCTGCGCCCTGAGAACTTCGAGAACTGGGGCGAGCTCAAGCGAGGCCTGCAGTGCACGCTGGCCACCGGTGAATCCCTCTACAGCCGCTTCGAGTTCCTGCGCCTGCTGCAGGTGCGCGGCTGCGACATCATCCAGCCCGACATCTGCGTGGTCGGCGGGTTGCTGGAGATGCGCAAGATCGCGGCCATCGCCGAGGCGCACCACGTCACGGTTGCGCCGCACAACCCGATGGGGCCGCTCGCCACCGCGGTGAACCTGCACTTCAGCGCCGCGCAGCCCAACTTCCGCATCCTGGAATACCGCCTGCCGATGGGGCCGATCTACGGCTTCGAGGGCGGCGACGGCGCGGCCTCCCAGCGCCGCAGCGGGGTCAGCGGCCAGACCCATGGCGAGGCGCGCTACGTGAAGGACCCGTACCTGCCGGTGGACGGCTACCTCGCGCTGCGGCCGGACCGTCCGGGCTGGGGCGTCGAGATCGATGAGGAATACCTGCAGACCGACAACTACGTGCACTGGGAGCGCAAGGTTCCCACGCGCCCGGACGGTTCCACCGCGTTTATGTGAGGCGTCACGGGGCGGCGTGCCGGCGCCGCCCCGCGACACTCTGGCGGGGGCCAAGCGCAGGCCCGACGGCACCGCCTCCCCGACGAGAGAACACGGTCGCGAAAACTCGGGTCTGAGAATCCGGGCGCAGAGGACCCGCCCGCGAACCAAGCAGCAGCGGCCGATGCACGGCCGCGCACGACGCTCCAGAAGGCTTAAGGAATCTCTCCATGAACGATGCGAACCCGCCGCGCGCGGGTCACCAGCGCTTCTACGTGCTGGCGTTGATCACCCTCGTGCTGGCGCTCAGCACCGGCGACCGCGCCACCCTGTCGGTGGCGGGACCCAGCATCACGCACGACCTGGGCATCAGTCCGGCCGATCTCGGCTGGCTCTTCTCGGCCTTTTCCTGGAGCTACTTCATCGCCCAGGTGCCCTCGGGCTACCTGGTGGACCGCACCGGCGCCAAGGTCGCGATCCTGGCGGGCCTCGCCGGCTGGTCCTTCGCCACCCTGCTGATGAGCGGCGTGGGCTACGTGGCCTTTCCGGTGGTGGCACTCTTCGCGCTGCGCTTCCTGCTGGGCCTGCTGGAAGCACCGGTCACCCCGGCCTCGGCCCGCATCATCGCGGCCTGGTTCCCTTCCGATGAGCGCGGCGTGGCCGGCGCCATCTTCAACTCCGCGCAGTACGTCTCGCTGGCGGTGTTCACGCCGCTGATGGGCTGGCTGAACCACGTCATGGGGTGGGAGCACATCTTCAGCGTGATGGGCGCGATCGGCCTCATCCTCGCGCTGGTCTGGGCGCTGGTCTACTACGCGCCGGCGCAGCACCCGCGCGTGACCCCGGCCGAGATCAGCTATATCCGCGCGGGCGGCGCGCTGACGGAACTGGGCGGCGCCCCCTCGGCCAGTCCGGCTGCGCCCAAGGGCAACGAGGTGTCGATCGGACAGCTGCTGCGCAGCCGGATGCTGGTGGGCATCTTCCTCGGCCAGTACTGCATCGCCTCGATCAGTACCTTCTTCATCTCCTGGTTCCCGACCTACCTCGTGCAGGCGCGGCACTTCTCCATCCTGCAGGCCGGCTTCATCGCCTCGCTGCCGGCGATCTGCGGCTGCGTCGGCGGCGTTTCCACCGGCTTCTTCTCGGACTGGCTCCTGCGCCGCACCGGCTCGCTCAGCCTCGCGCGCAAGGTGCCGATCACCATCGGCCTGGTGCTGAGCGCCAGCATCATCCTGTGCAACTACACCGACGCCAACGGCATGGTGGTCGGACTGATGTGTGCGGCCTTCTTCGGCAAGGGCTTCGGCTCGCTCGGCTGGACCGTGGTGGCCGACACCGCCCCGCGCGAGGCGATCGGCCTGACCGGCGGGCTGTTCAACGCGGCCGGCAGCGTCGGCGGCATCATCATGCCGGTGGCCATCGGCTACATCCTGGAGTCGAGCGCCTCGTTCAACGGCGCCCTGCTCTTCGTGGGTCTCCACGGCATCCTGGCGGTGCTGAGCTACTGGTTCATCGTGGGCAAGATCGAGCGCTTTACCTTCGGCGGCCCCGGCGGCGGGGTGGCCGCGGCACCGATGCTGGCCAAGCCGCGCGCCGTCTGAGCGCCCGGGCGCGAGTGGTCGCCCCAGGGAGGGGGAGAAGGTGTTCTCCCCCTCCCCGGACCCTCGCCCCTCATCTTTTCGGGACGCTGCCGCAGGGCGGTTGTGAGCGGTCGCGAAGCGAAGAAGCTTCTTTCAACCAGCGCCGCGATGTTCCCTGCTCCGGGTCATGGACCCGGAGCGCACGGCCTTGGCCACCTTCCCGCGGCAGCGCCCCAAAGAAAGATGAGTCGGGGTCCGGGGGAGAGAATTCCTTCTCTCCTCCGGGACGCGTCAGGCCCGATCCTGCCACGGCCATGGTCAGGAAGGTGCCTACTCAGGTGACGCCCCTCGGCGCACCATATAAAGATATCTTGATACGTGACTTTCGAGCTTGGCCGGGCTAAGAGGGGCCGCAATTCCACAGCGCCGAGGCCCGGTTCACCATGCCCGACACCAACATCTCCGCCCACGACTACAAGGTCCGCGACATCGGTCTCGCCGAGTGGGGCCGCAAGGAACTGTCGATGGCCGAGGACGAGATGCCCGGCCTGATGGCGCTGCGCCAGGAATTCGGCAAGGACCAGCCGCTGAAGGGCGCCCGCATCTCCGGCTGCCTGCACATGACGGTTCAGACCGCGGTGCTGATCGAGACGCTGACCGCGCTGGGTGCCCAGGTCCGCTGGTCGTCCTGCAACATCTTCTCCACCCAGGACCACGCCGCCGCCGCGATCGCCGCGACGGGCGTGCCGGTCTTCGCCGTGAAGGGCGAAACGCTGGAAGAATACTGGGACTACGTGTACCGCACGCTCGACTGGAACGGCGACGTGCCGAACATGCTGCTGGACGATGGCGGCGACATGACGCTGCTGGTCCACTACGGGTTGCGCGCCGAGAACGGTGATACCGCCTTCCTCGACAAGGCGAGCAACGAGGAAGAGACCGTCTTCTTCGCGCTCATCAAGAAGCTGGTCGCCGAGAAGCCGGGCTGGTTCGCGAAGCTCGCCGCCTCGATCAAGGGCGTGTCCGAGGAGACGACCACGGGCGTTCACCGCCTCTACATCATGGCCAAGGAAGGCAAGCTGCTCTTCCCCGCCATCAACGTGAACGACAGCGTCACCAAGTCGAAGTTCGACAACCTGTACGGCTGCCGTGAGTCGCTGGTGGACGGCATCCGTCGCGGCACCGACGTGATGATGTCGGGCAAGATCGCCTGCGTCGCGGGCTACGGCGACGTGGGCAAGGGCTCGGCCGCCTCGCTGAAGAACGCCGGCTGCCGCGTGCTGGTCACCGAGGTCGATCCGATCTGCGCCTTGCAGGCGGCGATGGAAGGCTACGAGGTCGTGACGATGGAGGACGCCGCGCCGCGCGCCGACATCTTCGTCACCGCCACCGGCAACGTCGACGTCATCACCGCCGACCACATGCGCGCCATGAAGCACCGCGCCATCGTGTGCAACATCGGCCACTTCGACTCCGAGATCCAGGTTGCGGCGCTGCGCAACTACAAGTGGAGCAACGTGAAGCCACAGGTGGACGAGATCGAGTTCCCCGACGGCAAGCGCCTGATCCTTCTGTCCGAAGGCCGCCTGGTGAATCTCGGCAACGCCACGGGTCACCCGAGCTTCGTGATGTCGGCTTCCTTCACCAACCAGACGCTGGCGCAGATCGAGCTCTGGACCAACGGCAAGAGCTACGACAAGCAGGTCTACACCCTGCCCAAGCACCTCGATGAGAAGGTGGCGGCGCTGCACCTCGCCAAGGTCGGCGCCAAGCTGACCGTGCTGACGCAGCAGCAGGCCGACTACATCGGCGTGCCGCAGCAGGGTCCGTTCAAGCCCGAGCCCTACCGCTACTAAGGCCAGGCGCCTTCCCACGGCGCGGCGCTTCCTGCGCGGCGCCGTGGCCAGGAAAGGCGCTGCCTTTCCCGGCCCCTTTCTGCTCAGGGTGGCAGGGCCACCCCGAGACCCCGCCTGGAGTTTGGTGCCGCTCGGCTAGCCGGAGCACTGCGGGCTGATCCGGTAGTGTGCGCCGTGAGGTAGGGTAGGCAAGAAGTCTATTAGGTCGTGCGGGCTGCGCTTGCAGTCGCCGGAGAGCCAGGCTCTCCGGCGTGAGCCGACCGAGAAAGCAGGCGCCTGAGCCTGAGGCGCCCCTTCCCGGGAGGTCCAGGAACCTCAGGTTCCTGGCGGCTAGGGGTCCGGGGGAAGGCGGAGCCATCCCCCGAACGGCACCACGCCCGAACATCACCCCACGACGCTCTCCGCCACCACAGCCCCCACCGCCGCCAGCGCGGCGTTGACCGCATCCCGGCCGCCATTCGCGCCGTAGACGTAGCCGCACAGGATCACCGGCTTTCCCTCCGGCGGCCAGAGGATCGCGACGTCGTTGCCGTTCTCCGCCTCGCCCGAGCCGGTCTTGTCACCGATGCGCCAACCCGCCGGCAGCCCGGCCTTGATACGGGTGTCGCCGGTCTTGTTGGCGCGCAGCCAGGCATGGAGCTGCTCGCGCGACGCCGCCGACAGTGCGTCACCCAGCAGCACCGCGCGCAGTGCCTGGAGAAAGGCACCCGGCGTCGTGGTGTCGCGCACTTCGCCGGGCGGCACCTCGTTCAACGTCGGCTCCGTCCGGTCGAGCCGGCTCTCTCGGTCGCCCACTGACCGGGCAAAGGCGGTGATCGCCGGCGGCCCACCGATCGCGCCGAGCATGAGGTTGCCGGCCGTGTTGTCGCTGAGCGTCAGCCCGGCCTCGCAGATCGCGGCCAAAGTCATGCCGTCGCCGCCGACGTGCTTCGTGGTTTCGGGTGAGTAGGTCACGACCTCCTCCCGCGTGAAGCGGATGCGGCGGTCCAGCTTTTCCGACCCGCGGTCCACCCGCTGGAGGATCGCCGCCGCGGCCAGCAGCTTGAAGGTGCTGTACATCGGGAAGCGCTCATCCAGGCGGTGACCGGCCGTGCGGCCGGTGTTCGCGTCGAACACCCCCACTCCCAGGCGGCCGCCCGCGCGCCGCTCGATCTCCGCCAGCTTCGCCCGCAGGCCCGGGATCTCCCCGCCGGCCTGCGCCGCCGCCTGCCCCGTTCCGGCGCCCAGGCCGCAACCCAGCAAGCCCATCCCGCCCAGCATCACGCCGCGCCTGGTGCTGTTCATCGTGTTGTTCCCCCTCCGGCAACGCCGCCAGATGCACGCGGCGGGCGGGGTTCGACAAACGACGAAGCCTCGTGGAAAGGTTTAGCAAAACTAAGTCTCGCGAGCCGTCCGGATGCTGCCGTCCAACCTCCCGCTCAATGCCCTGCGCGCCTTCGAGGCCGCGGCGCGCAACCTCAGCTTCGTGCGCGCGGCGGATGAGCTCTGCGTCACTCCGGCCGCGATCAGCCACCAAGTGAAGAAGCTCGAGGCGATCCTGCGCGTGCCGCTGTTCCGCCGCCTGCCGCGTGGCCTGGCGCTCACCGACGAGGCGCAGGCGCTGGTGCCCGTGCTGGCCGAAAGCTTCGAACGCATCGGCCGCACGCTGGAACGCTTTCGCGACGGCCGTGTGCGGGAGGTTCTGACGCTGGGCGTGGTGGGCACCTTCGCGATCGGCTGGCTGCTGCCGCGGCTGAGCGGCTTCACCGCGGCGCATCCCTTCGTGGACCTGCGCATCCTGACCAACAACAACCGCGTGGACCTGGCGGGCGAAGGGCTGGACGGGGCGATCCGCTTCGGCGACGGTGCCTGGCACGGCACCGAGGCGCTGCCGCTGTTCGAGGCGCCGCTGACGCCGCTCTGCGCGCCCGCCGTGGCGGAGCGCCTGTTGGCGCCGACCCCGGGAGGGCTGGGGCGGGAGGTGCTGCTGCGCTCCTACCGCGCCGACGAGTGGACGCGCTGGTTCGCCGCCGCCGGCGCCGCCTGCCCGCCGCTGCGTGGGCCGGTCTTCGACTCCTCGCTGGCGCTGGCCGAGGCTGCGGCGCAGGGACACGGCGTCGCCCTGCTGCCGGCGCGGCTGTTCCGCCACGCGGCGTGGGAGACGCGGCTGCAACAGCCCTTCGCGACCGAGGTCAGCACCGGCCGCTACTGGCTGACGCGCCTCCATTCACGCCCGCTGAGCGAGGCGATGAGGGTATTCCGCGACTGGATCCTGGACTGCTGCGCCGCCGACGGCGACGCGGTGGCAGCCGCCTCGCCGTGACGGGGCGGCGCCTCAGAACCGCACGATCGCCGAGGCCTGGATGCGGTCCGCCTGCCCGCCGCGCGTGCCGTTGAGGTCGCGGGTTTCGAGGGTGCGCTCCTCGTGGGTGTATTCGATGCCGAGGTCGATCGGCTTCACCGGGCTGTAGATCAGGTTGATCACGCCGGCCCAGATGTCGCGGTTCACGCCGTCGCACACCGTGCCGGAGGACGCCCCGATGCAGCCCGCGAAGTCGTGCACGTAGCTCGGGTAGTTCAGGCGCACGCCGTGCAGCATGGCGTTGGAGCGCCACTTGTCGCTCCAGTGGTACTGCGCGCCGACGATGCCCGACAGCACCTGCACCGCGTCGATCTTGGCCTGCGCGCCGGACACGCCGCTTAAGCCGAAGTCCGTCACCGCGCTGTAGCCGTTGGAGGAGCTGTCGAGATAGCGTCCCAGCCCCTTGCCGTAGTTCACCGTGGTCGCCAGCACCAGCCGCTTGTCCAGGAGGTTCAAGGCGCCGGTGAAGCCCAGTCCGTAGCCCACGGTGGTGTCGTTGTAGCGCTGCGCCGCGTTGCTGGCCGCGCCGTTGTCGATCCGCACCTCGCGCACCACGCCGCGCAGCGCCGCGAAGCCCCAGTCGCCCTGGTAGATCGCCTGCGCCGCGAGGTCGGGCGCCTCGCTGATGCCGAAGCCTGCGCCGCCGTTACTGTCGGGATAGCTGGTGCCGCTCGTGGAGGTCACGTCGCTGTAGCTATTTTCCAGCGAGATGCTGGTGGTGAGGCCGCCGGCGAAGCGGTGGGTGTAGCGCAGCTGCGCCTGCCGCACCGCGCTGGCGCCCAGCGCCGTCCAGTCGTTCAGCCATTGCAGCGGGATCAGCACGCTGTCGTTGAACAGCGAGTTCGACTGCCCCACCAGCACCGTGCCCCAGCCGTCGGCCTCGAAGTTGCCGAACTCGGCAAAGGCCTGCCGCAGGCGCGGCGTATACGGATTGCTGGTCGATTGCGCGGTCAGGTCGTTGGTCTGGCCCGCGAAGTCGATCTCGAGCTGGGTGCGGACCTCGCCGAAGTCGCGGTCGAAGGGCGTGCGCGTCTCGATGCCCAGGCGTGACCGGCGGGCGCTGGCCTGGAAGTCGCCGTTGGTACGGCCGCCACCGGCGCCGTGGTCCAGCGGGATGCCGCTGCCCAGCGAGTCGGACCGATTCCGCGGCCCGAGATCCTCGATCATGTTCAGCTTGGCGAAGCCGTACAGGCGGACCGAGGTATCGGTGCCGGGCACCCGGAAGGAGCCGGGGAAGGAGCCGCGCCACTGCGACAGCGGGTCGTTGGCTGCCTGCTCCTGTACCGGCAGGGCCGAGGCCACTTGCGGCGGTGCCTGGTCGTTGGCCTGGCGGGAGGGCGTGGTGGAGGGTGCCGGCTGCGGCTGCCCGGAACCGCCGCGCCCCTGCGGCGGGGTCACGGTTCCGGTACCGCTCTGGGCCATCGGGAACTGCGCTGCCGGGGCCTGATCGCCCGCGGGCTGGCGCCCCGCGGAAGAAGCCGTCAAGCCCTGGGATGCCGAGCTCGGGGCCGCTGCCGGGGCGCCCTGGTTCGTGGCGGGCGCCTGGGTGGGGGATGCCTGGGTGGGGGATGCCTCGGCCACGCGCGCGTTGCGCGCCGCATCCTGTGAGGCCAGCCTCGCCTGGCGCTGTGCCTCGGCTTCCCGCCGGGCGGCACGCTTCTGCTCGGTTTCCAGCTGCTCGATGCGGCGCTGAAGCATGTTGAGCTGGGCCTTCAGCTCCTCGATCGACTGTGCCGAGGCAGGGGCCGCCGACAGGAGCCAGATGGGAAGCGACAGCACCGCCGCCCCGAGCAGCGCGGCGCGGCCGAGGCGCACGGCCTGCTCGCGCGGGGGCGTCGCAGCAACGCAGGAGAAAGATTTCGCAAACGGATTCATCAACTTCCACCCTCCCCAGGGTGGCTCCGCATAAACCCATCGCCGTCCGAAATCCGGCAAAGATGCCTCGCAGCGCGATTAAATTGCGGCAACCATCCTTGTCAGATGCGCAGGGCCACCGGATGAGCGCGGCGGTGACCGGGCCGCTCCCCTCTCGCAGTTTCCGGCCGTTCGCTTCATCGTTGCCCGAACCAGTGCCGGAGGAACCGCCATGGCCGACCCGCAGATCCGCATCCTCGACGCCCCGCCCGCCACCACCACGGGCGAGTGCCCGGTCTGGGACGGGCGTACCGGCCACCTCTGGTGGATCGACATCCAGCGCCCGACGCTGCACCGCGTGGACGTGCACGGCCAGCGCCTCGAGAGCTGGACCCTGCCCGAGCATATCGGCTCCTTCGCGCTGTGCCGCTCCGGCGGGCTGCTCGTGGCGCTGCGCAGCGGTGTCCACCGCTTCGACCCGGTGAGCGGCGCGTTGGAACTGCTGGTGGCCCCCGAGCCCGACCGGCCGCGCAACCGCCTCAACGACGGCAAGGCGAGCCCGGAAGGGCGCTTCCTGGTTGGCTCGATGGACGACACCGACGACAAGGAGGCGGGCGCCGCGCTCTACAGCATCTCGGCCGACGGCAGCTGCCGTCGGCTGGTGGACGGGCTGATCATTTCCAACGGCCTGGCCTGGAGCCCGGATGGGCGGACCCTGTGGCACTCCGACACCCGCCATGCCCGGATCTGGACCGCCGACTACGACCCCGAGACCGGCACCATCGGCCCGCAGCGGGAGGTCGCGCAGGTTCCCAACGAGACCGGCCGGCCCGATGGCGGCGCCACCGACGTGGAAGGCGGCTACTGGTCGGCGGGCGTGTCGGCCGGGGTGCTGAACCGCTGGCTGCCCGACGGCACGCTGGATCGGCAGATCAAGCTGCCGGTGAAGTGGCCGACCATGCCCTGCTTCGGTGGCCCCGACATGCGGACGCTCTACGTCACCAGCCTGCGCAAGGACGGCGATGGTCCGATCGAGGGCAGCCTGCTGGAGCTCCGCATGGAGGTGGCCGGCGTGCCGGTGGGCCTTTTCGCCGACTGAGCCTGCGAGGGCGCGGCCACCCGGGCACCGGCCCGAGGGGGTTGCCCGAGGTGGTCACCGACGTACCTGCCTGCCACGACGGGCACCGATCGCGGCCCGCCCCGCAACCGTCGCGGGGCAGGGTGGCGGGCACACCGCCGGTTGGGTGCCGATCCGCCCTTTTCCTGCCACGACCTGCCCGCCACATGTCGGTCATGTTGCGCCGCTCCCTGCTGCTGTCCGCCCCCCTGCTGGCCCTCGCGCCTCGCTGGTCCTTTGCCCAGTCCGCCGCGCGCGGCGGCCTCACCCAGGCCGACCTGCGGCGAATCGAGGACTACTTCAACAGCCTGACCACGCTGAAGGCGCGCTTCCTGCAGATCGGGCAGAGCGGCAGCAGCGCCCAGGGCACCGCCTGGATCTGGCGGCCGGGCCGGATGCGCTTCGAGTACGATGCCGCCGACGGGCTGCTGCTGGTGGCGAGTCATAGCCAGTTCATGCAGTTCGACCGTGAGCTCGGGCAGCCCAGCGTGGTGCCGACCTCGGCCACGCCGCTGTCCTTCCTTCTCCAGCCGCAGCTGAAGCTGTCGGGCGACGTGACGGTGGTGGGCGGCGAGCGGTCCGGCGGCTTCCTGCGCGTGACGGTGCAGCGCACGAGCAGCCCTTCCGAAGGGCAGCTGACGCTGGTTCTGGCCGAGAGCCCGATGGAACTGCGGCAGTGGGTCGTGCTCGACCCCCAGCGCCGCGAAACCCGCGTCAGCCTGTCACAGATCGAGGTGGGCGGCCGCTTCGACCCCCTGCTCTTCGAATTCAACGACCCGCGCTTCATGGAAAACGAGGCGCGCCGTCGGCAGTAGGAACTGTTTCGCCGGATTGCTCACGAGCCGGCACAGTGTTTGCTACGATTTTGCTACGGTCGCCCCGCCTAAGGAGAATCAGGACACGCCATGCGCCCGCTGATCGGCATTCCCTGCTGCATGAAGGCTTTCGGGGCGATCGGCATGCCCAACCACGCCGTGTCCGCGCATTACCCCGACGTGGTGCTGGGGCCCGTGGGCGGGGTGCCGGTGCTGATCCCGGCCTTCGGCGAGGCGCCGCTGGCCGAGGTGCTGGACCACTTGGACGGCGTGATGCTGACGGGCTCGCGTTCCAACGTCTGCCCCACGCTCTACGGCGGGCCGGCGCATCTGGAAGGCACGCCCGAGGATGCCCAGCGCGACAGCACCAACCTGCCGCTGATCCGCGCGGCCCTGGCGCGCGGGCTGCCGCTGCTGGCCATCTGCCGCGGATTTCAGGAGCTCAACGTCGCGCTCGGCGGCACGCTGGACCAGCGTATCCAGGACCTGCCCGGCCGCATGGACCATTCCACGCCCTCTGATCAGCCGATGTCGAGCGTCCGCACCGGCAAGGCGCACGCGGTGCGCGTGGCGCCCGACTCACACCTGGCGGCCCACTGGCGCGGGCTGGGGGCGCTGGAGGCCGTGGCGGTGAACTCCCTGCACAACCAGGGCATCGCACGGCTGGCCCCGGGGCTGGCGGCCGAGGCCTGGGCGCCCGATGGCACCGTGGAAGCGGTGCGCGTGGAAGGTTCGCGCGGTTTTGCTTGCGGTGTTCAGTGGCACCCGGAATATGACTGGCGCGAGGATGCGCGGAGCCGCCGACTCTTCGAAGTCTTCGGACAGGCCGCCGAGAACCATCGCCGGGCCCGCAGCCAGCCGCCGCGGCTGACGGCCGCTGCCTGAAGAAGCCTCGTTCCGGAGCCACGCGGCGAATCATTCCGCGTCGTAACGAAGGTAACGAGGGGGTGATGACTGGCGTGACTCACACCCGCGTCTTGCGGAGAACTTCCTTTTGCATCGCAAGTTGAATCGGGGCTAAACTGTGGCTGTCGGCTTCTACTCTAGCCGACAGCGGCCGGTCCCCCCACCGGCTCGCCCGACCACGACTCCGATCGGAAGTTGTTATGAGTACGGCGCCCGGCTTCCCCCTAGGCCGGGCGCCACTCGTGGTCTTGACCTTCCCCCGCTTCCGCACCTCATCCCGCCCGCCTATGCTGCGTTCGTCTTTCCGCAAGGAGTACGCGCAGCGCCATGGCCGATACCGTGATCGCCCCACCCCCGCTGGCCACCATCCCCGTACGGGGCGGCGGCGCCTTCCCGGTGCGCCGCATCTTCTGCGTGGGCCGCAACTATGCCGAGCACGCGATCGAGATGGGCTCCGATCCCACGCGCGAGCCGCCCTTCTACTTCACCAAACCTTCTGACGCCGTGGTAACGGGCGGCGCCGACATGCCCTACCCGCCCGCGACCAACGATCTGCACCACGAGATGGAACTGGTGGTGGCGATCGGCACCGGCGGCAAGGATATTGATGAGGCCGACGCGCTGAAGCACGTTTGGGGCTACTGCTGCGGCCTCGACATGACGCGCCGCGACCTGCAGAACGCCGCCAAGAAGACCGCGCGGCCCTGGGACATGAGCAAGGGCTTCGACCATTCCGCCCCGGTGGGCGAGATGGTGCCCGCCGCCGGCATCGACCCGGGCAAGGGCCGCATCGAGCTGCGCGTGAATGGCGAAACCCGCCAGGTCTCGGACCTGTCCAAGATGATCTGGTCGGTGCCCGAGGTGATCGCCAACCTGTCGCGACTCGTGACGCTGGCGCCGGGCGACCTGATCATGACCGGCACGCCCGAGGGCGTGGCCGCGGTGAAGCGGGGCGACGTGCTGGAAGGCACGGTCGAAGGCGTGGGCGAGGTCCGCACCACGATCCGCTGAGCCTGACGGGCGGAAGGGAGCCGCCGCTTTCGCGGCGGCATTCCCGGCCCGGGCCGTGGCATCCGGGCGGCGCCTTCCTTCCTCCATGCCCCGTTACGTAGGTCTGCTCCGTTGAAGATCGTCACCTGGAACATCAACAGCGTGCGTCTACGCGCGCCGCTGCTGCGGCAGCTCATGGATGAGCTGCGGCCCGACGTGCTGTGCCTGCAGGAAACCAAGTCCCCGGACGAGCACTTCCCGCACGATGCGGTTGCCGCGCTGGGCTTCGAGCACCGCATCATCCGCGGCATGAAGGGCTACAACGGCGTGGCGGTGCTGTCGCACCTGCCGCTCACACTCCGCCCCAATGAGCCCGACTGGTGCGCCCGGGGCGACTGCCGCCACCTGGGCGTCGACGTGGAAACACCGGGCGGCCCGATCGAGGTCCACAACTTCTACGTCCCTGCCGGCGGCGACACGCCTGACCGGGATGCCAACCCCAAATTCGCGCACAAGCTGGACTTCATCGCCGAGGCCACCGCCTGGACCGCCGGGCGCGGTGCGGCAAAGCGCGCCGTGCTGGTGGGCGACCTGAACATCGCGCCGCTGGAACACGACGTCTGGTCACACAAGCAGATGCTGGGCGTGGTGTCGCACACGCCGGTGGAGGTCGAGGCTCTGACGGGCTGGCAGCGCGCCGGCGACTGGCACGACGCCCTGCGCCACTTCGTGCCGGAGGAGGAGAAGCTCTACACTTGGTGGTCTTACCGCGCCCGCGACTGGGAGGCGGCCGATCGCGGTCGGCGGCTGGACCACGTCTGGGTCAGCCGGGACCTCGCGCCCGGGCTGCGACGGCATCAGGTGCTCAAGGCCGCACGGGGGTGGGAGCAGTGTTCCGACCATGTGCCGGTGCTGGTGGAGGTAGAAGACTGAGGGGCTCCCATGGGTCCTCTGAACCACGGATGGCTTCACGGCGGACGGCTATCCAACACGTCAGACGCATGTCCGGTCACTTTACGTCCGCAATGATCTGCCGGAGACTTCCGGAGATGGGACGTGCTGTCCGACTGTTCGGCTCCCGCAGCCATCGTCCAATGGAGCGGCCAGATGGTGATTCAGGCGACCTACGGCACAGGCACCGGATCCTATAGCTATACGCCCACGCTCCTTGGTGGCTCAGGTGACGATATCCTCGTCGCTGGCAGCGCCAGCATCGACGGAACAGACCCGACGCGTCTCGCCAGCTATTCCCTGGCATCCCGGCCTTCGGATTTCCTCAGTGGCGGCGGGGGTGACGATCAGATCTATATAGGGGCGCCACTTCAAGGCGGGGCAGCCGGTGCGGCCGATGGCGGGGACGGCAACGACACGCTGCACGCGAAGTTCAAGGATGACGTGAACGGCGAGTTTCTGTTCGGCACCACGAACCAGATCCCGGGCGGTCCTGCTGTATCGAATTTCGAAATTCTCGACATTCAAGGCAGTTCCGGCAACGACACCATCACCGGCGGTGACTTCGACGATACGATCGCGGGCTACACGTCCACCCCCGGCTACGTTTATTTGAGTGGTCAGGATGTGCTGAGCGGTGGCGGCGGCAACGACTGGATCTCCGGCGCCAGCAGCAGCACGTTTGACGGAGGTGACGGGATCGATACGCTCCGCACGGACCTGGACCCTTACCACGGCAGCGTACTCACTCTCAGCAGCATGATGCATCTGTCGGGTGGTGGCACCGCGGCCAACTTCGAGCGCTTCGACATCACCGGAAGCGGTCTGGCCGACACGATCATTGGTGGCTCTCTTGGCGATACCATCAGGGGTTGGGGTGGTCAGGATCTCCTGCGCGGTGGCGGCGGCGACGATAGTCTATCAGGTGCTGGCACACTGGAAGGCGGTGCAGGCAATGACACCTTGGAGTTCACCGGCAGTGGTCTGGCAGATGGCGGCGCGGGTTTCGACACTGCTTATATCAGCAGCTCCTATAGTGGCCCGACCAAGGTTCCTGATAGCAGCCTTGTTCGCGCGGCTTACTCCTTCGGCCTCGTTAAAGGTGATCCCAGCGGGCTGACTGTTTCCTACGCCAACGCCGCCGAACCTTCCTTTACGCTACACGATGTTGAGCAGGTGCAATTTTCCGTCAGCCAGTATGGCGGCACGGGTCCCTATTCCGAAACAGTCAGCCTTTCGACCTTACAGGCCTGGGCCGCTGAGCCCTGCTACGCGCGCGGCACCCGCATCCTGACCGATCGCGGCGAGGTGCCGGTGGAGGAGCTGCGCGAGGGCGACCGCGTGCGCGTGCTACTGGGCGCGGAGGGTTTCCGACCTGTGCGCTGGGTCGGCCATCGCCGCGTCGCGCTGCGCCACCACCCCATGCCAGAACGCGCCCGGCCGGTGCGCTTCCGCGCCGGCTCGCTGGCCGAGGGCGTGCCGCACCGCGACCTCCTGGTGAGCCCGGATCACGCGCTGTTTCTCCGCGGCGTGCTGGTGCACGCGGAAACGCTGATCAACGGCGCCACCGTGGTGCAGGAGGAGGTGGCCGAGGTCGAGTACTTCCACGTCGAGCTCGACGCGCACGACGTGATGGTGGCGGAAGGCGCCGCGGCGGAAA
>NZ_JBHLUN010000012.1:0-232015 GCF_042433915.1 Roseomonas elaeocarpi | reverse complement strand
CCATCACCCCACACACACGCACCACAGCTGAACACGCCGCTCGCGGAGCAACAGCTCCATGAGCGGCTCTGCGTGCTCGCCACTTGGTCAGACATGGGCCAACGTCGCAGAAAGAGGCAGGCCGCCCACACGTGTCAGCCCAGAGCAGCACCACGCCCACAAGTGCGCAGCGCTGAACTGGCCCTGACCGTCTCGCGACAGCCGGGACCCACGGCGCAAACTCCTCAAAGCAATCCAAGCCGACGAAGCTCCACGCGAAGCTTGGGCGGGATCGTTTCCAACCCCGACGCCACTGGGCCGTCTCCTACATCGCCCGGTGCGTCAACCGCGGTGAGGTATCGCCAGCCCTGGAATGGCTTCTGCGGACGCAGCTCCACAGGCACCAGCTCAGGGTCGAGGACCAGCGCCACGCGCGCGCGTCCCTCCGTATCCTGATCCTCCACCAGATCCAGCAGTTTCTGCCGCACCCGCACGAAGCCGCCGATCACCCAGTAGATCGAACCGCCATCCAGCAGTTCCTCGCGCCGACGCGGGATCATGCGCGTCCAGTGGCGCAGCGGCGGTTGTACCACCAGCCGTTCCGCCTGCAGGCGGCGCAACTCGTGCACGTCTTTGGGTCCGACGGACAGCTTGATCAGGTTCAGGGCCACGCCGGCCATCTGCGCCGGCATCCTGCTCGCGGCAAGACCTCGAGCCGCTCGGGCGCTACAACACCGCCCTGACTCAATCGAGGAGCAGGGCGATGGACCGGCAGCACACCCTACGGCATGGCGACACCCTGGCCGTCATCCAGCAGCAAGGTGCCGAACTTTCGGCCCTGGACGCGCATGGCCATGCCTGGCTCTGGGATGCCCAGCCCTCCTGGCCGCGCCATGCCCCAGTCCTGTTCCCGATCGTCGGGCGTCTGCAGCAGGACAGCCTCCTTCACGACGGGCAGCGGCACGGTATGACGCAGCACGGCTTCGCGCGGGACCGGGCCTTCCGCTGGCTCGAGCGGGAAGAGCGGCGCTGCTCGCTGGAACTCACGGCCGATACGCAGACCCGTGCGCTTTATCCCTTCGACTTCCGCCTCGTGCTGGAGTTCACCGTCGGGGATGCCACCCTTCGCTGCGTCGCCACGGTCGGAAATCCCGGTCAAGCGCCGCTGCCCTTCTCGGTCGGGGCACACCCCGCCTTCCGCTGGCCGCTGCCCGGCTGCGAGGGGCGCGACGGTCATCGCCTGCGCTTCCCCGACCTCGACACGCAGGCCCTGACCGTGTCGCGCCTGCGCGACGGGCTCCTGTCGGGCGAGGAGGAAACCCTGCCGATCCCTGGCGACGGCTTGCCGCTCGACACCGCGCTCTTCGCGCGTGATGCGCTGGTGTTCCGTGACCTGCCCACCCGGCGCGCGCGCTTCTGCGGCCCCTCTGGCGCGGCGGTCGACATGCGCTGGGACGGCTACCGGGATTTCGGCGTCTGGACCAAGCCGCAGGAAGCCCCCTTCCTCTGTCTGGAGCCCTGGCGCGGCCATGCCAGCCCGGCCGGGTGGGAGGGCGAGTTCAATGGCAAGCCCGGCATCGTGAACCTGCCGGCGGGAGAAGAGGCTTCCTTCACTTGGACGGTCGACCTCGTGCCGCCCGGGTCGGCCACGGCCGGCTGATCCCGCGCGCCGCTGCGGGACGGAGCGCGGGAGCAGGGCGCAACATTGGCGCTCCGCCAGGCACCCAGCCCGGCGGCGCGACCTGCTGCGCGCCGCTTCCCATGACGGGTGACAGCGCCTCGCGGGTGATCGCCCCACAAGGCTGGTGGCCTGCGTGCTGACGCCCCCTGCGTGACGCCTCCCGGGCGGCTGATCGCCCGCGCACCCGGTGGTCCCGAATTGCCTCCGCCGCATTGACCCCTTCCGGAACGCGGGCGACCCTTCCGCACGAAAGCTCGTCCGGAAGGAAAAACCCATGCCCGCACAGAACCCCCTCGATGCCATCCGCGCCTACGAGGGCGAGCTGATCGCGATCCGTCGCGACATCCACGCCCATCCCGAAACCCGCTTCGAGGAAGTCCGCACCGCCGGCATCGTGGCGGAGAAGCTGCGCGACTGGGGCTTCGACGTCACGGAAAAGGTGGGCGTCACCGGCGTGGTCGGAACGCTGCGCGGCACCCGGCCGGGGCAGCGTGCCATCGGCCTGCGCGCCGATATGGACGCGCTGTTCATCGAGGAAGAAACCGGCCTACCCTATGCCTCCACGGTGAAGGGCAAGATGCACGCCTGCGGCCATGACGGGCACACCACGATGCTGTTGGGCGCCGCGCGCTACCTGTCGGAGAACCGCGACTTCGCCGGCACCGTCCACCTGATCTTCCAGCCCGCCGAGGAAGCCGGCACCGGCGCCAAGGCGATGCTGGCCGACGGGCTGTTCGACCGCTTCCCCTGCGATGCCGTCTACGGGCTGCACAACAGCCCCGGCATCCCGGTCGGCCGCTTCGCCACGCGGCCCGGCCCGATGCTGGCGGGTGCCGACTTCTGGGGCGTCACCTTCACCGGCACCGGCGGGCACGGCGGCGCGGCGCCGCACCTGGCCACCGACGTGACCGTGGTGCTGGGCCACTTCCTGCTAGGCCTGCACACCATCGCCGCCCGCTCGCTCGCGCCCACCGAGAGCGCGGCGATCAGCGTCGGCTACATCAATGGCGGCGCCACGGAATCGCCCAACGTCATGCCCTCCGTCGTGGAGGTGCGCGGCACCGCCCGCTACTTCGAGCCGAAGACCCAGGAGACCATCATCCGCCGCCTGCGTGAGCTGGCCGAAGGCCTGGCCGCCGTCCACGGCTGCAAGGCGGAACTCGACTACCAGGCGCTGTGCATCCCCACCGTGAACGACGCCGCCAAGACCGTGGTGGCGCGCGAGGCCGCCGCCGCCCTCGTGGGCGCGCCGCAGGTGGGCGAGGTGCCGCCTTCCACCGGCGGCGAGGACTTCTCCTTCATGCTGCGCGAGAAGCCCGGCGCCTTCATGCGCATCGGCAACGGCTCCAACCCGGACGGCAGCTTCCACAACGTCCACACGCCGCACTACGACTTCAACGACGAGGCCCTGGCGCTGGGCTCGGCCTACTGGGTCAGCCTGGTGCAGGAGGAGCTCGGCCTGAAGGACTGATGCCAGGCTGCACGGGTTTGGGCCTGTGCAGCCCTCTGTCGCGCCTGGGTTGACGGGAAGGCCGCACGCCGGACTTCCATGGGGGCCGCCATGCGGAGGGCGGTGACGTCCTCCGCATGACGGCGTGAGTTCCGGCCCGGCCCATCCGGGCGCAGCGGCCGGGCCCGCCCTTTGCAAGGTACGGCTTTGCCGATAACCCGGATGGTTACGCCTGCTCCGCACGGGCGGGATGCCCAGGCCCGGGAGCAGAGCCCCGGTCCCAAGGAGCCCCGCCGTCCGGGAACGGGGCGGCGCAGGACCAAGGATAAGGGGGAAACCGGACATGACCACGATGCTGCGCACCGCGCTGCGACCCTTGCTGCTCGGTGGGATCGTGGCGCTCTCGCTCGCGGCGCCGGCCGCGCGCGCCCAGGATGCGGCGCAGACCCTGACCATGGCGGTCAGCGCCCCACCCGCCAGCATCGACCCGCACTACTACACGCTGACGCCGAGCATCATGCTGTCGTCGCACATCTTCGACCGGCTGGTGCAGCGCGACGCCAATTCCCGCCTCACGCCCGGCCTGGCAGAGTCCTGGCGCCTGGTGGACGACACGACCTGGGAGTTCAAGCTGCGCCCCGGCGTGAAGTTCCACGACGGCAGCGACTTCACCGCGGCCGACGTGGCCTATTCGATCGAGCGCGTGCCGCAGGTGCAGAGCCCGAGCTCCTTTGCCGTCTACACCCGCGCCATCGCCTCCACCGAGGTGGTGGACCCGCTGACGATCCGTTTCCACACCAAGGAACCGTCGCCGTTGCTGCCGACGGATCTGGCCAACATCTTCATCGTGCCGCGTTCCACCGCGGCCCACGCCGCGAGCTCCGACTTCAACAGCGGCGTGGCGGCGATCGGCACCGGCCCCTATCGTTTCGAATCCTACGAGCCCAATAGTCGTGTCCGCCTCGTGCGCAACGACGCATACTGGGGCGGCAAGCCGCAGTGGGCGCGGGTGGACTACCGCATCATCACCAATGACGGCGCCCGCGTGGCGGCGCTGCTGTCGGGCGACGTCGCGCCGATCGACAACCTGCCCACCGCCGACGCCGCGCGGCTGCGCAAGGACGAGCGCCTCACGGTGGTGGAGGGCAACAGCACGCGCCTCGTCTTCATCGGCCTCGACACCGAGCGCAGCGGCGCCACGCCGGACGTGACCGGGCCCAATGGCGAGGCGCTGGACCGCAACCCCTTGCAGGACCGCCGCGTGCGCGAGGCGCTGAGCGTCGCGATCAACCGCCCGGCCATTGTGTCGCGGGTGATGGAGGGCGCGGCCCTGGCCTCGGGGCAGTTCATGCCGCCGGGTGCCTTCGGCTACGCGCCCAACATCGCCGTGCCCGCCTATGATCCGAACCGCGCCAAGCAGCTGCTGGCGGAAGCGGGCTACCCGAACGGGCTGACGATCACGCTGCGCGGTCCCAACGACCGCTACGTCAACGACGCGCAGATCGAGCAGACCGTCGCGCAGATGTGGACGCGCGTTGGCGTGAAGACCCGCGTCGAATCCCAGCCGCTGGCCACCGT
Source organism: Roseomonas elaeocarpi (assembly GCF_042433915.1). Lineage (NCBI taxonomy): Bacteria > Pseudomonadati > Pseudomonadota > Alphaproteobacteria > Acetobacterales > Roseomonadaceae > Roseomonas > Roseomonas elaeocarpi. The sequence goes on along the minus strand of NZ_JBHLUN010000012.1, from coordinate 227,327 downwards.
GATCGGCAAGCTCAATCGCTTCGAGGCCTCGGCCTTCCTCTTGGGCTGGAGTAACTCGACCGGTGAGCCGTCTTCCTCGCTCAAGGCGGTGCTGGGCACGCGCAACGCCCAGACCGGGCTCGGTCTGTCCAACTTCGGCCACTACAGCAACCCCGCCTTCGACGCGGTGGTGGCGAAGGCGCTGGCCACGCTGGACGACAAGGCGCGCGAGGCGCTGATGCAGCAGGCCATGGCGATGGCCATGGAGGACGTGGCGGTGATCCCGCTGCACGTCCAGAAGAGCGTCTGGGCGATGCGCCGGGGCTTGCGCTACGAGGCGCGGGCCGACGAGGAAACCCGTGCCATGAGCCTCAGCCCCGCGCCCTGAGGAGGCATCGGGAGCGCGGCCAGGAAAAGGTCTCTTGACGGCCTCCGGGTGCGACATCGCGCCCGGGGCCTGCCGGCTCGGTTCACCGGTCGACCCCTTCGGCCGGCTCCCGTCGGCCGCGCCCTCGCTGACCCCGGGCTCGGCCCCCTTCGGCTCAGTCCCGGCGGGCCAGGACCTCGCGCGCCACGCCGGCGGCGCCCACCAGCCCGGCATCGTCGCCCAGCGCCGCGCGGAGGATCTCGGCCGGGCGGAAGCCGGGCAGCAGCTGCTCGCGCAGGGTGCGCTCGATGGTGGGGCGCATCTCCTCCAGCAGGGCGGAGACGCCGCCGCCCACCACGATCCGCTCCGGCGCGTAAAGGTGGTGGAGGTTGCGGAAGCCCACGCCCAGCAGCACCGCTTCTTCCTCCAGCACGCGAGCGGCCACGGCGCAGCCTTCGCGCGCCGCCCGGCCGGCATGTTCGCCGGTGGCGGGCGCGTCGCCGGCTACCGCTGCCAGGTGACACGCGGGCTCCGCCGCCACCGCCGCCCTGGCACGCCGCCCCAGCGCGGTGCCCGAGGCCAGCGCCTCCCAGCAGCCGCGCTGGCCGCAGTTGCAGGGCTCGGAGGTTTCGGCGATCCGGGTATGGCCGATCTCGCCCGCGAGGCCGCCCAGGCCGCGCAGCAGCCGACCGTCCACCACGATGCCGCCGCCGATGCCGGTGGACACCGTGACGTAGCAGAAGCTGCGGCAGCCCTGGCCGGCACCGGCATGCCATTCGCCGATCGCCGCGACCTTGGCGTCGTTCTCCAGCGCGGCCGGTAGCCCCGTCAGCTCCCGCAGGCGCCCGGCCAGCGGCACGTCGCGCCAGCCCGGCAGCGCCACCATGTGGATGACGCGCCCCTCGGCGGCGTCGAAGGTGCCGGGCAGGCCGACGCCGATCGCCGCGGTGTTCTCGTCGCGCAGCGCCGCGATCATCGCCCGCATCTGCCCGATCACCGCTTCCGGCCCGCCTTGCGCGTCGGTGCGCTGGCGCTCGGCGCGCAGGATGCGCCCCGCCGGGTCCACCAGCGCCACGCGCAGCTGCGTGCCGCCCAGGTCGATGCCGATGACGTTGGGGGGAGCGCCCGGCGAGGGGCTTCCCGGCTGTGGGTCGCTGCTCATGCGCGGCTTATCGCGCCGTGCGCTCAGATCCGCCAGCGCCGGGCGAGCAGGTGCAGGCCCGACAGCAGCCCGACGCCCAGCGCCGCCACCACCGCGCCCTTGTGGTAGGTGGTGAACATTTCCCACGAGCCGCGGCGCGCCAGGTGGTCGAAGCGGCCATGCGCCGCCTGGTGGCCCGCCACCGGCTGGAACAGGTTGCCCGGGGCGGAAGCGGGCTGGGGCCTGTCGCCCATCTGCGTGTCGTAGCCGTGCTTCGCGAGGTAGCGGTCCGCGAAGCCGGGCGCGAGGCGGTTGCCGATGATCGCCTTGACCGTCGGCAGCCCCACCCAGATCTCGCGCCGCCGGTGGGTGGCCGCGAAGACGATGGCGCGCGCCGGAACCTCGGGCTGGAAGATCGGCGGCACCGGCTGCGCCATCTTGCCCATCCGGTTGCGCGACCAGTCGAATTGCGGCGTGTTCACCGCCGGCAGGTGCACCATGGTCAGGTGGATATTGGCGCGGTCGTGGATCAGCTCGGAGCGCAGGCTGTCGGTGAAGCCGCGGATCGCGGCCTTGGCGGCGCAGTACACCGCCTGCAGCGGGATGGAGCGGTACACCAGCGCCGAGCCGACATTGACGATCGTGCCGCGCCGCCGCCGACGCATCCGCCGCAGCGCCGCGACGGTGCCGTGCACCGTGCCGAGATAGGTGACCTCGGTGCCGCGCCGGAACTCCTCGGCCGTCACCTCCATCACTGGCGCGAAGACGGTGGCCATGGCGTTGTTGACCCAGACCTCGATCGGGCCGAGCTCGCGCTCCACCCGCTCGGCCGCGGCGTCGATCGCCTTGTCGTCGGCCACGTCGGCCGGGATCGCCAGCGCGCGCACCCCCATGCCGCGCAGCTCCGCCGCCGTTTCCTCCAGCCGCTCCACGCCCCGGGCGATCACCGCCACGTCCCAGCCCTGCCGGGCGAATTCCCGCGCCGTCGCGCGCCCCACGCCGGCGCTGCCGCCCGTCACCACCACGATCCGCGCCACGCCGCACCCTCCGAAACCTGATCTCGCAGCGCCAACGTGAGGCCCCCGCCCGCGTTGCCTGGAGCGATGCGGCAGCCGGGCCGCTCCCCGAGAGTTGCAGCCCCATGTCCAAGCCCATCGAAGATTACGCCATGATCGGCGACGGTCAGACGGCCGCCCTGGTGGCGCGCGACGGCGCGGTGGACTGGCTGTGCTGGCCGCGCTTCGACAGCGACGCCTGCTTCGCGGCCCTCCTGGGCGAGGAGCGCCACGGCTACTGGCGCATCGCGCCGGAGGACGGGGAGGGTGGGGAGCCCGCGGTGTCGCGCCGCTACCGCCCCGACACGCTGGTGCTGGAAACCGGGTTCCGCACCCGCGCCGGCGCCGTGCGAGTGATCGACTTCATGCCGGTCCGTCCCGACGGCGAGGCCTCGCTGCTGCGGCTGGTGGAAGGGCTGGAGGGCGAGGTGGCGATGCGCTGCACCCTGCAGCTGAGCTTCGACTACGGCTCCATGCCGCCCTGGGTGTCGCGCGAGAGCGCCTGCCATGAATCCGGCCTCGTCGCGGTGGTGGGGGCCAACAAGGTGGTGTTCCGCACCGAAGTGCCGCTGGACACCACCGAGCACGGGGCCGAGGGCCGCTTCACCGTCCGGGCCGGGCAGCGCCTGGCCTTCACCCTCCAGCACGGCCCGTCCCACCTGCCGCCGCCGGAGCCGCTGGACGCCTGGGCGCTGCTGGACGCGACGGAGCGGCACTGGCGCGACTGGATCGCGCCGTTCAGCAAGCCCACCGACTGGCCCGAGGCGGTGCGCCGGTCGCTGATCACGCTCAAGGCGCTGATCCACCATCCCACCGGCGGGCTGGTGGCGGCGCCGACGCTGGGCCTGCCCGAGATCCCGGGCGGCAACATGAACTGGGACTACCGCTACTGCTGGCTGCGCGATTCCACCTTCACGCTGACGGCCCTGCTCAATGCCGGCTTCCGGGACGAGGCGCGGGCCTGGCACGACTGGCTGCTGCGGGCGATCGGCGGCCTGCCGGAGAAGATGCGCATCATGTACCGCCTCGACGGCGAGCGACGGCTGGAGGAATGGAACGTCCCCTGGCTGCCGGGCTACGACGGCGCGCAGCCGGTGCGCGTCGGCAACGCCGCGGCCGGGCAGCGGCAGCTCGACATCTACGGCGAGGTCCTGGACAGCACGCTGCTGGCGCGCGGGGCCGGCATCGACAGCAGCCACCATTCGGCCGAGGTGTCCTTGCGCCTCGTGCGGCACGTCGAACGGATCTGGCGCGAGCCCGACCAGGGCCTGTGGGAATCCCGCGACGCGCCGCAGCACTACGTGTATTCCAAGGCCATGGCCTGGATCGCGGTGGACCGCTTCCTGCGCCTCGACGACAGGCGGAGCGGCGTTTCGGCGGAGGAGATGGCGCGCTTCCGCCGCCTGCGCGACGAGATCCACGCCGACATCTGCGAGCACGGCTTCAACAGTCGCACCGGCACCTTCGTGCAGCACTACGGCTCGCGCAGCCTCGACGCCTCGCTGCTGCTGCTGCCGCTCACCGGCTTCCTGCCGGCCGACGAGCCGCGCATGGCCGCCACGATCACCGCGATCGAGGAGCACCTGCTGGAAGGCGGCCTCGTGCGCCGGATGGCCGCCCCCTTCGGCGCGCCGCTGATCCGTGCCGAGGAAGGCAGCTTCATCGCCTGTTCCTGCTGGCTGGCCGACTGCATGATGATGCAGGGGCGCCACGACGATGCGCGCGCGCTGTTCGAGCGGGTGCTGGCGCTGCGCAACGACGTCGGCCTGTTGTCGGAGGAATACCACGTCCCCAGCCGCCGTCTGATCGGCAACTTTCCCCAGGCGCTGAGCCACCTGGCGCTGGTGAACACCGCGCTGGGCCTGTGCGGCACGGTGATCCGGCGCGGCGGCTGAGCGGCCCCTGCCGCGTCCCTCCGCCTGCCCTTCCGGAGGTCCGGCGCAGGGACGCGGCCACAACGACGCGGTACCGGGCACAACCACGGCACGAGAAAAATTTGTTCCGGCTTCAAATGACCTGTTAACCCCTCCGGTAAATGATGCAGAGTGTTGCTGGACAAGGAACATCGCGTCATGCGTCGCTCATCCCCCCTGCGCGACATGGCCGGAGTGTTTGTTGCCACGGGCCTGTTGCTGACCGCCTATTTCGGCGCCTTCATGGTGCTGGAGCAGCGGTCGGACTGGGTTGCCGAGTGGCTGCCGCTCCGCGTCTCCGTCGGCCTGACCATCGCACCGGAAATGCCGGACACCCCGCTCTCGGTCACGCCGCTCGCCACGCGGCAATCCTGAGCCACCCAGGCCGACCTTCCGACGCGCCCCCGCGCGGTGGCCACGGCCACGACCCTTCGCGCGCTGGCGACCCGGTGCGCGGGAGTGTGACGCCGTGACGCGTTGCCCCGGCAGGCGCCGGGCGTCTATGGCGGTGGCATGACGCAGCCCCCGAACGATCCGCACGCGGCGGGCCCCGCCGCCGGGACTTCCGCTGGGAGCCCCTTTGGGAACTCCAGTGAGAACCCCACTGGGACCTCCGCCTGGAACCCCGCTGGGGATCTCACCGGGGGCGACACTGCGGCGCTGTGGGACTGGCGCCGGCGCGTGGCCGACCTTTACGCCGCGATCCGGGCCGAGCCCGAGCCGGAGCGCGCCTGGCAGCTGTGGCGCGACACCCGCGCGGCGCTGTTCCGCAGCCACCCACAATCCCCGATCGAGCCGGCGGCGCGCGCCGCCCATCCTGGCCCGCGCCTCTATCCCTACGATCCCGCGCTGCGATTCGCCGTCACGCTGCGGCCGCCCGAGACCGCCGAGGTGCTGGAACTGCCGGCCGGCGCCGACGGGGCCGTGGTGCTGGACGGTTTCGCCCGCACCGAGGGGCTGGGCGAGGCGCTGGGGGGCGAGTTGGTGCTCTACTGGATGCGCGGCTACGGCGGCGGCGTGTTCCTGCCCTTCGCCGACGCCACCAGCGGCCGGGAAACCTACGGCGCCGGGCGCTACCTGCTGGACACGATCAAGAGCGCCGATCTCGGCCGCGACGGGGCCGGCCGCACGGTGCTGGACTTCAACTTCAGCTACTTCCCGTCCTGCGCCTACTCGCCGCGCTACACCTGCCCGCTGGCACCGCGCGGCAACCGCCTGCCCATGGCCGTGCGCGCGGGGGAACGCCTGCCGGAGGGCTGAGGGCGGGAATCCTCGCCCCGGTCCCGTTCAAGACCCGTTCATCACCCGCCCCATCGCGGACCCGCTGCTTGCCCCGGCCGGGACGGATCGTTTCTATGTCCTCCCGAAGCCGCGAGGCGAGGTCCGACCCGCTTCCCGGGGGAACGGCCGGGATTGTTCCAGGAGGCCACGCGATGCGCCAACCGACCCGCCGGCAGCTGCTGTCGGCCACCGCCAGTCTTTCCGCCGCAACCGCCCTCGGCGGCCTCGCCCCCGCCGCGCTGGCGCAGGCGGCCGCGCAAGGCCCAGGGCAAGGTGGCTCGCAGGGGCGCCCGCGCAGCCTGGCCGTGGCCATGTCGCGCGACATTCAAGGCGCCCTGCTGCCGACCTCGCGCACGAGCTTCCAGGAAGCCAACATCATGCGCGCGGTGATGCAGGGGCTGATCTCCTTCAAGCCGGGCACCTTCGACTGGGAACTCCAGGCCGCGCGCAGCATCACCCAGGTCTCGCCCACCGAGATCAGCTTCGAACTCCGGCCCGGCCTCAAGTGGCACGACGGCTCGGGCGAGATGACGGCCGAGGACGTGAAGTTCTCCTTTGAAAGCTTCAGCCAGCCCGGCCCGGACGGCCGCCCTTCCACCTACAAGGCCGACTGGGACGCGCTGGACCACGTCGAGGTCACCGGCCCGCTTTCCGGCCGCATCCTGCTCAAGAAGCCAGCGCCGCAACTCTGGACCGTGGTGCTGCCGGAGGGTTCGGGGCTGATCTACTCGCGCAAGGCGCTGGAGGCCGGGGCCTACCGCACCGACCGGCAGCCGCTGCGGGTGATCGGCACCGGGCCCTACCTGTTCGGGGAATGGGTGCCCAACCAGCGCGTGGTGCTGCGGCGCAACCCCGACTGGGTGGGCGACAAGCCCGATTTCGACGAGATCGTGGTGCGCCCGGTGCGCGACCCGAAGACCGCGGAACTGGCGCTGCGGGCCGATGAGCTGCAGTTCACCGCGGTGGAGCCCTCCTCGGCCGCCGCGGTGGCGAAGCTGCCGGCCACCCGGGTGCTGAACCAGGACAGCATCAACATGGTCTGGATCGGCATCAACGTGGAGAAGCCGCCCTTCACCGACCTGCGCGTGCGGCAGGCGATCCGCCTGGCCCTCGACCCCGAGCAGATCACCCAGGGCGGCTACGACGGCGCGGTGGGCACCGCCACCGGGCCGATCGCGCCGCCGCTGCTGGGCTACTGGAAGGACGCGCCGCGCCCGGCCCGCGACGTGGCGGCGGCGAAGAAGCTGCTAGCCGAGGCCGGGATGCCGAACGGCTTCCGCACGCGGCTGACGCTGCTCAACCGCCCGGTCTTCCAGAACGTGGGCGTGATCACCCAGGCGCTGCTGGCCGAGGTTGGCATCCAGCTCGACCTCGACGTGCAGGATGCCGGCACCTTCTGGTCCGCCGGCAGCGGCGATGCCGGCAAGGCGCTCGACTTGTCGCTCCAGCGCTTCGGCGGCAAGGCGGACCCGGCCTTCCAGCTGCAATGGTTCACGGCGGACCAGGTGGGGCAATGGAACTGGGAACGCTGGCGCTCCCCCGAATATGACGAGCTGTACCGGCGCGCCGGCGCCACCGACGACAAGGCGGAGCGCGCCCGCCTCTACATCGAGGCGCAAAAGGTCATGGAGGCCTCGGCCGCCTTTATCTGGCTGACGCACGAGAAGAACGTCATGGGCTTCCGTGACTGGCTCCAGCCCGCGGTGATGCCCAACGGCGACGACATGCTGCTGGCGCGGTTCCGCAGCGCGTGACCCCGCGCCACCGGCCGGGCGGGTCGCGCCCGGATGACGCCGGCATGGCCGGGCGCGGCGCCGCGCGGCCGCGCTGGGCGGGGCAGGGCCGGTGAGCCTCGCCGGCAGCGGCGTCGCGCCGGCGCCGCCCGCCGCGCTGCGCGGGCACGCCGCGGGACCGGCCGGCCCGAAGCCGCCGCGCGCGCCCGTGCCGCCGACGCTGCGCTACCTCGGCGGCCGGCTGCTCACCACCGCAATGGTGCTGCTCGGCGCCACGGTGCTGCTCTTCGCGCTGACGCTGGCGATCCCGGGCAACCCGGCGCAGGTGATGCTGGGGCCGCGCGCCACGCCCGACGCGGTGGCCGCCTTCACCGCCGCCATGGGCCTGGACCAACCGGTGCCGCTGCGCCTGCTGCGCTTCCTGGGCAACGTGCTGCGCGGCGACCTCGGCCGCGACGTGGTCAGCGGCCGCCCGGTGCTGGCGCTGGTGCTGGAGGTGTTTCCCTACACCCTTTCGCTCACCGCGGCGGCGATCGGCCTAGCGGTGGCGGTGGGGGTGCCGCTGGGCTGCTTCGCCGCGGTGTACCGCAACTCCTGGCTCGACCAGCTGACGGCGGTGCTGAGCGTGAGCGTGATCGCGGTGCCGAACTTCGTGGTGGCGGTGGTGCTGGTGCTGGTGTTCTCGGTCTGGCTCGGCTGGCTGCCGGTGCTGGGCACGGGCGGCGATGGCGCGGCGGGGGGCGGGGGTACGGTCGCGCGTCTGGTGCTGCCGGCGCTCTCCCTGGGGCTGAGCTGGATCGGCTACATCGCCCGCCTCCTGCGCGCCTCGCTGCTGGAGGTTCTGGCCGAGCCGCATATCCGCACCGACCGCGCCTACGGCATGGCGGAATGGCGCATCGTGGGAAAATACGCGCTCAAGCTCGCGGCGCTGCCGACGCTGGCGATCCTGGGGCTGGGCGTCGGCCGCCTCCTGGGCGGGGCGATCTTCGCCGAGATCGTGTTCTCGCGCCCCGGCCTCGGCACGCTGGTCTTCGATGCCATCAACCTGCGCAACTACCCGGTGCTGCAGGCGAGCGTGCTGGTGGTGGTCTTCGTGTTTACGCTGACCAACCTCGCGGTGGACCTGCTCTACGCTTGGCTCGACCCGCGCCTGGGGCGGGAGGAGCGGCGTTGAGCGCCGCTGCGGAGGCGGTCCGCGCCATCTGGCGCGACGGTACCGGGCGCATCGGCCTCGTGCTGGTGGTGCTGGTGCTGCTGTTCAGCCTGGCAGGCCCGGCGCTGATCCCCTGGGACCCGAACCGCCTCGACGTGCTGCACCGCTTCAGCGGGCCTTCCGCGGCACACTGGCTGGGCACCGACCACCTCGGCCGCGACATGCTGGCGCGGCTGGCCGATGGCGGGCAACTGGCGCTGGAAGTGTCGATCCTGACCATCGCGGTGGCGCTGCTGGCGGGCACGGCGGCCGGCGTCGCGGCCGGCTTCGCGCCGCCGGGGCTGGAACGCGTGATCCTGGTGGTCTTCGACGTGGTCAGCTCCTTTCCGGGCCTGCTGCTGGCGCTGGCGGTGGTGGCGCTGCTGGGGCCGGGGCTGGACAAGGTGGTGCTGGTGATCGCGCTGACCATGGTGCCGCATTTCGGCCGGGTGGCGCGGGCGCAAACGCTGGGCGTGCGCAACAGCGCCTTCCTGGAAGCGGAGCGCGCCCTGGGCGCCGGCCCCGTCCGCATCGTGCTGGTCCACGTTCTGCCCAATATCCTGGGGCCGCTGCTGGTGCTGGCCAGCATGGACATTCCCGTGGTGATCACCGTCGAGGCGGGCCTGAGCTTCCTGGGCGTGGGCATCCCGCCGCCGCGCGCTTCCTGGGGGGCGCTGCTGCACGACGGCTACAACAACCTCGCGCGCTCCACCTGGCCGGTGGCGCTGGCGGCCGTGGCGCTCTGCGCGGCGACGCTGGGCTTCACCCTGTTCGGCGAGGCGCTGCGCGACGCGGTGGACCCCCGCCTGCGCGGGCCCGCGGCATGAGCGACGCCGGACAGCCGGACGGGGTCGCGGTCAGCATCCGCGGCCTGAACCTCGGCTTCCGCACCCCGCGCGGCCCGGCGCTGGCGCTGCGCGACGTGTCGCTCGACCTCGGGCGCGGCCGGGCGCTGGGGCTGGTGGGCGAGAGCGGTTCGGGCAAGTCCACGCTGGTTTCCGCGATCCTGAGGCTGCTGCCGGGCAATGTGGAGAGGCTGTCGGGCGAGATCCGCTCCGGCGGCGAGGACCTGCTGCAGCTGGCGCCGGAGCGGATGCGGCAACTGCGCGGCACCCGCTTCGCGATGATCTTCCAAGACCCGATGACGGCGCTGAACCCGGTGTTCCGCATCGGCACGCAACTGGTGGACCTCCAGCGCGCCCGCCATCCCCGCCTGCCGCGCGCCCTGCTGCACGAGCGTGCCGTGGCGATGCTGCGCCGCGTCGGCATCCCCGAGGCGGAGCGCCGGGTCCACGGCTACCCGCACGAATTCTCCGGCGGCATGCGGCAGCGCGTGATGATCGCCGCCGCCCTGCTGGCCGAGCCCGAGGTGCTGCTGGCCGACGAGCCCACCACCGCGCTCGACCCCACGGTGGAAGGGCAGATCGTGCGGCTGCTGAGCGCGCTGCGGGCCGAGATGGGCGGCACGATGGTGCTGATCTCGCACAGCCTGGCGCTGATCGGCGAGCTCTGCGACGACGTGGCGGTGCTCTACGCCGGCGTCGTGGTGGAAACCGGCACGGTGCGCGAGGTTCTGGAACAACCGCTGCACCCCTATACCCGCGCGCTGCTGGCCTGCGAGGTCGGCGCGGACGCCCCGCGCGGCGTGCCGCTGCGCTCGATCCCGGGCGAGGTGCCCGACATCGCGCGGCTGCCGCCGGGCTGCATCTTCGCCGACCGCTGCGCGCTGGTGATCGAGGCCTGCCGCGCGGCGCAGCCGGCGCTGCGCCCGCCCGGCGAAGCCTCGGCGGCAGGCGCGGCGACGGCGGCCGCCCCGTCCGGCCCGAGCCCCGATGGCCCAGTTCCCGGTAACCCGACCGCCGATGGCCTGACGCCGGATGTCGCCGGCCCTGGTGCCGCGATCCCCGGGGTTGCAATTTCCTCTGCCGCGACGTCCGCCGGCCCGGCTTCCGGTGTCCTGGCCGGCGACGCCCCACCTCACGAGGCCCCGCTCCCGGCCGATGCCGTCAGGATGGGGCGAGGGGACACGCCGCGAAACGGCACCATCCGGCGCGGCGACGCGTTCCGGGCGAATGCGAGGATGGCGGCGTGCATCCGCATCTGAGCCAGGGCGCCTCCACCCCGCCACCCGCGGCACCGGGATCGGGCCCGGCCGGAAGCGGCCGAGGCCCTGCTGGCGACGGCCTCAATGGCAACGGCCCGAATGGCGATGATCGCGGTGGCGACGGCCCCGGTCGCGCCAGCTCCGCGAACAACGGCGCGCCCCGGAACGCGGAAGCCGCCCCAATCCCCGAAGGCCCGATCCCCGAAGGTCCGATCCTGGAAGCCTCGGGCGTCACGCTGGTGTACCGCGACGGCACGCGCGCGGTGGACAACGTGTCGCTCCGGCTGCGGCGGGGCGAGATCCTGGGGCTGGTGGGCGAGAGCGGCTCGGGCAAGAGCTCGCTTGCCCGGCTGCTGCTGGGCCTCGCGCGGCCCGGCGCCGGCACGGTGCGCTTCGAGGGGCGCGACCTCGCCTCGGCCGACCGGCGGGCGCGGCAGGCGTTGCGCCGGCGCGCGGCGATGATCTTTCAGGACCCGGTGGCCTCGCTCTCGCCCCGGCTGCGCCTGGGCAGCCTGCTGCGCGAGCCGCTGCGCATCCACGGCCTGCCGCTGCGCGAAGGCTGGCCGGCGGCGCTGGCGGTGCTGCGGGCGGTGAACCTGCCCGAAGCGATCTTGGAGAAGTACCCGCACCAGATCAGCGGCGGGCAGGCGCGCCGCTTCGCCATCGCCCGCGCCCTGGTGCTGGAGCCATCGCTGGTGATCGCCGACGAGCCCACGGCCGGCCTCGATCTGTCGGTCCAGGGAGAGGTGGTGAACCTGCTCACCGGGCTGCGCGACCGGCTGGGCCTGGCGCTGCTGATGGTGTCGCATAACCTGCCGGTCGTCGGCGCCGTCGCCGACCGCGTGGCGGTGATGTACCTGGGCCGTCTCGTGGAGGCCGGCGCGGCGGAGGTGGTGTTCCGCACCCCGGCGCACCCCTATACCCGCGCGCTGCTGGCCGCCGTGCCGCGGCTGCGCCCCGGGGGGGCGGAGGCCGGGCCGGTGCGGGACGTCCTGCCCGGCGAGGTGCCGAGCCCGCGCAACCCGCCGGAAGGCTGCCACTTCCGCACCCGCTGCCCGATCGCCGAGGAGGTTTGCCGGACCGTGCCGCCGCGGCACCGGACGGGTGAGGGCGTGGAGGTGCTGTGCCACAAGCCGCTGGTGCGCTGAGGGGAGGGGCGGCATGACGGAGCCCGCGGACTTCGCCCCCTCGGCGGAAAACCTCCTCCTCGCGGCGCGGGAGAACCCGGTGAACGCGGCGCTGCTCCGGCGCCTGCCGGCGCTCGGGCTGCCGCAGGGCTTCCTGACCGCCGGATCGCTGTTCCAGGCGGTGTGGAACCGGCTGTCGGGACGGCCGGCGGCGGCGGGGGTGCGGGACTACGACGTCTTCTACTTCGACAGCAGCGATCTGAGCTGGGAGGCCGAGGACCGGGTGATCCGCCGCGTGGCCGAGGCGACCGCCGACCTCCTGCCCCCGTCCGATGCCGCACCCGTGGCATCGCGCGCGGCGCCGATGCCCGGTGCGCCAATCTCCGCTGCACCCTTGTCCGGGGCACCGCTGCCCGCGGCGCCAGTGGAGGTGCGCAACCAAGCGCGCGTCCACCTGTGGTACCGCGACCGCTTCGGCAGCGACTACCCGCGCCTCGGCTGCGCCACGGATGGCATCGATCGCTACCTGATCCCCTGCACCAGCGTCGGCATCTCGCTGGAAACCGGCGCGCTCTACGCGCCCGACGGGTTCCATGATCTTTGGGCCGGCGTGCTGCGGCCCAACCCACTGCTGCCGGACCTGCCGCTGTTCCGGCGCAAGGCCGAGAGCTACCGCGCCCGCTGGTCCTGGCTGCGGGTGGTGGAGGCGGTGGACGGAGCCTGAAGCGGCGGCGCGCCGGTCTCGTGGCGGCAGACAGAACGCCTGCTCGCGCGGACGCCCATGCGGGTGTCAGGAGGGCCGCCAAAGAGCCGCCGGGTGGGCTGCGACGGTGGCGGAACTGTTGTCATCCGCCCATGCGCTCCGGTAGCCTGGGGCTCCCTCGTAAGCCAAGCAGCGCGACCATGAGGGGCGCCGGCGATATCCCGCCGCCGCCCGTTGTGCCGCCACGCTGCGACGCGTGACCTCGCCGGCCGCGTGTCCGGCGCTTCAGGAGAAGCCACCATGTCCGATGCCGCCGCGCCGACCACGACCTATCGCGTGGGCGAGAGCGACACCCGTCCCTGGGGCTCCTGGCACCTGCTGGATGCCGGGCTGGGCTACGTCGTCAAGCGCATCGTGGTGGAGCCGGGCCAGCGCCTGAGCCTGCAGAAGCACCGCCACCGCGCCGAACACTGGGTGGTGGCCAATGGCACCGCCCGCGTGGTGCGCGGCGAGGAGGTCCTGACGGTGGGGGAAAACGAGTCCATCTTCCTGCCGCTGGGCGTGGTGCACCGCATGGAAAACCCGGGCGACGTGCCGCTGGTGGTGATCGAGGTGCAGCTGGGCAAGCACCTGAGCGAGGACGACATCATCCGCCTCGAGGACAACTACAACCGGGTCTGATACAACCGGGTCTGATACAATCAGGTCTGGCCGCGCCGTTCCGCGGCCGGGCGCCGCGTGGCGACCGGCCGCTCAGGCTGCGTCGAGCATGGGGTAATCCGTGTAGCCCTCCGCCCCGCCGCCGTACCAGGTGCTCTTGTTGTCGGTGTTGAGCGGCGCGTCGCGGCGCAGCCGCTCCACCAGGTCGGGATTGCCGATAAAGGGCCGGCCGAAGCAGATGAAGTCCGCCAGGTCGTCGTGCCGCGCGCGCAGCGCCATCTCGCGCGTGTAGCCGTTGTTGGCGATGTAGCCGCCGTTGAAGCGGGCGCGCAGCCGCTGGAAGGAGAAACCTTCCGGCTCGTCGCGGCTGCCCTGGGTGACGCCCTCGACGCAGTGCAGGTAGGCCAGCTCGAAGCGGTTCAGCTCCTCCACCAGCAGGCCATAGGTGCCCATGGGATCGCTGTCGAGCGGGATGCCGCCCACCTGGTTGGTCAGCGGCGACAGGCGGATGCCCACGCGGTCGCCGCCCCACACCGCGCAGACCGCCTCCGCCACCTCGAGCGTGAGGCGGATGCGGTTGGCCGCCGGCCCGCCGTAGCGGTCGTCCCGCTGGTTGGTGCTGTCGCGGATGAACTGATCCAGCAGGTAGCCGTTGGCGGCGTGGATCTCGACGCCGTCGAAGCCGGCACGCTTCGCCACCTCCGCCGCGTGGGCGTAGTCGCGCACGATCCCGGCCATCTCGCCGGTCTCCAGGGCGCGTGGGGTGGGGTGCGGCTTGAAACCCTCCTCGGTGAAGGCCTGCCCTTCCGGCCGGATGGCCGAGGGGGCCACGGGCAGCGCGTGGCCCGGCTGCAGGTCCGGATGGCTGATGCGCCCGACATGCCAGAGCTGCAGCACGACGTGGCCGCCCGCCCCGTGCACCGCGTCGGTGACCAGCCGCCAGCCCGCTTCCTGCTCGGGCGTGTAGCAGCCGGGCGTGAAGGCGTAGCCCTTGCCCTGGGGCGAGATCTGGCTCGCCTCCGTCACGATCAGCCCGGCGGTGGCGCGCTGGCGGTAGTATTCGGCGTTCAGCGGCCCCGGCGCGTCGCCCGCCCCGGCGCGGGAACGGGTGAGCGGCGCCATCACCACGCGGTTGCGCAGGTGCAGGGCGCCCAGCCTGGCGGGCTGGAACAGGTCGCTGCTGGCGGACATGCGGTCGAGGCTCCGTCGGTTCGGGGCCGGCGCCTCCTGTCACCCTGAGGGCTGGAGCGGCGCAGGCCGGGTTGCGGCAGATGCCGCCCTTCGGTGACGGAGCGGTTCGCGGGCCGGGAAGTTTGCCCGCCACGCCGTCGCGACACGAAATCTTCCCGCAGCGCGGGAAAACAGGAGGCGGCGCGCACGCCTTGCCGCCACGAACGCTGGAACCGCCGCCGCGATGGGCCGTTCGGCATGGGCATGGCGCAACCTGTGGCCGCGGCGGGCGGCGCTGCCACCGGTTGCCACCCAACCCGGAACATCTGGAGATCCCCCGACCATGGCTGGTTTCGAAGGCAAGACCGTGATCGTCACCGGCGCCGGCTCCGGCATCGGGGCCGCCACGGCACGGCGCTTCAACGAGGAAGGGGCCTCGGTCGTGCTGGCCGGGCGCACCGAGGAAAAGCTGAGCGCGGTGGCGCGCGGCATGGAGGCGCGGCGGGTGCTGGTGCACGCCACCGACGTGTCGGACCAGAGCTCGGTGGAGGCGCTGGTGGCCGCCACGGTGGAACGCTTCGGGCGGATCGACGTGCTGGTGAACAATGCCGGCGTGGCGCCGACCGGTCCCTTCGCGCGCACCTCGCTGAAGGACTGGCGCGAGGTCATGGCGATCGACGTGGACGGCGTGTTCTTCGGCATCCGCGCGGCGCTGCCGCAGCTGCTGAAGAACGGCGGCAACATCGTCAACGTGTCGTCCGTGTCGGGCCTGGGCGGCGACTGGAACATGAGCTTCTACAACGCCGCCAAGGGCGCGGTGAGCAACCTGACGCGCTCCCTCGCCCTGGAGCTCGGCGGCAAGGGCGTGCGCGTGAACGCCGTGGCGCCCAGCCTGACCATGACCGAGCTGACCGCCGGCATGGAAAACAACAAGGCGCTGATGGACCGCTTCGCCGACCGCATCCCACTGGGCCGCGGCGCCGAGCCGGAGGAGGTAGCCGACGTGATCCTGTTCCTGGCCGGCCACGGGGCGCGCTTCGTCAACGGCGTCATCCTGCCGGTGGATGGCGGGCTGATGGCCTCCAACGGCCAGCCGCGCCAGGCCTGAGGGCGGCCCGCGCGGCCGGGCACAGGGCCGGGTACAGGGCCGGGTACAGGGCCGCGGCGTCCCGCAGGAGAAGATCGTTTCTTGCGCAGGATGATGTATGGGCCGGGGTTTCCCGCCCCTCCGCAGGGCATCCCCACCACGATCGGCACGCTTTTGATCCGCGGCCGGTCTGGGCAGCCCGGCGGATGGGCGTAACGTCCGCGCCTTTCTTTCCGAAGCGGGGTGCCGGCGACTCCAGGCCCGCCCCATCCAGCACGAGGCCCAGCCCATGAACGAGATCCCGCCCCGGGACATCCCCCAGCTTCGCGCCCTGGAGGGCCTCGCGGCAGCCGGTGGCGACAGCCTGCCGCTGCGGGCCATGTCGGCGGCCGGGCTGGACGCCGGGCTGGCGGCGCTGGCGCCCGGGCAGGCCGCCTTCCTGCGCGCCACGGGCTTCGCCGCCAAGGCTGGCGAGCTTCGCCTGCTGCCGGGCGAGGCTGGCCTGGCCGGCGCCGTGCTGGGCCTGGGCGAGGAAGCGTCGCTTCCCTGGACCTACGGCGACCTGCCGCGGACCCTGCCGGAAGGCACCACCTGGCACCTGGAAGGCGAGGCCGACGCGGAGGCTGCGGTGCTCGGCTGGGCGCTCGGCGCCTACGGCTTTCACCGCTACCGCGCGCCCAAGCGCCAGCCCGCGCGCCTTGTGCCGCCGGAAGGCACCGGCTGGTCCGCCACGGTGGCCGAGGCGGCGCAGTGGGTACGCGACCTGATCAACACCCCGGCCTCCGACCTCGGCCCGGCGGAGCTGCTGGAGGCGGCGCGCCTGCTGGCCGCGCGCGAGGGCGCCGATTTCGAGACCGTCACCGGCCCGCTGCTGGCCGAAGGCTTCCCGGCGCTGGCCGCGGTGGGTAAGGGCAGCAGCCGCGCGCCCGGCGTCGGCATCCTGCGCTGGCAGGGCGCGGCCGACGGCCCGCTGGTGGCGCTGTGCGGCAAGGGCGTGTGCTTCGACACCGGCGGGCTCGACCTGAAGCCGCCGGCGGGCATGCTGCGCATGAAGAAGGACATGGGCGGCGCCGCGACGGTGCTGGGTCTCGCGCGGCTGATCATGCAGGCGAAGCTGCCGGTGCGATTGCTGGTGATGGTCGGCGCGGTGGAGAACAGCGTGTCGGGCGACGCCTTCCGCCCCGGCGACGTGTTGCGCACGCGCAAGGGCCTCACCGTCGAGATCGGCAATACCGACGCGGAAGGGCGCCTGGTTCTGGCCGATCTTCTCGCCTTCGCGGGTGAGCAGCAGCCCGCCCTCATTGTGGATTGCGCGACGCTGACCGGCGCTGCGCGCGTGGCACTGGGGCCGGACCTTCCCGCGCTGTTCAGCAACAACGATGACGCGGCCGCAGCCCTGCTCGCAGCGGGTGACAGGAATCACGACCCTGTGTGGCGCCTCCCATTGCGCCGTGGTTACGATTCGTGGTTGGACAGCTCCGTTGCGGACATCAACAACGTGGCCTCTCGACCAATGGCGGGTGCCGTGGTCGCGGCGCTCTTCCTGAACCGCTTCGTTCCCGGTGGAACCCCTTGGGTTCACCTGGATCTGTACGCCTGGAACGACTCGCACCGCCCCGGCCGTCCGGAAGGTGGTGAGGCACAGGCTCTTCGCGCTCTCCATGCGGGGATCGCGGATCTGCTTCCCGCGCTCAAGAACGGGAACGATGGCAAGCCGGGTTGAACGCCGTTGTTTGTGGCGCGATGCACGGCGTCGTGCCTTCGCTGGCGATGTTGAGGGGGCTGGAGCGATCCGGACACGACGTCACGGCGCAACTTGGAAGGATAAGAATACACTATGGCGGTGAAGATGACTGGAGATGAACTCGTGGAGGTCCTGCGCGACACGGTGGTCGCGCTGGTACGACGCGACGGGCCTGACCTTTCGGCACGCCAGCTCGGTGTCTTCCTGACCGCCTATCTCGCAGAAGGACCACACACGGTGCGCGGCCTGGCAGCCTCGCTCAACGTGTCCAAGCCGGCGATCACCCGCGCGCTCGACCGGCTGGGGGAACTCGACCTGACCCGCCGCAAGACGGATCCGCAGGACCGTCGCAGCGTGCTGGTGCAGCGGACCGCCAAGGGCACCAGCCTGCTGCGCGACATGTCGACGATCATGGGTGAGGCCGTCGCCATGCCGCAGGGCACGGCCACCGTCGAGGCCGCCAACAGCGAGAACAAGGCGCGTCACGCAGTCTGAGCAGTTCGGCGGGCAGGGCCTGTGGCCGCTGCCCGCGATTTCTCCGCACGAGGCTGGTGGGGCGGCGTCGCGCGGAAGGCCGTCCGGATGTCGCGCGGAGAACCGGGTTCTTCGCGCGACGATCCCTCCCCCGGACCGGGCCGCGAAGGCCCTCCCGACGCTTCACGCGATCTTCACGCAACAACTCCGGGACGTGCTCCCGCCCGGCGATGCCTTCCTGCTCCGCCACCTGTCGCGGTGATGGGCGCGGAAAGGGGCGCGGCGATCAGTTCCCGCCGTTGAAGGCCGCAGAAAGAAGCTCGCGCGTATAGGCTTCGCGCGGCGCGGCCAGCATCCGCTCCGTTTCGCCTTCCTCCACCACGCGGCCGTTGCGCATCACCAGGATGCGGTGGGCCATCGCGCGCACCACGCGCAGGTCGTGGCTGATGAACAGGAAGGCCAGCCCGTGCCGGTGCTGCAGCCCGCGCAGCAGGTCCACGATCTGCCGCTGCACCGACACGTCGAGCGCGCTGGTCGGCTCGTCCAGCACCAGCAACTGCGGCTGGAGCACCAGCGCGCGCGCGATGGCGATGCGCTGCCGCTGCCCGCCGGAGAATTCGTGCGGGTAGCGCTGCGAGGCGGCGGGATCGAGCCCGACCTCTTCCAGCGCCACCTTGACGCGGCGCTCCCGCTCAACGCGGCGCAGCGATGCCTCGTGCACGGCCAGTCCTTCGCCCACGATGTCGGCCACGGTCATGCGCGGCGACAGGCTGCCGAAAGGGTCCTGGAACACGATCTGCATCGCGCGCCGTACCGGCCGCAGCGCCGTTCGCGACAGCCCGTCGATGCGCTGGTTCCGCAGCATCACCGTGCCGCTGCCGGGTGCCAGCCCCAGCAGCCGCAGGCCCAGCGTGGTCTTGCCCGAACCGCTCTCGCCCACCACGCCCAGCGTTTCGCCCGCGCCGATGCGCAGCGACACGCCGTCCACCGCGCGCACCTCCGACACCACGCGGCGCAGGAGACCGCGGCGGACGGGAAAGGTGACGCGGATGTCGCGCGCTTCCAGCACCGACTCTCCACTGTCCGGGCACGGCGGTGCGGTGCCGCGCGGCTCCGCTTCCAGCAGCATGCGGGTATAGGGATGCGCCGGCCGTGCCAGCACCTCCGCCGCCGGGCCGGTTTCCACCGCGACGCCCTGGCGCATCACCACCACGCGGTCGGCATGGCGGCGCACCAACGTCAGGTCGTGGGTGATCAACAGCATCGCCATGTTGCCGCGACGCTTGAGGTCGTCCAGCAGGTCGAGGATCTGTCGCTGCACCGTGACGTCGAGCGCCGTGGTCGGCTCGTCCGCGATCAGCAGCTTCGGCGCGTTGGCCAGCGCCGCCGCGATCATCACGCGCTGCCGCTGCCCACCCGAAAGCTGGTGCGGGAAGGCGTCCAGCCGGTTCTCCAGCACCGCCAGCCCGGCATCGCGCAGCAGGCGGCGCACCTCCTCCGCCAGGGCGCGGCCGCGTAAGGGGCGATGGAGGGTGATCGCTTCCGCCACCTGCCGCCCGATCGTGTGCAGCGGGTTGAGCGAGGTCATCGGCTCCTGGAACACCATCCCCACCGTGCCACCGCGCAACCGCCGCAGCTCACCCTCAGGGGCGCGCAGCACGTCCACGCCGTCCAGCGTGACCTGGCCCGATGGGTTGGCGCCACCCGTCGACAGGAGCTTGAGGCAGGACAGCGCCGTGACGCTCTTGCCCGAGCCGCTCTCGCCCACGATCGCCACGGTCTCGCCGGGCTGCACCGCGAAGCTGACGCCGTGCACCACGGTGGTGCCGCGAAAGGCGACCTGCAGATCGCGGACCTCGAGGATCGGCGGCATCAGCGCCCGCCGCCCGGCAGCTTGCGCGGGTCGAAGGCGTCGCGCACCGCTTCACCGATAAAGATCAGCAGCGTGAGCGTGCCGCCCAGCACCGCGAAGGCCGTGATGCCGAGCCAGGGCGCCTGAAGGTTGTTCTTCGACTGCGCCACGAGTTCCCCCAAGGAGGGCGAGCCGGGTGGCAGGCCGAAGCCCAGGAAGTCGAGGCTGGCCAGCACGGTGACGCTGCCCGACAGGATGAAGGGCAGCATGGTCAGCGTCGCCACCATGGCGTTGGGCAGGATGTGGCGCACCATCACGCGCGCGTCCGACACGCCCAGCGCCTGCGCCGCGCGGACGTAGTCGAGGTTGCGGCCGCGCAGGAACTCCGCCCGCACCACGCCGGTCAGGCTCATCCACGAGAACAGCAGCAGGAAGATCAGCAGCGTCCAGAAGCCGGGCTCGATCACGCTGGCCAGGATGATCAGCAGCAGCAGTTGCGGCAGCCCGCTCCAGACTTCGATGAAGCGTTGAAACGCGAGGTCCACCCAGCCGCCGTAATAGCCCTGCACCGCCCCCGCCGCGATGCCCACCACCGAGGAGACCAGCGTCAGCGCGAAGCCGAACAGCACCGAGATGCGGAAGCCCCAGATCACCCGCGCCAGCACGTCGCGCGCCTGGTCGTCGGTGCCGAGCCAATTGCGCGCGTCCGGAGGGGAGGGCGCGGGGCGGCCGAGGTCGCGCACCACCGTGTCGTAGCGGAAGGGCACCGGCGGCCAGATGGCCCAGCCGCGCTTCCCGACCTCGTCGATCAGGGCCGGGTCGCGCCAGTCGGCGTCGGTGGGGAAGCCGTCGCTGAGGATGTCGCTCTCGGCGTAGTCCACCAGCACGGGAAAGAACCAGCGGCCCTCGACATGCGCCACGATGGGACGGTCGTTGCTCAGCACCTCGGCGAAGAGGGTGACGGCGAAGAGCACCCCGAAGATCCACAGCGACACGTAGCCGCGGCGGTTGGCGCGGAAGTTCGCCCAGCGGCGACGGTTCAGAGGACTCAACGGCGCGCCTCGAAGTCGATGCGCGGGTCCACCAGCGTATAGGCGAAGTCGCCGATGATCTGCATCACCAGCCCCAGCAGCGTGAAGATGTAGAGCGTGCCGAACATCACCGGGTAGTCGCGCCGGATCGCGCTCTCGAAGCCGAGCAAGCCCAGACCGTCGAGCGAGAACACGATCTCCACCAGCAGCGCACCGGTGAACAGGATGCCGATAAAGGCCGACGGGAAGCCCGCGATGATCAGCAGCATGGCGTTGCGGAAGACGTGGCCGTAGAGCACGCGCCCCTCCGTCGCGCCCTTGGCGCGGGCGGTGAGGACGTACTGCTTGTTGATCTCGTCCATGAAGGAGTTCTTGGTCAGCATCACGAGGCCCGCGAAGCCGCCCACCACCAGCGCCACGGTGGGCAGCACCATGTGCCAGGCATAGTCCAGCGCCCTGGCGCCGAAGCTCCAGTTCTCGGCACCTGAGGACAGCAAGCCGCGCAAGGGGAACCACTGCACGAAGGAGCCGCCGGCAAACAGCACCACCAGCAGGATCGCGAACAGGAAGCCCGGCACGGCGTAGCCCACCAGCACCACGCCTGAGGTCCAGGCATCGAAGGCGGTGCCGTCGCGCACCGCCTTGCGGATGCCGAGCGGGATGGAGACGAGATAGATGATCAACGTGGACCACAACCCGAGGCTGATCGACACCGGCAGGCGCTCGGCGATCAGGCTCAAGACGGAGCGGCCGCGGAACAGGCTCTGCCCGAAGTCGAAGCGCAGGTAGCTGCCGACCATCTCGGCGAAGCGCGTGGTGGCGGGCTTGTCGAAGCCGAAGGCGCGCTCGATGTCCTTGACCACCGCGGGGTCGAGGCCGCGCGCGCCGCGGTAGTTCGAGCCCTCGGAGCCGCCGCCGGGCTGCCGCACCTCGCCCGTGCCGCCGGTGACGCGCGACAGCGCGCCGCCGCCGTTGTTGCGCAGCTCCGCGATCATCTGGTCCACCGGGCCGCCGGGGGCGAACTGCACCACGACGAAGTTGATCAGGATGATCCCGAACAGCGTCGGGATCACCAGCAGCAGGCGACGGAGGAGGTAGGCGGCCACGCGTTCAGGCCCCGTTCAGGTCGGGGACCGCCGCGCCTCGCTCAGCGCCTTCTCGCGCGCCGGGTCGATCCACCAGCCCTCGATGCCGATATTGTAGTGCGGGTTGCGCGGCGGCCGGCCGAACTTGTCCCACCAGGCGATGCGGAAGGTGCTGCTGTACCAGTTCGGCACGACAAAGAAGTTCCACAGCAGCACGCGGTCCAGCGCATGGGTGCGCGTCACCAGCTCCTCGCGGTTGGGGGCGTTGATCACCAGCTCGACCAGCGCGTCCACCACCGGGTCGCTGATGCCGATGGTGTTGCGGCTGCCGGGCTGCTTGGCGGCCTCCGAGCCCCAGAAGTCACGCTGCTCGTTGCCGGGCGACAGGCTCTGGCCGAACAGGTCGATCGTCATGTCGAAGTCAAAGTTGTCGGTACGCACCTGGTACTGCGCCGCGTCCACGGTGCGGACCGTGGCCTGCACGCCGAGACGGGTCAGCGACTGCACGTAGGGCAGGGCGACGCGCTCGTAGGTGGAATCCGCCAGCAGGATCTCGAAGCGCAGCGGCTGTCCGTTGCGGTCCACCATCTGCCGGTCCTTGATGACCCAGCCCGCCTCGCGCAGGAGGTCCAGAGCGCGGCGGGCATTGTCGCGGTTGTTGCCGCTGCCGTCGGTGGTGGGCAGCTTGAAGGCCTGGGTGAAGAGCGCCGGCGGCAGCTTGTCGCGGAAGGGCTGGAGGATCTCCAGCTCCCGCCCCTGCGGCACGCCCGACGACGCGAGCTCCGAATTCGCGAAATAGGAGTTGGTGCGCGTGTAGGAATTGTAGAAAAGGTTGGCGTTCATCCACTCGAAATCGAAGACCAACCCCAGCGCCTCACGCGTGCGGCGGTCGGCGAAGACCGGGCGGCGCAGGTTCATGATGAAGGCCTGCATCCCGGCCGGGATCTCGTGGTGCAGCTCGTCGCGCTTGACCAGCCCGCGCGCCACGGCCGGGAAGTCGTACTGCGTGGCCCAGGAGCGGGCGATGTTTTCCTGCCGGAAGTCGAGCTGCCCGGCCTTGAAGCCTTCGAAGGCCACGGTGGCGTCGCGATAATACTCGAAGCGCTGCGTGTCGAAGTTCTGCAGCCCCCGCATGGTCGGCAGGTCGCGGCCCCAGTAGTCGGGCACGCGCTGCAGCACCATGCTGCGCCCGGCCTCGAAGCGCCCGACCTTGTAGGGACCCGAGCCCAGCGGCAGCTCCAGCCCCGGCTGCGCGAAGTCGCGCCCTTCCCACCAGTGCTTCGGCAGCACCGGCATCTGCCCGATGATCAGCGGCAGCTCGCGGTTGCCGGGGTTGCGGAAGCGGAACACCACGCGGCGCTCGTTCTCGGCCGTGGCGCCCTCGATGTCGCCCCAGTAGTTGCGGTAGCGTGGATGGCCCTTCTCGCGCAGCGTCGCGAAGCTCCAGGCCGCGTCCTCCGCCGTGACGGGCCGGCCGTCGTGCCAGCGCGCCTCGGGCCGCAGCTCGAACGCGGCCCAACTGTTGTCGGCCGCGACCTCCACCACCGCCGCCAGGTGCGCGTAGGCGGTGCTGGCCTCGTCGGCGCTGTCCATCAGCAGCGTTTCGAACAGCAGCGTGATGCCCACGGCCGGGGTGCCGCGCAGGATGAAAGGGTTGAAGCTGTCGAAGGAGCCCAGCGCGGTGCGCACGAACTCGCCCCCCTTGGGCGCGTCGGGGTTCACCCAGGCCCAATGCGGGAAATCCGCCGGCAGCTTGGGCTCGCCCAGCAGCGACAGCGCGTGCGTGCGCCGCGCGGCGCCAGTGGAGGCGGCGGCTGCACCGGGCGCGGCCGGGGTCGGCGTGGCCGGGGCCTGGGCGCCCGTGGACTGGCCCCGGGCGCCCCGCCCGATCACGGGCAGGGTGGCGGTGGCGAGGGAGGCGGCGAACAGGTTGCGGCGGAACATGCGCCCAGGATGGGGCTTCCCGCCGGTCCCCTCAACCGTCTCGCGGGCAATCAGGCACTTCGCAACAATCGGCCGGCCTGAGCGGTCAGCGCCCGGTCGCCCACCGCCAGCACCGTACCGTCGCTCTCGAGCGTCAGGGGCTGCCCATCCCAGTCGGTGACGGCGCCGCCCGCGCCTTCCACCACCGGTACCAGCGCGGCCCAGTCCCAGGGCTTCATGGTGCTGTCCACCACCACGTCCACCAGCCCCAGCGCCAGCAGCCCGTAGCTGTAGCAGTCGCCGCCCCAGGTGACGCGCCGCACGGCGCCGCAGATCGCGTCGCGCGCCGCGGCTTCCTCGGGGCGGAAAATGGAAGGGCTCGTGCAGCTCAGCTCCGCCGCGTCCAGGCCGGGGCAGGGGCGGCAGCCCGCGGTGCCGCCGAAAGGACCACGGAAGCGGGTCGCCTCCCCGGCGAGGCCGATCCAGCGCTCGCCGGTCACCGGCTGGTCAATGATGCCCAGCACCGGGCGGCCGCGGTGCAGGAGGCCGATCAGCGTGCCGAACAGCGGGCGGCCGGTGACGAAGGCGCGCGTGCCGTCGATCGGGTCGAGCACCCAGACCCACTCGGCCTCGGGGCGGAGGCTGCCGTGTTCCTCACCGATCACGCCGTGCTCGGGAAAATGGGTGAGCAGGTGCTCGCGGATCGCCCATTCGGCGTCGCGGTCGGCCTTGGTGACGGGGCTGGCATCGCCCTTGGCCTCGACCAGCAGGGCGGAGCGGAACAGCGGGCGGATCACCCTGCCCGCGAGGTCGGCCGCCGACTCGGCCGCCGCCAGGAACGCGTCCGCCTCCGTCGCGGCGGAGGGGAAGCCGGGGCGCGCGCCATCGGTCGCGGGGGTGTGCCCGGTGCCACTCATCGTCCTGTTGGCCTTTACTGCGGGGTGGGCAACGGTTCGGGGTTCGGGCTCAGCGTGCGGAGAAAGGCGATCACGTCGGCGCGCTGCTTCTCGCTGGCCAGCCCCGCGAAGCCCATGCGGGTGCCGGGCATCGCCTTGGCCGGCGCCGAGATAAAGGTGCTGATCGCCTGGTAATCCCAGACCTTGTCGGACAGGGCCTTGTTGGCGGCGGAATAGTTGAAGCCTGCCTCGGCCGCGTGGTGACGCCCGACGATGCCGTACAGGTTCGGGCCGACGCCGTTTTTGCCGTTGTTCTCAAAGATATGGCAGGCGCCGCAGGTGCGGGTCGCCAGCGCCTTGCCGGCATCGGCGTCGGCGGAGGCCAGCAGCGGCGCGATCGGGGCCACCTCGTAGGGTGCGGCCGGGGCGCTGCCGGCCGCGGCGGGCGCGTCGCCCACCTGGATGGCGGGCTTTTCCAGCGGCTCCGGATGCACCACCACGCTGCCGATAAAGCCCGCGACACCGAAGACGACGCCGGCCGTCAGGACCGCCGCAAACACCTTATTTGCTTCCAGGCTCATGCGCCCCGCCCATCCCTCAAGCTTCGTGCGCTTGGGAAACGCCCGGAGGGCACAGGTTTGCGCCAGCCCCACGCCTCCACTACAAGCAAGAAACCTTAAACACGCGAAACCTGTCCCACAACCCGTGCGCCCGCTCGTCCTGATCCCGGCCCGGATGGCCTCGACCCGCCTGCCCGACAAGCCGCTGGCCGACATCCATGGCAAGCCCATGATCGTCCATGTCCTGGAGCGTGCCCGCGAGGCCGCGATCGGGCCCGTGGCGGTGGCCTGCGACACCCCCGCCATCGCGGACGCCGTCCGCCGCGCCGGCGGCGAGGCGGTGCTGGTGCCCGACGACGTGCCGTCCGGCACCGACCGCATCAACCTGGCGCTGGCCACCCTCGACCCGCTCGGCGAGCACGACGTGGTGGTGAACCTCCAGGGCGACCTGCCGACCCTGCCGTCCTCGATGCTGCGCTCGGTGCTGATGCCGCTGGCCGACCCGGCGGTGGATATCGCCACGCTGGTGGCGCCCATCACCTCGGCGGAAGAAGCCGCCACCCCCAGCGTGGTGAAGTGCGCCTGCGCCTTTGCCCGCGGCGGCACGGTGGCGCCGGCGCTGTACTTCTCGCGCAACGCCATTCCCTCGGGCCCCGGGCCGCTGTGGCACCACATCGGCGTCTACGCCTATCGCCGCGTGGCGCTGGCGCGCTTCGTGGCGCTGCCGGAAGGCTTCCTGGAAGCGCGCGAGAAGCTGGAACAGCTGCGTGCCCTGGAAGCTGGGATGCGGATCGGCGCGGCCCGGGTGGACCACGCGCCCTTCGGGGTGGACACGCCGGCCGATCTCGAGCGCGCCCGCGAGGCGCTGCGGCCGCGCGGGGCGCCGGCCGGCGGGGTGGCCGGAGGGGCAGCATGACGGACGAGGTGACCGTGATCGAGGACGCCGCGGTTCAGCGAACCGGCAACACCCCTCCGCTGCCCGGTGGGCAACCGTCGCGCAGCACGGGCGGGCCCGAACGGGTGATCGCCTTCCAGGGCATGCCCGGCGCCTATTCCGACCTCGCCTGCCGCGCCGCCTATCCCGGCTGGACCACGCTTCCCTGCCCCTCCTTCGAGGCCGCGATCGTGGCGGTGCGCGAGGGCCGCGCCACGCTGGCCATGCTGGCGTCCGAGAACTCGCTGGCCGGGCGCGTGCCCGATATCCACCGCCTGCTGCCCGATGCCGGCCTGTACGTGGTGGCGGAGCATTTCGAGCGCGTGGAGCACTGCCTCCTGGCGCCGCGCGGAGCCACCATGCGGTCGATCCGCCGTGTCCACAGCCACCCGGTGGCGCTGGGACAGATCCTCCGTCTCCTGCGCGACAACAACTACCAGCCGGTGATCGAGGCCGACACCGCCGGCGCCGCCGAGATCATCGCGGCGCGCAACAGCCTCGAGGACGCGGCGGTCGCCTCTTCACTGGCGGCCGAGCTCTACGGCCTCGAGATCCTGCGCCGCAACGTCGAGGATGCCGAGCACAACACCACCCGCTTCTACGTGGTGTCGCGCGAGCCCGAGGCGCCGCCGGCCGAGGCGCCCGACTGCGTCACCACCTTCGTGTTCCGCGTCCGCAGCGTGCCCGCGGCGCTCTACAAGGCGCTGGGCGGCTTCGCCACCAACGGCGTGAACCTGACCAAGCTCGAATCCTACATGCTCGACGGGCATTTCACCGCGACGCAGTTCCTGTGCGACGTGGACGGACACCCGGATCAGCCGCCCCTCGCCCGGGCGCTGGAGGAGCTGCGCTTCTTCTCGCGCGAGGTGCGGGTGCTGGGCACCTACCCCGCGCATCCCTACCGCCGGGAACAGGCCGCGGCCGGCTGAGGTTCCGTCGTGCCGCCCCAGGCCTGCCGCGGCCCGCTGCCGGCCCGTGACGCCCGCCGCCGGCCCGGCGCCGCGGGGCGCGGGGCAGCACGGCCGCGGGCGGGAGCACCGGTGACGCGGCCCCGGCTGTCCGGATCCTGGCTGGCCCGGCTCTGCGTGGCCCGACTCTGCGTGGCACGGGTCTGCGTGACCCGGCACCGGGCGGCGCGGTCCGCAGCGCCCCGCGCGCCCCGGTTGGCATGGTTCGCCGCGACGTGGCTCGCTCCGGCGCGGTTTGCCGCGGCAGGCTCCGCCCCGCCGCCGTCCCGCCCCGAAAGCGCCGGCCCGGAACCCCTCCCGCCCGGCGCCGCATCCCGCCGCGCAGCACCCCCGGCCGCCGCGACCCGCGGCCCGGCCGCGCCACCCGCTTCAACCCCCTCCCGACCCTCCCGCCGTCCCCTCGCGGCCTGATCCTCCCGGAGCGAATGACGACATGGATATCGCTGCCCTGATCCCGGCCATCATCATGGGGCTCGTGGAAGGCCTCACGGAGTTCCTGCCGGTGTCCTCCACCGGCCACCTGATCCTGATGGGCGACCTGCTGGGCTTCCAGGAGCCGCCGGGCAAGACCTTCGAGATCGCGATCCAGCTCGGCGCCATCCTGGCGGTGATCTGGGCCTATCGCGCCGACCTCGTCACCATCCTCCTCGGCATGTGGCGGCCGCGCACGGCGGAACGCTTCGTGGCGATGAACATCATCCTGGCTTTCCTGCCGGCGCTGGTGCTGGGCGCCACGCTGCACGGGATCATCACCAACCTCCTGTTCAACGCCTGGGTGGTGTCGTGGGCGCTGGTGCTGGGCGGCATCGCGCTGATCGTGATCGAGCGCCGCCGCCCCAAGGCCACGATCCCCACCATCGCCGAGATCGGCCCGCTGTCCGCGGTGATCGTGGGCTTCGGCCAGGTGCTGGCGATGATCCCGGGCACCAGCCGCTCGGGCGCCACCATCATCATGGCGCTGCTGCTGGGCGTGGAGCGCCGCGCGGCGGCCGAGTTCTCCTTCCTGCTGGCCATTCCCACCATGCTGGCCGCCACGGTGTTCAGCCTTTGGAAAGCGCGCAACGAGCTGGCGGGGGGCGACCTCACCCAGATCGGCGTGGGCTTCGTGGTCGCCTTCGTGGTGGCGCTGCTGGTGGTGAAGGCGCTGCTGCGGATCATCACCCGCACCGGCTTCGAGCCTTTCGGCTGGTACCGCATCGCGCTCGGAACCGTGATGCTGGTCTGGCTGTACCTCCGGGGTTAGACCTATCGGAGGTTGTGGAAGGGACGATTCGTGCCCGTCCCGGCCCAATCCGTCCCGCCTTGCCCTTTCCCTGGGTGAGGCCGGACTCAACCGGGAAAGAACTGCGCCATGCGCCGGACCCAGCCCTTCCTCCTCGTGCTTCTGCCGGTGCTGGTCGCGGCCGGCGGCGCGGCGGCGCAGTCCTGGCCCAACGACGTGAACCCGCGCGGCGACGCCATCAACGCCGCGGTGGCACCGCTGGAGCGGATGCTGGATGCGGCGCCGCGTCCCACCGTGGCGCGCCCCGGCCTGCCCGTGGCCGAGCGCGCCGCGCCCATCCCGATCCTGGACTGGACCCCGCCGCCCGCCGCGGCACCCGCCGCCGCGCCCCGCCGGCCGGCCCGCCGCGTTGCCCGGCGCGCCGCACCGCGCGCGGCCGCGCCGCCGCGCCAGGACAACGCCTGGCTGGAACAGCGCCTGGCCACGCGCGAAGGGCAGATGGAAACGCTGCGCCAGCAGATCGAGCAGGACCGTCGCACCCTGCAGGCTCAGCGCGCGAGCGCGACCCCCGGCCAGCCCGCCCCCCAGCCCTCCACTGGCCAATCCGTCATCGGCCAACAGCCCAGTGCCCAACCGCCCGGGGGCGCGGACGCGCCGGCCTCCGCGCGCCCGGCCTCCGCCCCCGTATCAGCACCCGCGGCGGTCCCGGCCGGCGGCGCGGTTCCGCCCGGCAACGGGCGCTGAGCCGCCCGCCCTGCGCCGTTTGCGACCCTTGGTCAGCCCCTGTTTTCATTCAGGGTAACAGGGCTGTCTGACAGAAATGCCACACTGTGTCCCTGAACCAATCTTGTGTTCGGTGGGGGCTGGTAATGGTTCCGGGTTCCATGCGGTCATGCGCCCCGGGTGATTCGCTTCAGACTCACCGGGAAAGGATCCGTTACATGAACCCCCGCTTCCTGCTGGCTCTGCCCATGCTGGTGACCCTGGCTGCCTGCGTGAATCCGCCGGCCCCGCCGCCGGCGCCGCCGCCGCCGGTCGTGCCGCCCGCGCCGCCCGTCGCCGCCGTGCCGCCCGGCCTCGACGGCACCTATATCGGCCAGGCCATCGCCGCGCCGCGCCAGCGCGCCTGCCGCCCGCAGCGCATGAACCTGAGCATGACCGTCAGCAACGGCCACGCCGTCCTGGCCGTGGACCGTCGCCGCGAGGTCGAGTCCGACATTAACTCCGACGGCAGCGTCAGCTTCAACACCGACATGGGCACGGTCGACGGCAAGTTCGCCAACGGCGCCATGACCGGCCAGGGCGTGCGCATGGGCGTGTGCAACTACAACTTCTCGCTCAAGAAGCAGGGCTGATCCGTTCCGCCGCCGGTCCCGGCCGGCGGCTCCCGGAACGCGGCAAGGGCCGGTCCCACGGGGCCGGCCCTTTTCCGTTCCTGCCCGCGAACCAGTTCCGGGCGGCCGCGGGAGCGGGCGGAACCGCAGCCCCGCGTCCCGCTTCAGGCCGTGGCGAGCGCCACCGCGTAGTCCGCCTCGGTCTTGGCGCGGACCTCCTCCTCCGACACGCCGGCGGCGAGCTCGACCAGCCGCATCCCGCCCGCCACCTTGTCGATCGCGAAGACCGCGAGGTCGGTGATCACCAGGTCCACGACGCCCGTGCCGGTCAGCGGCAGCGTGCAGCGGTGCAGCAGCTTCGGCGCGCCGCGGGCGGTGTGCTCCATCAGCACCACCACGCGCTTGACCCCGGCCACGAGGTCCATCGCACCCCCCATGCCCTTTACCATCTTGCCCGGCACCATCCAGTTCGCGAGGTCGCCGTTCTCCGCCACCTCCAGCGCGCCCAGGATCGACAGGTCGATATGCCCGCCGCGGATCATCGCGAAGGAGCTGGCGCTGTCGAAGAACGAGGTCGAGGGCAGGGCGGAAACCGTCTGCTTGCCGGCGTTGATCAGGTCCGGGTCTTCCTCGCCCTCGAAGGGGAAGGGGCCCAGGCCCAGCATCCCGTTCTCGCTTTGCAGCTGCACCGCCATGCCATCGGGAATGTGGTTCGCCACCAGGGTCGGGATGCCGATGCCGAGGTTGACGTAGAAGCCGTCCTCCAGCTCGCGCGCCGCACGGGCGGCCATCTCGTCGCGTGTCCAGGCCATGTGCTTGCTCCCCCTCGTTTTCAGGCCACCGCCGGCTCGGAACCGGCCGCCGCCGGTGCCGCCGCGGCGCGCTTGCGCGTGGTGCGCTGCTCGATGCGCTTCTCGTAGCCCGGCGGCACCACCACGATGCGCTGCACGTAGATGCCCGGCGTGTGCACGTGGTCAGGGTCGATCTCGCCTGGCTCCACCAGCTGCTCGACCTGCACCACCGTGGTTTTCGCGGCGGTGGCCATCATCGGGTTGAAGTTGCGCGCCGTCTTGCGGAACACGAGGTTGCCCTCCGTGTCGGCCTTCCAGGCGTGGATGATGGCGAGGTCGGCGAAGATGCCGCGTTCCATCACGTAGCGTTGGCCGTCGAACTCGCGCACCTCCTTGCCCTCGGCCACCGCGGTGCCGACGCCGGTGCGCGTGAAGAAGGCCGGGATGCCGGCGCCGCCCGCGCGGATGCGCTCGGCCAGCGTGCCTTGCGGGTTGAACTCGATCTCGAGTTCCCCGGCCAGGTACTGCCGCGCGAACTCCGCATTCTCACCCACGTAGGAAGAGATCATTTTCCGGATCTGCCGCGTGTGCAGCAGCAGCCCCAGCCCCGCATCGTCCACGCCGGCATTGTTGGACACCACCGTCAGGTCGCGCACGCCGGACTCCCGTAGCGCCTCGATCAGCAGCGCGGGAATGCCGCACAGGCCGAAGCCGCCCGAATGGATCAGCATGCCATCGTGCAGCAGCCCCTCCAGCGCCGCCGCCGCCGTGTCGAAGACCTTCCTGCTCATGCTGCGTGCCTCTCCGGACGTGTTCCGGCGCGACGCTAGCGGCGAATTCGCCGCCCCGGAAGCGGCGGCGCGATGGGGTCGGTGAAAGCCCCGGCGCGCCAACCTGCGACATGGCCGCAAAAGCGTGGGCAGGGGGGCTTGCGGCCCCTCCGATGCCCGGCTATACGCCGCGAACCGCAACGGCGGGGCCATAGCTCAGTTGGGAGAGCGCCTGAATGGCATTCAGGAGGTCGTCGGTTCGATTCCGATTGGCTCCACCACGCGGTTCCAGTTTTCCTCCGCTGGTGTCCGGTGTCGCGATAATCCGCTGACGCCATCTCGCGCGAAGCCGATCGCGCAAGTCTCACACATCATCATGCGCGACGCTGCGATCATCGGGCGCGGCGCTTCGCGCAACGCGCGTCACCGCACGCGCGATCGCATCTCCGCGCAGCTCGGCGCCTGATCGCCGCCGAACAGCGCGCCGAGCAACAGCCCCACCTTGTCGAGGCCCGAAGCGTCGAGCTTGCCCTCGATCGCGCGGAACGGCCCTTCCACCACCACCGGTGCCGAAACCTGCGCGCCCGCCAGCGGCACCAGCGGCCGCAGGCCCAGCGACAGCCGCTCCGCCCCGAGATCGACCTCGCCCGCGCCGTCGAGCTGCAGGTGCGTGCTGTTCAGCGCGATCAGCGGGAAGCGGCCGACGCCGCCGTCAAACGTCCCGGTGAGGTCGAGGCAGCGGATCTCCGTGCGCCCTTGCGCCGGCACGGTGATGCCCAGCGCCTTCAGCGCGGGCGCCGCCACCGCCATCAGCGCCGCGTTGCTCATCCCGCCGCCCGTGACGCTCGCGGCCACGGTGCCGTCCAGCGTGGCGCCGATCGCGTGCAGGCTGCGCCCCCGGGCCCGCAGCCGCGCCTGGAGGCGCATCGCCCCCTCGAAGCCACCTGGCAGCCCGGCATAGCGCCCGATCAGCGACAGCGGCACGGCGGGCGCGTCGAGCGTGAGGCTGACCGGCACCGCAGCGCTCCTGGCATCGGCGCTGAGCGACAGCGTGGCCGGGCCGCCCGGCAGCTGCAGCCCCAGGCGCTCCACCTGGAGCTGGCTGTCGGCCAAGCGCATCGCCAGGTCCAGCCCGCGCCAGTCCTGCGCCCAGAGCCGCGTCGCGCCGACCTTGGCCTGGAGGTCGATCCGGTTGCCACGCAGCGCCTCCCAGTGCAGCGGCGTGTCCGGAATGACGGTGCCGCCCGCCGCCTCCCGCGACGACGTGGTTCCGCCCGACAGCGCATCCCCCAGCAGCGCGTCGAGGTCCAGCCGGTCGCCGCGCAGCCTGGCCTGCACCGCGGGCACCGTGCCGGACGTGAGGGTGACCTCGCCCGCGAGCACCGCTTCCCGCGCCGAAAGCTTCGCGTCGCGCAGCCGCAGCGTGCCGGCCCCTTCCGGCAGGCTCAGCCGCGCCTGCGCCGACAGCGCCGTGAGCGGCGGCAGCGCCGTGCCCTTTGGCAGGATGCGCGCCCAGGGCGGCAGGCTGGGCGTTTGCAGCGCCGTGTCGGCCTCGAGGCCGCGGAAGCCGCCGTCCTCGGTGGCCAGCGTACCGTCCAGCTGCAGCGTGCCGGCCGGCGCCGCGCCGCCCGTCCCGCCGCCCTCGGCCTTCAGCATGAGCGCGACCGGGCTGCTGTTGCGCTCCTCCAGCCGTGCCGGCACGCCGAAGCGCCCCTCGAAGCCGAAGGGCTGCGCGGCGTAGCGCAGGCTACCCGAGGCTTCCGCCACGCCGCCCGCCTCCGGCAGCCGCAGCGTGGCCGGGCCCAGCACCAGCCCCGGCACCTGGGCGCCCAGGTCGCCGCCGGTGATCCGCAGCGCCGTCTTGCCGATCACCGGCAGGTCCCCGGTGTCGCGGCCGCTGCGCAGGTGGCTCGACACCCGCACCCCGCGCAGCGCCGGCAGCCCCATCGGCGGCAAGAGGGCGTTGAGCTTTTCCAGCGCCGGCACGTCGCCCTCGACCTGGAGGTCGTAGCGCCCGGCCAGGCTCATCTGCCCGCTCGCCTCGAGCGTGGCGTCGAAGGCGGTCACCCGCCATTGCGTGTTCCAGGGATCGTGCACCTCGCCGGTGGGCGTGGCCGAGGCCTCGAACGAGAAGGCCTCGTAGTCCGAGTAAACCAGCACCGAGCGCAGATCGAGCGGCGCCCCTTCGCGCAGGTGCTGCCAGTCGAGCGAGCGGATGCCGACCACGTGCGTGCGGTTGGGCAGGCGCAGCGTGACCATGCCGTTGCGCACCCGCGCCCGCTCGATCGCCAGCGCGACCGGCGAAGCGGGCGAGGCGGGCGGGGGAGGCGGCGCGGCGGCGGTGCTGGCGCGCGGCGAGGCGACGGGCACCGCACCGGAGGGCCCGGAGGGGGTGCCAGTGGTGGCACCAGGGGGAACGCCAGTGGTGGTGCCCGGGGCGGCGCCCGGAGTGGCGCTCGTGGCGGGCCCGGGGATGGACCCCGGTTTCTCCGGGGCAGGCGAGGGCACCGTGGCAGCCGGTGTTGCGGCGGCAGGGTCCGCCCCGGGCACGTCCGGCCCCAGCACCCAGTTCGGCCGCCCGTCCACCAGCTCGAACAGGATGTTGGGACCGATCAGCGTGAGCTGCTCCACCTCCAGCCGGCGGTGCAGCAGGGCCCAGAGCGACAGCCGGGCCTCGATGCGCTCGGCCCGCGCCATGTCGGGGCGCGTGCCGCCGGGCAGGTTGGCGAGCGTGACGTCGGACACCTCGACCGTGGGCGACAGCGCCCAAGCCACGCGCAGCGGCCCGCCCAGCGAGAGCACCCGCCCCGTGCTCCGTTGCACCGCGGCGGTGAGTTCGCCCTTGTAGTCGTCGGGGTCGAGCACGGCCAGGGCCGCGCCCACCGCCGCCACGGGCAGCAGCGGCACGAGCGCGAGCAGCAGCAGCCAGCGGTTCCGTCGCCTCACGCGGTCCTCCTGCGCGCTGGTTGCCGGCACCCGGCGGAGCGGCCTTTATAGCGTGGCCCTGGCAGGGGCGCTTCCCCCACGCCGTTCACAGGGGCGTCGCCGGGGGATGGCCGCCGCCCTGCCGGCCGGGCGCACCCCGGTCGCGGCGCCGTTTCCGGCCCGGCTCCGCGCCCCCGGTCCGAAACCGGTCTCCGGCGCCGCGCGACCCGCCCTTGCGCCTCCCTCACGATCCGGGCGCGGGCCGGCCGTCGGCGGCGTCGCGGCGGGGTGCTCACGGGCGGGGGTGATTCCCCGCCGTCCGCGTCCGTTCTAGCCTCCGCCCGAGGCACGGGGCGGCCGCTGGCCACGTCGCGTGCGCCGGTTCTTTCCGCCCGGCACGGTGCATGGAGGCGACCGCTGCGATGACCAAGGCCGCGCGACACGACGGGACCTCCGGTGCCGAGGCTCCCCGCCCCGAGGTTCTCCACCGCGAGGCTCTCCATCGCGAGGCTCCTCACGGTGGTGCGTCTCATGGTGAGGCTTCCCAGGGTGAGGCTTCCCAGGGTGATGCTTCCCTGGGTGAGGTCCCCCATCGCGACGCCCCGTTCGTCGAAGCCCGGCATCCCGCCGCCCCGGACCCCCACGGCGCCCCGCACGCCGCTCCGCACGCCCCCCCGGCGCCCACCGCCCCGTGCGCAGTCCCCGCCACGCCGCCGCCCCTGGCGGAACAGGCCTACCGCGCCATCCGCTCCCGCATCATCGCCTGCCGCTACCGCCCGGGCAGCCGGCTCAACGAGGCCGAGGTCGCGGCGCAGCTCGGGCTGGGGCGCACCCCCGTGCGGCAGGCCTTTGACCGGCTGCGCCTCGAAGGGCTGGTGACGGTTCACCCGCGCAAGGGGGTCGAGGTGCGCGGCTTCGAGGTGGGGGAACTGCTGGAGATCGCCGAGGCGCGGCTGGCCAACGAGTGCCTGGCGGCGGGGCTGGCGGCCGAGCGCGCCACCGCCGCAGACCTCGCGGCGCTGGAGGAGATCCTGCTGCGCAGCGGCGTCGCCACCGAACCGCAGGAGACCGCGCGGCTGATGCAGCTCGACGCCGAGTTCCACGGCAGGCTGGCCGACATCGCCGGCAACACCGTGCTGGCCGCGCTGCTGCGCAACCTGTGCGACCGCACCATCCGCTTCTGGTTCGTGGCCGCCGGCCGGCAGCAGCACCGCCGCGCGGTGATCGAGCAGCACGCCGACATCGTGGCCGCGATCGCCGCCGGCGACCGCGCGGGCGCCGAGGACGCGATGCGCCGCCACCTGGAGGATTTCCGCCGCAGCGTGATGCGGCAGCCGGGGCTGGAGCGCCTGTCCGGA
This sequence comes from Roseomonas elaeocarpi, assembly GCF_042433915.1. NCBI lineage: Bacteria > Pseudomonadati > Pseudomonadota > Alphaproteobacteria > Acetobacterales > Roseomonadaceae > Roseomonas > Roseomonas elaeocarpi. Next base: position 191,948 of record NZ_JBHLUN010000012.1, on the reverse strand, counting down.
ACGCCCTGAAGGCGGGCGGCCGAGGACCGGGCGCCCCGAGGACGCGGCGCCTGAGGACGGGTGCCTGAGGGCAGGCGCCCCAGGGTGGGCGTTTAAGGACGGGCGCCTGAAAACGAAGGATCCCGGAGCGTGAGGGTCCCCGAAGCGCAGCGCGTTCCGGCGCGCGGCCGCCGTACCATGCCCGCCCGCCGGTAATGGCCTGCCGGCCGTCGGTTCCATCCCGGCCGCCGCGACGCCGGGGCACCGGTCGGACGCAGCCTTCGCGCCCCGATCACGGTCACGCTGCTCGCGCCTTGGTCTGATATTTCTCAGACCCGGTTTTCTGCCGCATTTCGTCCGAACAAGGCCGTTGACCGGGCCGATCCGGAAAGATCACAGTTCACTCGGGAAATCCACTCCCGGTTTTAAAAGAAACCGGAAGAACGGATTGGTGGGGTGAGGCCAGTTCCGGGGCTGGTCCCGGCGCCAATGCTTCTGGCGTGACTTCGCTGTTCTGGTTCCTGGTCGTGCTGGATTGCTGAACATCCGGACCTGATCTGATGCTGGACTTGGTGGAACCCGGGAAGGCCCGGAAAGGAAAAGACCCGATGACCTCCGCGCGGGACGCCGCCCTGCCCGATGCCACCGAGGCCCTGGCCCGCTGGGCGCGTTCGGACCTGGCCCGCATTGCCCATCCCGCGCGCCCCTGGGTGCCGCCGCGGACCGGCCCGGACGGGGAACCGGCGCTGGACGTGCTGGTGGTGGGGGCCGGGCAGTCGGGCCTGGCCACGGGCTTCGGCCTCCTGCGCGCGCGGGTGGACAACATCCTGCTGGTGGACCGGGCGGAGCGCGGGATGGAGGGCCCCTGGCGGACCTTCGCGCGGATGCCGACGCTGCGCTCGCCGAAGGACTACACCGGCCCCGACCTCGACATCCCCAGCCTGACCTACCAGTCCTGGCACGAGGCCCGCTACGGCGCCGCCCACTGGCAGGCGCTGGACCGCATTCCGCGGGGCGACTGGGCGGACTACCTGCTGTGGCTGCGCGACACCGTGGGGGTTCCGGTGCTCAACGGCGTGGCAGTCACCGGCATCGTCCCCGCGCGCGGTCCCGGGGGCGAGTTCCTGGCCGTCACGCTGCGCGACGGGGCAGGGGTGGAAACCGTGCGCTACGCCCGCCGCGTGGTGCTGGCCACCGGGCAGGACAGCATGGGCCGCTGGGTGATGCCGGACTTCATCGACCGCCTGCCCGAACACCTGCGCGCCCACAGCGCCGACCCGATCGACTTCGCCGCCCTTCGCGGCCGCACCGTGGCGGTGCTGGGCGCGGGCGCCTCGGCGCTCGACAACGCCGCCATGGCGCTGGAGGCCGGCGCGGCTTCGGTGCACGTCTTCTGCCGCCGGCCCGAGCCGCAGCTGGTGCAGCCCTATCTCTGGCTGACCTTCCGCGGCTTCCTGCAGCACCTGAGCGAGCTCGACGATCCGTGGCGCTGGCGGCTGATGCGCTACATCCTCAGCCTGCGCGAAGGCTTTCCGCAGCCGACCTGGGACCGCTGCGCGCGGCACGCGAACTTCACGCTGCACACCGGCGCCCCCTGGCTCGATGCCCGCGCGGCGGGGGATGGTCCAAAGGGGGATAGCCCAAAAAGGGACAGCTTAGTGATCGAAACGCCGCAGGGACCCTTCCGCGCGGATTTCGCCATCTGCGGCACCGGCATCGACGTGGACCCGACGCTGCGGCCCGAACTCGCCGCCTGTGCCAGCAACATCGCCAGCTGGGGCGACCGCTACGCCCCGCCCGAGGGGGAGCGGGACGACCGCCTCGCGCGCTTCCCCTATCTCGGCCCCGACTACGCCCTGCAGGAACGTGTGGCGGGCGAAACGCCCTGGATCGGGCGGCTGCACCTGTTCTCGATCGCCTCGACCGTCAGCTTCGGCCCCTCCGGCTCCTCGATCAACGCCATGACCACGGCGGTGCCCAAGCTGGTGACCGGCCTCACCGGCGCCCTGTTCCGCGAGGACCTGGAAACCCACTGGGCCTCGCTGCAGGCTTGGGACGTCCGGCAGACGGATCTCCGCCTGCCGGTGCCGAGCCCGGCCTGAGGGAAAGGCGGCGCCATGCTCCCGACCGACCGGCCCCGAGATCCCGCCGCCCCGTTGGCCCCGGATTTGCCTGGCGGATCGCCAGCGACCCGCCATCCCGCCACCCGCGCGCCGCGACCCGCGTCGCGCCGCCGCCATGCCCGAGGGAGAGACCGTTCCATGCTGCCCCCATCCCCCCCGAGTATCCCCGCACCCACCAGCACCGGCCTTTCCGCCCCTGGCGTCCCCTCCGGCGACCGGGCGCGTAGGCTGCGCCGGGTTGTCGGGCGCGGCCTCGCCGCACTGGCGCTGTCGCTGGCCCTGGCGGCTTCGCCCCTGGTACCCGCAGCCCAGGCCCAGGGAACGGCGGAAACCCCGGTGCGCGGCGGCACCATGACGATCATCAACGGTTCCGACATCCGTTCCTGGGACCCGGCGATCACCAGCGGCACCTACCCGGGCGGCCCGATGGACGTGCTCGACGCCGTGTACGGCTTTCTCGTCTACGTGGACGTGAAGGGCATCGTCACCGGCGGCATGGCCGAAGGGCTGACCAGCCCCGACGCCGTGACCTGGACGCTGAAGCTGCGCCCCAACCTCCGGTTCACCGACGGCACGCCCTTCGACGCCGAAGCGGTGCGGTTCAACTGGGACCGCATCGCCAACCCGCAGACGCTCTCGCCCGCGCAGGGCTTCGTGGCCGCCTGGGCCAAGAGCATGACCGTGGTGGACGCAACGACGCTGCGCATCACGCTGAACTCACCCAATGCCAGCTTCGCGGCCCAGGTGGCGGAATTGTGCCCCTTTATCGCCTCGCCCGCCGCGCTCAAGGCCGCGCAGCAGAAGACCGACATCAAGCCGGTGGGGGCGGGCGCCTTTGTCCTGCAGAACTGGAACCAGGGCATCTCGATGACCCTGACCCGCAACCCGGACTACTGGGACCAGCCGCGCCCCTATCTCGACACGTTGAAGTTCGCCATCATCCCTGAAACCAACAGCCGCATCGCGACGGTGGTGCAGGGCGGCGCCACGATGATGGCGGGCTATCCCTTCCAGTTCGGCAGCAACGCAAAGGCCAGCGGCGTGGCCACGCGGGAAATCCCGATCCGCGGCATCTATCGCGGCTACTTCAACCAGGCGAAGGGCATCTTCACCGACCCCCGCGCGCGGGAAGCCGTGTACGAGGGCATCAACCGCGCGCGACTGATGCAGGCCTATACGCAGGTGGGCGGCTACACCCCGCCGAGCAGCTACTTCGGCACCCAGTCGCCTTACTACGACGGCTCGCACCCGCTGCCGGGCTATGATCCGAAAAAGGCGCAGGCCGCCTTCGACGCGATGAAGCGCGACGGCAAGCCGCTCGACATCCGCATCGTCACCTACACCAACTCCGACCTGAAGCGCCTGACGGGCTACGTGCAGCAGGTGCTGAACAGCTTCGACGGCGTGAAGGCCACGATCACCGAGGTGGATCAGGCGATGCTGGTGACGCGCTGCCGGCAGCAGCTCGAATTCGACCTGTGCTTCGAGGGCGGCGTGACGGTGGCCAACGGGGCGGAGCCGCTGATCTCCAACCTGCTCAGCTCCGACGGGTCCTTCAACTGGGGGCAGTACCGCAACCCGGCCATGGACGCCGCACTCGCCCGCGCCAACGCCACGCCCGACCCGGCCGCCGCCAAGGCCGCCTATGCCGAGGTGCAGGCGATCTTCGCCCGCGACCTGCCGCTCTACATCTTCGGCGAGGAAACGCGCTTCCTGCTGCTGCGCAACAACACCGGCGGGATCGTGCCCTCCAACGGCGGCATCCTGCAGAAGCAGTTCCTCTACCTTTGCCCGGATGTCTGCGTGAAGTGACGCCTCCGGGCGGGGAGATCGCGCGACCACGGCCGCGTGACGCGACGGGCGGCGCCGGAACCGCCGCGGGCGGCATGAACCGCCCCGGCAGCGAACGGCCCGACACAATGACGATGACGCCGCGCGGATCGCGGCGCCGGTGCAACGGAAGTGGAGACGGTTGATGCTCGACGGGCGAAAAAAGAAGACCTTCCGCGAGGTGATGTCCGAGGGCCAGGTCTTCACGCCCTGCGTCTGGGACTGCTACTCCGCCAAGGCGGCCGAGATGGCGGGCTTCGGGGCGATCCTGCTCAGCGGCGCCTCGCTCGGCTTCAGCATGTCGGGCGTGCCCGACCTCGGCCTGCACAACCAGGAAGAGCTGGTCTGGGCCACCGACCGCATCGCGGACTACTCGCCGCTGCCGCTGATCATCGACGCTGATGACGGCTTCGGCGACGTGGCGCAGGCCTATCGCACCTGCCGTCGCCTGGCCAAGGCGGGCGCCGCCGCCATCCTGCTCGAGGACACGCCCAACGAGCGCGGCTACGCCCGCTTCGGCCGCGCCATGGAAGCGGCGACGCTGGCGGGCAAGGTGGACGGCAACGTCCCGCACGAGGTCATCCCGCAGGACCTGTGGCTCGCCAAGATCAAGGCCGGCATCGAGGCCTGCGCCGGCACCGACTGCGTGGTGATCGCGCGCACCGAGAGCAAGCTGGAGCACGGCCTGGACGACGCCATCGAGCGCTGTTTGCGCGCCGAGGCGCTGGGTGCCGAGATGACCTACGTCCACGGCCTGCGCACCATCGAGGAATGCCGCAAGGTCGCCGCCGTGCTGCCGGGCTGGAAGATGTTCGGCGACGTGGCGACGGTGAACGGCGTACCCTTCGTGGAGCTGGATGAGATCGCGGCGCTGGGCTTCAATCTCGTGACCATGCATTACCTCGAGAAGGGCTCGATGTTCGGCATGATGGATTACGGCCGCCGCGTCTTCGCCGACCGCAGCACGCGCTACGCCGACGAGCACACGATGGGGGGCCTGAGCAAGCAGGAGCAGCGCGCCCTGCAGGAGCGCGACCGCGGCTGGCTCGACGCCGAGGAGGAGTGGAAGCGGCTGTGACCGGGCACCGGGTTCCATGGCTGGCCGACCGGTCCGGCGCGCTCACGACGGTTCCGCCGGCACGCCCCCGGGCGGCGGCTGAGCCGGTTGCTTAAGGAGCCCCGCACCATGCGCGCCGCCATGCCCCGCCTGCCCCTGCCGCCGGTGCTGCGCGCCGTGGTGACGCGGCTGCTCGCCGGCATTCCGGTCTTTCTCGTGGTGACCTTTGCCGCCACGGCGCTGAGCGGGCTGATGCCGGGCTCGGCGGCGCAGCTGATCCTGGGCGACACCGCGACGCCCGAGCAGATCGCGGCGCTCAACGGGCGCTACGGCTACGACCTGCCGGTCTGGGAACGCTACGCGCACTGGCTGAACCGGCTGCTGCACGGCGACCTGGGCGAAACCCTGTTCAGCGGCCAGTCCGTGGCGGGCCTCCTGTTCGACCGCGCCGCGGTGACCTTCGAGATCGCCACGCTGGCGATGGGCGTATCGCTGCTCATCGCCCTGCCGCTGGCGCTGCACAGCGCGAGCCACCCCAAGGGCGTCCTCGATGCCGTCTTGCAGGGCGTGTCGTCGCTGATGCTGTCGCTGCCGACCTTCGTGACGGTGGTGATCCTGGGCTTCGTCTTCGCCGTCGTGCTGCGCTGGCTGCCCGCCACCGGCTGGGTCGGCCTCACCGAGGACCCGCTCAACAACCTCCGCTCCGTGGCGCTGCCGGTGATGTGCCTGAGCGTGCACCAGTGCGCCTATTTCTACCGCGTGGCGCGCGCCGAGTTCACCGCGACCCTGGCGGAGGACTACGTCACCGTGGCGCGCGCCAAGGGCATGCCGCTGCGCCACATCCTCCTGCGCCATGTTCTGCGCCCGTCGCTGCCGCCGGTGCTGACGGTGATGGGCCTGTCGATGACCTACCTGCTCGGCGGCTCCTTTATCGTCGAGAGCTACTTCGCCGTGCCCGGCATCGGCTGGACGGTGCTGAGCGCGGTGAGCAGCCACGACCTGCCGGTGGTGCAGGCGATCCTGACGCTCACCGTCGCGATCTTCGTGGTGATCTTTATCCTGGTGGACCTGGGCTACGCCGCCGTCGACCCGCGGGTGACGATGCGATGAGCGCGCCCCTCAACCCCGACCTCGCCTCCGCCGACGCGGCCATCCCGCCGGAGGTCCGCGCCGCCTGGCCGCGCACCGCGCGCCTGCGCCTGCCGCGCACGCGGCCCACCGAGCTCTTCAGCATCCTGTTCCTCCTCGCCCTGGTGCTGGCGGCCGCCCTGGTGGAGTTCATCCCCGGGCTGGAGCGGCCGAACTTCCCCTATGGCGACTTCTCGCAACCCCCCGAGTGGAGCCTGAACGGCTTGCTCGGCACCGACGCGCTGGGCCGCTCCATCCTGTCGCGCGTGCTCTACGGCGCGCGCACCTCGCTGGGCATCGTGGCCGTGGCCACCGCGATCGCGCTCAGCCTCGGCCTCTTGCTGGGGATGCTGGCCGGCTACCACCGCGGCTGGGTGGAACGCGCGGTGGACCTGTACAGCAACGCCATGGCCTCGCTGCCGCCGATCCTGGTGATCCTGGCGCTGATCGCGGTGGTGGGGAATTCCGTGCTGACCATGATGCTGGCGCTGGGCATCCTCGACATCGGCACCTATGCCCGCATCGCCAAGGGCGGCGTGATCGCGCAGAACGACCGCGACTACGTGCTCGCCGCCCGCGCCATGGGGGCCGGCGACGGGCGCATTCTCCTGCGCGAGATCCTGCCCAACCTCGTGCCCGCGCTCACCGCCATCGTGCCGCCGCTGATGGCCGGGCTGATCATCACCGAGGGCTCGCTGAGCTTCCTGGGCTACGGCATCCCGGCCCCGGCGCCGAGCTGGGGCGGCATGATCGCGGGCTCCACCGACCTGCTCAACCGCTTTCCGCTGCTGATCCTGGGGCCGGTGCTGGCGATCGTGCTGACGGTCTACGCCCTCAACACCGCGGGCGACGCGCTGGCGCGCCGCCTCAACAGCCGCGAGCGGGACGGTTGACCATGATCCTGGGTCGTTCCCGTTCCGCCGCGTCGCTGCCCCTGGCCGCGCTGCCCCGCCCCGCAGCCCGCCAGCCCGGTGACGCGACGGCCCTGGCCGCCGCGCCCGGGATCGCCTCGGCCGACAACACCGCGGCCGGCACCATGGCGCCCGCCGCCATCGCGCCCGGCACCGCCGCGCCCGATACCACCGCGCCGGGCGCGGTCGCCGCCGGAACCGTCAACGCCGGGACCGGCGCAACCGGACGGCGCGCGGCGGAAGCACCGCTGCTCGAATGCCAGGCCTTGCGCTGCGAACTCGGGCCCGTGGCGCGGCCGGTGCGGGTGCTGCACGGCATCGACCTGCGCCTCGCCCCGCGCCGGGCGCTGGGCATCGTGGGCGAGTCCGGGGCCGGCAAGTCCATGCTGATCAAGACGGTCATGGGGCTGCAGCCCGCCGGCGCCCGCGTCGGGGGCCGCGTGGTGCTGGGCGGCACCGATCTCGGCGCCCTGCGGGAAGACCGCCGCCGCGCCCTGCTCGGCCGCCGCGTGGGAATGGTGTTCCAGAACCCCATGACCTCGCTCAACCCCTTCGTGCGCGTCGGGCAGCAGATGGAGGAAGCGAGCCGCTTCCATCGCGGCCTGAACCGGGCCGAGGCGCGGGCGCTGGCGATCTCGCTGCTGCGCATCGTGGGCATCCCCGATGCCGAGGCCTGCCACCGGCAATACCCGCACCAGTTCTCCGGCGGCATGAAGCAGCGCATCATGATCGCGACCGCGCTCGCCTGCGAGCCGGAGCTGCTGATCGCCGACGAGGCCACCACCGCGCTGGACGTGACGGTGCAGCGCGAGATCCTCGATCTGCTCGGGCGCCTCCAGGCGGAGCGGCACATGTCGATGATCCTGGTGACCCACAACCTCGGCATCGTCGCCGGCCGCACCGATGAGGTGCTGGTGCTCTACGCCGGCCGCGTGGTGGAACACGGTCCCACCGAGGCGGTGTTCCGCCGCCCCCGGCACCGCTACACCGAGGCGCTGCTCGCCGCCATGCCGCGCCTCGACCAGCCGGCGCACGCGCGTCTGCGCACCATCCCCGGGCAGCCGCCCAACCTCGTCAACCCGCCCGCCGGCTGCCCCTTCGCGCCGCGCTGCCCGGCCGCCGAGGCGCGCTGCCACCGCGAGATGCCGCCCGAAACCAGCGAGCCCACCTCGGACGGCGTGGCGCACCGCTTCAGCTGCTGGGTGCCGGTGGACCGCGCCGCGGCGCCGGTTCTGGCGGAGGCGCTGCCGTGAGCGGCGTTCCGGCCCAGCCGCAGGCCCGTTCCCCGGCGCCGCTGCCGGCCTCCGCACCCCCGGTCGCCACGCCACTGGCCGCGATGCCCCCGGTCGCCACGTCACTGGCCGCGACGACGGCCGCCCCGTCGCCGACCACCTCGCCCCTGCCGGCCTCATCCCCGGCCGCCTGGCCTGCTTCTGCCGGCGACGCGCCCATGCCCGATCCTTCTGCCCCCGCCCCATCGGCCAGCCCCGCGCAGCCCGTGCTGTTGGTGCGCGACCTGACGGTGCGCTTCGAGCGCGGCGGACGCCGCTTCAACGCGGTGGACGGCGTGTCCTTCGCGGTCGCGCCCGGGGAAACGCTGGGGCTGGTGGGCGAGTCCGGCAGCGGCAAGACCACGATCGGCCGCGCCATCCTCCAACTCCTGCCGCAAGGCTCAACCGTGGAGGGCGCCGTCCTGCACGAGGGCGTGGCGCTGAACACCCTGTCCGCCGCCGCCCTGCGTGCCCGGCGGGCGCGGCTGCAGATGATCTTTCAGGACCCGGTTTCCTCCTTCAATCCGCGCCGCGCGGTGGAGGAGATCGTGGCGGAAGGCCTGGCCATCCAGGGCCTGCCCCGCGCCGAGCGCACCCGCCGCGTCGAGGCCGCCCTGGCCGACGTGGGCATGAGCCGCGAGGCCGTGCGCGGCCGCCGTCCGCACCAGTTCTCGGGCGGGCAGTGCCAGCGCATCGCCATCGCCCGGGCGCTCGCCGTAGGGCCGGAGCTGATCGTGTGCGACGAGCCGGTGGCCTCGCTCGACGTGTCGGTGCAGGCGCAGGTGATCAACCTGCTGGGGGACATCCGCGCCCGGCGCGCGCTGGCGCTGATCTTCATCTCGCACGACCTCGCGGTGGTGCGAAACGTCAGCGACCGCGTGGCGGTGCTCTACCTGGGCCGCATCGTGGAGATCGGCACCAACGACGCCCTCTACGCCCGGCCGGCGCATCCCTACACGCGCATGCTGCTCGACGCCGTGCCGGTGCCCGATGCCAGCCGCCGGCTGGTGCCCGCCGCGGTGCCGGCCGAGATGCCGTCGCGCCTGGCGCCGCCCTCGGGCTGCCGCTTCCGCACGCGCTGCCCCCGCGCGCAGAGCCTCTGCGCCGAGGCCGAGCCGCAGCTCCGCCCCGTGCCGGCCGGCCAGCAGGTCGCCTGCCACTTCCCACACGACGAGCCCGCGCCCGGCGCCGCCTAGCGCAGCTTCGACCCTTCCTCGCGACAGCGGACCGGGTCGACAGCCGCCGGCGGCCCGCACCGGCGCCCGCACTCGATCAGCAGGGCGCCCCCATGCCCCGTCAGCCGGGCGGGCGGATCCGGTCCAGCGACGCTTCCACGATCGGCGCGAACTTCGCCGGATCGTCGAAGGCACGCGCCGCCAGCATCGCGCCGTAAACGGAGGCCATGAACATTTCCGCCTCGGCCGCCGCCGGGTGGCGCAGTTGCATCGTGCCCTGCCGGACGCCGAGGGCGAGCACGCGCGTGAGCCAGGTCGAGAGATCACCGAAATGGCCCCGAACCGCGGCCGAGACTTCCGGCGGCAGGCTGGGCATCTCGGCGGCAAGAACGCCCGCGAGGCAGAAGGGCGCGCTCTGGTCGGTGATGCAGCGCTCCCAGTAGCCGGTATAGGCGCGCAGCTGCTCGTTCGCCGCAGGCTCCGCTGCCGCCAGCAACTCCGTCTGCTCGCGGATCAGGGCACGGGCTTCCTCCACCACCGTCACCACCAGGTCGACCTTGGTGGGGAAGTGGTGATGGATGCTGGCCTTCCGGATGCCGAGGCTTTCCGCCAGGTCGGCGTAGCTGAACCCGTTATATCCGTTTCGCATGATCAGCTGGCGCGCCTCGCTGACCAGCCGCGTCGCGGTTTCGCTCACCATGATGCCGTCCAGACCTACCTTCTGATAGGCAGATAGGTCGCCCCGGGAACGCTTGCAAACGCCAAAACTACCTTCTAGTAGGTAGACAGGAGCAAGGAGAACCCTCGTGCAGCCTGACACCGCCATCAACTGGACCTCCGCCAGCCGCGACGGCTGGCTCAAGCCGTACTACTTCACGCGCGCCGCCTTCTCCCTCGTCTGGGTGGCGCTCGCCTTCGGGATCGGGCGAAGCGATCCCGTGGCCGCCGCGGTGCTGTTCATCAGCTATCCGGCCTGGGACGCACTGGCGAACTACGCCGACGCGCGCCGCAACGGCGGTCTCGCCCGCAACCGGAGCCAGTCGCTCAACCTCGCCGTCAGCGCACTGACCACGGTTGCGGTGATCGTCGCGCTCGGCCAGAGCCTGGCCGCGGTGATCTCGGTCTTCGGGGTCTGGGCGTTCCTGGCGGGCCTGTTCCAGCTCCTCACCGGGGTGCGTCGCTGGAAGGCCGGCGCGCAATGGGCCATGGTCCTGAGCGGCGCCCAGTCCGCCCTGGCCGGCGTGCTGTTTATCGGCCGCGCGGCCAGCCCCGACATGCGAGGCGTCACCGACATCGCGCCCTACGCGGCCTTCGGCGCCTTCTATTTCCTCGTCTCGGCCGTCTGGCTCACGGTTGCCGACCTGCGGCGAGGCGCGGTGCGGATCGCGGGGTAGGTCGTTGCCGGCCGGCGCGGGAGGGAAGGGCGATGACCCTCCATCCCGTCCGGGTTGGAGAACGGGTCGCGCGCCCTCGGGCACAGGCCGGCCATCCGTGCGCCGATCGCGACCCACCCGCCCGGAGGCGGCCGGGGCGCGGCAGGAACCGGGACGCTCAGCGGAACAGGTGCGGCAGCACGCGGCTGTTCTCGCGCACCACGGCATCGCGGGATTCGCGGAAGATGATGCCGCAGGCCCTGTCGCCGGCGATCCAGGAGCCGATGACGCCCGTCCAGCCGTCCTGCGTCAGCATCGCGGCCCGGCGCTGGCTGACGGTCGCGCCGCCGCCGTAGCTGCCGTCGGTGCTGGCCACCGGCCGGCCATCGCGCAGCATCCGGATATTTGCGCCCTCCCGCCCCAGCGCCGGCTTCTCCACCCATTCGCCACTGGCGGGGGCGGGGCCGTGATGGGCTTCCAGCAGGTTGGGATGGCCCGGGTTCAGCTCCCACAACAGGGGCAGGATGGCCTTGTGGCTCAGCACGGCCTTCCAGGGCGGCTCCACCACGCCCAGGGTGTCGCGCGCGAAGAAGGGGCCGAACTCGTCGGTCGCGGCCCATTCCCAGGGATAGAGCTTGTGCAGGAAGTGGATGCGGTTCTCCGCCGCGTCGCGGAACTCTCCCGCCGCGTCGTTCCAGCGGATCTCGGGGATGTCGATGGCGCGCGTCGCGATGCCGGCCTGCGTGGCCAGGTCACGGAAATAGGTGGAATGCGCCCATTCCTCCGGCGCGTCGCGAAAGGCGGTGAAGTGCATGGGCCGGCCGTGCATGCGCGCGCCCAGGGACCGGAAACCGTCCAGCAGCGCCTCGTGCAGCGAATTGAACTGGTCGGCGCCGGGATCGACCTCCTGCAGCCAGAACCACTGGGCGAGCGCCGTCTCGATCGCGAGCGTCGGCGTGTCCGCATTGTATTCCAGCAGCCGCGCGGTGCCGGTTGAGGCATCCCAGGCGAGGTCCATGCGGCCCATCAGCGCCGGATCGCCGCGCAGCCAGCTCCGGCAGCTATAGTCGGCCAGCCATTCCGCCATGCCGAACTCCGTGAGGAGCCGCTGCGGCTCGCGCCGCACCAGGTGGTCCACGGCGCCCAGGCACAGCGCGTGCAGCTCCGTCGTGGCGTCATCCAGCGCATCGACCTCGGCTTCGCTCAGCTCCCAGTGGTCGCCTTCGTGCCACCACAACCCGCCGCCCGGCTCGGGTTCCAGCCCGCCGGAATGGTAGTCGAGGCCGATCTCCGCCAGCCGGTCCTGCCAGTCCGGCCGGGGCTCGCCGGGCCGGCGGATCAAGAGCCGCCGCCGGCATGCGCCGCGGCGGAAAAGCCGAGCCCGCCGGCGCGGCTCACCGAACCGCCGGCGCGGGCGTAGCTCGATCCGGTTCGCGCCCCCCGCGACAGCAGCCCCTCGCCCTCGGCGGAGGTGGCGGCCCGGCGGAACCCGCCCCGCGCCTCGCCGTCCGAGGAGCCGGCATAGCTGTTGCCGGAATACCAGTAGCGCCGCCCGCCGCCGCCGGCGCCGCCCGAGCCGGAGGAGGATGCGGTGCACCCGGCGCCACCCTGAGTCCCGGGCGGGCAGGCCGGCGGCGCGGCCCCGGCATAGACCGGGGTTGCCCCGCGCGTGCCGTCGGACAGGGCCCGCCCGATCATGACCCCCGCCATGACGGGGATAAAGGTCGAGGCGGCGGTGGCGGCTCCAGGGGAGGCTCCAGGGGCGGTCCAGGGGGAGGCTCCAGGCACGTCGTCGGCCTGGGAGGGCTCGGCCCCCAGCGGCGCGCAGTCCGAGCCGGTGGCGGCGCGGCAGGCCTCGGCGGAGCTGAAGCGGGGCGCGGTGGCGGCATGGCTCAGCCGGGCGGAGCGGAAAACCTCGGCGCATTCCGAAGCGGCCTCGTCCCCCAGGCGGTCGACGCAGGCGGCCTGCGTTTCCAGCACGCCCTCGGTGTCCGGGTCTCTGTTGCAATAGGCCAGGCCCAGCCCGGCACCGGCCAGCAGGGTGAGCGTGATGGTGGTGGAGCGGCGCATGCTCAGGGCTCCGCCGTCGTGCCATCGGGCGTCATGGTGGCGGCGTTGAGCAGGCCGCAGGCGAGGCTGAGCCCGGCCAGCACGATCCCCGCCGCGAGGTCGCCGCGCTCCATCCGCTCCCGCAGGCCCGGGCCGATGATGAGCCGGGCGAGCAGGAGGGCGAGGAGCTGCACCGCCAGCCCCACCAGGCCCCAGCTCAGCATATCCGCCCGGGACACCGCGCCGCGCATGATGCTGCAGAGCACGAGCGCGTAGCCCGTCAGCGTGCCGGTGAAGCTGAGGGCCGCGGCCGCGTTGCCGGCGCGGATCAGCCGGAACTCCCGCCAGGGCGTGAGCAGCGTGTAGGCCAGCACGAAGGCGCCGGTCATCGCCGCCGCGGTGGCGAACCAGGTCAGGAAGTCCGGCAGGGTCGCCAGGTAGCCGATCGAGGACCTCATCGTGTCGTGGGGGCCATGGGAAGCTCCGAATCCGGGCGGGCGGCGCGGGCCGTCACCGTGTGACCGTACGTAACCACCATTGCGCCGAAGCGGCGAGCCCGGTCCCGACCGGGTCCGCAGGTCGGCGTTGCAGTACCATAACCCCCCACCCTATATGCGTGGCATGGCCCATACCGTCGCGAACAAGTCGAAGCTGATCGCCCGCGTCAGGCGCATCAAGGGACAGGCCGAAGCCCTGGAGCGTGCGCTCGAGGCCGAGGTCGGCTGCACCGACGTGCTGATGCTGGTCGCCTCGCTGCGCGGCGCGGTGCACGGCCTCAGCACGGAAGTCGTGGAAGATCACATCCGCAACCACGTGGCCGATCCGGCGACCGACCCCGATCCGGCGCGCGCCAAGGGCGCCGCCGAGCTGATCGAGGTCATCCGCACCTACCTGCGGTAACGAGGCCCGCCATGACATCGCTCACCGACCTGTTGCAGCAGGGAAGCGGACACGCCTGGCTGTTCATCCCCACGGCCATCCTGCTCGGCGTGCTGCACGGGCTGGAGCCCGGCCATTCCAAGACCATGATGGCGGCCTTCATCATCGCCATCCGTGGCACCGTCACCCAGGCGGTGCTGCTGGGCCTTTCCGCCGCGCTGTCGCACACGGCCGTTGTCTGGGTGGTGGCGCTGGGTGGCCAGTACCTGGGCCGCAACACCGCCTCCGAGGAGATCGAGCGCTGGCTGCAGATCGCCTCGGCCGTGGTCGTCGCCGGCGTCGGCCTCTGGATGATCTGGCGCACGCGCCGCGACCAGCTGCTCGAGGCGGCCGGACACCACCATGCGCATGGGCATGATCATGGGCATCACCATGGCCACGCGCACGAACACGACCAGGGCTACGGGCACAGCCACAGCCACAGCCACAGCCACGGGCACGATCACGGGCCAGAGCACGACCACGCGCACCATGGCGCGGAAACCCGGCAGTTCGACACCGGCCACGGCATCGTCGCGCTGGAGATCTTCGAGGACGGCGTGCCGCCGCGCTGGCGGCTGCGCAGCCTCAGCGGCCAGCGATGGGCCGCCGCCGACGTGGCCGTGACCACCGGGCGCGGGGACGGGGAGAAGCAGCGGTTCAGCTTCGTGGACCGGGGCGACTACCTCGAGAGCGTGGAGGAAATCCCGGAGCCGCACGCGTTCATGGCCCGCATCAGCCTCGGCCACGGCAGCCACACCCACGACTACGACCTGCCCTTCGTCGAGGGCCACGGCCACGACCTCCTGCACGAGGAAGCGCGGGGCCTCCAGATCGTGCAGGGCGGCGAGTACATGGACGCGCACGAGCGGGCGCACGCCGACGACATCGCCGCGCGCTTCCAGGGGCGGAGCGTCACGACAGGGCAGATCGTCCTGTTCGGGCTGACCGGCGGGCTCATCCCGTGCCCGGCGGCGATCACCGTGCTGCTGCTCTGCCTGCAGCTCAAGCAGCTCACGCTCGGCGTGGTGCTGGTGGTCTGCTTCAGCATCGGCCTGGCCGTGACGATGGTGTCGGCCGGCGTGATCGCGGCGCTCAGCCTCCGCCACATCCAGAAGCGGTGGTCAGGCTTCGGCACCCTGGCGCGGCGGGCGCCCTACGCCTCGGGCGTGCTGATGCTGCTGATCGCCGCCTACATGGCCTTTTCGGGCTGGCACGGCCTCGCCGTGTAAGGCGCAGCCCTGGCGCCGCCGCGGCCGGTCAGGTCCCGCCCTGCGACGGGCGAGGTTGCCGCGGCCTGCAAACGGTACGGGGCGGCAGTCGTCACGGGTGGCACCCGGCAGTGGCGGCGCCCTGCGGGGGAGGACAGCGGACAGTGCAAATCCAGCCGCTGCCCCATCGCAAAGCCCCGGCGCTACAGCCCCGGCCGGCCCTGCGCCCCGTCCACCGGGATATGCGCGCCGTTGATCCAGCGGGCCCGCTCCGACAACACGAAGCACACCACGTCCGCGATCTCCTCCACCGTGCCCATGCGGCCGGCGGGGAACTCGTCGCGCAGGAAGGCCGTCATGCGCTCCGGCTCCGCCTGCATGCGCCGCGCCCAGCCGCCGCCCTCGAACATGATCGAGCCGGGGCTGACGGTGTTGACGCGGATGTTGTCGCGCGCGAGCTCGGGTGCCAGCGAGGCGGCGAGCTGGATCTCCGCCGCCTTGGCGGTGGCGTACTGCGCCTTGCTGCCGGGCTTCCAGCCGGAGATCGAGGAGATCAGCACCACCGAGCCGCCGCCCTGCCGCCGCATCTCCGGCACCGCGGCACGGATGGTGTTGACGCTGTGGAACAGGTTCAGCCCGAAGGTCCTGGTCCAGTCCTCGGCGCCCGCTTCCTCGAACCAGCCGCCGGCGGTGCCGCCGACGTTGCACACCACGAGGTCCACCCCGCCCAGCGCCGATGCGGCCTCCGCCACGAAGCGCGCGGCATCCTCGGGCACCGCGACGTCGGCCACCGTGCCGAAGACCTGCGCCCCGTCCGATGCCGTCCGCAGCGCCGCCTCGGCGTCGCGCAGCCCCTCGGCCGAGCGGCCGCAGACCGCCAGCGCCGCGCCCTCGCGCAGCAGCGCGGTGCCGATGGCCCGGCCGATCCCCCGCGTGCCGCCGGTCACCAGCGCCCGCTTTCCCCGCAATCCCAGTTCCATCCTGCGTCTCCCCTGATCCCCTGCCGCGACGGCGGGCGCGCTGCCCGCCGCCCCCTCCGCCTCAGCTCTCCAGGTATTCCCGGAAGAACTCTTCCGGCTCGACCATCCGGCCCACGATGCCGGAACGGTAGGCCTGGTCGGCGAAGACCCGCACCTGTTCCCGGTTCCGCTCGAAGCCGTAGGGGTGGAAGTCCTCGCCCAGCAGCGCCTCGGTACGCTCCAGCTCATCCTCCAGCCAGGGCGTGGCGTAGGGGAAGTTGCGCTGGGCGGCGGTGAAGGCGTCGTTGCAGCGGCTGAAGCCTTCCGTCAGCGCCCCGGCGATCCAGCGGTTGCTTTCCCACACCGCGCGGCGCACCAGCACGAGGTGCTGCACGGGGAACATCGCGGTGCGGCGGAAGTATTCGCTCTCCACCTCGGGGAAGTCGGGCGTCAGCCGCACGATCGGCCCGTTTTCCCGGTGGTAGGCGAGGGGGCGCGGCGGGGAGAACAGCGCGTCGATCTCGCCCGCGATCAGCATCTCCGACAACGACCGCCCCGTGGCCACGGCCTGCACGCCGGCGGGCAGCGGGCCGGGGCCGCTGGCGGGCTGCGGCTCGTCCACCGTGCCGATCCACCACTCAATTCCCTCGACCGAAACGCCGAAATATTCCAGCAGGTGCCGGTACCAGACCGCGCCGCTGTTGGCCCAGCCGTACATGCCGATCCGCCGCCCCTGGAGGTCGGCCGGCACCCGCACCGCGCCGCCGGCACGCACGTAAAGGTCGCGCGCCGTGAAGCCGCGCAATGGGAAGACCGGCAGTGCGACGTGGCTGCGGTCGCCCGCGGCCAGCCGCATCAGGTGGCGGCACATCGAGGACTCGCCCCCGTCCACCGCCGGGTCGTTCAGCGCCCGGCGCAGCATCTCCGCCCGGTCCGGCCAGGAGCCGCCGCGCCCCAGCGTCAGGGTGAGGTCGATGCCCGGCACCGAGACCTCCCCGCGCGCGAGCGGCATCAGCCGCGCGTAGTCGGCGCAGCACAGGTGGATCGGCAGATCAGCCATGACTGGCTCCCCCTCGGGTCTATTCGCGCCCGTCGTCACTGCGGCTGCACCATGGCGGCCGCCAGGTAGCCGTCGGAGCGCGGCGCGTAGTGCAGGCCCTTGCGCAGGGCGTAAACATTGTCGGTGTAGAGCAGCGGCACCACCGCCTGGTCCGCCATCGCGATCTCGGCCGTCTTCTGCAGCAGCGCCGACCGTTTTGCGTCGTCCACGGTGCGCATCGCTTCCGCCAGCACCGCGTCCACCTGCGGGTTGGAATAGCGCGACCGGTTGGAGGAACCCATGCCGGTCTTGAAGTCCACCGTTCCCACCTGCGAGCGCAGCGGGAAGGATGCCTCGCCGGTGGTGGAGCTGTTGCCGATCAGGAAGGCGCTGTAGTTGTAGTTCGGCGCGCTGGCCTGGGCGATGAACACCGACCAGGGCGGCGTCTCGACCTTGGTCTCGATGCCCACCCGGCCCAGCATCTGCCCCACCGCCTGCGCCACCTTGGCGCCGTTGATGTAGCGGTCGTTGGGCGCATACAGCGTCATCGCGAAGCCGTCGGCGTAGCCGGCTTCCGTCAGCAGCTTCTTCGCCATGGCCGGGTCGTAGCTGTCGGGCTTCAGCCGCGGGCTGACGCCGAAGAAGCCGTCCGCCAGCAGCTGCCCCGCGGGCGCCGCCGCGCCCTCCATGATGTTGCGCACCAGCGCGTCGCGGTTGATCGCGTGCGAGATCGCCTTGCGCACCCGCAGGTCCTGCAAGGGGTTGCGCGGCAGGGGCGAGCCGTCGCGCGCCGTCACGCCCGGCGTCTGCGCCCGGAAGCTGTCGAGGTGGAGGAACTGCACCGCGTTGGATCGCGTGCTGACCACGCTCAGCTGCGCGTTCTTGCGCAGCTGCGGCGCGTCGCTCGGCGGCACGCTGTCGATCGCCTGCACGTCGCCCGCCAGCAGCGCCGCCACGCGCGAGGCGTTGACCGGGATCATGCGGATCGTGGCCTTTTCCCAGGCCGGCTTCGGACCCCAGTAGCGGTCGTTGCGGCGCAGCGTCACGCGGTTGTTGGGCACGTATTCCACGAAGCTGTAGGGGCCGGTGCCGACGGCGGCCACGCCGCTGTTGAAGTCCGCAGTGGGCGCGTGTTCCAGCGCGCGGGGCACGATCATGACCGAGCTCAGATCCACCGGCAGCAGCGGGGTGGGTCCTTCGGTGCGGAAGCGGATGGTGTGGTCGTCCACCACCTCGATCCCGGTGATGGCACGCGTGTAGACCAGGAAGGAGCCGGGGCTGTTGGGCACCCAGGCCACGCGCCGGATCGAGGCCGCCACGTCCTCCGCCCCGAAGGGCTTGCCGTCGTGGAACACCACGCCCTGCCGCAGCGTGAACTCCCAGGTCGTGTCGTCGAGCGCCTTCCAGGCGGTGGCGAGGCCCGGCTGCGGTTGCTGCCGCTCGTCCATGTGGATGAGGCGGTCGAACAGGTTGATGTCGATGTTGAAGTTGGAGGACAGGTTGTGGAAGTGCGGGTCGATCGAGGTCACCGCCGAGGCGACGCCGATCGAGATCTCCCGTGCCTGATCCCCCGGCGCGCCGCTCCCCTGGGCCGCGGCCGGCTTCAAGGCGCCCAGCCCACCCGCCAGCAGCGACACCCCCGCCAGCACCGCCTCGCGCCGCCGCAGCGTGCCGCCTCGTCCGATCCGCACCATCACGGCCTCCGTTCCATTGAGCGTCGCCGTCCAGCAAGCTGCGTGCCGACCCCACCGCCGGAGCCATGTGTCAGCGGGGAGGCTGGCGCGCGGGCGCCGAACCGGGCCACGCCGGGACCATCGCCCGTCACCCGGGCGGGCACACGGGCAGGTCAGCGCGGCCAAGTCAGTGCGGGCAGACGGGGCCAGCCAAGCGGGGGCGAGCAGGCGGGGAGGGGCCGGCAGCGACCCGCCCGGAACTCAGCTGACGCCGACCACCCGCCAGGAATTGCTGCGGCCGTCGGGCTCCACGATGGTGACGTGCTCGCCCGGGCGCAGGCGCAGGTGCCCCTGGATCATGGCGTGCAGCGGCGCGTCGTCGGCAGCCCCCGGCTGCCGGAAGAAGCGCAGCGTCCAGCCGAGGTCGGGGTCGTACTGCACGTCGCCCTCGCTCAAACCGTCGCCCGGCCAGATGCGCCGCGCCAGCCAGGGCGCCGGGTCGGCCTGCCAGGCCTCGGCCGAGGGCAGCCCGCCGCCGTCCAGGGTCAGGTTGATCTCGTAGCGGTGCTCCGGGCTTCCTTCCGGCAATCCCGGGCCACCGCTCGGGGACAGGATCACCAGGGCCACGCCGCTTCTCCTCCGCTCAGATCGCGATTCTTACACCCAGTTCCACCACCCGGTCGCTGGGAATCCGAAAGAACTCCGTGGCAGGCAGCGAGTTGCGGCTCATCACCGTGAAGAGCCACTGCTGCCACATCGACATCTTGGGCACCGTGGCCTGCACCAGCGTTTCGCGCCCGAGGAAGTAGGAGGCCTGCATCGGCTCGAAGGTGTTGTCGTCGCCGTGCAGCGCGTCGAGGTCGCGCGGCACGTTGGGGCTTTCCAGGAAGCCGTAGCGCAGCATCACCCGGTGGATGCCCGGCGCCAGCGTTTCCACCGAACCCCGCTCGGCCGCGGTGGGCACGTCCTCGTTGATCACGGTCACGAAAATGATGCGCTCGTGCAGGACCTTGTTGTGCTTGAGGTTGTGCAGCAGCGCGTTGGGCACGTAGTCCGCCTGCCCGGTCATGAACACCGCGACGCCGGGCACCCGGATGGTGCGCGACTGCGGCAGCCGCGCCAAGAAGGATTTCAGCGGCAGGCTGTCCTGCCGGAAGCGGCTGAACAGCAGCTCCCGCCCACGGCGCCAGGTCAGCATCTGCCCGTAGAGCAGCGCGCCCAGCAGCAGCGGCACCCAGCCGCCATCGGGGATCTTCAGCACGTTGCTCAGGAAGAAGGCGAGGTCGAGCAGGAAGAGCGGCAGAAATACCACCACCACCAGCGGCCAGGACCAGCCGAAGCGCTTGTGGAACACCAGCCCCGCGAGGCAGGAGGTGGCCAGGAAGGTGCCCGTCACCGCGATGCCGTAGGCGGCGGCCAGGCTGTCGGAATTGCGGAAGGTCAGCACCAAGACCACCACGCCGCTCAGCAGCGCGAAGTTCACCTGGGGCACGTAGATCTGCCCTTCCTCGGTCTCGCTGGTGTGGCGCACCACCAGGCGCGGCAGGAGGCCCAGCTGCACGCATTGCCGCGCGATCGAGAAGGCGCCCGAGATCATCGCCTGGCTGGCGATGATGGTGGCCAGCGTCGCCAGCACCACCATCGGCAGCCGCAGCCATTCCGGGGCCAGCAGGAAGAAGGGGTTGTCCAGCGCCGCCGGGTCGCCCAGCACCAGCGCGCCCTGGCCCAGGTAGTTCAGCACCAGCGAGGGCAGCACGAAGAACAGCCAGGCCAGCCGGATCGGGCGGGAGCCGAAATGCCCCATATCGGCATACAGCGCCTCCGCCCCCGTCACCGCCAGCACCACCGAGCCCAGCGCCACGAAGGCCGCGAGCTGGTAGGTGATGCAGAAGCGGATGGCGTGGTGCGGCGACAGCGCTGCCAGCACGCCCGGCTCACGCACGATCTCGACCAGGCCCAGCAGACCCAGCAGGGCGAACCACATCACCATCACGGGGCCGAAGATCCGCCCCATGGCGTGGGAGCCGCGGTACTGCACCAGGAACAGCGCCACCAGCACCACCAGCGAGATCGGGATCACCCACTCGCCGAAGGTGGGCGAGATGACCTTGAGGCCTTCCACCGCGGAGAGCACCGAGATCGCCGGCGTGATGATGCCGTCGCCGAAGAACAGGCAGGCGCCGGCGATGCCGATCAGCAGAACGATGCCGCGCGCCCGCTCGCTCACCACCGCGCGCTGGGCCAGCGCCATCAGCGCCAGGATGCCGCCCTCGCCACGGTTGTCGGCGCGCAGCACGATCAGCACGTATTTCAGCGTGACCACCAGGATCAGCGACCACACGATCAGGCTGAGGACGCCCAGCACCTCCCACCGCTCCAGCCCGTCGGAGGAAAAATGCAGCAGCGCGGCCCGCAGCGCGTAGAGCGGGCTGGTGCCGATATCGCCGTAAACGACGCCGAGGACGCCCACCAGCAGACCGAGGGTCAGGGGGCGGGCACCGCCGGGAGACGTGTGGGATGTCACGAAGGTCCGGGCAAGATCGTTGAACATAACGCATACGCCCGCGCCCGACGGGGATGCAAGGGACGGCCCGATGAAGGGATGGCGAGCCGCCGCACCCCCTCTCGCCGGCGGGGCGGGGCGCCGGTTCCGGTGGCCCGCGCGGGGCGGTCACCGCCGCCGCGGCGGCGTCCGCTGGCCGTCCGGTGGCCGGTGGGGCCGGGCTCTGGCCCGCGGCGGCGCCACGCGGCCGGGCCTCCCCGCCGCCCCGCGTCACCCCCGGCGCCCGTGGGGCGCCGGGGAGGGGGACGCCCTCAGTGGCCGCGCAGGATCTGGCTCAGGAAGCCGCGCAGGCGATCGGTGCGGGGGTTGTTGAACAGCTCCTCCGGCGGGCCGCTCTCCACCACCTCGCCGCGGTCCATGAACACCACCCGGTCGGCGACGGTGCGGGCGAAGCCCATCTCGTGGGTGACGCAGATCATGGTCATGCCGGTGGCGGCCAGGCCGATCATGGTGTCGAGCACCTCCTTGATCATCTCGGGATCGAGCGCCGAGGTCGGCTCGTCGAACAGCATGATCTTGGGCTTCATGCACAGCGCCCGGGCGATGGCCACGCGCTGCTGCTGCCCGCCCGACAGCTGGCCCGGGTACTTGTTGGCCTGATCGGGGATCTTGACCCGGCGCAGGTACTCCATCGCCTCTTCCTCGGCCTGGGCCTTGGGCGTGCGGCGCACCCAAATCGGCGCCAGGGTGCAGTTCTGCAGGATGGTGAGGTGTGGAAACAGGTTGAAGCTCTGGAACACCATGCCGACCTCGCGCCGGATGGTGTCCAGCGCCCGGACGTCGTCGGTCAGCTCCACCCCGTCCACCACGATGCGGCCCTGCTGGTGCTGTTCCAGCCGGTTGATGCAGCGGATCATGGTAGACTTGCCCGAACCCGAGGGGCCGCAGACCACCACGCGCTCGCCGGTCGCGACCTGCAGGTTCACGTCGCGCAGCACGTGCATCGCGCCGTACCACTTGTTGACGTTCTCGAGCAGGATGGCCGGCGGCGCGCCGGCCTTCACGGCGGAGGCGACGTGGGGTTCGAGGGCGAGGGCTTCGCTCATGCTGTGATCCCTTCGGAACGGTTGCGGCGTCAGCGCCGGCGATGGCGGTTGAGCTCGGCCTCGAGGCGCTGCGAGTAGCGCGACATGGCGAAGCAGAACAGGAAGTAGACGAGGGCCACGGTGATGTAGACCTCGACGCCGAAGCCCTGCCAGGCGGGCTCGATCACCGAGGTCTTGGCGGCCGTCAGCAGGTCGAAGATGCCGATGATCAGCACCAGCGAGGTGTCCTTGAAGAAGCCGATGAACGTGTTCACCAGCGGCGGGATCACCAGCCGCAGCGCCTGCGGCAGCACGATCAGCCCGGTCTTCTTCCAGTAGCTCAGGCCCAGCGCGTCGGCCGCCTCGTACTGGCCCTTGCTCAGCGCCTGGAGGCCGCCGCGCACCACCTCGGCCAGGTAGGCGCCGGCGAACAGGATGATGGCGATCTGCGCGCGCAGCAGCTTGTCGATGTTCATGCCCTCGGGCAGGAACAGCGGAAACATCACGCTGGCCATGAACAGCAGCGAGATCAGCGGCACGCCGCGGATCAGCTCGACGTAGACGATGCACAGCAGCCGGATCGCGGGCATCGATGAGCGTCGCCCCAGCGCCACCAGGATCGCCAGCGGAAAGGCCACCGCGATGCCGAAGGTGCTCAGGATCAGCGTGATCGGCAGCCCGCCCCAGCGCTCCTGCGACACGTAGCTCAACCCGAAGACGCCGCCCCACATCAGCAGCGCGATCACCGCCAGCGTCACCACCCAGATGACCGCCAGCTCCCATCGCCAGAAGCGGCGCATGGCCGAGATGGCGTAGAGCGCGATGAACAGCAGGCACACGATGGCCGGGCGCCACTGCTCCTCATAGGGGTAGGTGGCGAACAGGATGAAGCGGTGCTTCTCGGTGATCACCGCCCAGCAGGCGCCGGTGCCATGCAGGTCGCGGCACACCTGGGTCTGGTTGTCGGGCACCCACCAGATCGCGTTGATGAAGGCCCAGTCCACGAAGCCCACGGCCCAGCGGATCAGGAGATAGGCCAGCAGCAGCGTGACGGCGGTGGAGATCCAGCCCGAGAACAGGTTGGCCCGCACCCAGGCCACGGGCCCCACCACGGTGGCGGGGGGCTGGCGCGGCGCCGCCTCGGGCGAGGCGGCGGCCGCGGTGTTGAGGGTGATGTCGCTCATCCCCGGGGCTCCTCAGCGCTCAACCAGCGCGATGCGCGTGTTGTACCAGTTCATGAAGAGGCTGATGCTCAGGCTG
Organism: Roseomonas elaeocarpi; assembly: GCF_042433915.1. NCBI lineage: Bacteria > Pseudomonadati > Pseudomonadota > Alphaproteobacteria > Acetobacterales > Roseomonadaceae > Roseomonas > Roseomonas elaeocarpi. The sequence goes on along the minus strand of NZ_JBHLUN010000012.1, from coordinate 168,404 downwards.
ATGCACAGGTACACCAGCATGATGATGGCGATGCCCTCGATCGCCTGACCGGTCTGGTTCAGCGTGGTGTTCGAGATGCTGACGATGTCCTGGTAGCCGATCGCCACCGCGAGCGAGGAGTTCTTGGTCAGGTTCAGGTACTGCGAGGTCATCGGCGGGATGATCACCCGCAGCGCCTGCGGCAGGATGATCCGGCGCAGCACCGTGGAGCGCTTCAGGCCCAGCGCCTCGGCCGCTTCCCACTGGCCGCCGGCCACCGAGGTGATGCCGGCCCGCACGATCTCGGCGATGAAGGCCGCGGTGTAGAGCACCAGCCCCAGCAGCAGCGTGAAGTATTCCGGGCTGATCGAGGCGCCGCCGGCGAAGTTGAAGCCCCGCAGCACCGGCAGGTCCGGCTGCCAGGGCGCGCCCGCCGCCGCCCAGACGGCCACCGGAAACACCACCAGCGCGCCGATCGCCGCCGGCCAGACGCGGCGCGGCTGCCCGTCCTGCATCTGCCGCGCGCGGGCGTTGCGGGCAAAGGCCCAGAGGCCCAGCGCGCCGAGGATAAAGGCCAGCACGGCGTAGGTATGCGCGTCCTGCCACTGCACCCAGGGCAGCTTCAGGCCGCGGTTGCTGAGGAAAACGCCGGTGACGGGGTTGAGCGACTGCCGCGGCGCCGGCAGCGCCTGCATGATGGTGTACCAGAACAGCAGCTGCAGCAGCAGCGGGATGTCGCGGATCACCTCGACGTAGATCGCCGCGATCTTGCCCAGCAGCCAGTTGCGCGACAGCCTGGCAATGCCCACCAGCGTGCCCAGGACGGTGGCCAGGATCACGCCCACCACCGCGACCTTGAGCGTGTTCAGCACGCCGATCAGCAGCGCCCGAAAATAGGTGCTGGTGGGGGTGTAGTCGATCAGGTGCTCGCCGATCGGCAGCCCGGCCTCGCGGTTGAGGAAGCCGAAGCCCGTGGCGATGCGCCGTACCTCGAGGTTGTGCATCGTGTTGCCGACCAGCCACCAGATGATGGCGGCCACCAGCGCCACGATCAGCACCTGCCACACCACGGCGCGGACGCGCTCGTCGCGCCAGCTCAGGCGGATCGCCCGCTTGGGCGGGGCTCGGAGATAGCGCGGATCGGTCGAGCTCTGCGACATCGTCGGGGCCTCTGTTCTTCTCAGGCGCTGTCAGCAAGTCTTCAGCAAAGGGGTGGCGCGGGCCGGGAAGATGTCCCGGCCCGTGCCCGTCACATCAGCGCAGCGGCGGCGCGTACTGAATGCCGCCCTTGTTCCACAGCGCGTTCACGCCGCGCGGCAGGCCGATGGCGGCGAGGTTGCGGTCAAAGATCTCGCCGTAGTTGCCCACCTGCTTGATCATGGTCGCCGCCCAGGTGTTGGGCACGCCCAGCATCTGGCCGAAGTCGCCGCTCTTGCCCAGGAAGCGCTGCACGTCGGGGCGCGGGTCGTTGGCCAGGCTGTCGACGTTCTTGCTGGTGATACCCAGCTCCTCGGCGTTGATCTGCGCGAAGAACACCCAGCGCGCAAGGTCGGCGAAGCGCGCGTCGCCCTGGCGCACGGCCGGCGCCAGCGGCTCCTTCGAGATCAGCTCCGGCAGGATCACGTAGTCGGCCGGCGTCGGCTGGGCCGAGCGCGTGGCGGCCAGGCCCGAGCTGTCGGTGGTGTAGGCGTCGCAGCGCCCGGCCACGAAGGCGCCCACCAGCTCCTCCAGGCGCTCGATCACCACGGGGGTGAACTGCACCTTCTCGGTGCGTGCCCAGTCGGTCAGGTTCTGCTCGGTGGTGGTGCCCGGCTGCACGCAGATGGTGGCGCCGTTCAGGTCCTTGGCGTGCTCCACGCCGGCGGACTTCTTCACCATGAAGCCCTGGCCGTCATAGAAGGTCGTGCCGGCGAAGTCGAAGCCCAGGCTGGTGTCGCGCGACAGCGTCCAGGTCGTGTTGCGCGCCAGGATGTCGACCTCGCCCGACTGCAGCGCCGTGAAGCGGTTCTGCGCCGTCAGCGGCACGTAGCGCACCTTGCTGGCATCGCCCAGGATGGCGGCCGCCACGGAGCGGCAGAAGTCGACGTCGAAGCCCTTCCACACGCCCTGGCTGTCGGGCTGGGCGAAGCCGGCGAGGCCGGTGTTGGTGCCGCACACGAGCGAGCCGCGCGCCTTGATGGCGTCGATGGTGTTGCTGTTCGCCGCCGGCGCGGCGGGGGCCTGCGCCCGGGCGGAAGGCGCGAGCGGGCCGCCCAGCGCCGCGGCGCCGAGGGTCCCGAGCATCAGAGCAAGCCGAACTGGCCGCATAAAGCTAGTCTCCCAACATTTCCTCGAAGGCCCGGACGAGGCGCTGCCGCGTCGGGCGAAACCCTGTCCGGACCGGTCTGTCCCAACCCCTGGCTTCGGATCCTCCGTAGCCCTCCCCCGCTCGCGGCGCAAATGAGCCATGCGCTTCGGCGGGGTCACCTTGCCCGGAATGCACGTGTCCGGGCGCCGCTGCGGGCGCGCGCCGGAAAAGCGTTGCTCGCTGTGCCGCAGCAATCCTTGTGCCAGGGCAATTTGCTGTGCCATCGCCCAGCGGAGTGACGGGCACCGTCTCCGCCGCAGCCAAGCTGACACCCACTCACGGCCGGTAGCGGTCATGGCCGGTCCCCTTCGCCTGCGGCCGGGGAGCCACCGCGCCGGGCAGGCTCGCCCGCCCGGATGGTTCGGCCACCCGGCCCGGCAGGGCGGCACAACGGGCTGACCCGGTGGGACAGGGGATGTCCGGGGCGCGGGTGGCCAGGATGCGCGGTCCGGACCATGCTGGGCGGGTTCCACCGGCCACGGCGGCGCGGAACCCGCGCCTTCCCCGCTGCCATGTTCCCGGCAGCGGCCCGGATGAACCGTTCCACGGCCCCACGACCCCCCGAAGGAGGCGAGGCAGATGCACCACATGGACCGGCCCGCCGTGGCCGCGGCCCTGCCCTGGCCGGCGCTGATCGAGGCGCTGCACGACGTCTTCCGCACCGGTTGCGAGGCGCCGCTGCGCCACCGCCACGCCCTGCCGCCCTCGGGCGGGCAACCGGCCTCGCTGCTGCTGATGCCTGCCTGGCAGGCAGAAAGCCCCACCGGGGGCAAGGGAGGGGGCTACACCGGCGTCAAGGTCGTGCACGTCATGCCGGGCAACGCCGCGCTGGGCGTGCCGGCGGTGCAGTCGGCCTTTCTGCTGAGCAGTGGCACCACCGGCGAGCTCCTCGCGGTGCTGGACGGCGGCGAGCTCACGGACCGGCGCACCGCCGCGGCCAGCGTGCTGGCGGCGGGCTTTCTCGCGCGGCCCGACAGCCGCCGGCTGCTGATCCTGGGCAGCGGCCGCGTGGCCCAGGCCCTGGCCGAGTGCTACCGCAGCGCCTTTCCCCTCGAGGACGTGGCCGTCTGGTCCCGCCGTGCCGCCAGCGCCGAGGCGCTGGTGGCCACCCTGCGCGCCCACGGCCACCCGGCCCGCCTGGCCGCCCGGGGCGCGGAGGGCGAGGGCCCGCCCGAGGCGGAGCTCGCCGCCGCCGACATCATTGCTGCCGCCACCCTGTCCGACCGGCCGCTGGTGCGCGGTGCCGCGGTGCGGCCGGGCACCCATGTCGACCTGGTGGGCGCCTTTCGCCCCGAGATGCGGGAGTCCGACGGGGCGCTGCTGCGCCGCGCCCTGCTCGCGGTGGACACCCGCCCCGGCGCGCTGGCCGAGGCCGGCGACGTGGTGCAGGCCATCGCGGAAGGTGCGATCACCGAGGCGGAGGTCGCGGCCGACCTGTTCGCGCTGTGCCGGGGCGAGCACCCCGGCCGCACCGACCCGGCAGAGGTGACGGTGTTCAAGTCGGTGGGCTGGGCCGGCGAGGACCTGGCCGCGGCGGCCATGGCCTTCGGGAACCGCTGAGCGCCCGCTCTTCAAACGTGCGGTGGCAGGAGGTGGTGCTGGCGGAGCGGGCGCCATCGCCCCGCTAGCCCGGCGGCAGCGCCAGCTCCCACCCGTCCTCGCCCCGGGTCAGGCCCGCCCCGGCCTCGCGCAGCAGCGCCGCTTCCGCCGCCGGCGGCTCCCAGCCCATCATCAGCACCTCGCCCCGCAGCACCAGCGCCACCGGCGCGTCGGCCGGCATGCGCGCCGCCAGCCGCAGCAGCGCCGCGTCCAGCGTCGGGCGGCGGATCTCCAGCTCCACCCCCGCGTCGTCGGCCTCCAGGCTGAGCCGCCGCCCCGCCGCGAGGCTGAGCAGCGGCAGCATCTCGCGCAGGTAGGTCGCGGCCTCGATCCGGGCCACCTGCGCGTCGCGCGTCAGCCCCAGCAGCGACCGCATCAGCCCGTCATATTCCTCCGCCGCCTCCAGCGCGCGCCGGATCTGCCGGCCGCCGCGCTCGCTCTCCGGCAGGGCGCGCACGGCCGATTCCAGGTTCATCAGCAGCACCATCGCGAGGTTGTTGGCCGCGTGGCGCGCCGGGCTGAACAGGAAGGAGAACTCGTCGAGAACCGAGCTCATCGCGGCAGAGCCTCCAGGATGTCGTGAAACAGGCGCGCGGGGAGTGTTCCTCCTCCAACGTTGTCCATGGGCGTTCCGTCATCATTGCCGAGCCAGACGCCGATCACATTCCGGCCGGAAAAGCCGATGAACCAGGCGTCGCGGGAATCCTGGGTGGTGCCGGTCTTGCCGCCGACGATGCGCCCCGGCACCGCGGCCGCCCGCCCGGTGCCGCGCGTCACCACCGCTTCCAGCGCCCGGCGGATGGCAAAGGCGTCGTCCTCGCTCATCGCCCGTTCCGGCGGCGGCGCGGGCAGGGGGCGCAGCGCCGTGCCCTCGCGCGTGGCGCTCAGCGCGTAGGGCGTGACCCGCAAGCCCCCGTTGGCGAAGGCGGCATAGGCGGCCACGAGCTCCAGCAGGCTCGCCTGCCCCGTGCCCAGCACCACCGTGGCGTCGCGCGGGAAGGGCCCCGCCAGCCCGAGCCGTTCCGCCACCGCGATCGCCGGCGCCGGGCCGCCGGCGCGCAGCAGCACCCGCACCGCAGCGGTGTTGATGCTGTGCGCCAGCATGTCGGTGACCGTGATCTCGCCCCGGCTGACCCAATGGCCGTTGCCGGGCGACCAGTTGCCCAGCGTCAGCGGCTCGTCCGACACGGTGCTGTCGATCGACATGCCGTTCTCCAGCGCCGCCAGTACCACGAAGGGCTTGAAGGCCGATCCCGGCTGGCGCCTGGCATCCACCGCCCGGTTGAACTGGCTTTCGCGATACGAGGCCCCGCCCACCATCGCCCGCACCGCGCCGCTGGTGGCGTCCAGCACCACCACCGCGCCCTGCGTCACGCCGGCCTTCTCGCCCGGGCCGTGCAGCGTCGCCTCCAGACGCGCTTCCGCCAGCGCCTGCACCCGGGCATCGAGCGTGGTGCGCAGGATGAGGTCGCCGGCCTCGGGGAACTGCGCCGCCAGATCGTCCTGCGCCCAGTCGGCGAACCAGCCGGCGTTGCGCGCGCTCTGCCTGGGCAAGCTGATCCGCTCGCCCTCGCGCGTGGCCTGCTCCTCGGTGATCGCGCCGGTTTCCGCCATGGCGTGCAGCACCTCCTTGGCGCGGCGCGTGGCGGCCTCGGGGTTGGCGCGCGGGTTGAGGCGCGACGGCGCCTTGGGCAGCCCCATCAGCATCGCCGCCTGCCACAGCGTCAGGTTGCGCGCCGACACCCCGAAATACATCCGCGCCGCCGCGTCCACGCCCCAGGCCCCGGCGCCGAGGTAAACGCGGTTGAGGTAGATCTCCAGCAGCTGGTCCTTGGTGAAGCGGTGCTCCAGCCACAGCGCCATCACCACCTCCTGCGCCTTGCGCCGGAAGGAGCGGTCGGGGCTGAGGAACAGGTTCTTGGCCAGCTGCTGCGTCAGCGTCGAGCCGCCCTGCACCACCCGCCCCGAGGTCACGTTGGTCACCGCCGCCCGCAGCAACCCCACCGGGTCCACCCCGAAATGCGACCGGAAGCGCCGGTCCTCGATGCTGATCAACGCCGCCGGCAGGAAACGCGGCACGTCGCGCAGCCGCAGCGTGTCGCCGTACAGGTCGCCGCTGGTGGAAATCGTCTGCCCGTTGGAAGCCTCCAGCGTCAGCGCCGGGCGCCGCGTGGCGGCCAGCGCCTTTTCCGGCGCCGGCAGGTCCCACACCAGCGACAAGGCCAGCACCGCGGCCGCGATGCTCCCCCAGATGCTCAGCACGATCCCGCGCCGCAGCCAGCGCCCCCAGCCGACCGGCGCCCGCGCCCGGCCGGCCGCGCGCGGTGGTGGCGCCTCGGGCAGCTCACCCCGGCTGGCGGCGCGTCCCATCGGACTGCCGGCGGGGTTGCCGGGGCGGGCGGCGTCCGGAGGGGGGCGCCTCACGTGGGGGAGCTTTGGCGTTCGGGTGCGGCGGCGTCCCGGTGGGAAGGCGCTGCCTTCCCCCGGACCCCCATCCGCCAGGAACCTGAGGTTCCTGGACCTCCCGTTCGTGGGTGCCGGCAGGATCGGACCGCCGGTGGCGGTGTCAGGGAGTTGATTTGCAGCAGCACCTGCCGCGGCCGGCTCACGCCGGAGAGCCTGGCTCTCCGGCGACTGCGGGGGCCGCCCGTGCGCCGTTCCTGAAAATTCTTCCTGGTGCCGCGCCCTGCGTTAGCCGCCGAAGTTCCACCGTTACTGCCCCACGCCAAACTCCTGGCGGGGTCTCGGGGTGGCCCTGCCACCCTGGGCGGAAAGGGTCCGGGAAAGGCAGCGCCTTTCCTGGCCACGGCGCCCCGCCCGGGCGCGACATCCGTCCCCCCGGACAGCGCCACCCTCAGCCCGGTGCCCGCAGCAGGAGGCGGTTCAGCGGCTCCATCACCCGCCGCAGCGCCGCGAAGTCGCGCCCCACCGCCTCGCGCGACGCGCCGTTGGCCGCCAGCAGGTCGGTGATCTCGCCGATGCTCCGCACCCCGTCCACGCGCCCCAGGATGGCCGCCCCCAGGCGGGGCAGGGGCATCTGCACCCGCAACCCGTCGAAGCTCACCGGCAGGGTGCCGCCCCCGCCGATCCCCTTGGCCACGGTGGGCCCGTCCAGCTCCCGCAGGATCGGCACCGAGGCCGGGTCTTCCCACAGCGCGTCGCGTCCCTCGGCCGGGTCCTGGTCCTCGGGGCGCGTGCAGTAGGCGATGTGGATGCCCATGTTGCCCGTCAGAGCCTCGGCCAGCGCGGCGCGCCCCACCGGGTCGAGCCGCGCCGCGCGCTCGCGCAGCTTCGGGTCGGGCAGGTAGATGTCGGGATCGTAGCGCAGCGGTTCCACCAGGCAGCTCAGCCGCAGGCCGGCACCTTCGATCAGCGCGGCCAGCTGCGGCACCGTGAAGGCCACGTCGCGGGGGTTGAGCAGCAGGTCATACAGCCCCGCATCGCCGCCCTCGGTATGGTCGGTGATCCAGGGGTTGCGCCGCAGCCAGGCGGTGTCCGGCGCGTGCCGCCACACCCGCTTGCCGATGTCGAGGCGGGTCGCCGGCGCCTCGTCGGTGGGCGTGAGCATCCGCATCGCGTCCTGCAGCATGTACACGCCCGTCCGCCCGTGCGGCGCGTACACCATCAGCCCGATCCCCCCGCCCGGCGCGAGCGAGGCCGCGAGGTTGCGCAAGCCCGCGAGCGGGTCGGGCAGGTGGTGCAGCACGCCGCAGCAGTCGATGTAGTCGAACAGGCCCAGCGCCGGGTCCGGCAGCTCCAGGATCGAGCCTTCCACGAAGCGCAGGTTCCCCAGGCCCCGCTTCGCTGCCCGCGCCTCCGCCACCCGGCGCGCCGCCGCCGAGCGGTCGAGCCACACCACCTCGCCCGGCCGTTCCTCGCGCGCCATCTGCTGCGCCAGCATGATCGTGCCGTCGCCCGAGCCGCCGCCGGCCATCAGCGCCCGCATCGGCCGGCTGGCGGCGCGGCGCGCGCCGAACACCCAGTGGTCGACCTCCCGCAGGTGCGAGGGCGAGCCCACGATCAGCCGCCTGGCTTCCTCCGCCGGGTCGCGGGCCGGGTAGGGGTAGCTGTCGTACTGCGCGGCGAGCTCGCGGTCGCGTTGGTCCTGCATGGGGTGGCTGCATAGGGCGCCGCCGCGGGGCGCGCCAGCGGCAGTTCGGCGGAAGCAACGCGCCCGGCGCGCGGCACGCGGGTTGGGCCCGCGGCGGCCACCCTCGGCCCGCCCGCTGACACAGCACCGGCTGGCGCGGTCGCCCGGGGGCGTGGCTGCCGCTGGCGTGGCCATTCGGTGGCGTGCCGCCCGCCGCCGTAGCCATCCGATGGCATGGCCGCCCGTTGGCCTAAGGCCTCCGGCGGCGTGGCTACCCGCCGACATGACCGCCCGGCGACGCGGCCGCCGCGGAATGCGCGCCGTTGACAGGGCGACGGATGCGTGGCGCTGCTGGAGGTCAGCTGAGCCTTGGCGGTGCTTCGCGATGATGCGACGGAAACCCTTCGGCTCGATGGCCCTGCCCTTCGCACCGGGCGGTGGGACCGTGGCGCCGCGCCGCGCGCTGGCCGTGGTGGTGGGCCTGCTCGTCCTGCTGCTCCTGCTCGGCCGCCTCTGGTGGCTGCCGGCGCATGCGCCGCTCGACGTCAACGAGGGGTGGAACGCGATGCAGGCGATGCGGGCCTTCGGGCCGGGCAGCCTGTACCCGCCGCCGGACGCGCTGACGGCCAACAACTACCCGCCGCTCTCCTTCTTTCTCGTGGGCGGGGTCGGCCGCCTCACGGGCGACAACGTGGTGGCGGGACGGCTCGTCTCCCTTCTCGCCGAGGCCCTTGCCGCCGCGGCCGTCCTCGTCGCGGCCGGGCGGCTGGCGCGGGGGCGGGTCTGGGGCTGGCTGGGCCTGGGGATCTTCGCGGGCTTCGCCGTGACCCTGCTGCGCCCCTACGCCGTGATGAACGACCCGCAGTGGATCGCGGAGGCCGCCATGCTCTGGGCCTTCGTGCTGCTGCTGCCCGCCTCGCCGGACCGCCGGCTGCGGCGCGGCGCCGTCGCCTTTTCGGCGCTGCTGGTGGTGGCCGGGCTGCTCACGAAGCACAACGCCGTGGTGTTGCCGGCGGTGATGTTCCTCTGGCTCTGGCGGACCGAACGCGCGGCGCTGCTCCGGTGGTGCCTCACGGGGCTCGGGCTGGCCGTCCTGGCGGGCGGCGCCATGCTGCTGCTCTGGGGCACGGCGCCCTTCGTCGGCATCCTGGGGGCGGCCCGCAGCTACTCGCTGAGCCGCATGGTGCTGAAGGGCGGCCCCACGCTGCTGGCCCTCCTGCCCGGGCTGCTCGCCTGCGCGCCGCTGTGGCGGCGGCGGCGCGACCCCGCGGGATTCGTCTCGATCCTGCTGCTCCTCTTCTCGGTGCCCGTCGCGCTGATCCAGCGCAGCGGCGACGGCGTGGACGTCAACGCCGCCTTCGAGGCGGTGATCGCCCTCGCGGTCGCGCTGCCGGTCGCCTGCGCCACCCGCCCCGAGGGCGCGGGTCGGCGCGTGCTGCTCGCCGTCCTGCCGGTCCTCTGCCTCCTGCCTTTCGCCATGCGCGACAACCTTGGCGAGCTGAGCGGCCGCGACGCTGCCGTGCGGCGCTGGGCGGACCTCGTCGCCCGCGTCGCCGCCGCCACCGGCCCGGTCGCCTGCGACGACCAGGTGGTCTGCTACTGGGCCGGGCGGGATGCCGGGCTCGACGTCTTCCTGCTCAAGCAGCGGCTGCTCAAGGGGCCGGACCCCGCGCTGGAGGCCGCCCTCGCGGCGCGGCGCTTCGCCATCATCGAGCTGCGGACCGACGACACCAGCTGGCACGCCGACCTGCTGCGGCCGCTGATCCTTCGCTACTACGTGCCGGCCTACGCGGCGGGGGGCGTGGCGCTGCTGGTGCCGGCAGGGGCCGCCGCCGGCCCGACGCCTGCCTGCGGACCGGCGCGAGCGTCGCCGGGCGGCCCCCCGGCGGATGCCTGCGTGGCGGGAAGCACCCCGGATCACCCCTGAACCGACGGTTGTTCCTGCTTCGCAACATCGTCCTGGGGGGATTTTAGCCGGAGCTTCATGCATTCAAGCGGTTGAAGCCGGGTGCTGCGACCGCTTATCTGCCGCCGCATGAAGCCGCAGCTCTTCCTCACCCTCGCCGCCCTGTCCTTCCTCGCCCCGGCCCCGGCCTTCGCACAAGCCCGGGGGGCAGCCGCGCCGCAAAGGCTGGGGAGTTTCGGCAACTGGACCGCGGCCACCCACCAGGAAGGCGGCGCCAAGGTCTGCTACGCCTTTACCCGCGCCAGCAAGAGCGAGGGCGGCGGCAACCGCCAGAACGTCATGCTCACCGTGACCCAGCGCCCGCAGGGGCGTGACCAGGTGGCGGCCTCGCTCGGCTACGCGCTGCGCCGCGACGCCGGCAACGACGACGTGTCCGGCAATGTCGGCGGCAACGACCTGCGCTTCTACGGCGCCGGGACCAACGCCTTCGCCCAGGAAGGCACCGCGGCGGTGGCGGCCTTCAAGGCGGGCCGCGACCTCGTGGTGAAGGGGCCCGGCCCCCAGAACAAGGGTGGTACGACGGATACGTTCTCCTTGAGCGGCTTCTCGGCGGCGTATGATGCCATCTCCAAGGAGTGCCCACCCCGCCGATGAACCAGATCGTCCCGCCCGCCGCCCCGACGGAGGCGCCGCTGTCCGACCGGACCGCCGCGCAGCCCGTCCGCCACGATGCCCCCGCCCGCGACACCGTCCCGGCGGAGGCCGCCGCGCGCGTGGACGCACCTGCCATCGCCCCGCAGCGCGGGCCTTCCCCGGCGCAGCGCCTGCCCAGCCGGGCGGCCGCCGCGGTTCCCGCCCAGCCGGCCCAGGCCTCCGCGCCGGCCCCCAGGCAGGCCATCGTGCCCGACGTCACGCCCGACGAGGCGTCGCGCATCATGATGAAGTCCGCCCTCTTCGCCCCGCCGCCGGCCACCCTGCCGGACGGCCGCCGCGACCTCGTGGGCCTGTCGCGGGCCGAGCTCGAGGCCGAGATGGTGGCGATGGGCGAGAAGGCCTTCCGCGCCCGCCAGCTCTGGCACTGGATCTACCACCAGGGCGTCCGCGACTTCGCGCAGATGCCCACCATCGCGCGGCCCATGCAGCAGCGCCTGGCCGAGCGCTTCGTGGTCGGCCGCCCCGAGGTCGCCACCGAGCAGCTGAGCAAGGACGGCACCCGCAAGTGGCTGCTCCGCTTCCGCGACAGCCAGCAGGTCGAGACCGTCTACATCCCCGACGGTCAGGAGGACCGCGGCGCGGTGTGCATCTCCACCCAGGTGGGCTGCACCCTGAGCTGCCGCTTCTGCCACACCGGCACCCAGAAGCTGGTGCGCAACCTCGGCGCCGCCGAGATCGTCGGCCAGTTCATGGCCGCCCGCGACACCTACAACGAATGGCCCTCGCCCAAGGACGGCACGCCCCGCCACCTCAGCAACATCGTGGTCATGGGCATGGGCGAGCCGCTCTACAACTACGAGAACGTGGCCAAGGCGCTCACCATCGTCATGGACAACGAGGGGATCGGCCTGAGCCGCCGCCGCATCACGCTCTCCACCTCGGGCGTCGTGCCGATGATGGACCGCTGTGGCGCGGAGCTGAACGTGGGCCTCGCCGTCAGCCTCCACGCCGTCACGGATGAACTCCGCGACGTCATCGTGCCGCTGAACCGCAAGTACCCCATCAAGGAGCTGATGGCCGCCTGCCGCCGCTACCCCTCCGCCTCCAACGCGCGTCGCATCACCTTCGAGTACGTCATGCTCGACGGCGTCAACGACTCCGAGGCCGAGGCGCGTGAGCTGGTGCGGCTGCTCAAGGGCATCCCGGCCAAGGTCAACCTGATCCCCTTCAACCCCTGGCCGGGCAGCGAGTACCGCACCTCCAAGGGCGAGGTCGTCCGCCGCTTCGCCGAGATCGTCAGCGACGCCGGCTATTCCGCGCCGATCCGCCGCCCGCGCGGCCGCGACATCCTGGCCGCCTGCGGCCAGCTCAAGACCGAGAGCGAACGCCAGCGCCGCCCGGCGGCCTGAGCGGCGCGCTGTTTCGGGGGAGGGCTCCGCCTTCCCCCGGACCCCCTGCCGCCAGGAAACTGAGTTTCCTGGACCTTCCGGGAATGGGCGCGGGTGAATGGGGTGACACGCGGCCCGGTGCGGTGCGCCGCATCCCGATAACCCGCTTCGCGCAGACCAGACTGCCTGACCGGAACCCTCGCCGCCGCCGGAACGCCCTGGCCATGCCGCCGGACCCGGGTCTAGCCTCCCCGAAAAAGAGGGAGCGTCCAGCGTGATCCGTTCATCCACCGCCCTGTTCGCGGCCGCCCTGTGCTGGTCCGCCGCCGCGGCCGCCGCCGAAGGGCCCGTCGTCACCACCCAGTCCGGCCAGGTGCAGGGCAAGCTCGCCGAAGGGGTCGAGGCCTTTCTCGGCATCCCCTACGCGGCCTCGCCGGCCGGGCAGGGGCGCTGGCAGCCACCGCAACCGCCGGCGGCCTGGAGCGGGGTTCGCCCGGCGCAGAGCTACGGCCCCGCCTGCCCGCAGCTCAACGGCATCGACTCCCCTCGCACCGAGGATGAGGACTGCCTCGCCGTCAACGTGCAGCGCCCGCCCAACACCGCGGCGGGGGCGAAGCTGCCCGTGCTGGTCTACATCTACGGCGGCGGCTTCACCGGCGGCACCGGCAACAACGAGGACATGGACGCGCTGGTGCGCACCAACGGCATCGTCGCGGTGACGATGAACTACCGTCTCGGCGCGCTCGGCTTCCTGGCTCACCCGGCGGTCGCGGACGCGAAGGGGCAGAGCGGCAACTACGGCTTCATGGACCAGCAGGCCGCGCTGCGCTGGGTGCGCGACAACATCGCGGCGTTCGGCGGCGACCCGGCACGCGTCACCATCGGCGGCGAGTCCGCGGGCGGCCGCTCCGTGCTCGCGCACCTGGTGGCGCCCGGCTCGCGCGGGTTGTTCAACCGGGCCATCGTGATGAGCGGCAGCGACGCCACGCCGCCCCTGCGCGAGGCCGAGGCCGCCGGCACCAGCTTCGCGCAGAGCCTGGGCTGCGACGGTCCCGGCGCCGCCGACTGCCTGCGCAGCAAGCCCGTGGGCGCGCTGATCGACGCCAAGGACCCGCCGCACCTGCTGACCGGCGGAACGGATGTCCTGCCGCAGGGCCCGGTCGCCGCGCTGCAGGGTGGCGCCAGCACCGTGCCCGTGCTGATCGGCGGACAGCGCGACGAGTACCGCGCGCTGATGACGGAATGGCCCACGCGCTCGGTGCCCGAGTACTCGCGCGAACAGTACCTCCGCTACGTCCGTGACCAGTTCAAGGACCGTGCGGAGGCCGTGCTGGCCGTCTACCCCTGGCCCAGCGATCCCACGCGCTACACCGGCACCTACCTCGTGACGAAGCTGCGCACCGACAGCATGAACACCGGCAGCGTCGGGGCGTGCTCCACCCAGAAGATCACCGACGCCCTGGTGGCCCGCGGCGCCCCGGTCTGGCGCTACGAGTTCGACCATGCCGAAGGGCCGGGCTGGTTCAGCATCCCCGGCTACGTCTGGGGAGCCGGGCACGCGGCGGAACTCGCCTACATCATCCCGCACCGGCACAACCTGGCCAACAACGGCGGGGCGCTGAACCGGGACGAGCAGCAGCTGTCGGACCAGATGCTGCGCGCCTGGGGCGGCTTCGTGCGCGACGGCGACCCGGCGAACGAGGGCACCGGCCCCTGGCCGCGCTTCGAGGCGAACGGCGCCGTGCTGTCGTTGCAGGCCGGCGGGCGAAGCGCCGTCGTGCCGGTGGCGGCGATCAACGCCGCGCACAACTGCACCTTCTGGGACGCGATGCGGTAGCACCGCCGCGCGTCTCATCCGGACCCGGAACACCGCCGGGGCCTGAACGTGCGAAGGGCCGGCGCTCCGATGGAGCGCCGGCCCTTCATGTCTGGGTCAACAAGAACGTCCTGGTGACCCCGCACCAATTCCCGGCGGGGTCTCGGGGTGGCCCTGCCATGCCTTGAGCGGGGCGGGTCCGGGAGGGGCAGCGCCCCACCCGGGACAGGGCTACACCGGCAGCACCATCACTCCGCCGCCGGCGCCGCCACCGGGTTCTGCTTCTGCCGTCCGAAGCGCAGCACGAGGTGACGGATCACCACGTAGAAGACCGGCGTCAGGAACAACCCGAACACGGTCACGCCCAGCATTCCGAAGAACACCGCCGTGCCCAGCGCCTGCCGCATCTCGGCGCCCGGTCCCGTGGCGATCGCCAGCGGCACCACGCCCAGGATAAAGGCCAGCGCCGTCATCAGGATCGGCCGCAGCCGCAGCCTTGCGGCCTCGGTCACGGCGGCGATCGGGCTCAACCCCCGCTCGGCCTCCGCCTCGCGCGCGAACTCCACGATCAGGATGGCGTTCTTGGCGGCGAGACCCACCAGCACCACCAGCCCGATCTGCGTCAGCACGTTGTTGTCCTGGCCGCGGATCATCACGCCCACCAGAGCCGACAGCACGCTCATCGGCACGATCAGGAGGATCGCGATCGGCAGCGTCCAGCTCTCGTACTGCGCGGCCAGCACCAGGAACACGAACAGCACCGACATCGCGAAGATCAGCGTCGCCGTGTTGCCGGTGGTGCGCTCCTGATAGGCGAGCTCGGTCCATTCCGCGCCCATGCCCACCGGCATCACCTCGCGCGACAGCGCCTCCATCCGCGACAGCGCCTGCGCCGAGGACACGCCCGGCGCCGCGTTGCCCTGCAAGGGCACCGAGGTGAACATGTTGTAGCGCTGGATCAGGTCGGGACCCGCGTCCTGGCGCACCTTCACCAGCGTGCCCAGCGGCACCAGCGCCCCGGTCGAGGAGCGCACGCGCAGCCGGCTGATATCCTCCGGCGTCAGGCGGAAGCGCTGGTCGGCCTCGGCGCGCACCTGGTACACGCGGCCCAGCGCGTTGAAGTCGTTCACGTAGGCAGCACTCAGGTTGTACTGCAGCGCCTCGAAGATGCCCGACACCGGCACGTTCAGCACCCGCGCCTTCTCACGATCCACCTCCAGGAAGATCCGCGGCGTGCCGGAGGAGAAGGTGGTGAACACCCCCGCGAGCTCCGGATCGCCGGCAGCCTTGCCCATGATCTCCCGCGCCGCGGCCAGCACGCGGCCGACCTCGGCGCCGCGGCGTTCCTGTAGCTGCAGCTTGAAGCCGCCGGAATTGCCGATGCCGGGCACGGGCGGCGGCGGCACCGCGATCACGAAGGCCTCCTCGATGCCCTGGAGGCGCCCGAACAGGTCGCCGATGATCTTGGGCGCGGAATCCCCCGTCTTCAGCCGCTCCTCCGGCGGCTTGAAGCCCACGAACACCGCCACCGCGTTGGTGGCGTTGGTGAAGGTGGCGGCCGAGAAGCCGGTAAAGGCGATCGCGTCCTGGATGCCCGGTGTCTGCAGCGCGATCTCGTCGATGCGCCTGGTCACCTCGTCGGAGCGCGACAGCGCGGCGCCGTCGGGCAGCTGCGCGATCACGATGGCGTAGCCCTGATCCAGCGTCGGGATGAAGCCGCGCGGCACGTGGTTCATGCTCCACACCGTGGCACCCAGCAGCCCGGCATAGATCGGCAGCACCAGCAGGCGCCGCCGCAGGATGCCGCCCACGCCGCGCGCGTAGCCACTGCTCATCCGCTCGAAGCCGCGGTTGAAGCCGCCGGCCGCGGCGCCCAGGCCGCGCATCAGGATGTTGCGCGACGACCCATGCGCGTGCGGCCGCAGCAGCATCGCGGCGAGTGCGGGCGACAGCGTCAGCGACACCGAGGCCGAGATCAGCGTGGACACCGCGATGGTCAGCGCGAACTGCCGGTAGAACTGCCCCGTCAGCCCGGGAATGAACGCGGTCGGCACGAACACCGCCGCCAGCACCAGGGCGATGGCGATCAGCGCGCCGCCGACCTCGTCCATGGTGCGGTGCGCGGCCTCGCGCGGCAGCAGCCCGTCGCCGATATGGCGCTCGACGTTCTCCACCACCACGATGGCGTCGTCCACCACGATGCCGATCGCCAGCACCAGCCCGAACAGCGTCAGCGTGTTCAGCGAGAAGCCGAAGGCGGCCATGAAGGCGAAGGTGCCGATCAGCGACACGGGAATCGCGATGATCGGGATGATCGCGGTGCGCCAGGACTGGAGGAACACGATCACCACGATCACCACCAGCGCCACCGCCTCGTAGAGCGTGTGGTACACCTCGTCGATCGACTTCGCGATGAACTCGGTGGGGTTGTAGACCACCTGGTAGGCGATGCCCGGCGGGAAGTCGGCCTTGAGCGTGTCGAGCGTGCGCAGGATCTCGGCCGAGGTCGCCAGCGCGTTGGTGCCGGGCCGCTGGAAGATCGCCAGCGCCACCGCCGGCTTGCCGTTGAGGTAGCTGTTGGTGAAGTAGTCCTGCGCGCCCATCTCGACGCGCGCCACGTCGCGCAGCCGCACCAGCCGCCCGTCGGGCGTGGAGCGGACGATCACCTCCTCGAACTGCGCCGGATCGCTGAATCGCCCCTGCGTGGTGACGGTGAACTGGAAGGCGTTGTCGCCCTTGACCGGCTCCTGGCCCAGGGCGCCGCCGCTCACCTGCACGTTCTGTTCCTGCACCGCGCGCACCACGTCGCCTGCCACCATGCCCAGCTGCGACAGCCGGTCGGGGTCGAGCCAGACGCGCAGGCTGTACTGCCGCTCACCGAACATCTGCAGGTCGCCAACACCTTCGAGGCGCAGCAGCGCGTCGCGCACGTTGTTGCGCGCGTAGTTCGAGACGTACAGCTGGTCGTAGCTCTCATCCGGAGAGAGCATGTGGACCACCATCATCAGGTTGGGCGAGGACTTCAGCGTGGTGATGCCCAGCTGCCGCACCGCGTCCGGCAGGCGCGGCGTCGCCACCGCGACCCGGTTCTGCACCAGCACCTGCGCCTTATCGAGGTCGGTGCCCAGCCGGAAGGTGACCGTCAGCGCGTAGTTGCCGTCGCCGGTGGAATAGGAGGACATGTAGAGCATGTCCTCGACGCCGTTGACCTCCTGTTCCAGCGGCGTGGCGACGGTGGCGGCCACCGTCTCGGAATCCGCGCCCGGGTAGGAGGCGCGCACCACCACGGTGGGCGGCACGATCTCGGGGTACTGCGTCACCGGCAGGCCGAGATAGGCGATGGCGCCCACCACCACCACCACGATCGCCAGCACGGAGGCGAAGATCGGGCGTTCAATGAACGCGTGCGAGAACCGCATGATCCCTCTCCGTCCTTACCGTGCCGCGGAGCGCTGCGGCGCGTCCTCGCCACGGCGCGGCGGCAGCTCCACCAGCCGCGGCGCTACCACCGCGCCCGGCCGCACGCGCGCCAGCCCGTTGATGGCGATGGTCTCGCCGCCGCTCAGCCCGTCGCGCACCACGCGGTAGCCGTCCACCAGCGGGCCGGTGCGGACGGGGCGCGCCGCGACCTTGTTGCCCTCGCCCACCACGTAGACGATGCGCCGGTCCTGGTCGCTCGACAGCGCCTCGTCAGGGATCAGCACCGCGCGGTGCTCCGGGCCTGAGGGCAGCCGCACGCGCCCGAACATGCCGGGCAGCAGCGCCTGGTCGCGGTTGCGCAGCAGCGCCCGCCCGCGCAGCGTTCCGCTGTTGCCGTCGAGACGGTTGTCGAGGAAGTCCAGCACGCCTTCGCGCTCCACCGCCGTGTCGGTCAGCGTCACGAAGACCTTCGGCCGGTCGCCATCCTCGGCGGCCGCCCCAGGGGAGACCGCCGGCGGGGAGACCGCCGGCCCCGCGCCACCCGGCGCGCCGCCGCCTGCCTCGTCCCGGCCGGCCACCCGCACCGCGCCTGCGCGCGCCTCGCCGGTGCGCCCGGCCAGCGCCGCGAGGTAGGCGCGCTCGTCCACGTCGAAGTAGAACTGGATCGGGTCGGTGCTCACGATATTGGCCAGCACCGTCTCGTTGGCGTTGATCAGCGCGCCCGGCGACACCAGCCGCCGCGACAGCCGGCCCGAGATCGGCGCCCGCACCTCGGTGAAGCCCATGTCGAGCCTGGCGCGCGCCAGTGCCGCCTGGGCCCCGTCCACCTCGGCGCGCGCCGACTGCAGCACCTGCCGGCGCTGGTCGGCCACCTGGGTGGCGATGGTGTTGGTGCGGCGCAGCTCATCCGCGCGCGCGAGGTCGGCCACCGCGAAGTCGCGCTTGGCGACCGCGGAGGCGAGGTCGGCCTCGGCCTGCCGCAACGCCGTGTCGTAGGTGCGCGAGTCGATCGTGAACAGCACGTCGCCCTGGCGCACGACCGCGCCGTCGGGCACCCGGACACTGTCGAGGTAGCCCGTCACGCGCGCGCGCAGGTCCACGCTGTCCACCGCCTCGAAGCGGCCGATGAAGCTGCTCCATTCCACCACGTCGCGCACCACCGGCCGCGCCACCGTGACGGCGGGCGCGGGCGGGGCACCGCCTTCCTGGGCCTGGGCGCCGTCAGTCCAGGGCAGGACCGGCAGCGTCACCATCACGGCCGCCAGGGCCACGCCCCGCCACCAGGCCCGCAGCCCCCGGCGCTGCCACCGCGCCAGCGTCGCGCCCGTCGGGTGCGGGCCACCATGCGAAAAGCCCATGCCGCGCCACATCATGCCGAAACCCCGCCTGAGCGGCCTTGCGGCAGCGTGCGGTGGCTTCCCTCGCGTCCCACTGGTCCATGGTTCGGTTCCATCGCAATCACCTTGCCGGTTCACTACCGGTCGATACAGTACCTTTCAGTATGGAATTGCTTGCCGTGGGTCAAGAGATTATGTATCGAACGGTAAGAAATTTCCGGGATGGTTGCATCGTTCCGGCAGAGGCGTCATTCGGAAACGCCGCAGTGTCCGGGCACACGCGCCCGGGCCGCGGACCGTTCCCCGGTTGAGGCGTGGAACACAGGCGGGAAAGGCACGGAGCACGGCGATGGGACGCCATCGGGAGTTCGACACGGATCAGGCCCTGGGGCGCGCGCTCCAGGTGTTCTGGCAGAAGGGCTACGAGGGCGCCTCGCTGAGCGACCTGACCGAGGCCATGGGCATCACCCGCCCCAGCCTCTACGCCGCCTACGGCAACAAGGAGGAGCTGTTCCGCAAGGCGCTCGACCGCTACGAGCGGAGCTACTTCCAGTTCTTCGAGTGCGCCCTGTCCGCCCCCACCGTTCGCACGGTGGTGGAACGGCTGCTCCTCGGCTTCGTGGAGGCCGCCACGCAGGAAAGCTGCCCCGCCGGCTGCCTCGGCGTGAACTCCGTCACCGCCTGCGGCGACGAGGCCCAGGCGGTGCGCGCCGAGGTGGTGGAACGCCGCCGCCGCTCCGAAGCGCGCCTGGCCGAGCGCCTCCATGCGGCGCGCGACGCCGGCGACCTGCCGCCCGACCGCGACCCGGAAGCGCTGGCCCGCTACGTCATGACCGTGGCGCTGGGCATCGCGGTGCAGGCCGGCGCGGGCGCCGGGCGCGATGCGCTGCGCCAGGTGGCGGCGGACGCTGTGGCGACGCTGCCGGGGTAGGGACCCCGGCGCCTCGTGGTCAGCCTGCCCCGGGAATGGTGCGGGCGTAGCCGGCGAAGAGCAGGTCCACGTTGAAGTAAACCTGCGCCGTGCGTCCGTCGGCCGACACGGCGGTCAGCTGGTCATACGCATGGCCGTTCTCACGGATCAGCGCCTGCCGGGTCCGCTGCAGCTTCATGGTTTTGAGAAGCGTGTATTCCTCGCCGATGTTGATGACGGTGAAGGCGGAGGCCGGGCTGACACCGCTTCCCGAACGCAGAACCGAACGGATCAGGCCCGCGCCGGCAACGGCATGGCGCTCAGCCACTTCCTTGTTGCCCAGCCTTTCGGCCGCGAGGACGGCGAGGAGGTGCATCTCCCCGTCCAGCCAGAACTGGTCCAGTTGCGCCTCGGCCTGCGCCAGGGCTCCCGTCCAGTCCTGCGCCACGAGGGCGCGGGAAACCTCGGCCTGGTTGCGCGGGCTGCCCGCCATCGGGTCGTAGGACGGGCCCGCGGCATAGGCCATGCGCAACGCGGTGTAGTCCGCCCTCGCCGGGTCCTGCTTCGCGGCCCGCAGCAGATCCTCGTAGCGACCGGCAGGCTGGGTGATGCCCGCGGCGGGAGCGGCCTGTGCCACGGTCGGAGCGGCGGACGGGGCCGCACAGCCCTGAAGCGCCAACCCGACCGCCAGCACGAGGCCGAGGGGCGAAAAGCGGTTCGGCTTCGGAGATGAGGATTTCATGACCGGAACGTAACTCTGGTGCGCCACCATGAACAGGAGGCCGCCGCACGAAGCTCCACAAGAAGCTTCGGCAACCTCGCCATTCCGCTCACGACCCGTGTCCCGACGATCCGACCCGGGTTTCACCCCGCCGCGAGAAAGCGCCTGATCCAGCCGTCCACCCGCTCGCAGCTGTCCGCCTCGCCGTAGGACGCGATCGCCGCATCGGCCAGCTGGGGATAGGTGTCCCGCCGCAGCGCCGTCAGCGCCGTGCCGAAGGCGGGCGAAAACTCCGGATGGAACTGGAAGGAGATGGCGTCGCCGTAGTCCAACCCGGCAAAGGGCGTGAACTCGCTCGCCACCGTCACGCGCGCCCCGGGCGGCAGCTGCACCACCTGATCCTGGTGCGAGGCCGGCACCGCGATCGCGGCCGGAGCGTCCGAGGCCTCTCCCATCCAGGGCCGCCGCTCCCGCAGGGCGTAGCGGTGCAGCCCCACGCCCCAGCCCCGCGGCGACTGGATCACCTCGCCCCCGAAGGCCTGCGCCATGGCCTGGTGCCCGAAGCAGATCCCCACCAGCTTCGCCCGCCCCCTGGCATTCCGCAGGAACTCCAGCAGCGGCGGGATCCAGGGCAACGGGTCGTAGACCCCGGCCGGGGATCCGGTCAGCACGTAAGCGTCGCAGGCCGTGGCCGCCTCCGGCAGCACCCCGTCGCGCGCCCGGAAGCTCACGACCTCCCACCCGGCCGGCCCGCCGCCCGCCGCATCACCCGCCGCCTCGCCCCGGCTGTCCGCTTCCGCGGCCCCGCCGCGCAGCAGCCGCCGCACCATCGTGTCGTAGCTGCCGTGCTCTTCCAGCAGCGGCGCCGGCGGCAGGCCGCATTCCAGGATGCCGATCCTCACGCGCTCCGATCTCCCCTTCGTCGATCCCTGGGCTGACCCCTGGGCTGACCCCTGGGCCGACCCCTGGGCCACCCCTGAGCCGATCCCCTGGCGCCAACCTCAGGCCTTCCGCCGCCCGCCCGTGGCCCGCTTGACCGGCTCGGGCTCCGGCGCCGGACCGCCCATGCGGGTCGCCACCACCAGCAGCGCCTGTTTCGCCGCGAAGTCGAGCTTCGCATAGGCCCGCAGCAGCGCTTCCTGATCCCCCGACAGCAGGCCGAAATCGCCCTGGTCCTCCTGCAGCAGCTCGGGCGGCGGCGCCGTGTCGGGGTCGAGGCCCACGAGGTAGGAGATCGAGGTTTCCAGCACCTCCGCCAGCTTGCGCAGCGCCGTGCCGCGCGGCGGCGGCGCCTCGCCGCGCAGCAGCTTCAGGATCAGCCCCGGCGGCAGCCCGGCCCGCTTGTTCGCCGCCTCGGGATCGAGATCGAGCCGTTCCAGCCGCGACTCGATGCGCTCCGCCATGGGGGAGATCGCGTCCGACGGGTCCTCGTCGATCATCCCGGTCCTGCCTTCCGCCCTGTTCGCCCTTCAGATGCGTTCCCCCGCCGCCGCCGCCAAGACGCTGGCCTCGCCGGTCTGGCCGGCCCGCAGAGCGGCACCGGCCCGAACAAACCGCACCCGGCCCCGGCGCACCATCGGAGCGCCGCCGGCCCGGCGCCCCGCTCCTGACGGCGAGCCCCTTGGCAGCGGCGGCGGCGCATTCTCCAATTCCGCTTTCCCGGAGATCCCCACCCCATGGTCCCGCCGCCCGACGACGCCCCGCCCCCCGTGAACATCGAACTCACCGACGCCCCGCCGCCCGAAACGCGCGATGCCATCCTCGCGCCGCTGCTGGAGTTCAACGCCGCCCAGGCCGGCCCCTCCAATGCCCGCCCGCTGGCGATCCTGCTGCGCCGTCCGGGCAGCGACGCGGTGGTGGGCGGCCTCCTGGGGCGCACCGCCGGGGGGATGCTCTTCGTGGAACTGTTCTTCATCCCCGAGGACCTGCGCCGCGGCGGGCTGGGCCGCCGCCTCCTTGCCCAGGCGGAGGAGGAGGCGCGCCGGCGCGGCTGCCACGGCGCCTGGCTCGACACCTACAGCTTCCAGGCGCGCGGCTTCTACGAGAAGCAGGGCTACACGGTGTTCGGCGAGATCCGGGACTACCCGCCCGGCCATTCCCGCTACTTCCTGAGCAAGCGCTTCGCCCCGGCTGGCGCCTCGGCCGGCTGAGGCGCCGCGGCCCCACTCCTCGCCCGGGGCGCCGTTTCCCCGGTGGCCGGACCCCGCGACGCCGTGGCCCGTGGAGGCGGTCCCCCCCTGGGGCGCTCCTCCTGGATCGCTCCCCTTGGGCCGCTCCCAGATACGGTCCTCTAGGTGCGGTTTCACGCGGGCGAAGCGCGGCGAGCCGGGCAGGGGCCCTGGCCCGGTTCGCGCGACGCGTCCCCGACTTGCCCCGCGGCGTCGCGAACCCTAGGTGAACGGCGCAAAACACCACCGTCCACAACCGGCGCCCCGCCCGTCACGGGCCGGGGGCACCACGCCTTCACACCATCCGGGATTTTCATGAGCGACGATCTTCGCACGTCCCCGGCCGGCCCCGAGGCCGCCGACCTTCCGCCCCACGCCTCCCAAGGCACTGCACCGGGCGACGCCGCCACCGCCGACCAGCAAGACCCCGCCGCCCGCATCGCCGCGCTGGAGGCCGAGCTGGCCGAGATGCGCGACAAGTGGGTGCGCGCCGAGGCCGAGGCCCAGAACGCGCGCAACCGCCACCGCAAGGAGCTGGACGACGCCCGCAACTACGCGGTGCAGAAGTTCGCCACCGATGTGGCCGAGGCCGCCGACAACCTCGGCCGCGGCCTGGCCGCCCTGCCCGCCGCCACGGAAGGCGAGCCGGAGCTGCTGACCAAGCTGCGCGGCGGCTTCGAAGGGGTTGAGCGCGCCACGATCGCCATGCTGGAGCGCCACGGCGTGCAGCGGGTCGAGGCGCTGAACCAGCCCTTCGACCCCGCCCTGCACCAAGCCATGGCCGAGCAGCCGGCGCCCGAGGGCGTGGCGCCGGGCACGGTGATCCAGGCCTGGACCCCGGCCTGGACGCTGAACGGCCGCCTGCTGCGCCCCGCCATGGTGGTGGTGGCCGGCAAGAACTGAGCCGCCGCACCGCTTGACGCCCGCAGCCTTGACGCGGGCGCCTCGGCGTTGTAGGAATATAAGCATAAACACGCCCCGTCCGCCCGGCTCTGCTCGGCCCGCGGCCGGGGCGGTGCCCCGCCGGTGAGAGGCCCTGCAGGCAGGGCAGCCCTTCGCCCAGCGGGGCGGAACAGGGGGCGGAACGGCACGGCAACCTCTTGTTCAGGGGCTCCGTGCTGAATACATCTCCCCTCGCGGAGGCCAATGCTGTTCGGCCTCCGGTCCCATCACCCTTCCAACCATCCGACGGAGGGGACCGCCGCGGCGCCTGAGCAGGGCCGCCCCGGTCCGCCGCAACAGGAGACCACGGATGAGCAAAGTTATCGGCATCGACCTCGGCACCACGAATTCCTGCGTCGCCATTCTCGAGGGCGGCGACACCAAGGTGCTGGAGAATGCCGAGGGCGCCCGCACGACGCCCTCCATGGTGGCCTTCACCAAGAACGGTGAGCGTCTGGTCGGCCAGGCCGCCAAGCGCCAGGCCGTGACCAACCCGGTCGACACGCTTTACGCGGTGAAGCGCCTGATCGGCCGCCGCTTCGACGACCCGATGGTGCAGAAGGAGAAGGGCCTCGCCCCCTTCCACATCGTGCGCGCCGACAACGGCGACGCCTGGGTCGAGGCGCGCGGCGAGAAGCAGGCCCCGCAGCAGATCTCGGCCTACGTGCTCGGCAAGATGAAGGAAACCGCCGAGGCCTACCTCGGCGAGACCGTGTCGCAGGCCGTGGTGACCGTGCCCGCCTACTTCAACGACGCCCAGCGCCAGGCCACCAAGGAGGCCGGCCGCATCGCGGGCCTCGAGGTGCTGCGCATCATCAACGAGCCGACGGCCGCGGCGCTGGCCTACGGCATGGACAAGAAGAACAGCGGCACGATCGCGGTCTACGACCTCGGCGGCGGCACCTTCGACGTGTCCATCCTCGAGATCGGCGACGGCGTGTTCGAGGTGAAGTCCACCAACGGCGACACCTTCCTGGGTGGCGAGGACTTCGACCAGCGCGTGATCGACTACCTGGCCGATGAGTTCAAGAAGGAGAACGGCATCGACCTGCGCGGCGACAAGCTCGCCCTGCAGCGGCTGAAGGAGGCCGGCGAGAAGGCCAAGATCGAGCTGTCGAGCGCCAAGCAGACCGAAATCAACCTGCCCTTCATCACCGCCGACGCCTCGGGGCCGAAGCACCTGGTGATGCAGCTGACCCGCGCGAAGCTGGAAAGCCTGGTCGACGACCTGGTGACCCGCACGCTCGAGCCCTGCCGCGCGGCGCTCAAGGACGCGGGCCTGCAGGCCAACGAGATCGACGAGGTGATCCTGGTCGGCGGCATGACCCGCATGCCCAAGATCATCGAGACGGTGAAGCAGTTCTTCGGCAAGGAGCCTGCCCGCAACGTCAACCCGGACGAGGTCGTCGCCATCGGCGCCGCGATCCAGGGCGCGGTGCTCAAGGGTGAGGTCAAGGACGTCCTGCTGCTCGACGTGACCCCGCTTTCGCTAGGCATCGAGACGCTGGGCGGCGTGTTCACCCGCCTGATCGACCGCAACACCACGATCCCGACCAAGAAGTCCCAGACCTTCTCGACCGCCGACGACAACCAGACGGCCGTGACGATCAAGGTCTTCCAGGGCGAGCGCGAGATGGCGGCCGACAACAAGCTGCTCGGCAACTTCGACCTGACCGGCATCCCGGGCGCCCCGCGCGGCGTGCCGCAGATCGAGGTGACCTTCGACATCGACGCGAACGGCATCGTGTCCGTTTCGGCGAAGGACAAGGCCACCGGCAAGGAGCAGAACATCAAGATCCAGGCCCGCTCCGGCCTGTCGGAATCCGACATCGAGCGCATGGTCAAGGACGCCGAGGCGAATGCCGAGGCCGACAAGAAGCGCCGCGAAGGTGTCGAGGCCCGCAACTCGCTCGAGGCTCTGATCCACCAGTCGGAGAAGACCCTGGCCGAGAACGGCGACAAGCTGGGCGATGCCGAGAGGGGTGAGCTGCAGGGCGCCATCGAGGCCGCCAAGTCGGCCCGCGAGGGCGGCGACGCGGAGGCCATGAAGCAGGCGACCGAGCGCCTGGGTGCCGCGTCGATGAAGGCGGGCGAGGCGATGTACCGCGCCCAGGCCGAGCAGGCCGGTGCTTCCGGCCCCAGCGGCCAGCAGGGTGGCCCCCAGGGTGGTCCGGGTGCCGGCGCCGCCGGCGGCACGGGCCCCGACGGTGCCAAGGTGGTGGACGCCGAGTTCGAGGACGTCGACCACAAGAAGAACCAGGGCTGAGGCAGCAGGGCTGAAGGGCCGCGAGGCCCAGAGGCACTGAAGGGCAACACGCCCGGCTCCACGCGGGCCGGGCGTTTTGCTGTAGGGTGCCCGCACGAACGGGACAGCGAATGGCAAAGCGCGACTATTACGAGACCCTCGGCGCCAGCCGGGACGCGAGCGAGGAGGACCTGAAGAAGGCCTACCGCAAGCTCGCCATGAAGTACCACCCTGACCGCAACCACGGCGACGCGAGCGCCGAGGTGAAGTTCAAGGAGGTCAACGAGGCCTACGAGGTCCTGAAGGACGGCGAGAAGCGCGCCGCCTACGACCGCTACGGCCACGCGGCCTTCGAGGGCGGCGGTGGCGGGGGCGGTGGCTTCGGGGGCGGCTTCGGCGGCGGCTCGCCCTTCGAGGACATCTTCGAGCAGATGTTCGGCGGCGGCATGGGCGGCAGGCGCGGTTCCGCGCAGGCGGCCGGCCGCGGCTCCGACCTGCGCACCACGATCGAGATCACCCTGGAAGAAGCCTTCGCCGGCACCAAGAAGACCATCCGGGTGCCGAGCTCGGTGGCCTGCGAGGCCTGCGACGGTTCCGGCGCCGAGGGCGGCAAGGCCTCGGTGCAGACCTGCCCGACCTGTCACGGCCAGGGCAAGGTCCGCGCCCAGCAGGGCTTCTTCCTGGTGGAGCGCACCTGCCCGACCTGCGGCGGCACGGGGCGCCAGGTGAAGAACCCCTGCAAGGTCTGCCAGGGCGCCGGCCGCGTGCAGCGCGACCGCACCCTCAACGTCACGGTGCCGGCGGGCGTCGAGGACGGCACGCGCATCCGCCTGACCGGCGAGGGCGAGGCCGGGCTTCGCGGCGCGCCGTCGGGCGATCTTTACGTCGATGTCGGCGTCAAGGCGCACCCGATCTTCCAGCGCGACGGCAACAACATCTTCGTCCGCGTGCCGCTGCGCATGACCCAGGCGGCGCTGGGCGGCAATGTCGAGGTTCCCACCATCGACGGTGGCCGCGCCCGCGTCACCATCCCGCAGGGGACCCAGGCGGGCGACCAGTTCCGGCTGCGTGGCAAGGGCTTCTCGGTGCTGCGCTCGGCGGCCAAGGGCGACATGTACGTCCAGGTTGCGGTGGAAACCCCGCAGAACCTGTCGGCCAAGCAGCGCGAACTGCTGGAACAGTTCGAGGCCGAGGCGCGCGAGGGCGACCGTTCCTCGCCGGAATCCGAGGGCTTCTTCGCCAAGGTGAAGGAGTTCTGGGACGGGCTGGGCCGCTGAGCGGCGGGTAAGATAGTAAGATAGTAAGATAGTAAGGCGGATGCGGGCGGGTTCCGGGATGGGCCCGCCCGCATCTGTGTTGTTCGTGCCACAGGCCTGGCGCATCTGCCACGAAAGCCTTTCACGGCAACGCGACCGATACTAAGAAGCGCTCGCAGAACAATTGCGCTTCCACGCCGTATCGAGGTTCCCTACCCACGATGGCTCACGCCTCGCCCCGCCGCCTCCACTGGCTGCTCGCCACCAGTGCCCTGATCCCGCTGGCGATGGTGCCTGCCGCGCACGCCCAGACGACGGCCCCGGCGGTTGCCCCTCCGGCCGCCTCGGGAACTGCCGACACCCCGACCCTGCTGCCTACGGTGGACGTGCAGGGCCGCCGCCAGACCGCGCTGGACCCGATCGACGGCTACGTCGCGACGCGCGAGGTCACCGGCACCAAGACCGACACCCCGATCAACGAGGTGCCGCAGAGCATCTCGGTGGTGCCGCGCGACGCCATCGACCAGCGCCAGGCGCAGACGCTCGGCGAGGCGCTGCGCTACACCGCCGGCGTGCGGCCCGAGCAGTTCGGCGCCGACAACCGCGCCGACTGGATCCAGATCCGCGGCTTCGAGGCGACCGACACCAGCCAGTTCCTCAACGGGCTGCGCTACAACCCGGGCTTCGCCGCCGGCGCCTTCGAGACCTACGGGCTCGAGCGCTACGAGATCGTGCGCGGGCCGAGCTCGGTGCTCTACGGCCAGATCGCGCCCGGTGGCCTGATCAACATGGTGCAGCGCCGCCCCACCGACGACCCGACCGGCGAGGTCCGGCTGACGGCGGGCAACAACGGCTGGGCGCAGGCGGCCTTCAACACCTCCGGCCCGCTCACCGCCGACAAGCGCTGGAGCTACAGCCTGACCGGCCTTGGCCGGCTGGCCGATACGGACGTCGATTCCTCGCGCAACGACCGCCTCTTCATCGCGCCGGCGCTGACCTTCCGGCCCGACGGCGACACCCGCATCACGCTGCTCCCCTACTACCAGCGCGACCGCACCACCGGCGCGCAGTTCCTGCCCTATCTCGGCACGGTGGTGCGCACCGCCGACGGCCAGCGCATCTCGCGCCGCCTGAACACCGGTGAGCCGCACGACTTCGACAAGTACGACCGCACGCAGTACGG
This sequence comes from Roseomonas elaeocarpi, assembly GCF_042433915.1. Taxonomy (NCBI): domain Bacteria; kingdom Pseudomonadati; phylum Pseudomonadota; class Alphaproteobacteria; order Acetobacterales; family Roseomonadaceae; genus Roseomonas; species Roseomonas elaeocarpi. The sequence goes on along the minus strand of NZ_JBHLUN010000012.1, from coordinate 140,443 downwards.
CATCGGCTACGAGATCGAGCACCGCTTCAACGACGTCTTCACCGTGTCGCAGAACGCGCGCTACGCCCATATCGGCGTCGACTGGCGGCAGGTCTACGGCGGCGGCTTCGTGTCGGGCAGTGAGCGCGACCTCAGCCGCTTCGCTTATTCCGAAGACTACGCCTTCGACACCTTCCAGGTGGACACGCGCGGGCAGGCGCAGTTCCGCACCGGGCCGCTCGACCACACGCTGCTGGCCGGCGTGGACTACCAGCACATCAGCTACAAGAGCGTCGCGGCCTTCGCCAATGCCTCGCCCCTCGACGTCTTCGCCCCCGCCTACGGCAGCGCCATCCCCGACCTGTCCTCGCCCTACCAGAACCGGGTGCAGGGCATCGACCAGACCGGCCTTTACGGGCAGGACCAGATCAAGCTCGCCGACCGCGTGGTGGTAACGCTGGGCGTGCGACACGACTGGGTGGACCAGAACACCAAGAACCGCGCCTTCGGCTTCACCAGCGCCGACCAGGACAGCAGCGCCACCACTTGGCGCGCCGGCATCGCCTACCTCGCGCCCGGCGGCCTGACGCCCTACTTCAGCTACAGCACCTCCTTCCTGCCGCAGGCCGGCACCACCTCGGTGGCGCGCGGCAGCAGCGCCTTCGACCCGACGCGCGGCCAGCAGTTCGAGGTCGGCATCAAGTACCAGCCGACCGGGCTGAACAGCTTCGTGCAGGTCTCGGCCTTCCACATCCGGCAGAGCAACGTCCTGACCACCGACCCGGACAACTCCCTGTTCCAGGTGCAGACCGGCCGGGTGCGCGTTCAGGGCGCCGAGTTCGAGGCCGTGGCGAGCCTGGCCGAGGGGCTGAACCTGATCGGCTCCATGACCTATCTCGACCCCGAGATCACGCGCGACAACGCCGGCAACGAGGGCAACCGCCCGGCCGGCGTGCCGAAGTTCTCGGCCGGCGCCTACGTCGACTACAGCTTCGGCCAGCGCGCGGGCTGGGTGGGCAAGCTGAACGGCCTCGGGCTGGGTGCGGGCGTGCGCTTCGTGGGCAACACCGCCACCAGCAACGCCAACACCAACGACGTGCCTTCGGTGACGCTGTTCGACCTCGCCGCGCGCTACGACCTGGGCGTGCTGGGGCAGAACCTGCGCGGCTTCGGGCTGGCGCTCAACGTCAGCAACGTCGGCGACAAGCACTACGTGTCGCGCTGCTCCAGCGACACTGCCTGCTTCTACGGCAACAGCCGCCTGGTGCTCGGCAGCCTGAGCTACCGCTGGTAAGGCCAGCGGCCCGGCGGCGGCAGGACAGTCTCCCGCCGGGCCCCGCGAAGCCCCCACGGCCCCCTTGACCGGGCGGGGGGGGGTGCAACCCCGTTCGCCGCGGGGACGTTGGACTCATCCGGGAACGGTTCTGGCCGTTCCGCCCGAACAACCAAGGGAGAGCACGGATGAGCACCACCATGGCGGACGCCGGCCTCGTGGGCCTGGGCAGCGAGGCGACGACCCCCACCGGACCGCAGGACACCGGCGAAGCCCGCCGCCTGATCTCCGCCGACAAGGTCGAGGGCACCGCCGTCTACAACAAGGCGGGTGAGCGGCTCGGCACGGTCGAGGACATCATGCTCGACAAGATCAGCGGCAAGGTCGCCTTCGCGGTGATGAGCTTCGGCGGCTTCCTGGGCATCGGCGAGAAATACCACCCGCTGCCCTGGTCGGCGCTCCACTACGACATCCAGCAGGGTGGCTACGTCGTGGACATGACGCGCGAGCAGCTCGAGGGCGCCCCGTCCTACGGCACCGACGAGAACGTGGACCTCAACGACGACGTCTACGGCCGCCGCGTCTACGACTACTACAAGGCGCCCTACTGGAACGCCGGCATCTGACGGCATCCCGCCCCGGACGACGGGGCGGGAAACGGGATGGCCCGAACGGGGCCGGGGCGGGGATGATCCTGCCCCCGGGCCGCGTTCGCGTCGTCCCACCCATGGCGGGACCGGGGGTTCCGGGGCAGATTGAATGAACCCGTTTCCCTGCTGTCCGCCCTCGCCGGTGCGGCTGCCGGAGGCTCATTCTCCGTGCGCCCGCCATCGCGTGGCGATGCGCCGGCGGCGGAACGGGGGCGCGGACCGGGAAAGCGCCCGGGGAGGCACCCGGAGAAGAACCAGTCCGGGCAGCACGAGGCAGGAACACGCATCATGACGGCACGCATCGGCATCCTCGGCATTTCCGGCCGCATGGGGCGGCTGCTGGTGGAGGAAAGCCGCAACGCCGGCGCCACGCTCTCGGGCGGCGTGCGGCACAGCGGCGCCGAGCCGGTGGCCGAGGTGCCGCTCTTTCCCGACGCCGCGACGCTGCTGCAGAGCTGCGACGTCGCCATCGACTTCACCCGGGCCGAGGCGGTGGAGCTGCACCTGGCCGCGGCGCTGGCCGCCAACCGCCCGCTGGTGCTGGGCACCTCCGGTTTGAGCGCCGCGCAGGAAACCCTGGTGGCCGAGGCCGCGCGCTCCGTTGCCGTCGTGTATTCCGCCAACTTCGCGCCGGGCGTGAACCTCCTTTTCGCCCTGGCCGAACGCATGGCCGCCGCCCTGCCGCCCGAGCACTACGACGCCGAGATCCTGGAGATGCACCACCGCCAGAAGGTCGACGCCCCGTCCGGTACTGCGGTGGCGCTGGGCCGCGCGGTGGCCGCCGGCCGCGGCTCGACGCTGGAGCGCGAGGGCACCGAGAGCGGCCGCGACGGCCACACCGGCCCGCGCCGCACCGGCACGATCGGCTTCGCGGCGCTGCGCGGCGGGCAGATCGTGGGCGAGCACGCGCTGAGCTTCACCTCGGGCACCGAGCAGATCGTGCTGGAACACCGCTCCTTCGACCGCCGCGTCTACGCCACCGGCGCGGTGCGCGCGGCGCTCTGGGCCGTCGAGCAGCCGCCGGGCCTGTATGACATGCGGCACGTCCTCGGCATGCCGTGACGGCCGCCCTGGTGTCTGGGCAAGGGGCGGGCGCAGACGCCAGCCCCACCACAGGGTCCGTCACCGGCATGGAGGCTTTCACCCGCCGCTATCCCAGGCTGTTCCACGTCACCGACCCGGCGGCGCTGCCGGGCATCGAGGCCGACGGGCTGCTCTCGGCCGAGGCGTTGCTGCGGCTCTACGCGGTGCCGGATCGCGAGGCGATCCTGGGCCGCAACCGGGGCCGGGGAAACTTCCAGGTGCTGGAGCGTGCCGGCCATCCCGGCGCCGTGCTGCGCGATCAGTGGATGCCCGACGAACCGCTGCGAGCCTGCCTGGGCGGGCGCTACCGGGACCGGCCGGAAGCCTGGCGGCGGCTGATCAACGCGCACGTCTTCTTCTGGGTCGAGGAAGCCCAGGCCCGGCGCCTCGCGGGCGTGAACCGGGCACGGGAGCAGCGGGTGCTGGTGTTCGGCAGCGCGGCACTGCTGGCGGGCTGCGACATCGGCGACGTCTTCACCACGCCGATCAACGCCGGCTACGCCCTGCCGCGCTACGGCCGCCCACCCTCGCCGCGCGACGAGACGACGTTCCGGCCGCTCGCCGGCTATCCTTACCGCGACGCCCCTGACCGCCGGCCGCCGCGGGAACTGGCGGTGCGCGGCGGCGTCGCGGGCGCGATGCGGTTCCGGGTGACGTAAGCGAGCGTTCAAGTGTCACGGACTCGTTTTCGGACGCTTGGCTTGGCGCGGACGACGCTCGCGGACCCGGAGGATCGTGAAGGTGACGCCGAAGCCTCTGAGGCGGAGATGCCGCTTGTTCAGCATGATGGTTTCCTCGGTCCACAGAGGCGTCCGACGCGACGGCCGGTCCTGATCTACTCGGCTGCACCGCCGGGATGTCGGACATCCCGTCCGGAATTCCGGAGGGGCTGCCTGGCGCGATGGGTGGTCCGTGCGGCCAAGTGTTCGTGTTCCTGCGGCGTCCTTTCATCGCAAACCTTGGGCGAAAGCGCCTGTTTGAACGGGTGGCGGCGCGTTTCCGGCGGGCCGCTCCAACCCCTCCCGCAGGAAGGCAGCTCCCATGAGCAGCAAGAACGACCTCCCGTCGCGCCGCAGCCTGACGCAGGGTGCCGTGGCCGGCCTGGCCGCCGCGATCGCGGCACCGACCCTGGCCCAGGCCCAAGGGACGACGCAGGGGACGACAACGACGCAGGGGGCGGCGCAGACCCCGGCCTCGGCCGGGGCGGCCACCAACAGCGCGACCACGCTGGACAGCGCACCGGCCGCAGCAGGCTCCGGCACGGCGGCGCCGGCCCTGCGCGACCCGCGCACGGCCTATCCCAAGGCGCCTTTTCCGGAGCAGTCGCAGCCCTGGCCCGGCCTCGCCTCGCGCATGACGCCGCGCCCCGACCATGGCGAGACGAGCTATCGCGGCAGCGGCAAGCTTGCCGGCCGCAAGGCGCTGATCACCGGGGGCGATTCCGGCATCGGCCGCGCCGCCGCCATCGCCTATGCCCGGGAAGGGGCGGACGTCGCCATCTCCTACCTGCCGGCCGAGGAGGAGGATGCGCGCGAGGTGGCGGAGCTGATCCGCCAGGCGGGCCGCAAGGCGGTGCAGCTGCCCGGTGACATCCGCGACGAGAACTTCTGCCAGAAGATGGTGGGTGAGGCGGTCGGCGGCCTGGGCGGCCTCGACATCCTGGTCAACAACGCCGCGCGCCAGCAGCACCACGACAGCATCCTCGACATCAGCACCGAGGATTTCGACTGGACCCTCAAGACCAATCTTTACGCGATGTTCTGGATCACCAAGGCCGCGGTGCCGCACATGCCGCCGGGCTCGGCCATCATCAACACCAGCTCGGTGAACGCCTACGAGCCCTCCGAGATCCTGCTCGACTACGCCACCACCAAGGGCGCGATCATGATCTTCAGCAAGGGCCTGGCCAAGCAGCTGATCAAGCGCGGCATCCGCGTGAACGCCGTGGCGCCGGGGCCCTTCTGGACGCCGCTGCAGGTCTCGGGCGGGCAGTCGGCCGAGAACCTCAAGAGCTTCGGCGCCCAGACGCCGCTGGGCCGCCCCGGGCAACCGGCGGAACTGGCCCCGGTCTACGTCGAGCTCGCCTCCTCGGAAGCGAGCTACGTCACGGGGCAGGTCTATGGCGCCTCGGGCGGCAACGGGATGCCGTGACGGTCAGGGACGGTTTCGACGTCCGCGCGCCGGGGCAGAGGTATCTCCCGGCGCGGTGCGATCCGGAACCGTCGCCTTCAGCCGGCGGCGTGCGCGGCCGCGACGAAGCGGGCGATCCGCTCCGGGTCCTTCTGGCCGCGGGCACGCTCGAGGCCGGAGCTCGCATCCACCCCCGGTGCCCGGGCGATGCGGATCGCCTCGGCCACGTTGTCGGGCGTGAGCCCCCCGGCCAGCAGCCAGGGGCGCGGCACGGTCACGTCGTGCAGCAGCGCCCAGTCGAAGACCGTGGCATTGCCGCCGGGAATGGCCGAGCCCGGCAGCGGCTTGGCGTCGAGCAGGAACTGGTCCACCGACGCGGCGTAGCGGGGCAGCAGCGCGAGGTCCTCTGCCCCTGCGATGCCCAGCGCCTTCATCACGGGCCGGCCGGTGCGGGCGCGGATCGCGGCGCAGCGTTCCGGCGTCTCGGTGCCGTGCAGCTGGATCAGGTCCAGCGGCAGCGCCGCCAGCACCGCGTCCAGGGCGGCGTCCTCCGGGTCGACGAAGAGACCGACCCGCTGCGGCCCGCCCTCGGCCGCGGTGGGGATCAGCGCCGACAGCGCCGCCGCCCTTTCGGGCGTCACCGCACGGGGCGAGGCGGCGAAGAACACGAAGCCCAGCATCTCCGTGCCCGCCGCGTGGACGGCGCGGATCGCGGCCTCGTCGTTGATGCCGCAGATCTTGACCACGACACCGTGCGCCGCGGGGGAGGGGGGGACCGCATCCGCTGCTGCCGACGCGCAGCCCTCGGCCGCGGCGCTGCCCGGGCTTTCCCCCGCCTCGGTCACCGCGGCATTTCCGCCACGGCGGCGCGGGCGGCCGCCACCGGGTCGGCATGGCCGGTGATCGGGCGGCCCATCACGATCCAGTCCGCGCCGGCCGCGATTGCCTCGGCAGGAGTGGCGGTGCGCGCCTGATCGCCCGCCGCCGCGCCGCGCGGCCGGACGCCCGGCACCACCAGCATCGGCGCCTCGCCGAAGGCATCGCGCAGGCGCGACACCTCGTGCGGGGAGCACACCAGCCCGTCCGCCCCGGCATCGAGCGCGATGCGGGCCAGGCGCAGGACCTGCTGTGCCGGGCCGCCGGCCACGCCGGTCTCGGACAGGGTGGCCGCGTCGAGGGAGGTGAGCACCGTCACCGCCAGCACCGCCGGCCGGTCGCCGCCCGCGGCCTCGGCCGCTTCGCGCGCGGCGCGGATCATCGGCGCGCCGCCGCTGGCATGGACCGTCAGCATCGCCGGGCGCACCGCGGCGCAGGCCGATCGCACGGCGCCCGCCACGGTGTTGGGAATGTCGTGGAACTTGAGGTCGAGGAAGACCGGTGCCTCGCCCGCAACGGCGCGGATCGCGGCCGGGCCGTTCGCCACGAAGAACTCCAGGCCGAGCTTGAGCAGCCCGGCCTCGGGTGCGAGGCGCGTGCAGAGCTGCCGGGCGGCGGCCGGGTCGGCGGTGTCGACCGCCACGATCAGCTGCTGCCGCCCCGACTGCGGGCGGGCGATCAGCGGCATGGCGGCATGCTCTGGCGGGCCGGCTGTCCCGGGACCCGGCGCGGAAAAGCCGCCTGCGGGACCATCGCGCCGGCAACCGTGGTGCGGCGGGCGATCATGCGGCGGGGCGCTGTCCGCGCACGGGGGCCGGCAGCGCCGCGGTGTCGGTGGCGGGAACCGGGCGGGCCAGCTGGGCGCGCAGCTGCGCCACCTCGGCCTCCAGCCGCCGGGTGGTGCCGGCGAGTTGCCGGGCGCGGCGGCGCGGCCCCAGCGAGGCCGCCCAGGCGATCACGGCACCCAAGAGGAAGGCGAAGGCGGACACGGACAGCACCGCGACGGACAGCGGCGTTTGCCACACGAAATCGAAGGGCCAGAAGCCCACCGGCACGGGCGCGGTGTTCGACAGCGCGAACAGCACCAGCACGAGCAGCAGGGGGGCGACCAGCAGCCAGCGCCACATCAGTCATCACTCCGGGATTGCAGCGGCCCGCCATTGACCCGCTCGCGCAGCTCCTTGCCGGGCTTGAAGTAGGGAACGGCCTTGCCGGTGACGGCAACGGCCTCGCCGGTGCGGGGGTTGCGGCCGGTGCGGGCGTCGCGCTTCTTGGCGGTAAAGGCGCCGAAGCCGCGCAGCTCCACCCGGTCGCCGCGGGCCAGCGCCGCCGAGATCTCGTCGAAGATCGTAGACACGATCAGCTCCACGTCGGGCTGGCGCAGGTGGGGGTTGGCCGCGGCGAGCGAGGCGATCAGTTCCGACCGTGTCATCCCAACCTGTCTCCGCCCAACCCGATCAACGCAGCCCAGGCTGCCAAAGCGCCACGACCCCGTCAACGACGCCCATTTCCGCAAGCCCTTCGGAAACAAGGCTTTTCGCGCCCGTGACGATGCTGCGCCACCAGGGGCGGTCCCCGGTGGTGTCGATCTCGCGCGCTTCGGGGCGGGTGGGGATGTTGTACTTCTCGCGCAGCCAGGCGCGCGCCTCGCGCTCGCCGCCGATGGCGTCCACGAGGTTGAGCGCCAGCGCCTGGTGGCCGGTGTAGACGCGCCCGTCGGCCAGTTCGCGCACCCGCGCCTCGGGCATGTTGCGCCCTTCGGCCACCATGGCGACGAAGCGGCCGTAGATGTCGTCGATCACGCCCTGCAGCACCTGCCGCCCGGCCTCGCTGGTGGGGCCGAAGGGGTTGGGCTGCGCCTTGAGCGGACCGGAGGTCAGCGTGTCCGCCCGCACGCCCACGGTGTTCAGGAGGCCCTCGACGTTGAAGCTCTGCATCAAGACGCCGATCGAGCCGGTGATGGTCGAGTCGCGGGCGAAGATGCGCTCGGCCGGCATCGAGATCATGTAGGCCGCCGAGGCCGCCGTGCCGCCCATCACCGCCACCAGCGACTTGCCGGAGTCGCGGAAGCGCGTCAGCGCGGCGTGCAGCGCCTCACCCCCTGCGACGGTGCCGCCGGGGCTGTCCACCGAGAGAATCATGGCGCGGATCGCCGGGTTGCGCCCGGCGGCGTCCACGGCGCGGATCACGTCGCGGTCGTCGGTGATGGTGCCCTGCACCGTGAGGCGCACCACCGGGTTGCGCCCGACGGCCAGGACGCTCTGGCGCGTCGGCAGCGTGGCCGGCACCGCGAAGGCCGCCACCAGCGCGATGAGTGCCACGATCGCGGCGCCCCGCCACAGCCCCCGGCTGCGCTTCAGGCGGCGCCGGTCGATCAGCAGGTCGGGGTCGAGAGCCATGGATGCGTGATGGCCAAAGGCGGGCCTGCGGTCAAATCGATATCTCGGGAAGAGATGCGGGACGGGCGGCGCGGCAGTGCCGGGCCGGCCGTTTTTCCAGGTCGGGGCGGGCCCGCCACCCCCTTCAGGCAACAGCCGCCAGCCCCACGGCGGCCATCGGGCGATCCTCCGGCAGCCAGCCGCGCAGCTCGTCGCGCACCAGCGCTTCCAGGAGGTCGATCGCGCCGACGCCATCGTTGAGGCAGGGGATCGCGTCGTAGTGGGTGCCGCCTGCCTCGGTGAAGACGTGGCGGGATTCGCGGCCGATCTCGTCGATCGTCTCGATGCAGTCCGACAGGAAGCCCGGCGTGATCACCGCGACCCGGGTGATGCCGCGCCCGGGGAGGGATTCGAGCTTGCTGTCGGTGTAGGGCTCCAGCCAGCGTTCCCGGCCGAAGCGCGACTGGAACACCATCGGGAAGTCGCGCGCCGACAGGCCGAGCTCTCGGCGCAGCGCCACCATGGTCCGGTTGCACTCGGCCGGGTACGGGTCGCCGGCCTGGACGTAGCGCCGCGGCAAGCCGTGGAAGGAAGCGAGCAGCAGCTGGGGCTGCCAATCCAGCGCCGCCAGCCTGGTCCGCACGCTGTCCGCCAGGGCGCGGATGTAGAGCGGGTGGTCGGCGAAGGAGCGCAGCGTGCGCAGCGCCGGCTGCCGCCGCTGCCGCATCAGCGCGCGAAAGGCGGCGTCGTTCACGGTGGCGGTCGTGGTGGCGCTGTATTGCGGGTAGAGCGGCAGCACCAGCACGCGCTCGCAGCCCGCGGCGGTGAGGGCGTCGAGACGCTCCGCCACCGAAGGCCTGCCGTAGCGCATCGCCCAGTCCACCACCACGCCGGCGCCGAGGTCGGGCGCCAGGCGCTCCGCCAGCAGCCCGGCCTGGGCGCGGGTAAAGGTGCGCAGGGGCGACTCGTTCTCGGCGCTGCGCCAGATGCGGCGGTAGTTGGCACCGGAGCGGAACGGGCGGGTGGTCAGGATCACCCCCTGCAGCAGCGGCTGCCACAGGAGGGGATTGATCTCGATCACGCGGCGGTCGCTCAGGAACTCGCTCAGGTAGCGGCGCAGCGGCCAGTAGCCGGTGCCCTCGGGCGTGCCGAGGTTGACCAGCAGCACGCCGATCCGGCCGGCGGTGCGGTCCGCTGGACCAGCCAGCGCGGCGCCGGCGCGTTGGCCGAGCACGGGCGGCGGCGCGGGGAGGGGGCGGCGCGGCGGGCTCATCCCTGCCCCACCCCGACCGTATCCCGGGTGACGGGCGCGGCCTCGTCCCGGCGCAAGGCCTCCGCCAGCCGGGTGCCGAGCGCCGCGGCCTCCCCGATCGGGGCGGACAGGGTCGCGCGGCGCGGCTCGCCACCTTCGGGGGGCAGCACGAGGCCGGCAAGGCGCAGCAGGCCGCCCGGCAGTGGCCAGGCATGCGCCGCCACGACCGCGCCGGCATCCCCGAGGGCCCGCAGCAGCGCGCCCTCGGCGGCCCAGGCGGCGCGGCTGTCGGCACTGTCCAGCAGCCGCAGAAGGCGCCGCGTCGCCGCGTCCGCGGCTCGTGCGGTGACCGCCAGGATGCCCTGCCCGGCGGCGGGCACCACCAGCTCGGGGTCGAGCGGCAGGACCGAGCGGCCGGGATGGTCCAGCCGGCGCAGCGCCGCCACCGACAGCACCGTGGCCGTCTGGTCGCCGTTGCCCAACGCCCGCAGCCGCGCCGCGGCGTCGCCGGGCAGCGCCCGGAAGCGCAGGTCGGGGCGGAGGTGGCGCAGCTGCGCCTCGCGCAAGCGGTCGCTCAGGCCGAGGCAGGCGCCGATCGGCAGTTCCGGGATAGCGACGCGGCGAAACACCGGCGGAGTGTTCGGCGCCAGCACCAGGGCGTCGCGCGCATCCTCGCGCGGCAGCAGGGCCGCGAGGGTGAGGTCCTCGGGCAGGAGGATCCGCCCCCGCTGCGACAGGTCGCGCAGCCGGTGCACGGCGAAGTCGAGGCGCCCTTCCCGCAGGGCGGCGTGCAGCGCCCCGGTGGAGGGGGTGGAGGCGGCGTCCTCCCAGGAGGTGTCTTCCCAGGGAGCAGTACCCCGGGGGCCAACCTCCCGGGGCGCGTGCCAGTCGGTGGCGAAAGACTGTAGCACGTCGGGTGATCCCGCGAGGCGTCGGAGGCGGGCCCGGAGCTGTTCCGCCGTACCGGCGCGGCGGCAGGCGGCGGCGCGCAGCTTCGGCAGGGCGGCGGGGAGGTGGGTGGGCGCGTGCAGAACGGCGGACATGCGGGAAACACTCCGTTCCGGCAGTGGAGATGAAGGCGCCAACCCGGCCGGCGACGGGTGGCGTGTCCGGGCGGCCCGGATGACGTCGGGGCGCCCTGGACCGGGCGGGCGGTGAGCCGGGAGGACCCCGGCCCGCCGCGCGCGTGGAAGACGCATGGCCTGGGCGTCTTCGCTCTGGTTCCCGCAGCCACTGGCGCGGCTGCGGGCGGGTCAGGCCGTCGCGACCGGCGAGGGTGCGGCGGCGATGCGGCCAATGTAATGCCGCGGCCCGCGGCAGGGTCCTATCCCGCGGCCCAGGGGCGGCCTTCTCCCGTGGGCCGCGGCAGAACCCTGCGCCGCGGCCCGCGGCACGGGTTTACTCGGCTGCCTGCGGGATCACGTCGGCCGTGGTGGTGGGCGCCGAGGCCGGCGCGGTGTGGATGCGCGCGATCGCCGCTTCCACGCCCGCGGCGTAGCGCGGATCGGCCCGGCGGAAGTGTTCCAGCTGCCGGTCGATGATGAAGCGTGGCACGCCCTGCATCGCGCCGGCGATGTTGCTGAACAGCCGCTCCTGCTGCTCGGCGCCGAGGAGGCGGAACAGGTTGCCGGGCTGGGTGTAGTCGTCGTTGCCGGCGCGGTGGTCGTAGAAGGTGGCGTCGCCGTTGATGCGCAGCGGCGGCTCCTTGACTGAGGGAACCTCCACCGGGCCGCCGAAGGAGTTCGGCTCGTAGTAGGCATCGGTGCCCACGGGCGCGTCGAAGCGCATCGCGCCGTCGGCGTGGTAGGTGTTCACCTGACTCCGCGGCTTGTTCACTGGCAGCGCCTCGTAATGCGTGCCCACGCGATAGCGGTGCGCGTCGGCATAGGCGAAGAGGCGCGCCTGCAGCACCTTGTCCGGGGAATAGCCGATGCCCGGCACCACGTTGGAGGGCGAGAAGGACGCCTGCTCGACCTCGGCGAAGTAGTGGTCGGGGTTGCGGTTCAGCTCCACCACGCCGACGTCGATCAGCGGGTATTCGCTGTGCGGCCAGACCTTGGTCAGGTCGAAGGGATTGTAGGAGGTCTTCTCGGCATCGGCCTCGGGCATGATCTGCACGCACATGCGCCAGCGCGGGAAGTCGCCGCGCTCGATCGCCTCGTAGAGGTCACGCTGCGCGCTTTCGCGGTCTTCCGCGATCACGGCATTGGCTTCCTCGTTGGTCCAGGTCCGGATGCCCTGCATCGACTTGAAGTGGAACTTCACCCAGTACCGCTCACCATCGTTGTTCCAGAACGAGAAGGTGTGCGAGCCGTAGCCGTTCATCGGCCGGTAGCCCTGCGGCAGCCCGCGGTCCGAGAACAGGATCGTCACCTGGTGCAGGCTCTCGGGCGACAGCGACCAGAAATCCCACATCGCGGTGGCGGAGCGCATGTTGGTGCGCGGGTGGCGCTTCTGCGTGCGGATGAAGTCGGGGAACTTCATCGGATCGCGAATGAAGAACACCGGCGTGTTGTTGCCGACGAGGTCCCAGTTGCCCTCCTCGGTGTAGAACTTCAGCGCGAAGCCGCGCACGTCGCGCTCGGCATCCGCCGCACCGCGCTCGCCGGCCACGGTGGAGAAGCGCAAGAGCAGGTCGGTCTTCTTGCCGATCCCGTCGAACAGCTTGGCGCGCGTGTACTTCGTGATGTCGTGCGTGACGGTCAGCGTGCCGTAGGCGGCGGAGCCCTTGGCGTGCACCACGCGCTCCGGCACGCGCTCGCGGTTCTGGTGCGCCAGCTTCTCGATCAGCTGGTAGTCCTGCAGCAGGATCGGGCCGCGCGGGCCGGCGGTGATGCTGTTCTGGTTGTCGGGGATGGGGGCACCGGCGGTGCTGGTCAGCATCGGGCGGCTGTTCTGGTCGGCCACGGACTTCTCCCTCAGGCGTCGCGGTTCGTGCCACCGGGTATGACACTGCCCTCCTTATCGGTGAAATCGATCCTTCCTATCTTGTCGATAAGCACTCCCTAAGGAGCCTGGGCATGGCGAGAGCAGCAGGACGACCCGGAACCGGGCAGGAACCACCGGATGAGGGCGCGACGGCGGGCGGCGCAGCCAGCGGGGAGTCCGGCACCCGCGTCCCGGTGCCGGGCGGGCGGCCGCAGCACAGCCTGTCCGGCCTGTCGCTGCGGGACCTGGAATACGCGGTCACCGTGGCGGAGCTGCGCCATTTCGGCCGCGCGGCGGAACGCTGCGGCGTCAGCCAGCCGGCGCTGAGCGAGCAGGTCCGCAAGCTCGAAGCCCTGCTGGGCACGCCGCTGTTCGAGCGCGGCAGCCGCGGCGTCGCCCCGACGCCTGCGGGCGAGGCGCTGCTGGCCCAGGCCCGGCAGGTGATCCGCGAGGCGCGGGGCCTGCTGGAGATGGCGGGCGGGCGCGCCGGCGTGCTGGCCGGGCCGCTGCGGCTGGGCGTGATCGCGACGCTGGGGCCCTACTACGTGCCGGGCCTGCTGCGCGACGTGCGGCAGCGCTTCCCGGCGCTGCACCTGCGGCTGCAGGAAGCGCGCACGGTGGAGTTGCTGGACGCGCTGGCGGCCGGGACGCTGGACTTGGCGCTGGTGGCGCTGCCCGCGCCGGCCCCGGGGCTGGTGGGGGAGGCACTGTTCTTCGAGCCCTTCCAGCTCGCCTGCCCGGCCGACGACCCGCTGCTGGCGCGCCCGCTGCCCCGGCTGGAAGACCTGCCCGAGCAGCGGCTGCTCTTGCTGGAGGAAGGGCACTGCCTGCGGGAGCAGGCGCTGTCGCTGTGCCGCCGCCCGGCGGGGAGCGGGGCGGCGGACGGGCGCTTCGCCACCTCGCTCGAGATGCTGCGGCACATGATCGCGGCGGGCGAGGGCTATTCCCTGCTGCCGTTGCTGGCGCGGCGCGAGGGCGGGGCGCTGGACGGGCTGGTCGCCTGGCGGGACCTGGAGAGCCCGGAGGTCGGCCGCACGGTGGGGCTGGTGTGGCGCGCCACCGACCCGCGCGGGCCGCTGTTCCGGGACCTCACGGCCTTCCTGCGCGACCATAACCCCGAGGGCACGCGGCCCGTGCAGCAGGCGGGCTGAACTCGGGGCCTAAGTTTCAGCTCTGTGTCGGATTTCATAAAATTATGACATTCGCCGGCAAGGTGAACGCCTAGTTGGGGGCGCCGAATTCCCCGGTGTTCGCTGCCGGGACCGACCGGAAGGGCCGATCGATGCTACGCTTCACCCGACACCACCTGATGACGACCGCCGCCGCGGCCGCGCTGCTGAGCTTCAGCGTTCAGGCCCAGACCCCGGCCCCCGCTCAGGCCCCCGCGCAGGCCGCGGCCGGTGCCCGGCCCGCCGCCGCCTCCGTGGCGCAGCCTGCCGCCCCCGCCGCGACCGCCGACACCCTGCTGCAGCGCGCGGCCACGGGCGACCTGACGCGCACCGGCGGCGCGCGCCGCATCTCCGGCGACATGACGGAAGCGCTGCGCGCCTCGCTGACCAACGGCGCGGTGCGGAACGTCATCCTGCTGATCGGCGACGGCATGGGCGACAGCGAGATCACGCTGGCGCGCAACTACGCCGAGGGCGCCGGTGGCTTCTTTCGCGGCATCGACGCCCTGCCGATCACCGGCCAGTACACGCACTACGCGCTGGATCGCCAGACCGGCAAGCCGGACTACGTGACCGACAGCGCCGCCTCCGGCACTGCCTGGGCCACCGGCACCAAGAGCTATAACGGCGCCATCGGCGTGGACGTCCACGGCAAGCCGCAGCAGACGCTGCTGGAACTGGCCAAGGCCGCGGGCCTGGCCACCGGCAACGTGTCCACGGCCGAGCTGCAGGACGCCACCCCGGCGGTGCTGATGTCGCACGTCACCAGCCGCCGCTGCTACTCCCCGTCCTCGACCACCAAGGCTTGCCCCGAGAACGCGCTGGAGAACGGCGGCGCCGGCTCGATCACCGAGCAGATGCTCAACACCCGTCCCGACGTGACGCTGGGCGGCGGCGCCGCCAGCTTCGCCGAGCAGGCCACCGCCGGCCAGTGGAAGGGCCAGACGCTGCGCGCCCAGGCCGAGGCGCGCGGCTTCCGCATCGTGGAGAACCTCGAGGCGCTGAACGGCGTCAACGGCGCCAATCAGGGGCAGCCGCTGCTGGGCCTCTTCGCGCCGGGCAACATGGAGGTCCGCTGGACCGGGCCGAAGGCTTCGCTCCATGGCAGCCTGGAGCGTGAGCCGGTGACCTGCCAGCCCAACCCGAACCGCGTCGCCACCGCGCCCACGCTGCGGCAGATGACGGACAAGGCGATCCAGCTGCTGGGCAGCAACGAACGCGGCTTCTTCCTGCAGGTCGAGGGCGCCTCGATCGACAAGCAGGACCACGCGTCCAACCCCTGCGGCCAGATCGGCGAGACGGTGGACCTCGACGAGGCGGTGCAGGCGGCGCTGGCCTTCGCCAAGGGGCGCAACGACACGCTGGTGATCGTCACCGCCGACCACGCCCATACCAGCCAGATCATCCCGCCCGAGACCAAGGCGCCGGGGCTGAGCGAGGCGCTGCGCACCAAGGACGGCAGCGTGATGGCGGTGAGCTACGGCACCAGCGAGGGTGATTCGCAGGAGCACACCGGCACGCAGCTGCGCGTCGCGGCCTACGGCCCTCGTGCTGCCAATGTCACCGGCCTGACCGACCAGACCGACCTGTTCTTCACCATCCGCGACGCGCTGCGCCTCGTGCCGACGGTGAACTGACGGAGGCCGGCCGGAACCAGGTCAGGTCCCGCCGCCGGTTTTGCGGCCGGGCTGCTGGCCCTGGAAGAGCGGAGGGCGGCCGGAAACGGCCGCCCTTTCGCGTTCTGAGGATCGGGGTCAGTGCCCGATCGCTGCCGCCTGCGGGGCTTCGCCGGCGGCGGCCGAGGAGGTGCGCAGCGGGATGTCGCGCATGCCGGCCGCGATCACGACGCCCACCACCGTCAGCCCGGCGCAGAGCGCGAAGCTGAGGTGAAAGCCGCTGAGCAGGCCTTCGAGCACCTGCGCGCGGGCGGCGGCGTCCAGCCCGGCCAGCGGGTCGGCCGCACCGGTGCCGCCGTGCCGCAGGGCACCGAGGTCGAGGGCGCGCGTGACGCCGGCGGCGGCCACCGCGTCGCTGAAGCGCAGCGCCAGGATCGCGCCCACCACGGTGGAGCCGAAGGCCCCGCCCATGGAGCGCAGGAACAGCATGGTGCCGGTGGCCACGCCGACGTCGCGCCGCTCCGCCGCGTTCTGCACCGTCACCAGGGTGGAGGGCAGGGTGAGGCCGATGCCGCCGCCCACCAGCACCATCCCCAGCAGCAGCACCGCCCAGGGGGTCGTGGCGCCCACCATGACCAGCGCCACGAAGCCGAGTGCCGAGGTGGAAAGCCCCGCCAGCACCAGCCCGCGCGTGCGTCCGAGGCGCTTGATGATCCGCCCGGCGGTGAAGGCGCCGAACACGTTGGTGAGCAGGAAGGGGATCACCAGCAGCCCCGAGAGCGAGGCGTCGGTGCCGCGCACCAGCTGCAGGAACAGCGGCAGGAGGAAGGTGGCGCCGAACAGGCCCAGCGAGGCGAAGAAGGCGATCAGGATGCCGCGCACGAAGACGTTGGAGCGGAAGATGCGCGGCGGCAGCAGCGGGTCGGCGTCACGCCGCTCATGCCAGAAGAGGATCGCGAACATCGCCGCGGCCAGCGCCGCCAGCCCCAGGATGGTGGGGGAGGACCAGGCGTACTCGTTGCCGCCCCAGCTCAGCAGCAGCAGCGCCGCCGTGACGCCGGTGGTGAGAAGTGCGGCGCCGAGATAGTCGATGCGGGCCTGCCGCCGCTGGACCTTGAGGATGCGCAGGCCGCGGTTGCTCAGCCACATGGCGGCCAGGCCGATCGGCAGGTTGATCCAGAACACCCAGCGCCAGCTCAGGTGGTCGGTCACGAAGCCGCCCACGATCGGCCCGGCGATCGAGGCGATGCCCCACATCGAGGCCATGTAGCCCTGGTAGCGCCCGCGCTCGCGCGGGGACACCACGTCGGCGATGGCGGCCTGGGCCATGGACATCAGCCCGGCGCCGCCCAGGCCCTGCAGGGCGCGGAAGATGATCAGCTGGAACAGCGACTGCGACAGGGCGCACAGCACCGAGGAGACGATAAACAGCGCCAGCGCCGGCAGCAGCAGCGCCCGCCGGCCGTAGATGTCGGAAAGCTTGCCGTAGATCGGCGTGGCGGCGGTGGAGGTCAGCAGGTAGGCGGTGACGATCCAGGACAGGTGGCCGAAGCCGTTGAGGTCGGCCGCGATGGCCGGCACCGCCGGGATCACCACCGTCTGGTCCAGCGCCGCCAGCAGGATGCACAGCACGATGCCGCCGATCACCTGCATGATCTGCGCGTGGGTGAAGCCCGCGGGCGCCTCCGCCGCGGCGGGCGTGCCGGCGGGGGCGGGCCGCGCGGCACCGCCTGGCAGGGGGGCAGGGGGGTGGGGGCGCGCCGTGGAACTCATGGAGCCGACCATTTCCCGGATCGTGTTGGCGGGGAAGCACGATCTGGCTTACTCCCCTGGGGCACCGCCACCAGCCGTGATCGCGCAACCCTGCCAGACGTCCGTGCTGCCGGGGTTGCAGCCCGGTGCGGGCGGCGGGGCGGGTCGCGGCCGACAGTGGCCAGGAACGCTCCGGCCGCTGCCGGTCAGGAAGCATGGACCGAGGTCGGCCGGGGAAATTTGCCCCCCGCCGGCCGGCGCGCTACGCCCCGTCACATGGTGGTCACGTCCGGCAACAACAGCTCCGCGCCCGCAAGCCCTGTCCGGCTGGGGCGCGGGACGCCGCCGCGCTTCGCGCCCGCCATCCAGGCGCCCTGGTTCGCCGGGGTCATGGAGGACCGGCCGATGGGCGGGCGCTTCCGGGCCGCGCGGCGGCTGGCGCTGGTGCTGCTGTGGACCGTGCTGTCGCTGCCGGTGCAGGCGCTGATCCTGGCGCTGCCGCTCAGCCTCGCGGCGCGGGCCAGGGTGCGTTTCGCCCGGCTGTTCTGGCGCAATGTGGCGCGGCTGCTGGGGCTGCGGCTGCGGGTGATCGGCGTGCCGCCGGCGGGACCGGGCACGCTGTTCCTGGGCAATCATTCCTCCTGGCTGGACATCGTGGTGCTGGGCGGCGTGTTGGAGGCCTGCTTCGTCAGCAAGGCCGAGGTCGCCCGCTGGCCGGTGATCGGCACCGTGGCGCGGCTGGGCCGCACCGTTTTCGTCAGCCGCGAGCGCGGCCGCACCGGTGCCGAAGCCGACGAGATGCGCGCCCGTCTCACCCATGACGACAGCCTGATCCTGTTTCCGGAGGGCACCAGCAGCGACGGCGGCCGGGTGCTGCCCTTCCGCTCCTCCTTCCTGGCGGTGGCCCCGTCGGCGGCGCGGCTGCAGCCGGTGAGCGTCGGCTACGACCGGCTGGGCTGGCTGCCCACGGGGCGGCGCGACCGCCCGGTCTTCGCCTGGTTCGGCGACATGGGCATCGCGGAGCACCTTTGGGCGCTGGCGCGGCAGCCGGGGATCCAGGCGACGGTGCTGCTGCATCCGCCCGTGGCGCCGGACGCGCAGCCCAACCGCAAGCTCCTTTCGGCGGCGGTGGAGCGCACCGTGTCGGACGGCGCCGCGGCGCTGCGCCAGCACCGCGAGGACCTTCTACCGGTTCCGGCCGACGCCGCCGCCGTGGACGGACCGCGCGGATAGCCACCGCGGCCGCCCCTCGGGGCGCTGCAGGGGTGCCTCGCCGCAACCGATGACATTTCCGTCATTCCCTCCTCCAAACGAGGGATGTTGTTGCCGCGACCGTTGCGCATCTTCCCGCCACTCCGGCGTGCCGGGGAAGCAGCACCCTGCGCTTGGCCCCGGCGGTCGTCACGATCGCCCGACGGGACCGCGCCGCCGCAACAGGGTGCAGCCCCGGCACGCCGGCTCGTTGCGCGAGGCGGAGGCACCAGGATGGGCGTGAGCTACGGCACGGTCGGAACAGGTCATCTGAGCGGCACGGACGGGAACCGCGTGATCGACGGCGGGCCGGTCGCGAACTTGGAAACCGGCACGCTGAGCGGCCCCGGCGGCAAGGACCGGCAACCCGGCTGGGGCGGCAGCAATGCTGGTGGAGTGGGCAACGACGCGCTGACCAAGGCCGGCGACGGTGCCACGCGCTTCACCGGGGGCGACACGCTGCGGCCCGGCGACCGGACGCCCAAGGTGGCCTGCTACGCCACCGGAACCCTGATTACCACCGCGCGGGGCGACGTGGCGGTGGAGGAGCTGCGGGTCGGCGACCTCGTGCAAGTGGTGTCGGGCAAGGGCGGCTGGAGCCCGGTGACCTGGATCGGCCGGCGCGACGTCGACCTCCTGCGCCACCCGCAGCCGGAGCGGGTGTGGCCGGTCCGGGTGCGGGTGGGCACGTTCGGGCGGGGCTGGCCGGACCGCGACCTGATCCTGTCGCCCAACCATGGACTGTGGCTCCGTGGCCTGCTGGTGCCGGTGCGCTTCCTTCTCGACGGCGTCTCGGTCGTGCAGGAACGCCACGAGGCGCGGATCACCTACTGGCATGTCGAGCTGCCCCAACACGCGGCGATCCTGGCCGAGGGGCTGCCGGCGGAAAGCTACCTCGACACTGGCAACCGCAGCAGTTTCAGCAACGGTGGCGTGGTGGTGCGGCAGCATCCCGACTTCGACGACGGCCCCAGTCTCGACGGCCCCGGCAACCGGCGCCTGGCACCCAGGATCGAGGCTGGGGACGAGCGGCTCGGGCCGATCCGCGACAAGATGCGCGCGCCTCGCACGACCCGGCGCCGCCGGAGGCAGGGGGAGGGCTGAGCGGGCCGGGCGCCGCCGCGCGGGGGAGGGCCACCTGGGAGAGGGGCTGCCGTCGGTCCTGCGAGGCGGCTCCCGGGCCGGCGCCGCGCTGCGTCGGCTGTCGGCCGGCCCGGCGCGGGCCCGGCATGACCTGGCCCCCGAAATCGGATCCCCGAAATCCGGCCCCGGACATCCACTCCCCGAAATCCAGTCCCGGACATCCGGCCCTCGGGGCTTCGGCCCCGGCGGCGATGCCCGGCCCCGTGACCGAGAGGCTCCGCCGGCAGCGGGTTTCACGCCGCTTTCGCTTGACCGCGCGGCCCCCGATCCCCGACGCTCCACCCCGATGCAACGCCGCCCGCCCTCAGGAGTCGCTTGACCCCCGCCCGAGCGGGTCGCACATGCGCGCCGCAACCCGGCCAGCTTCCGCCGGGTGGAGAGGATATTCTGCGCGCATGACCGAGGTTCTGGCCCCCATCGCCCCGGCTGGTATCGTTGAGCCCACCGCTTCCGACCATCGCGATCGCCACGCCTCGGCCGCCGAGCCCGCCGGGCGGCCCGCCGCGGGGCAGCCCGTGACCGACGAGGCCGGCGTCACGCTGCCGGCCGATCTTCGGGTGCCGGGCGCGCGGACCGATGCCGCCCAGCCCCGCCGCAAGCTGCTGATCCGCACCTGGGGCTGCCAGATGAACGTGTACGACAGCGCGCGGATGGCCGACGTGCTGGCGCCGCTGGGCTACGCGCCGACCGAGGACGCGGCAGAAGCGGACATGGTGGTGCTCAACACCTGCCATATCCGCGAGAAGGCGGCGGAAAAGGTCTTCTCCGACCTCGGGCGCCTGCGCGTCACCAAGGAAGCGCGCGCCGCCGAGGGGCACGAAACCATCATCGCGGTGGCCGGCTGCGTCGCCCAGGCCGAGGGCGCCGAGATCACCGCCCGCGCCCCCTGGGTGGACATGGTGCTGGGGCCGCAGACCTATCACCGCCTGCCGGAGATGGTGGCCCGTCTTTCGCGCGCGGCGGGGCAGGTGATCGAGACCGACTTCCCGGCCGAGGACAAGTTCGACCACCTGCCCGAGAGCGGCGCCTCGCAGGGGCCGGTCGCCTTCCTGACGGTGCAGGAAGGCTGCGACAAGTTCTGCTCCTTCTGCGTCGTGCCCTACACGCGCGGCGCCGAGTTCTCACGCCCCGCGGAGGCGATCCTGCGCGAGGCGCGGCGCATGGTGGCGCAGGGCACGCGCGAGATCGCGCTGCTCGGGCAGAACGTGAACGCCTACCATGGCGAGGGGCCGGATGGCCGGACCTGGAACCTGGCGCGGCTGGTGCGCGCGCTGGCCGAGATCCCGGACCTCCCGCGCATCCGCTACAGCACCAGCCACCCGCGCGACATGGACGACGACCTTATCGCCGCCCATGGCGAGGTGCCGCAGCTGATGCCCTTCCTGCACCTGCCGGTGCAGTCGGGCTCGGACCGCATCCTGCGGATGATGAACCGCGGCCACGACGCCGCGCTGTTCCGCACGATCGTGGAGAAGCTGCGCCGGGCGCGGCCCGACATCGCGCTGTCGTCGGACTTCATCACCGGCCATCCGGGCGAGACGGATGCCGACTTCCGGCAGACCATGGACCTCGTGCGGGAAACCGGCTTCGCGCTGGCTTATTCCTTCAGCTACTCAGCGAGACCCGGCACGCCGGCCGCCACCATGGCGGGCCAGGTGCCCGAGGCCGAGCGCCACGCCCGGCTGCTGGAACTCCAGGCGCTGCTGCGCGAACAGCAGGACCGCTTCAACGCCGAGACGGCCGGGCGGGTCTGCGACGTGCTGGTGACCGGCCACGGCCGCCGCCCCGGGCAGTTGCAGGCGCGCTCGCCCTGGCTTCAACCCGTTCACTTCTACGCAAACGCAGACCTGATCGGACGGGTCGCGAGGGTGCGCCTCGAGGCTGCACTCACCAATTCTATGTCCGCAACATGCCTTGCTCAGGAGCGAGCCACCGCTTGAACACACCCCTCTCGTCGGTGGGCATCGCCCTCCGGACGGACCCCCAGGCCCTTGCCCGTCCCATCCTGGCCGATGCCGGCCCGGGCACGCGCGCCGTGTCGCTCACCTTCGACGACAACGCCCTGTTGCCGCTGCTGCTCGGCCAGCATGACCGGCACATCGCGCGGATCGAGCAGAAGCTGGGCGTCAGGATCGCGGCGCGCGGCAACCGCGTGACCGTGACCGGCAGCGGCGGCGCCACGGAAGCGGCGGAGAACATCCTCCGCGGGCTGTGGTCGCGGCTGCGACGGGGGGAGGTGCTGAACCTGAGCGAGATCGACGCGGCGCTGCGCTTCGCCGAGGCCACGGCCGGTGACGGGGACGGGGCGGGCGAGAACCCGCGCCTGCCGCTGCGCGACCTGCCGGCCATCCGCACCCGCAAGGGCGCCATCGCCCCGCGCTCCCCGGCCCAGGCCGGCTACATGGAGCAGCTGGCGGCCAACGAGATGGTGTTCGGCGTCGGCCCCGCCGGCACGGGCAAGACCTACCTCGCGGTGGCGCAGGGCGTCGCGATGCTGCTGGCGGGCCAGGTGGACCGCATCGTGCTGAGCCGCCCGGCGGTGGAGGCCGGCGAGCGGCTGGGCTTCCTGCCCGGCGACATGAAGGAGAAGGTCGATCCCTATCTCCGCCCGCTCTACGACGCGCTGCACGACATGCTGCCGGGCGACCAGGTGACGCGGCGCCTCGCCTCGGGCGAGATCGAGATCGCGCCGCTGGCCTTCATGCGCGGCCGCACGCTGGCGCATTCCTACGCCATCCTGGACGAGGCGCAGAACACCACGCCGGCGCAGATGAAGATGTTCCTCACCCGCATGGGCGAGGGCACGCGCATGGTGATCACCGGCGACCCGTCGCAGGTGGACCTGCCGCCCGGCCAGCCTTCGGGCCTGGTGCAGGCGCTGGGCGTGCTGGAGGGTGTCGAGGGCATCGGCGTCACGCGCTTTGCCGAGGGCGACGTGGTCCGTCACCCGCTGGTGGGCCGGATCGTTGCCGCCTATGCCCGCTTCGATGCTAAGGATGGCGGCTCAGCCGGAGCCATGAGGGCGGGCCGGCGTGGGAAGGATCGGGATGGACCCGTCGAGTAGTAACCCCGGCAGCGAGGCCGGGGAGATAGAAGTCGTTGTTTCCGAGCCGCGATGGCGGGCCGCCGTGCCCCGTGCCTCGCGGCTCGCACAGGAAGCCGTGCTCGCGGCGCTGCGGGCGGAAGGGGTGCAGGGCGCGGTCAACGTGTTGCTGACCGACGACCGCGAGGTGAAGCGCCTGAACGGGCTCCATCGCAGCAAGAACAAGCCCACCAACGTGCTGAGCTTCCCGGCGGAGATGCCGGGGTTCCTGGGCGACATCGCCCTGGCGCTGGGCGTTGTCCGGCGGGAAGCGCGGGCAGCCGGCAAGCCGCTGCACGCGCACCTGGCGCATCTCGTGGTGCACGGCGCGCTGCACCTCGTGGGGCACGACCACCTTCAGGCCGGCGAGGCCCGGCGCATGGAGCAGGCGGAGGCGCGCATCATGCGCCGGCTGGCCCTGCCCAATCCCTGGCGCGGGGTATTCTGAGCGATGAGCGAGAATAACGGACAGGGCCAGGACCGCGGCCTCCTCTGGTGGCTCGGCGCGCTGACCCGCAAGAAGGAGGCCGAGAGCGTCCGCGAGCGCTTCGAGGCGCTGGTGGACGGCACCGAGGAACCCGGCGAGGAAGGCGAGCTCCCGGAGCTCGACGCCGGGGAGCGGCTGCTGCTGCGCAACGTGCTCAAGCTGCGCGGCAAGACGGTGCTCGACATCATGGTGCCGCGCGCCGACATCGTGGCCATCCCCGAAACGCTGACGCTGGAGGAAGCCATCGCGCTGATCCAGCGCGAAGGCCACAGCCGCTTCCCGGTGTACCGGGAAAACCTCGACGACGTCGTGGGCATGGTCCACATCAAGGACGTCTTCGCCTCGGTGGGGCGGGAAGAGCCGTTCAGCCTGCAGGCGATCCTGCGCAAGCCGCTGATGGTGGCGCCGCAGATCCCGGTGCTGGCGCTGCTGCTGCAGATGCGCATCGCCCGCGTCCACCTGGCGCTGGTGATCGACGAGTACGGCGGCATCGACGGGCTGGTGACCATCGAGGACCTCGTGGAAACCATCGTGGGCGACATCGCCGACGAGCACGACGAGGAAATGCAGCCGCAGCTGGTGGAGCGCCCCGACGGCACCTGGGACCTCGACGCGCGCATGCCGATCGAGGCCTTCGAGGCGCAGATGGGCTCGGTGCTGACCCCTGAGGAGCAGCACCAGGACATCGACACGGTGGGCGGCCTCGTCTTCACCCTGGCCGGGCGCGTGCCCACCAAGGGGGAGCTGGTGTCGCACTCCTCGGGCCTGGAGTTCCGGGTGCTGGAATCCGATCCGCGCCGTATCCGCCGCCTGCGGGTGCGACGCGCGGCGCCGGAAGCGCCGGAAACCCAGGAAGCGGCGGAGTAGCGCGGGAGGCCGCCGCGGGCTGTTGTTGCGCCCGCGCTGCCAGGAGGCGCTGCCTCCTGGACCTCCGCCGGGGAGCCTGAGGCTCCCCGGACCCCAGCATTCCGCTGCCGCGCGCCGCTGGGGCGCTCAGAGCCCCAGGGTCAGCTGTTGCAGCGGCACCGCGGCCTCGCCCTCGAGGTTCGACAGCGTGATCCCCAGCAGCCGCACGCCGCGCGGCAGCGGGAAGACGCCCTGCAGCAGCTCCAGCCCCGCCTGTTCCAGCCCCGTCGCGCCCGTGACCGGCGCCACCGAGCGGCTGCGGGTGATCTGCCGGAAGTCGGCGAACTTCACCTTCAGCGTCACGGTGCGGCCGGACACGCGGTGGCGCTCGCAGTGCTGCCAGACCTTGGCCACCAGCGGGCGCAGGGCGTCGCGCATCTCCTCGAACTGGCTGAGGTCGCGGGCAAAGGTGTTTTCCGCCCCCACCGACTTGCGCTGCCGGTCGGCGCGCACCGGCCGGTCGTCCAGCCCGCGCGCGATGGCGTGGTAGTGGTTGCCAGCCTTGCCGAAACGCTCCTGCAGAAACAACCGGCTCTGCGCGCGCAGATCGAGGCCGGTGTGGATGCCCAGCGCCTGCATCTTCTCGGCGGTGCGCGGGCCGATGCCGTGGAACTTGCCCACCGGCAAGTCCTCCACGAAAGCGGGGCCCATGCGCGGGGTGATCACGAAGAGCCCGTCCGGCTTGCGGTGGTCGGAGGCGAGCTTGGCCAGGAACTTGTTGTAGGACACCCCGGCCGAGGCGGTGAGGCCGGTCGCCTCGCGGATGGCGGCGCGGATCTCCTCGGCAATGCGCGTCGCTGAGGGGATGCCCGGGATGTTCTCGGTGACGTCCAGGTAGGCCTCATCCAGCGAGAGCGGCTCGATCAGGGGCGTGTAGCGGGCGAAGATCGCGCGGATCTCGGCCGAGATGGCGCGGTACACCTCGAAGCGCGGCGCCACGAAGACGAGGTCCGGGCACAGCCGCCGAGCCACGGCCGAGGACATGGCGGAATGCACCCCGAAGCGCCGCGCCTCGTAGCTGGCCGCCGCCACCACGCCCCGTTCGCGCGACCCGCCGACCGCCAGCGGCCGGCCGCGCAGCGCCGGGTCGTCGCGCTGTTCCACCGAGGCGTAGAAGGCATCCATGTCGACGTGGATGATCTTGCGCATCGGCGGGACGGGGGCGGCTACGGCGGCCCCTTCAACGGCTTCGGCGGCGGCGATCAGTCGCGGGGCTCCGGTCGGTGGCGGGCGCGGCGGAGTTTAAGGGTTTCGGGCTGCGCGGTCATCGCTTCGGACGCCCGGCCGTTCCAGATTTGTTCGCCAGATGTGTTCGGGGGTGTTGCCGGACCGTGAGGGAGGCGGAGGCCGCCGCGCCTCAGGCCGCATCCTGCAGGCGCTCGGCGTTGCGGGCGATCACGCTGGCCAGCGCCGCGGCCGGGCCGCGCAAACGACTGGCGCGGCCCATCAGTACGAACTCGACCTCTTCCAGCGGCGGCAGCTCCGGACTGCGGAGCTCCACCAACTCGCCCCGCAGCAGCAGGCGCGACTGCGCGGAAACGCCCAGCCCCGCCTGCACCGCCGCGGTCAGCCCGCTGAGGCTGCCGCTGGAACACGACACGCGCCAGGACCGCCCGGCCCGCTCCATCGCCTCCACCGCGAGGTTGCGGGTGATCGAGCGCGACGGGTAGACCACCAGTGGCACAGGTGCTGCGGGGTCCACGACGGTGTCGCGCGCCCCCACCCAGGCCAGGCGTTCGCGCCAGACGAGGCGGCCGCGCTCCTCGCCCGCGCGGCGCTTGGCGAAGATCAGGTCCAGCTCGCCCGCTTCCAGCCCGTCATGCAGGGTGCTGCTCAGCCCCACCGTCAGGTCGAGGTCCACCAGCGGGTTGGAGCGCACGAATTCCCGCAGGATGCCCGGCAGGCGGGACAGCACGAGGTCCTCGGAGGTGCCGAAGCGCAGCCGCCCGCGCAGCTCCGTGCCGCGGAAAAAGGCGGATGCGCGGTCGTTGGCCTCCAGGATGCGGGCCGCGAACCCGCGCATCGCCTCGCCATCCGGGGTGAGCGAGGCGCCGTGGGTGTCGCGCAGCAGCAGCGGCCGTTCCACCGCCGCTTCCAGGCGGTGGATGTGCTGGCTGACGGTGGACTGGCGCAGGCCCAGCCGGTGCCCCGCCTCGGTGAAGTGGCGGGTTTCCGCGACGACGAGGAAGGTCCGCAGTAGAACAGGGTCGAGGTCGGCCATGGCCATCACGATACGCGATGGCTGTTAACGCTGTCATTGCCGCGCTGCATGGCGCAGAAGGCGCTGAACCCCTTCTCACTGGAAAAAGGCCGCCCAGCATGGCCAGCCCGACAGCCACCCCCACCCCCACCAAGGCCTCCGCCGTGCCGGTGAAGCCGAAGCCCTCGCTGCTCGCGCGGCTCAGGATCGACCCGTACATCCTGCTGATCGTCTCGATGGTGGTGCTGGCCAGCCTCCTGCCCGCGCGCGGCGTGGGTGCGGTGGTGGTGGACGATGCCACCGACCTTGCCATCGCGCTGCTGTTCTTCCTGTACGGCGCGCGCCTGTCGCGCGAGGCGGTGATCGACGGCATCACCAACTGGCGCCTGCAGCTGACGGTGTTCGTGGCGACCTACGTGATCTTTCCGGTGCTGGCACTGGGGCTGAGCTACGCCATGCGCCCGATCCTGGGGCCTGAGCTGGCGGCGGGCATCGTGTTCCTGGGCGTGCTGCCCTCCACGGTGCAGAGCTCGATCGCCTTTACCTCGATCGCGCGCGGCAACGTGCCGGCGGCGCTGTGCTCGGCCTCGCTGAGCAACCTCGTGGGCATCGTGCTGACGCCCGTGCTGGTGGGCTTCCTGATGACCACCACCAACGGCGCCGGCGTGTCGCTGGGGGCGATCAAGGGCATCATGCTGCAGCTGCTGCTGCCCTTCGTGCTGGGGCAGCTGGTGCGGCGCTGGATCCTGCCCTTCCTGAACCGCCACAAGCAGGTGGTGGGCTACGTGGACCGCGGCTCGATCCTGTTCGTGGTCTACGGCGCCTTCAGCGAGGGCGTGGTGAACGGCCTCTGGCACCAGGTGGACGCGCTCAGCCTCGTGGAGCTGCTGATCGCCAATTCCGTGCTGCTGGCGGTGGTGCTGGGGATCACCCATTTCGCCGGCAAGCGGCTCGGCTTCAACCGCGAGGACCGGATCACCATCCTGTTCTGCGGCTCCAAGAAGAGCCTGGCCAGCGGCATCCCGATGGCGAGCCTGCTGTTCCCGGCCAGCACCGTCAGCCTGATCGTGCTGCCGATCATGCTGTTCCACCAGATCCAGCTGATGGTCTGCGCCGCGCTGGCCGCCCGCTGGGGGCGCGAGGCCGCCGCGGCGGAAGCGGCGCGCTCCGCCCGCGCTCTGAACGAGGCACCGCCGGCACAGGCGATGCCGCAGCCGGCGGTGCCCGGCCGCGCCTGAGGGGTGAAGCTGAGGGGCCGAAGGTGCCGCGGGTCCCGCCGGAAAGGGCGGGACCCGCGCCGCGCTCAGCCCTGCACGATCCGCACCTCGAGGTCGCTCAGCCCGTCGACCTGGGCGAGCAGCGTGTCGCCCGGCCCCACCTTGCCCACACCGGCCGGCGTCCCGGTGTAGATCAGGTCACCCGCCGCGATGGCGAACAGCGTCGAGAGCTGCGCCACGATCTCGGCCGGGTTCCAGATCATGTCCTTGATGTTGCCGTCGGTCACGGTGCGTCCGTTGACTGCGAGGTGGATGCGCGCGTCCCGCATCGGGGCCGCGCCCATCGGCGTGATCGGGCCGCAGGGGGCGGACTGGTCGAAGGACTTGCCGGCTTCCCAGGGCTGGCGCTTTTCCTGCGCGCGGTTCTGCAGGTCGCGCCGCGTCATGTCGAGACCGACGGCGTAGCCGTAGACGTGGCCCATCGCCTCTTCCGGCGTGATGTTCATGCCGCCCGACTTCATGGCCAGCACCAGCTCGACCTCGTGCTCGTAATCCTCGGTGCGGCTGGGATAGGCGACCTCGCCGCCGGTGCGCACCAGCATGTCGCGCGCCTTCTGGAAAAAGAACGGCGCCTCACGCGTGTCGTGGTTCAGCTCCTCGACATGGGCGAGGTAGTTGCGGCCGACACAGTAGATGCGGCGCACGGGGAACTCCGCCTCCTGCCCGTTGACCTGCAGCGTTGGCACGGGCAGCGCCGGCAGGACCAGCTGCGGCGGCGTCGCCGCGGGGGACCGGGTGGCTTGCTGCGCCACGGCCGGGCCTGTTGTCAGCGCGATCCCCAGGGTGCCCGCCCCCAGCGCCCCGAGGCCCATCGCCCCGGCGCTGCCGGCCAGGAAGTTACGGCGGTTGTTCATGGTGATCCTTCTTCTCCGTGCCAGCTCGGGCGCCGGCGTGTCCTGTCCAGCCGTTCCCGCGACCCTGCCGGACCTGCCGGATGCCGCCGCCGGATAAGGTCTTAACGCGGCAGCCCGCGAGACAGCCGGGCGCAGGGCGCCGGCGATGCGGCGCGCGCCCTTGCGCCACCCCGGTGCCGCGTTCCCCGCAGCCGGCGGAGCCGGTATGACCGTGGGCGCCGCCGCACCGGCGGAAAGGAGGGCGCAGATGGACTTCGCAGCCGAGATGGTGGGCAAGCGCGTGGTGGTGACCGGGGCGGGCGGCGTGATCGGCCGCTGGCTGGCGCGCGCCTTTGCCGAGGCTGGCGCCAGCCTGTGCCTCACTGACACGGACGTCGCCGCGCTGGAGGGCATGGAACTCGGCCCGGACGGCTTCCGCCACGCTGCCGACCTGCGCGACGCCGCGGCGATCGAGGCGCTGGCGGCGGCGGTTGCCTCGCGCTGGAACAGCGCCGACGTGCTGGTGAACAACGCCGGCGTTTATCCCAGCGCCTTCCTGCTCGACGTGGATGCCGAGGAATGGGACCGCATCTTCGACATCAACCTGCGCGCGCCCTTCCTGCTGACGCGCGCGGTGGCCAAGAACATGATCGCGGCGGGCGTGCGGGGCAGCGTGATCAACATCTCCTCCGGCGCCGCGCGCAAGATGCGCCGTACCGTGGCGCCCTACTGCACCTCCAAGACGGCGCTAGACCGGATCACCAAGGGCTTCGCGATCGAGCTGGCGGAATACGGCATCCGGGTGAACGCGCTGGAGCCCGGCTTCGCCGCCGGCAGCAGCGTCAGCCCGGTGAGCGAGACGCATGCCGCGACCACCACCGCCAACATCCCCGCCGGACGCGCCACGCGCTACGAGGACGTGCGCGATGCCGCGCTGTTCCTGGCCAGCAGCGCCAGCAGCTACATCACCGGCGCGTCGCTGCCGGTGGATGGCGGCAACTCGATCGGCTCGCTCGCGGTGTACCAGGACAAGAAGAGCGCGCTCTGATCGGAGTGGAGGCGGGGCGCTGCCGTGGCCGGGGGAGAGAAGGAATTCTCTCCCCCGGACCCCCACTCATCTTTTTTCGGGACGCTGCCGCGGGATGGTGGCGGGGTGGGCGCGATACGGCCGCCAGCGCTTCTGAAAAGAAGCAAAGCTTCCTGTCAGCTCAGGCTGACGCGTCCCTCGCTCCGGCTCGATGAGCCGGAGCGCACAGCCCTGGCCACGTTCCCGCGGCAGCGTCCTGAAAAAAGATGAGGGGAAGGGGTCCGGGGAGGGGGAGAATTCTTTCTCCTCCTCCCCGGCCACGGGCGAACCCTCCGGATCACACCGGCCGGCGCGCCCGCAGCGCCGCGGCCAGGGTGCCGTCGTCCAGCACGTCCAGCGCGCCGCCCATCGGCACGCCCTGTGCCAGCCGCGTCACCTGCACCGGCAGGTCGTGGAGGCGGTCGCCGAGGTAGTGGCCGGTGGTGGCGCCCTCCACCGTGGCCGGCAGCGCCAGGATGACCTCGCGCACGCCCTCCTCCGCCACGCGGCGCACCAGCGGCTGGATGCTCAGATCCTCTGGCCCCACGCCGCCCAGCGCCGACAGCAGCCCGCCCAGCACGTGGTAGAGGCCGCGATGCGCCCCCGCCCGTTCCAGCGCCCAGAGATCGGCCACGCCTTCCACCACGCAGACCAGTCCGCGTTCGCGATGCGGGTCGCGGCAGACATGGCAGGGCGAGGTGACGTCGAGGTTGCCGCAGGTCTCGCAGGGGCGCACCGCCTCGGCCGCGGCGCGCAAGCCGTCGGCCAGCGGCAGCATCAGCCGCGCCGGGTCCTGCAGCATCCGCAGCACCGCGCGGCGGGCCGAGCGGCGGCCATAGCCGGGCAGGCGCGACAGGAGGCCGATCAGCTGTTCGACCGGGTCGTTTACTCTCCGCTGATCATCCATCGATCGCTGACAGTTCCCTGATGTCCATGGCAGTGCCGGTCCCGTCCCATACCCCGTCATCCCGCCTGCGCGACCGGGGCGGCGGGTGCTCACCCGGAGTGGCAGCGCGGCGAGCCGGGGAGGCCGCGCGAAGGGCGCCAGGATGCTGAGCCTTCAGGAATGTAGGAACGCCGTCCCGCGGGAGAAGCCCTGGCGCATCCGCGGCGGGCGGGGATTGTGGCTTTGGCCTTGGCTCTGATCCCGGCCCCTGTGCAGCGGCGGCAGGTCCTGTTGCTGCCGGCGGCGGTGCGGAGGGGGACGCCCTGCTTCGCTGCCCCGGCGGCAGCGGAGCATAATCCGCAGCCGCGCATGGCCCCCGAGGCCGGTGCCACCCGCCTGGCCTGGAAGGGCGCGGGGCGCCCCGGTGCGGGCGGCACCGGCGGGGCGTCCTCGCGTCGCGGAAACACGCCCGTCATCACGCCTGCGGCCTTGGAGTGAGGCTGTTCATCGCTCAGGCTATGGAGGTCGCCGCATCCTCGCCGCGGGCAACGCGGTCCGATGGGGTGCGACGAAGGCAACGCAAGAAGGAACAACTGATAT
This sequence comes from Roseomonas elaeocarpi, assembly GCF_042433915.1. Lineage (NCBI taxonomy): Bacteria > Pseudomonadati > Pseudomonadota > Alphaproteobacteria > Acetobacterales > Roseomonadaceae > Roseomonas > Roseomonas elaeocarpi. Next base: position 109,626 of record NZ_JBHLUN010000012.1, on the reverse strand, counting down.
GGTGACGCAGGACCCGGGCGGGCTGGCGCGGCTCTACGCCGCCCTTCCCACGCCCTTCGACGCGCAGGAAGGCTTCGCGGAGACCTGCCAGCGATCGCTCGCGCGCTTCGTGCTGCGCCAGGGCATCGACGGGCTTTACGTCGGCGGCTCCACCGGCGAGTCGCTCATGCAATCCGTGGAGGAGCGGCGGGAAGGCCTGCGCGTCGTGGCCGACGAGGCCCGCGGCCAGGCGAAGCTGATCGGTCATGTCGGGGCGATCAGCACGCGCGACGCGGTCGCCCTGGCGCGCGCCTGCGCCGAGGCGGGCTACGACGCCGTGTCCGCGATCCCGCCGATCTACTTTCCCCACGGCAAGGACGCGATCACCGGCTATTACCGGGACATCGTGGAGGCGGCGCAGGGCCTGCCCCTGGTGATCTACAACATCCCGGCCATGAGCTCCGTCAGCTTCTCGCTCGCCGAGCTGGACCGCCTGCTGGCCATCCCGGGCGTCATCGGGATCAAGCAGACCAGCATCGACATGTACCAGATGGAGCAGCTCCGCCGCCGCTATCCCGGCACCCTGCTGCTGAACGGCTACGACGAGGTGTTCCTGGCTGGGATGGTGTCGGGTGCCAACGGCGGCATCGGCAGCACCTACAACGTCATGGGCGGCCGCTACCGTCGCATGCAGCAGGCCCTCGCGGCCGGGCAGGTCGAGGAAGCGATGCGGCTGCAGTCCGCCTGCAACGAGGTGATCGACCTCCTGGTGCAGGCAGGCGTCTTTCCTGGCCTCAAGTTCATGCTGCACCACATGGGCGTCATCGCCTCGCCGCGGACCCGCGCGCCGCTGCTTCCCGTGGCCGAGCAATTCCACGCGCCATTGCGGCAGACGGCAGACACGCTGATGGCGGAGATCGGCGGGAGCTGAAGCGGCCGCTGCGTCCAGCTGCGGGGTCGCAGCGCGACCGAGAACAGCGTTGACATATGTCATAAGACATAACAAGCTCGTTCCGTACGCGGGATGAGCCTCAAAGCCAACTGCCCGACGACTGAAGCAAGAACAGGGAAGGGACGACACGATGCCGCCCGGGATCACGGTCCTTCCTCGCCCATCCCGGCGCTCCGCACCTGTCAGGCGCAGCGGGGCCGCACACCCATAATCACCAGCGCGCGAGGCTGCCTATGAAAGACATCTTCTCCGTCCGCGATAAGGTCATCATCGTGACCGGCGGCCTGGGCCAGCTCGGCACGCAGTTCACCGACTGGCTCGCCCAGAACGGCGCCAGGGTGGCCGTCTACAGCCGCCGGCCTTTCACGGCAGAGGAAACCGAGCGCAAGTTCCCCGGCCTTTCGGACCGGATCCGGGTCTTCCACGCGAGCGTGCAGGACAAGGCTGCCCTGGAGGCCGCGACCGACGCGCTGATCGCCAGCTGGGGCGTGCCGCACGTGCTGATCAACAATGCCGGCATCGACTCCAAGCCCTCGGGCTCGGCCGATCAGAACGGCCCCTTCGAGACCTATCCCCGGGAATACTGGGACGAGATCATCGACGTGAACCTGACCGGCGTGATGCAGTGCTGCCAGGTGGTGGGCGCGCACATGGCCGCCAGCGGACGCGGCAGCATCATCAATGTCGGCTCCATGTACGGCATGGTGTCGCCAAACCAGGCGCTCTACGCCTATCGCGAGAAGCGCGACGGCGTGCCCTTCATCAAGGCGGTGTCCTACGCGGCGTCCAAGGCGGGGTTGCTCAACCTCACGCGCTACCTCGCGACCTACTGGGCGCCGAAGAACGTGCGCGTCAACACGGTCACCTTCGGCGGGGTGAAGACGGCGAGCTTCGATCCCGAGTTCATCGAGGCCTTCCTGCAGCGCGTGCCGCTGGGTCGCCAGGCCGAGATCGACGAGTTCAACGGCGTCGTCCAGTTCCTGTCGTCGGACGCCTCCACCTACATGACCGGCTCCAACGTGGTCGTCGACGGCGGCTTCACCGCGTGGTGAGCGGCCCAGCCGCCGCGCTGCTGCCGCCAGCCAGCCCGCGCGCGCGGCGGGCCGCGCCGTCGCAACCCGGGGCGGTCACGGCGGAGCGCGGCAAGCTGCAGGACTCCATCGTGGAGTACTACGAGGCGGAGATCTTCGCCGGCCGCCTGCCGGTCGGGACGCGCATGCCGGCGGAGGCCGAGATCGCGCGGCTCTTCGCGGTCAGCACCCGCACCATCCGCGACGCGATGCAGGTGCTGGAAACCAAGGGGCTGATCCAGCGCCGCCACGGCGAATGCGCGGTTGTCGTGCGCGACGACGTCGGCGGCTTCCTCGATTCCCTGGCGCTGACGGTGAAGCAGCTCTGCTCGAGCGATGCGCGCTACTTCGTGGAGCTGATGGACGTGCGGCGCATCGTGGAGCTCGACGTGGTGGAGCGCCTCGCCTCGTCCGGAGGCGTCGCCGGTGCCGAAGTGATGCGGGCGCTGCAGGGCATGGAGGCCGCGGCGCGTGCGGGCGATGCGGCAGGCTTCGCCCGCTGCGACGTGGACTTCCACGTCGCGCTCGTCCGCTCGGTGCCCAACAAGATCCTGCACATCCTCTACGACAATCTTTACGGGCTGATCAGCGACGTCATCCAGGTCTCGGCCCGGGTGCCGCGCAAGTCGCTGGACGATGCCTACGAGGAACATGCCGGGATCTACAGGCTGATCCAGGCCGGCGACGGACAGGCCGCGCGCTCCGCCATCGCGCAGCACATCGAGGCCAGCGCCGGCTACGTGCAGATCGCCATCGCCGCCCGTGCGCAGGAGCCGTCCGGCGCCGGGAAGGACGCGCCGCGCGCCAGGGCCGAAGAAGCTTAGGGCCCGCCAGCGATTTTCCGGCCGCTTCGCCGACGGCCGGAACTGCAACAATGCATCGGCAGCAGTTTCTTCGGCCTAAGCACAAGAAAAAACAATCAGGGAGGAAACAATGATCGGACGTAGAGGTCTCTGCACCGTCGCGGCGGGTCTGGCGATCCTGGGCGGAACCCGCCGCGCGATGGCCGAGACCAACCTAGCAACCATCCGCCAGAACAAGAAGCTGCGCGTGGCCATCGACATGGGCAACCCGCCGCACGGCATGCTGGACGGGAAGTTCCAGCCGATCGGATCGGACGTGGAAACGGCGCAGCTGCTCGCCAAGGATCTCGGCGTCGCACTGGAAGTGGTGCAGGTTCCGACACCGAGCCGGGTGCAGTTCCTGCTGTCCAACCGGGCGGACCTGGTGATCTCCGCGCTGTCCATCACGCCGGAGCGGCGGCAGGTGGTGGAGTTCTCCATCCCCTACGCCTCGCTCAAGACGGTGGTGGCGGCGCCCGCCGCGATGGCCATCTCCAGCTACGCCGACCTCGCGGGCCAGAGGGTCGCGGTGACGCGGGGCACGGTGAACGACCAGTACCTGACCCAGGGCGTCAAGAACGTTCCGAACGTCACGGTCACGCGCTTCGAGGACGATGCGACCACCAGCACGGCGATCACCAGCGGCCAGCTGCAGATCTACGCTTCCTCGCTGCCGCTGATCACGCAGCTGAAGCAGACGAACCCCTCGCTCGACCTCGCGGTCAAGTTCACGATGCACGGCTTCCCCATCGGCATCGCGCTCCGCAAGGACGATCCGGAGTTCAAGGCCTATCTTGACAACTGGGTGACCACGAACCTGCGCAACGGCAAGCTCGTGGACATCTACAAGAAGTGGCAGGACGTGGTGATCTCGCCCGAGGAACTGATCGCCTACCACGACTAGCCGGACCGGCGGTTTCCACGGCCGAGGTCGCGCCATGGCGGTGGCCCTTGCCGTCCCCGTGGTGCGGGGCCGCGCCGCGCAACGCGCCGTTCATCGCGTTGCGTGCGCAGGCTGCCATGAAGCATCCCGGGCGCATGGTGCGCACCGACGGTGTGCGCCGCTCCAGCACACCAGCGCCGCCACCCCCAGGCCAGTCACGAGCAGTGCGCTGCCCCTGCCCGGGCGCAGGGCCCAGCGCGGGCCGGCGGACAGCGCCGCCGCCGTCCCGTCCGTCAGGCCGGGACCAGTGTTTCGGTCAGCGTGCTCCAGCCTGCGTCGCGCAGGTCGCGGCGCATCGCCGCCTCGTCGCTCCAGCGGGTGTCCTCGGGCAGGCGGATGGCTTCGCAGCGCAGCGTGACCGTGTTGTCGCGGAAGGGCCACGGGTTCAGCGACCAGCGCGCCGCCGCCTGCCGGACGAGTGTCATCTTTCGGGTGCTGCCATCCTCCATCGGGGCTTCCCCAGCCTTGCTGGGATCGGCGAAGCACAGTGCGAGGGACAGGGCGTCCGTTACCGCGACCAGGGCGGAGTTCCGCGCGACCTGATCGGGTGGCGCGCCGAGCTTCTCCCTCCAGTCCGCCTGAAGCGCCTCCTCCTTGGCCGCGTTGCGGTGGATCGCGGCGCGGTCCTCCGGGGGCAGGTGCTCCGGGTCCATGTACTGGGTGTAGATCCGCGTGCCGTGCAGCGAGATGAGCAGCGCGGGCCAGAGCCCCCAGGCGGCGCGAGCCATCTCCACGCCCTCGGCCCACATCGGCGCATGCACCGCGGCGCCGAGCCGGGTAAAGGGGTGGGGCAGGCCGGTCTCCCGGTCCAGGGTGGGTGCCGTTTCCCAGCGCAGCCAGGCGATGTCGTGCTGCCCGGCGGCGAGGATGACCTCGGGCGCCGGGTCGGGGCGGGCGAAGCCGGGGGCGCCCCAGGCCGCCATCATCTGGCCGGAAAGCAGGGCGTGGGAGGGCTGGGGGATGAGGAGGCGTGTGCCGTCCTCCGGGGCGCGCAGGATCATGCAGCCTCAACGCGCGAGCAGGGCTTCGGGACACGACGTTTCCTGCCCGACCGGGCACGGAGGGGCATAGGAGCGGCTTCTGTCACAATCCCACCGGGTTGGCCGGCCCACGGCGTTCACTGGGCATATGGGCCACCTTGAGGGCGAGATGGTGCAGGCCGACCTGGGCACGGCGGTCGAACGGCGCCGCCGTGTCGGGATCGGCGACCCGCCACAGCGTCACCATGGTGGTCCCGTCGGACACGAAGACCGAAGGACAGGCCGGCACGCCGCCCGTCACCGTCCAGCCGAGCGCGTCCACGAAGAACCTCTCGACCGCGGCGAGGTCCGGCACGGCGAGGCCGACATGGTGCACGCCGCGGGTCAATGGTTCGATCATGCGTTGGCTTCCTTCAGCCGCGCCAGCTCGGCGCGCAGACTTGCATTCTCCGCCAGGAGCGACTGGAGCCCGGCCTCGATCTCGGCCCGCGTGAAGCGCGGCTCGATGTATTGCGGGCAGTTCCAGTCGAAGCCCACGACATCGATCACCAGCGCCGCCTCGGCGTCCGGAGCCGCCGGATGCGAGACCTGCTCGACCAACACGGGGTCGTCCGCGGCGGTGACGAGGCGGGCCCGGCCGATCAGCTTGAGGCGCCGCCGCGCCGGGTAGTCCATGGCGAACAGCGCCACGCGCCCACGCTCGACCACGTTGCCGAACGAGATGAACTGGCGGTTGCCCGGGTAATCCGCGAAGCCGATCCGGTTGTCGCCCAGCGGGCGGATGAAGCCGGCCGGGCCGCCGCGATGCTGCACGTAGGGCCAGCCGTCGGAGGTGACGCTGGCGAGGTACACGCTGTCGCGCGCGGCGAGGAACGAGAGCTCGCGCTCCGTCAGCGCGTCGCGCCCGTCGTCGGACGTCGCCTCCCGCCGGGCGTAGCTGGCGCGCGAACCGGCCTGCGCCTGGAAGTTCCGGGCCGCGTCGCCGAACAGGTGATGAAAGAAGGAACCTGGCATGGCTCAGGAGGTAGGCGCTTCAAGCTGCACCGAGAATCCGCCAACTTCGCAGTTCAGAATTCCACTCTGGGGAATAATCCGATGGATCGGTTCGCGGCGCTGACCACCTTCGTCGCGGTGGCCGAGCGCAACGGCTTCGCGCCGGCGGGCCGCCATCTCGGCATGTCGCCGCCCGCGGTGACCCGGACGATCGCGGCGCTCGAACGCCACCTCGGCGCGTCGCTGTTCCGCCGCTCGACCCGCAGCATCGCCCTGACGGAGGAGGGCGCCGCCTTCCTCCACCGCGCCCGCGACATCCTGGCGGAACTGGGCGAGGCCGAGCGCGAGGTCATGGGTGGCCAGTCGGCGCCGCGCGGCGAGCTGCATGTCACGGCGCCGGTGATCTTCGGCCGTTTGCATGTCCTGCCCGTGGTGACGGAGCTTCTCGCCCGTTACCGGGACCTGTCGGTGCGTCTCATGCTGCTCGACCGCAACATCCGCCTGGTCGAGGAGGGGATCGACGTGGCCGTCCGCATCGGCGAGCTGCGCGACAGCAGCCTGCGGGCCGTCGCGGTCGGCTCCGTGCGCCAGGTGGTCGTCGCCAGCCCCGCCTACCTCGCGCGGCGCGGACGACCGGCCCACCCGCGCGAGTTGTCCGGCCACGACACCATCGCGGGCGACAACGCTCGCACCGGTGCGCACTGGCGCTTCGGGCCGAGGTCGCGCGGGATGGCGGTCACCCCGCGTCTGACCGTGACCTCGATCGACGCGCAGCTCGCGGCGGTCCTCGCCGGGCAGGGGCTGGCGAATGTGCTGAGCTACCAGGCGGCCGAGGGGCTCGCCTCGGGCAGGCTGTGCAGCGTCCTCGACGAGCACGCGCCGCCGCCGATCCCGATTTACCTGATCTTCGACGCGAGCCGCGCCCGCACGCCGGCGGTTCGCCTCTTCATCGACGGCATGCGCGAAAGGGCGAAAGCCGGGAACTGGAACTGAGGAGCTGGTTCAGGAGCCGGCGCGCAAACTCCTTCGCCGGAGCCGCGCGCCGGAACGATCCCGGCCCGGGGCCGATTCAGAAACCAGGCCGGCCACCGGGCGAGCACCGCCATCCCGGCCAGTCGCCCCCGCCGAAGCGCCGGGGCGGCTGCCGGCTTGTGCGCGGATCTCAGTAGTTGATGGCTCCCCGAACGCCTCCGCCCACATCGATCGCCACGCCGTTGACCGTGACGGAACGGGGCGAGGCCAGGAAGGCGATCACCTGCGCCACCTCCTCCGCGCTGGGCAGGCGGCCCATCAGCACGTTCTCCGCCATCGCCGCCTGCACCTCTCCCACGCTGCGGCCTTCCGTACGGGCGCGCGCTTCGATCATGGCGTCCACCTTTTCCGTGCGGGTCAGGCCGGGATGGACCGTGGTGACCGCGATGCCGGTGCCCGACAACTCGTCGGCCAGGTTCTTCGCCAGGGCGACCACGGCGACGTTGCGGATGGTGCCCACCACGTCGCCGGTCCGCCGCGCGCCCAAGCCGCTGACGTTGATGATGCGGCCCCACCCAGCCCGGCGCATGGACGGCAGCAGCGCGCGGGCGCAGCGCAGGTAACCCATGACCTTGGTGTCCATGTGCGACGCCAGGGACGCCCATTCCGCCTCCGAGGGCGCGGGCACCGCCTTCTGCCCGGCGGGTTCGGCCGCGGCGTTCACCAGGATCTGCGCGCCGCCCATCTCGCGCTCCACGGTGGCCGCCATGGCGGCCACCGCGGCGTCGTCGGTGGTGTCGGCAGCCAGGCCCAGGACGCGGCGGCCCGTGTCGCGGGTCAGGTCGCCTGCCACCCGGGCGGCCTCGTCAGCGTTGCGCGACACCAGGACCACGTTGGCACCTTCGGCCGCGAGCAGCCGCGCGGCCGCCAGCCCGATGCCGCGCGTTCCGCCGGTGACCACCGCCACCTTGCCCCCAAGTTCCAGATCCATGCACCGCACTCCTGCTGTTCGCGTGGCGAAGCCCGCCAGGCTCGACGATGGAACCTGCCTGATGGGCCGAGGTCGCGACGACCCGTCGCAGGACCACCTAGTTGACGGTGATCTTCGCCTCGCGCACCACGCGGCCCCATTTCTCGGACTCACGCGCGTTGATGGTCGCCAGTTCCTCAGGGGTCGAGCTCACCGCGTCGGCGCCGGCCGCCGCGAGCTTCGCCTGCACCGCGGGGTCGGCCAGGGCGGCGCGGATCACGGCATTCATCTGCGCCACCGCAGGGGCCGGGGTGCCGGCCGGCACCATCACCGCGCCCCAGGAGGTGGCCGTGGCGCCGGGCAGGCCGATCTCCGCCACGGTCGGCACGTCCGGCAACAGCGGGAAGCGCTTCGTTCCGGTGGTGGCCAGGGCGCGGACCTGGCCTCCCTGGACCATGGCGAGAGCGGAAGGGGCCTGATCCAGCATGAACTGCACGTTGCCCGCCACCGTGTCGTTCAGCGCCGGCGCGCTGCCGCGATAAGGGACGTGCAGCGGTTCCGCCTCGGCCGACAGGCGGAACAGTTCCGCCACCATGTGCGTGCTCGATCCCGATCCCGCCGAACCGTAGCTGAACTTGCCCGGGTTCTCGCGCAACAGCGAGACGAAGCGCCGGGCATCGGGTGCAGCCACCTTGGGGTTGACGATCAGCAGGTGGTCCGTGCCGAAGGCCATCGACACCGGTGCAAGGTCGCGCAGCGGATCAAAGCCCATATCCTTGTAAAGGTGCGGGTTGATGGTCAGTGCCCCCATCGTTCCCATCAGCAGCGTGTGCCCGTCGGCGGGTGAGCGCACGACGTTCTCCATGCCGAGGTTGCCACCCGACCCGGTGCGGTTCTCCACCACCACCGGCTGCCCCAGCGCCACGCTCATGCGCTCCGCCAGCACGCGCGCCACCACGTCCGTTGCGCCGCCCGCGGGAAACGGCACGACGAAGCGCATCGGGCGCGTGGGTTTCCAGGATGATGATAAGGCGTCCGCCGCGGCCGGTCCTGTCTGGGCCCTCGATCCTGTGGACAGTGCCAGGGACGGCAACAGCAGTCCGGTGGCAAGCAGTGCGCGACGCATCGTCATGTTCGTTTTCTCCCGACGGGCACGGAGCCCGTCGGGACGCGCGTCGCGTCAGCAGACGGTTTCGTGCCGTTCCTTCAGCAGCGGCAGAACCTCATCCGGATCCCTTGACCACCACCGACGTGACAGAATTTCCACCTCGGCTCCACCTGTCCAGCCGGATTCTTGCGCCATGGCGCGGATCGCGGGGATGTCGATCACGCCGTCGCCCGGCAGTCCGCGATCGAACACCGTGTCGTTGGTGGGCACCAGCCAGTCGCAGGTATGGAAACCCGCGATACGACCCTTCGCGCGCCGCATCTGCCGCGCGAGATCCGGGTCCCACCAGACGTGGTACACGTCGAGCGCGATGCCCGTGCCCTCGCCAAGTTCGTCGCACAGGTCGAGCGACTGGCCCAGCGTCGAGAGCACCGAGCGGTCGGCGCAGGTCATGGGGTGCAGCGGCTCCAGCGCGATCGTCACGCCGGCGGCGCGCGCCTCGGGCATGATCGCGTGGAGGCCTTCGCGCACCATCTCCCGTGCGCCGGGCAGGTCCTTGGACCCGGGCGGCAGACCGCCGCAGACCATCACGAGGCAGGCCGCGCCGATCGTGTGCGCTTCGGCGATGGCGCGGCGGTTGTCCTCGATGTTTGCCGCGCGCCCCGCCGCGTCGGCGGCCGGGAACATGCCGCCGCGGCACAGGCCGGTGACGTTGAGGCCAGCGTCGCGGATCTGCCGCGCCGCCTGCTCCACGCCCATCGCCTGCAGCACGTCGCGCCAGGGCGAGATGCCCGGGATGCCGTGTCGCGCACAGCCTTCGATGCAGTCGCGCAACCCCCAGCGCTCCTTCACCGTGACGGTGTTGAGGCTCAAGGGGCCGATCGGTCCGGCGGTGCTCATGCGACGCCGTGCACCGCGAGGAGCTGGCGCATCCGTGACGCCGCCCGATCCGGGTCCTGCAGCAGCCCGGCCTTGTCGGCGAGGCGGAAGAGTTCCGCGAAGTGCTGGATGGATCGCGTGGACTGCTGCCCGCCGATCATCACGAAGTGGTCCTGATGGCCGTTCAGCCAGGCCATGAACACCACGCCCGTCTTGTAGAAGCGTGTGGGCGCCTTGAAGATGTGCCGCGACAGCGGCACGGTCGGTGCCAGGATGTCGTGGAAGGTGGACAGGTCGTTGTGCGCCAGGCTCGCCAGCGCGCCGCCCACGGCCGGGGCGATCGGGTCGAAGATGCCCAACAGCGCGTCGGAATGGCCCTGCTCGTCGCCCGCGATCAACTCGGCGTAGTTGAAGTCGTCGCCGGTGTACATGCGCACGCCCTTTGGCAGGCGGCGGCGCATGGAGATCTCCTTGTCCTTGTCCAGGAGCGAGATCTTCACGCCGTCCACCTTGTCGGCATTGCTGGCGATGACCTCGAGCGCGACCTCCATCGCCTTCATGTGGTCGTGGTGGCCCCAGTAGCCTTCCAGCGCCGGGTCGAACATCTCGCCCAGCCAGTGGATCACCACCGGCTCCCGCACACCGCGCAGGATGCGGTCGTAAACGCGAACGTAGTCGTCGGGCGTTTTCGCCGCCTTCGCCAGCGCGCGCGAGGCCATCAGGATGATGCGCCCGCCCATGCCCTCGACCGCCGAGCATTGTTCCTCGTAGGCGCGGATCACGTCATCCACGGAAACGTCCGGCCCGGGCGCGAGGTGGTCGGTGCCGGCGCCCGAGGCCATCTGCGCCCCCGGCACGTCGCGCATCGCATCCAGCGAGCGGCGGATCAGCTCCTGCGCCTGCGCCCAGTCGAGGCCCATGCCGCGCTGCGCCGTGTCCATCGCTTCCGCCACGCCCAGGCCCAGCGACCAGAGATAACGGCGGAAGGCGATGGTCCGGTCCCAGTCGATCTTGGCGTCGAGCCAGGGGTCGCTCTCGGCCAGCGGGTCCACCACCACGTGCGCGGCGGCGAGCGCCACGCGCGGGAAGGGCGGCGTCGCCGTCGCGAAGTGTCGCGGCTGGCTGGTGGTGAAGGGCACGAGCGTGCCCTCCGCCGTCGGCAGGTTCAGGGTCGGCACGAGGTCAGGCCTCCAGCTTCGGCAGGTCGATCCAGCGGCGCTCGGCCCAGCTCTTCAGCCCGGCCTCGGCCAGCTGCACGCCCTTGGCGGCGGCCAGCAGATCCCATTTGAAGGTTGGCAGCTCCCCCGCGACGTGGCGCAGGAACAACTCCCACTGCGCGCGGAAGCCGTTGGGATAATTCTGCGTGTCGGGCACTTCTTCCCAGCCTTCGAAGAAGTTGATGGTCTGCGGCGTGTCGGGGCTCCAGACCGGCTTGGGCGTGTTCACGCGGCTCTGCGTCCAGCACTTCATCAGCCCCGCCACGGCCGAGCCGTGCGTGCCGTCGACGTGGAAGGTCACGAGGTCGTCGCGCCGCACGCGCGTGGTCCAGGACGAGTTGATCTGCGCGACGATGCCGCCCTCGAGCTCGAAGGTGGCGTATGCCGCGTCGTCGGCATCGGCTTGGTAGGCTTCGCCCTTTTCGTCGTAGCGCGTCGGGATATGTGTGGCGCCGAGGCAGGAGACGGCCTTGGTTTCGCCGAAGATGTTGTCCAGCACGTAGCGCCAGTGGCAGAGCATATCGAGGATGATGCCGCCGCCCTCGTCCTTCTTGTAGTTCCAGCTCGGCCGCTGCGTCGGCTGCAGGTCGCCCTCGAAGACCCAGTAGCCGAACTCGCCGCGCACGCTGAGGATGCGGCCGAAGAAGCCGCTGTCGATCGCCATCTTCAGCTTCACCAGCCCCGGCAGGAACAGCTTGTCCTGCACCGCGCCGTTCTTGACCCCGGCCCGGCGGGCGAGGCGCGCGACGTCGAGCGCGTCCTCGAGGTTATCGGCGGTGGGCTTCTCGGTGTAGATGTGCTTGCCGGCGGCGATGGCGCGGCGGATCAGCTCGGCGCGCATCTGCGTGGTGCCGGCGTCGAAGAAGATCTCGTCATCGGGGTTGCGCAGCGCGCTCTCGAGGTCGGTGCTGACGCGCTCCACCCCGTTCGCCTTGGCGAGCGCCTCGAGCTTCTCGCGGTTGCGGCCCACCAGGATCGGGTCCGGCATCAGCCGGTCGCCGTTGCGCAGCAGCACGCCGCCGTCGCGCCGGATCGCCGCGATCGAGCGCACCAGGTGCTGGTTGGTTCCCATGCGTCCCGTCACGCCATGCATGATCAGGCCGATGCGGCGTTGTGCCATCGTTTATCTCCCCACGGCTCGCTTAGTAACCGTGTGGTTACCTAAGCGCGCGGCAAAACCGCGGTCAAGCGGGAAGCTGAACCCGCCTCGCACGGCCGGCGGAAGTTTCGGTTCCCGTCAGGAGAAAATTCCAGCGGGGCACTGCCCATGGGGCAATGTCGGTGGGGAGACGTCAGTCCGGGCGCAGGCTCGCAGCAGGCACCGCGATGCCCATGGCCCTGTTGAGTGACGCCGCGACCGCGACCCCCGCCACCGCCCAGTCGCCGCCCGGCTGCCGCGCCAGCACGGGCGCGCCGCTGGAGCCCCGCGTGCCGGCGCAGCCGTGCACCAGCATCGGAACCCCCTCGACCAGCTGCAGGCCCAGGGCGCGGCACGTCGTGTCGGCGATCAGCACCTCCGCCCGGTCCTGCTGGTAGCCGCCGAGCGACAGCGGGGTGCCGGGCGGCGGCACCGCGCGCAGCAGGGGCAGCACCCGCCCGGGCACCCCGATCGCCGCGTCCAGGGTCAGGATGGCCCAGTCGGCGCCCGGCGGGCCGCGCCGTGCCGCCTCGAAACCGGGGCCGACCCGGAAGCCCGTGGCGCGGGCCTGCGCCACCCAGTTCCCCGCATGGTAGCCGAGCAGGAAATGCACCGAGCCCGGCTGCACCAGCTGCCCGGAGCGCGGCGCCACGAGGCAGTGCGCGGCGGTGAGCACGACGCGGGGCGCGATCATGGTTCCGGTGCAGCGCGTGCCGAGCTCCGTTTGCACGCGGCCCAGCGCGGTCCAGGGCGCTGCCTCGCCATCCACCACGTGCCGGGCGTCGTGGGCCTCGACTCCCGGCAGTTGCGAGGGTGGGATGACCGGCGCAGCCTCCCGCGCCGCGGCGCTTCCGACCCAGAACGGGAGCATCATCGCCAGCCCGGCCAGCAGCGCGATCCGGGCCGGTGCCGCGCCGACGCCGCCCCGCCGCGGCACCGGGGCCTTCCGGGCGTGCCCTTGTTTCACCCGCCTGTCCTCACGCCGGCCGCAGGTAGCCCAGCACGACCTGGACGCAGTGCTGCTCACGCGCCGCCAGCGCCGCTTCGGAGCCGAGATCGACCCCGAAGATCGTGGACAGCGTGTGCATGTTGGCCACGTAGAAGTGCCCGAGGCTCACGATGGTGAGGTAGCATTGCACGGGATCGGCGTCGGCGCGGAACTGCCCCGCCTCGACGCCGCGGCGCAGCACGTCGCGCAGCACTTCCAGCAGCGGCGAGTAGAGCGCCCGGACCGACTCCGACCGCGCGAGGTAGGCGGCCCGATGAAGGTTTTCCGCGTTCAGCAACGCCACGAATTCCGGGTGTCGGGCCACGTAGCGCAGGTTGAACCGCACCAGCGCCGTCATGGCCTCGACCGGCGGGAGGTTGTTGACCGCGAGCGCCCGCTCCTCCGCGCGCTTGGCGGCGTAGGCACGCTCCAGCACCACCATCCACAGCTCCTCCTTGGAGCCGAAATAGGCGTAGAGCATTCGCTTGTTGGCGCCGGAGCGCGCCGCGATCTCGTCCACCCGGGCACCCGACAGCCCGTTGGCCGCGAACTCGGCGAGGGCGGCGTCGAGGATGCGCTGGCGCGTGGCGGCCGCCCGCCCGTGGCGGGCCGGGGGCTCGGGAAGCAGGTCCATGAGCGGAGTGTCGCCTCAAGCGGCGGCCCGGGCCAGGGTGGCCGAGACCCCGTTCCCGTGATGTCCTGTCCCGGACGCCGCGCCGCCGGCCTCCACGATCCCCCGCGCTGCGGGATGGACGGTCGGCTGGCCGGGAGCGGGCGCCCGGTGATCGCGCCTCAGTGCAGCACGCCGAAGATCCACAGCAGGATGATCACCGGGATCGGGATACCGATCAGCCAGAGCAGAATACCGCGCACCTCGTACCTCCCTTTGGGGTTGCGGGGGAGCAACGTTGCCCAGCCGCAGGCAGTTGCGCCCCCGGTCCCGAAGCGTCAGCCTCCCGTGGCAGGCGGGCCACGGTGCCGGCCCGGGTGGAACATCAAGGGGGAGCGCGGCCATGCAGAACACGGCCCTGCAGAACATGGCGCCAGGCCAGGCGGAGGCCGCTGCCGCCCCGGTGGGCTGGAACGAAACGCCCTGGTCGCCGTCGCCCTGCTATCCCGACCGTCGGGTGCGCTCGCTCGACCCCTCCTTCGACCGCTACCGCGTGATGAACGCCGCGGTGGAGAAGCTGGCTGGCGGGCTGCGCTGGGGCGAGGGGCCGGTCTGGTTCGGCGATCAGCACTGCCTGCTGTGGTCCGACATTCCCAACAACCGCATCCTGCGCTGGGACGAGCGCAGCGGCGCCGTGTCGGTGTTCCGCCAGCCCTCGAACTTTGCCAACGGCAACACCCGCGACCATGCCGGGCGCCTCGTCACCTGCGAGCACGGCGCGCGGCGGGTGACGCGCACGGAATACGACGGCAGCATCACCGTGATCGCCGACCGGTTCGAGAACAAGCGCCTGAACTCGCCCAACGACGTGGTGGTCAAGCGCGACGGCACGATCTGGTTCACCGACCCGGCCTTCGGCATCAGCGGCGACTACGAGGGGGAGCGTGCCGAGCCGGAACTGCCGCAGAACCTTTACTGCGCCGACCCTGCGCGCGGCACCGTCGAGTTGGCGATGGCCGGGATCGAGGGGCCCAACGGCCTGGCCTTCTCGCCCGACGAGACGCTGCTCTACGTCGTGGCCTCGCGCGCCTCGCCCCGCAAGATCCTGAGCTTCCCGGTGGGCGAGGGGAACCGGCTGGGCGAGGGGCGCGTGCTGATCGATGCGGGACCCGGCGGCACCCCCGACGGCTTCCGCGTGGACGAGGACGGCAACCTGTGGTGCGGCTGGGGCATGGGGGCGGAAGGGCTGGACGGCGTGCGCGTCTTCAACCCCGCCGGCGAGCCGATCGGCCACGTCGACCTGCCGGAGCGCGTGGCCAACGTCGCCTTCGGCGGCCGCCACCGCAACCGCCTCTTCATGGCGGGCTGCCGCTCGCTCTACAGCCTCTTCGTCAACACGCGCGGCTGCTGAGACCCCAACCCGCGCGACACGGGGCTTCCGCGCGGGGCCGGGCAGGGGCAGGCTCCGCCCCATGACCCTGGTCCTGCACGAGCTCTGCGGCTCCGACCCCGCGCGCGTTTTCAGCCCCTTCTGCTGGCGCATCCACATGGCGCTGCTGCACAAGGGCCTGCCCTTCGAGAGCCGGCCCTGGCGCTTCGGCGACCGCGCGGAGATCGCCGATGCGGGCGCCGACAAGGTGCCGGTGCTGCGCGACGGCGACCGGTCGCTGCGCGAATCCTGGGACATCCTCCTCTACCTCGAGGACCATTATCCTGGCCGCCCGACGCTGTTCGGGGGCGAGGGCGGTCGGGCGCTGTCGCGCTTCGTGCTGGACTGGTGCGACACCGTGCTGCACCCGGCCGTGGGTGGGCTGATCATTTCCGACATCCCGCCGCTGCTGCGCCCCGCCGACCGCGACTACTTCGAGAGCAGCCGCACCGCCCGCTTCGGCAGGCCGCTGCACGAGGTCACCGCCGGCCGCGAGGAACGACTGCCCGCCTTCCGCAAGCTCCTCGAACCCCTGCGCGCCACGCTGCGCCGGCAGTTCTGGTTGCACGGCGCCACGCCGGGGGCGGCGGACTACATCGTCTTCGGGGCCTTCCAGTGGGCCCGCTGCGTCAGCCCGTTGCCGCTGCTCGAGGCGGAGGACCCGGTGCATGGCTGGCGCGGCCGGCTGCTCGACGCCTTTGGCGGCGCGGCCCGCGCGGTGCCGGCGGTGGACCCGGGCTGAGCGCCGCGCTCCTCCGACACGGCGCCGTTGGTGGGCCGTCCGCCGCGCGCCAGGGAGGGCAGGGGCGTTCCGGTGGTGCGCCCCGATCTGCCCCGACGACATGGGCATCCTTCCGCACGGCCGCCGCGCCAGCCCCGCGCCTGACGCCGCTGCGTGACGGTCAGGCCGTTCCCGCAGCCGCATCGGGCCGGCAAGCCGTCCCGGCAGCGCCGCACCCGCATGGCGGCGCGGCACGGCGCGTGCTTAGAAGGCGCTCGTTCCGGTCGCGGCCCCGTCGCGATTCCGGGGCCGACCAGCGCCCGATCCTGCGGAATCCTCCAGCGATGCTTCAACGCCGCCTTCTCGTGACCGGCCTCGCCGCCCTGCCGGTTCTCGCCGCGCCGGGGATCCGCCGTGCTCAGGCCCAGCTTCCCGCCCAGGTGCCCGCCGCGGCTGCCGGCAACTGGCCGGATCATCCGCCGCGCTGGGTGGTGGGCTACCCGCCCGGCGGCGCCTCGGACGTCTTCGCCCGGCTAATCGGGCACGAGATGGGCAGCGCGATCGGCCAGAACGTGGTGGTGGAGAACCGCCCCGGCGGCGGCGCCGTGCTGGCGAGCGAGCTGGTCGCCCGCTCAAGCCCCGACGGCTACACCTGGCTGCACGCCGACAACGGCAACCTCGTCTACAACCCGGCGCTCTATGCCCGGCTGCCCTATGACCCCGACCGGGACCTCGCGGGGGTGGGCTTCATCGGGCGCTTCCCGCTGTTTCTCGCGGTGCGTGCCGACAGCCCGCAGCGCTCCTTCGCCGACTACGTCGCGGCGGCACGGGTGAAGGCGCCGACCTACGGCTCGCCCGCCGTGGCCTCGCCGCACCACCTGGCGATGGAGATGCTGCGCCGGCGCGCCGGCACCTTCCCGGCCGAGCACGTGCCCTATCGCGGTGCGCCGGCGGCGATGCAGGACCTGGTGGCGGGCACGGTGGACAGCGTGGTGGTGGACAGCGCCACCGGCATCCCCTTCCTGCGCGACGGCTCGGCCCGCGCCCTGCTGGTGCTGAGCGAGCGCCGTTCCGCCGCGGCGCCCGAGGTGCCGACGGCAATCGAGCTTGGGGTGTCCGACGCGGTGGCCTATGGCTGGCAGGCCCTGGCCGTGCCCGCCGCCACGCCCGCCCCGGTGCTGGAGCGGCTGAACGCCGCGCTGAACCAGGCCGTGGCCTCGCCCGTGGCGCAGAGCCGCATGGCGACGCTGGGCATCGAGAGCGAGGCGATGACGGTGCCGGGCTTCGCCGCGATGGTGGCGGCCGACAGTGCCCGCTGGCGCCCGCTGATCCGCGAACTGGGCATCCGCCTCGACAGCTGAGGCCGCCCCCTATCCGCCCTTCCTGGGCACGGGCAAACAGGCGCGATGATGAGGCAGTGGGGTTCCGTGGCACGCGTGCTGGACTGGTTGCGGGGTGGCCGGCGGCGGCGTGAGGCCGAGGTGATGGCCTGGAACACCAAGCTCATGGGCTCCACCCTGGCGCGCGCCGCCTATGACCAGGGCATCGCCGGCTACGACGCGCCCGCGGTGACGGAGCCGGTGCCCGCCGGCCTCACCGGCCGCCTGTGCCGGCAGGAAGACATCGAGGCCCCCTGGCTGCGCTACTGGTGTGGCCGGCAGCGCTTCGCGCCGCTCTATCACCGCAAAGTCTGGGAAGACTGCTTCGTGCCCCAGGCCGTTTGGGAGGCCGGGATGCTGGTGCCCGGCAAACGCGCCCTGGGCTTCGCGGTGGGGGCGGAATACCTGCCGAGCCTGTTCGCGGCCCACGGCATGGAGGTGGTGGCCACCGATCTCGACCCCGGCGACCGGCGTGCGCGCGACTGGATCCGTACCGCGCAGCACGGCTCCAGCCGCGACACGCTGTTTCAGCCGCACCTGCTCGACCGCGATGCCTTCGATGCCCGGGTCACCCACCGCGTGGCCGATATGAGCAGCATCCCGGCCGACCTCCAGCGCGGCGGCTTCGACGTGGTCTGGTCGGTCTGCTCCTTCGAGCACCTGGGCTCGATCGAGGCGGGCCTGCGCTTCGTGACCGAGGCGATGCGCTGCCTGCGCCCGGGCGGGATCGCGGTGCACACCACCGAGTTCAACCTCCACGACACGGGCCCGGGCGTGGAGCGCGGCCCGACCGTGCTGTTCCGCCGCCGCCACCTGGAAGCCCTGGCGGAGCGTCTGCGCCGGGCCGGGCACCACCCGTTGCCCTTCGACTTCGCGATCGGGAACGGGGTGCTCGACCGTTTCGTGGACCTGCCGCCCTATGCCCGCAACGAGGAGTGGCCCTTTCCGGTGGATTCCGGCGAAACCCCGCACCTGAAGCTCTCGGTCCGGGGCTGCGTCTCGACCTCGGCGGCGCTGATCGTGCGGGCTGGGGGCTGACGGACGGGGTTCCGGCGGCGCGGCCAGGCGGCTCCCGGCAGGTTCTTCGAAAAAAGATTATCCGCCCGGTTGCCAGCAATCGCATCGTTTTGATCGCGAAAACCGGCGCTCACAGGGCGGAAAATGCCTGTCGGCCCCTCGGAACCGGAAATTAGCCGACGGACGGCTACGAAACAGAAAAAATTGTCAAGGTTGCGCGATCACTATTTTTTGCGCATGGAACCTCTGCCCGGCAACAGAGGAGCGGCGTGGCGGCGTGCGGAAGATCCTGACGACAACCCTGTGTGTGATGCTCGGAAGCATGGGGGCCGCCCTGGCCACCGAGGCGCCCGAGGAGATCGTGGTGAAGCTGGAAGCGCAGCAGGACCATGACATCAAGTCGCAGCGTGGTCGTGCTTCCTACTACGCGTCCCGCTTCCACGGCCGGCTGATGGCCAATGGTGAGCGCTTCGACCGCCACTCCAACTCCGCCGCCAGCCTGACCCTGCCGCTGGGCACCCAGGCCGAGGTCCGCAACCTCGAGAACGGCCGCGTGACCGTGGTCACCATCGAGGACCGTGGCCCCTATGTCGGCGGCCGGGTGATCGACGTGAGCCCCTATACCGCCGAGCTGCTGGGCATGCGCGCGCAGGGCACCGCCATGGTCGAGGTCACCCCGATCGACCTGCCGACCTCGTAAGCACCCTTTCGTCAACGCATGTCGCTGCCCGAACGGGCGTGACGTCGCCGGGCCGCTTGACCCGGCGGATGCCGGGTGGCGGGGATGACCTGCCACCGGAGGGGTGAAGCGGGGCGGCGATCACCGCCCCGGCACGGCTGGCCCCCACGTTGCCCACCCGGTTTCCACGGATGTCTTCCATCGGCTGCCCTAGTGGGCGGCCTGAGTTGGTGGCCTGAGTGGGCAGTCTGACTGGGCGACCTGACCGGGTGGCCCGCCCGGTGTTCCCACCAAACAGTTCCAACCGGCAGTTCACGGGGCGACTTGCCCGACGCGCCCGTCGGGCAATCCCGCCGGATCATCGTGCGGAAGCAGTTTCGCCGGGCGGCGGAAGGACCCACCGCCCGACGGGTTGCGGCCTCAGCCTTCCTTCTTGCCGTCGATGGCCTCGTGCGCGGCCAGGCAGGCCATGTCGAGCACGCTGTTCACCGAGGCCGAGAGCGGCACGATCTGCGCCGGCTTGTTCAGCCCCATCAGCACCGGCCCGATCGTGGTGGCGTTGGTCAGCCGCGGCACCGCCGTGCTCAGGATATGGGCGGCGTGCAGGCTCGGCATGATCAGGACGTTGGCGCTGCCGGTCAGGCGGCAGAACGGGTAGAGCGCCCGCAGCGACGGGTCGAGCGCCACGTCGGCCGCCATCTCGCCGTCGTACTCGAAGTCGGTCTCCTGGCTGTCCAGCAGCTTCACCGCGTCGCGCACGGAGCCGGGGATGGTTCCGCGCGGGTCGCCAAAGGTGGAGAAGCTGAGGAAGGCCACGCGCGGCTCCAGCCCCAGGCGGCGCGCCTGGGCGGCGCTCTGCCGGGCGATGGCGGCCAGCGTCGCGGCGTCGGGGCGCTCATGCACCGTGGTGTCGGCGATCAGCACCGTGCCGTGGGCGCGGGTCAGCAGCATGGTCAGGCCGAACAGCACGCCGCCATCCTCGGCGTCGAGCGCCATGGTGATGCCGTCCAGCGTCGCGGCGTAGGAGCGGGTGGAGCCCGTCACCATCGCGTCCGCGTCGCCCAGCGCCACCATGCAGGCGGCGAAGACGTGGCGGTCCTGGTTCACCATCCGCTGCACGTCGCGGAACAGGAAGCCTTCGCGCTGCCGGCGCCCATAAAGATAGTCGGCGTAGCGCTTGTTGCTGTCCGACAGGCGGGCATTGTGGATCTCGACGCCGTCGGGGAAGGGGATGCCCAGCGAGGCCACGCTGGCCATGATCCGGTCCTCGCGCCCCACCAGCACCGGTGTGCCGTAGCCGGCGTTGCGGAAGGCCACCGCGGCGCGGATCACCTTCTCCTCCTCGCCCTCGGCGAAGACCACGCGCTGCGGGTTGGCCCGCACCCGCTCGGTGATCGCCTCCAGCGCGCCGGCACCGGCGTCGAGGCGGTTTTCCAGCCCGCGGGTGTAGCGGCGCAGGTCCTCGATCGGCCGGCGCGCCACGCCGCTCTTCATCGCGGCCTCGGCCACGGCGGGGGAGACGCGCGAGATCAGGCGCGGGTCGAAGGCGTTGGGGATGATGTACTCAGGCCCGAAGCGCATCGGCTTGCCGGCGGACACCTCCTCCGGCACGTCCTCGCGCGCCAGCTCGGCCAGCGCCCGGGCGGCGGCGACCTTCATCGCGTCGTTGATCGTGCTGGCCCGCACGTCCAGCGCCCCGCGGAAGATAAAGGGGAAGCCCAGGACGTTGTTGACCTGGTTCGGGTAATCCGAGCGGCCCGTGGCCACGATCGCGTCCGGCTTGGCGGCCTTGGCCTCGTCCGGGGTGATCTCCGGGTCGGGGTTGGCCATGGCGAAGATGATGGGCTTGTCGGCCATCAGCTTCACCATCTCCTGCGTCACGGCGCCCTTCACCGACAGGCCGAAGAAGGCGTCGGCCCCGGTCAGCGCGTCGGTCAGGGTGCGGGCGTCGGTCTGCACCGTGTAGGCCGACTTCCACTGGTTCATGCCCTCGGTGCGGCCGCGGTACAGAACGCCCTTGGTGTCGCACATCAGGATGTTCTCGGGCCGCATGCCCATGGCCTTGACCAGCTCGGCGCAGGCGATGGCGGCGGCGCCGGCACCGTTGATCACCAGGCGCGTGGTCTTCAGGTCGCGGCCCGTCAGGTGGCAGGCGTTGATCAGCCCCGCCGCGGCCACGATGGCGGTGCCGTGCTGGTCGTCGTGGAAGACCGGGATGTCCATCAGCTCACGCAGACGGTCCTCGATCACGAAGCACTCGGGCGCCTTGATGTCCTCGAGGTTGATGCCGCCGAAGGAGGGCGCGAGGTAGCGCACGCAGTTGACGAACTCCTCCACGTCCTCGGTCGAGACGCACAGGTCCACCGAATCCACGTCGGCGAAGCGCTTGAACAGGGCGGCCTTGCCCTCCATCACCGGCTTGGAGGCCAGCGCGCCCAGGTTGCCCAGGCCCAGCACCGCGGTGCCGTTGGAGATCACGGCCACCATGTTGCCCTTGGCCGTGTAGTCGTAGGCCGTGGCCGGGTCGCGGTGGATATGGAGGCACGGCACCGCAACACCCGGCGAATAGGCGAGGCTCAGGTCGCGCGCGGTGATCAGCGGCTTGGTAAGGCGGATTTCCAGCTTGCCCGGCTTGCCCTCGGCGTGGAGGGCCAGGGCCTCCT
Organism: Roseomonas elaeocarpi; assembly: GCF_042433915.1. NCBI lineage: Bacteria > Pseudomonadati > Pseudomonadota > Alphaproteobacteria > Acetobacterales > Roseomonadaceae > Roseomonas > Roseomonas elaeocarpi. The sequence continues at coordinate 88,097 of NZ_JBHLUN010000012.1, read as the reverse complement.
CGTCGGTGACGCGCGCCGTGCGGGAGTCCTTGGGGAGAGCCTTGGGTCCACCGTCCATCGGTCTGTGCGTCCTTGAGCTAGAGCATGAATTAAGGCGAGGAGCCTTTATGGCCTTCCTTTGCGGGCCGGGGAAAGCGGGGTGCTTCGCGCCTGCGGCATGGGCGGCTAGGCTGGGTTTGCATGCCATCCGATCTTGCCAACGCCATTTCCCCTGCCGCGCGGCGCGACCCCGCAGGCGCCACGCCGGCCATGGCCCAGTGGTTCGCCGCCAAGGCCGCCCATCCTGACGCGCTCGTGTTCTTCCGCATGGGCGATTTCTTCGAGATGTTCTTCGAGGACGCGGTCACCGGCGCCGAGGTGCTCAACCTCGCCGTCTCGCATCGCGGCGAGCACGGCGGGCAGCCGATCCCCATGGCGGGCGTGCCGGCCCACGCGCACGAGGCCTACCTGGCCCGGCTGCTGCGGCGCGGCTTCCGCGTGGCGATCTGCGATCAGATGGAAACCCCGGAGGAAGCCAAGGCCCGCAAGGCCTCGACCCTCAGGCGCGAGGTGGTGCGGGTGGTAACCCCTGGCACCGTAACCGAGGACAGCCTGCTGGAAGGCGGCCGCGCCTCCTGGCTGCTGGCCCTCTCCGCGCCTGCTGCCTCCGCAGGCGCGGCGGGGGAAGGGGCGCTGGGCGCCGCCTGGCTCGACATCTCCACCGGCGCCGTGTCCACCGAGGCGCTGACGATAGCCGAGGCGGCGGCGCTGCTGTCGCGGCTGGAGCCCGCCGAGATCCTGGTGCCGCCGGCGCTGATCGAACCCGGTGCCGCCTACGCTCCCGCCCTGTCCGGCTTCGAGCATCGCCTCCGCGCGGCCACCGCGCCGCGCGACGAGGCGCGGCTGTTCCAGGCCGCCTGGGAAGTTCCGGTCCTCGACGGCTTCGGCAGCTTCGGCCCGGCCGAGACGGCGGCGCTGGCCACCGCGCTCGACTACGTGCTGCAAACCCAGGGCGGCACCATGCCGCGCCTGTCGCCGCCCGAGAGCCGGGGCGGCGCCGACACGCTGCGCATGGACGCCGCCACCCGGCGCTCGCTGGAAATCCTGCGCTCCGAGCGCGGCGAGGCCGAGAGCTGCCTTTTCGCCGCGGTGGACCGGACGCTGACCGGCGCCGGCGGGCGCGAGCTCGCCGCCCGCCTGGCCGCCCCCCTTGCCGAGGCCGGGCCCATCGCCGCGCGCCACGACGCGGTGGAGTTCCTCCTCGCCGAAACGGCGCTGCGGCAGCGGCTGCGGCAGTCGCTCCGCGGCGCCCCCGACATGGCCCGGGCGCTCGGGCGCCTCTCGGTCGGCCGCTTCAACCCGCGCGACCTCGCCGCCCTGCGAGACGGCCTGACGCGCGCCGAGGCGATGCGCGAGGCGCTGCGGGAACCCTCCCAGGTACCGCTGCTGCTCACCCGCGCCGCGGTGGCGCTGATGCCTGACGGCTCGCCCCGCGCCGAACTCGCCCGCGCCCTGGCCGAGGAACTGCCGGCCCGCTTCGAGGATGGCAACGTGGTGGCCGCCGGCTACGATGGTCAGCTCGACGCGCTGCGGCGGCTGCGCGACGGGGCGCGCGAGGCGATCCTGGAGATGCAGCGGGAACTGGCGCGCGCCTGGAACATCGCCAGCCTCAAGATCAAGCACCACCAGCAGTTCGGCCACCTGGTGGAGGTCCCGGCCTCGGCCGGCGAGGCGCTCTTGCGGGCCAAGGCCATGGAAGGCCCGCACGCGCCGATCCACCGGCAAACCATGGCCAACGCCCACCGCTTCACCTGCCTGGCGCTGGCGGAACTGGACCGCAAGCTGAGCTCGGCGCGCGAGGAAGCGGCCCGGCGCGAGGCGCGGGTGGTGGCGCACCTGCGCGGCCTGTGCCTGGACGCGGCGGGCGCGATCAACGCCGCCGCCGCCGCGGTGGCCGAGGTCGACGTGCAGCAGGCGGCGGCCGAGCTCGCGGCCGGCGGCGGCTGGTGCCGGCCGGAGATCACGGGCGGCACCGAGTTCCGCGTCCGCGGCGGCCGCCACCCGGTGGTGGACGCCGCGCTGCGCCGGGCCAAGGGGCCGGCCTTCGTGCCCAACGATGCCGACCTGTCCGCCGGGCGGCGCCTGTGCCTGCTCACCGGCCCCAACATGGCAGGCAAGTCCACCTTCCTGCGGCAGAACGCGCTGCTGGTGGTGCTGGCCCAGGCCGGTCTCTTCGCGCCGGCCGCGGAAGCGCGGCTCGGACTGGTGGACCGGCTGTTTTCCCGCGTGGGCGCCGCGGACGACATCGCCGGCGGCCGCTCCACCTTCATGGTGGAGATGAGCGAGACGGCGGTGATCCTGAACCAGGCCGGGCCGCGCTCGCTGGTGATCCTGGACGAGGTCGGGCGCGGCACCGCCACCTGGGACGGCCTCGCCATCGCCTGGGCGGTGCTGGAAGCGCTGCACGACCGGCTGCGCTGCCGCGCCATCTTCGCCACCCACTTCCACGAGCTGACGGCGCTGGCCGGCAAGCTGCCCGAACTCGCCCCCGCGCGGATGGAGGTGCGCGAGCATCGCGGCCGCGTGGTGTTCCTCCACACCGTGGCGCCGGGGGCCTCGGAGCGCTCCTGGGGCCTCCATGTCGCGCGTCTTGCCGGCGTGCCGCGCGCGGTGCTGACGCGGGCCGAGGCGGTGCTGGCGGCGCTGGAGCTGCGCGCCAGGAACCTCGATCCGCTGGCGGAAGAACTGCCGCTGCTGGCCGCGGCGCAGCGCGGGGACGGTGCCGCCGCGGATGGTGGGCAGGCGGAGAATTCCACTGATTCCGTTGTGGCAGGGGAACAGGTTCCGGAAATCGGAACGCTGCTGGCGCTGCTCGACGCGATCGATCCTGATGCGCTGACGCCACGCGAAGCGTTGGAAGCGCTGTACCGGCTGAAATCCGCCGCACCGCAGCAGGCAAGTGCTGTCAAGCAGCCACGCGAAGTCCTATCTTCACGTTGATGAAACTCTTCGGCGACAGCCTGGACTTCGTGAGCATTGCTTCCTCGGATGACGCGCAGGCCCTGACCGAGAGCCTGCTCTACTCCGGTCCTTCCCCTGCGGGCATCACCGCCCGCGGCACCCCGCTGTCGCGCGACCTCGCCTTGTCGCTGCTGCGCCGCCGCCTCGGCCGCATCCAGGGCAGCATCCAGGAGGAATTCGAGCGCGGCGAGCTGCCGGGCCTTTTCGCCGGCCGCCGCCTGGGCGCGCTGATGGACGGGCTGATCGCCGCGATCCACCGCTACAGCCTGGCCGTCGCCGGCTCCGAGGCCGAGGAGGAGCCCTTCGCCCTCGCCGCCACCGGCGGCTACGGCCGCGGCGTGCTGGCGCCCTTCAGCGACATCGACCTGCTGTTCGTGTCGCGCGCGCCGCTGAACCCCGGCGGGCAGCGCGCGGTGGAGTTCATGCTCTACCTGCTGTGGGACCTGGGCCTGAAGGTCGGCCACGCCACGCGTTCGGTCGCCGAGTGCATCGAGGAGGCGCACAAGGACGCCACGGTGCAGACGGCGCTGCTGGAAGCCCGCTTCCTGTCGGGCGACGCGGCCATCTTCGAGGAATTCGAGACCGCCTTCGGCGCCGCGCGCCGCGAATGGGGCATCGGCCAGTTCTTTCATGCCAAGCGCGCCGAGCGGCAGGCCCGCCACAAGCGCTACGGCGACAGCCCTTACTTGGTGGAACCGCACATCAAGGAAGGTCGCGGGGGCTTGCGCGACCTTCAGGCCATGTACTGGTTCGCCTCCTACGCCTTCGGCACCCAGAAGATGTGGCAGCTCGTGGGCTCCGACAGCCCGGGCGGCGGGCTGCTCACGGCCGATGAGGCGCGGGCCTTCCGCCGGGCCTGGAGCTTCCTTTGGACGGTGCGCTTCCACCTCCACTACACCACGGGCCGCGCCGAGGAGCGCCTGACCTTCGACCTGCAGCCGGTGGTGGGCGCCCGCATGGGCTACACCCGGCACGGCAAGCAGGAAGGGGTGGAGCGCTTCATGAAGCACTTCTTCCTCACCGCCCGCGACGTGGTGCGGCTGAGCCGGTTGCTGGAGCCCGCGATCGAGCGCGCCACCCTGGGCCCGCCCGCCCTGCAGCCCACGCCGGGTGCCGAGGACACGGCGGCTGGCATCACGCTGGCCGACGGCCGCGCCCTGATCGCGCCGGGCTTCGACGTCGCCGCCGACTCGGCGGTGATGCTGCGCCTCGTGCGCATCGCGCGCGACCGGGGGTGGGAGCTGCACCCGCTCGCCCATCGGCAGCTGATCCGCAACGCCCGCTTCGCCGTGCCGCTGCGCGAGGATCCGGCGGCGGGCGAGCTGTTCCTGGAACTGCTGACCGGCCACGCCTCGGCCCACTGGATGCGGGTGCTGAACGAGGTGGGCTTCCTCAGCCGCTTCATCCCCGACTGGGCCCGCATCGTCGGGCTGATGCAGTTCGACACCTACCACGTCTACACCGTCGAGGAGCACACGATCGAGGCGATCGGCGTGCTCAACACGCTGGACGGGGGCGGCCTCGAGGACGTGGCCCCGGTGGCGTCGGAGCTGATCGGGCAGGTGCAGTCACGCCGGGCGCTCTACGTCGCCACGCTGCTGCACGACATCGCCAAGGGCCGCGGCGGCGACCATTCCGAGCTCGGCGCCGCCATCGCGACCGAGGTCTGCCCGCGCCTGGGCCTGTCGCCGGAAGAAACCGAGACGGTGTCCTGGCTGGTGCTGAACCACCTGCTGATCTCCCAGGTGGCCTTCAAGCGTGACATCGACGACCCCAAGACCATTCTCGACCTGGCCGAGGTGGTGCAGTCGCCCGAGCGCCTGCGCCTCTTGCTGCTGCTGACGGTCGCCGACATGCGCGCGGTTGGGCCCAAGGTCTGGAACGGCTGGAAGGCCACCCTGCTGCGCGAGCTCTACTGGCGCGTGGCCGAGGTGCTGGCCGGCGGGCTGTCGGTACCCGAGCGCGACGTGCGCGTGGCGCGCGCCAAGCAGGCGGTCGAGGCGTTGCTGTCCGACTGGCCGCGCGAGGCGGTGGAAAGTTTTCTGCGCGCTGGCTACCCCGGCTATTGGCTTTCCTTCGACGCCGCCACCCACGCCCGCCACGCCGCGCTGATGCGCGAGGCCGAGGCCACCGCGGCGCCGCTGACGGTGCGCACCCGCGTGCTCGACAGCCGCGCGGTCACCGAGGTCACGGTCTTCGCCGCCGACCATCCCGGCCTGTTCTCGCAGATCGCGGGCGCCCTGGCGCTGGGCGGCGCCTCGATCGTGGACGCGCGCATCCACACCATGACCAACGGTATGGCGCTCGACACCTTCTGGGTGCAGGACGCCACCGGCGGGATGCTGGAAGCGCCGCACCGCCTCAGCCGCCTGGGCGTGCTGATCGAGGGCGCGCTCACGGGGCGCATCCGCCTGGCCGAGGAGATCCGCAAGGTCCGGCGCGAGCCCTCGCGCCTGCGCGCGGTGACGGTGCCGCCGCGCGTGCTGCTGGACAACCACGCCAGCACCTCGCACAGCGTGATCGAGGTCAATGCCCGCGACCGTCCCGGCCTGCTGCACGACGTGACGGCGGCCATCAGCGAGCAGGGGCTGCAGATCGCCTCGGCCCACATCACCACCTACGGCGTGCGGGCGGTGGACGTGTTCTACGTCAAGGACGTGTTCGGGCTGAAGGTCGAGAACGAGCGCAAGCTGGCCTCGCTGCGCAACGCCATCCTGGGGGCGCTGTCCCCCCGGGTGGAGGCCGAGGACGCCGCGCCGGTGGTCCGCGCCGTGTTCTGACGTGCCGCCGCACCGGCGAACCGGTGCGGCAGGAGATAAGTCAGGAACGGTGGCTCACGCCCCGGCCGCCTCGACGCGGCCGAGATCGCGGATGCCCATCTCCGTCATGACCTCGGCCAGGGCTTCCATGGCCTCGGCGATGTCGGCTTCCTCCACCGCGCCCATGCAGCCGATGCGGAAGGTGTTGGCGAGCGCCAGCCGCCCGGGAAAGATCACGAAGCCGCGCCGCTTCATGCCGGCGAACAGCGCCTCGAAGCTGAAGCCCGGGTGCTCGGGCGCGCGGAAGGTGGCGACGATCGGCGAGGCGTGGGCATCGGGCACCACCGTCGCGAAGCCCATCTGCCGCATCCCGTCCACCAGGCGCCGCCAGTTGCGCCGGTAGCGCGCCAGCCGCGCCGGCGCGCCGCCCTCGTCCGCGTGCTCACGACAGGCCTGCGCGAAGGCGGAGACCACGTGGGTCGGCGGCGTGAAGCGGAAGCCGCCGGTGCGCTGCATGTGCTGTTCCTGGTCCCAAAGGTCGAGCGTGAGCGAGCGGCAGTGGCCCTTGGCGCCTTCCAGCGCGTCGCGCGCCACCACCGCCCAGCCGACGCCGGGCACGCCCTGCATGCACTTGTTGGAGGACAGCACCGCCGCGTCGAAGCGCAAGCTTCGCGCGTCGAGGTCGATCGCGCCGAAGGAGGCCACCGCGTCGATCAGCAGCCGCTTGGCGTAGCGCTGGCACAGTGCGGCCACCTCCTCCAGCGGGTTCAGCACGCCCGTGCTGGTTTCGCAGTGGACCACCATGATGTGGGTGATGACGGGATCGGCGCGCAGCATCGCCTCGAACTGCGCCGCCGTGGGCGGGGTGAAGGGCTCCGTCCGCAACACGGCGTAAGGCGTGCCCAACGCCTCGCAGATCTCGATCAGCCGGTCGCCGTAAACGCCGTTGCTGTGCAGCAGCAGCTTGCCGCCCTCCGGCACCAGCGTGGCGATCACCGCCTCGTTGGCATAGGTCGCGCTGCCCGGCACCGGCACGGCGGTGTAGCGCCCCCCGCCGTTCACGATGCTCACTAGGTATTCCCGCGCGAAGCGCAGGTCGGCGGAAAACTCCACGTCGCCCGAGGGCCGGTCGAGCAGCATCACCTCCTTGGTGCTGCGCGAAACGCTGACCGGGCCTGGCGTCAGCAGCAGCGGCAGGGCGGGATCACGGGGCATGGGCGCATCCTCAGTCAGGCCGGGGCAATGCCGGCAGGCGGCGCCGGCGGGCAGCACCGGCAGGCATCGGGAAGGAGGCTAGCGCAGGCAGCTTGATGGGGGCGACGGCGGCGATGCGGCATCCGGCGCGTTGCGGGGCAGCAATGAACGCCGGCGCGACAGGCTGCCTCGCGGGAGACGCGGATCTGCACGTCAAACCGGCAAAGCGCGCGCGGCGGAGGGCTGGCCGATCCGTGACAGCCGCAGAATGGTTTTGACCATTCCGTCGGCACGCGGAAAGCTCGGCGCCGTGCAGGGCGCCCCCTCGCGCGCGCCGCACCGCAACAGGACACCGAACGGCATGACACCTCGCCTGCGCTGGATCGCACCCGCCCTCGTCGCGGCGCTGCTGGCGGCGCCGCTGCCCGCCTGGGCGCTCAAGCGCGGCGGCACCTTCAGCTTCGGCCGCGCGATGGACAGCATCTTCCTCGATCCCGTCCACACGACGCAGAACGCCGATATCTGGATCTCGCTCAACCTGTACGACACGCTCCTGCAGCCGACGCCCGACGGGAAGGGGCTCGAACCCGGCCTCGCGGTCGAGCACACGCTGTCGGAAGACGGCAAGACGCTGCGCTTCCGGCTGCGTCCCGACACGAAGTTCTCCGACGGCTCGCCGATCACGGTGGGCGACGTGAAGTGGTCGCTCGACCGCGCGCGCAACAAGGACACCGGCGGCGACTTCGCCTTTCTGCTGGAATCCGTGGCCTCGATCGACACCGAGGGCCAGGACGTCGTGATCCTGCACCTGAGCAAGCCCGATCCCGCGATCCTGCAGGAACTCGCCACCTTCAACAGCGGCATCATGCCGGAAAAGCTGCTGATGGCGGCACCGGGCGCGGACCTGCTGGAGAAGAGCAAGAACTTCGCCGAGCATCCCATCGGCTCCGGCCCCTTCGTGCTCAGCCGCTGGACCCGCGGCAGCGAGATGGTGCTCACCCGCAACCCGTACTACTGGAAGAAGGGTGCCGACGGGCAGGCGCTGCCCTACCTCGACGCCGTGCGGCTGGTGATCGTGCCCGACGACTCCACGCGCATCCTGAAGCTGCGCGCCGGCGAGATCGACGCGGCCGAGTTCGTGCCCTATTCCCGCGTGGCCGAGCTGCGCAACGATCCGAAGCTGAACATGACGCTGTTTCCGGCGGCGCAGGTGAACTACTTCAGCCTGAACAACCGCCCGAAGCTGCCCGACGGCACCGCCAACCCGCTGTCGGACCAGCGCGTGCGGCAGGCGCTGAACTACGCCACCAACAAGCAGGCGCTGAACCAGCTGGTGAGCTACAATACTGGCCTGCCGCAGCGCTCCTTCATGCCGATGACGACGCCGCTGGCCTCTGGGCCGGAGCAGCCCTATCCCTACGACCTCGCCAAGGCCCGGGCGCTGCTGGCGGCGGCGGGCTTCTCCAACGGCTTCGAGATCACCTGCCTCGCGCTGGCCGGCAATGTCGACGACAACGCCAAGCTGGTGTCGCTGCAGCAGATGTGGGCGCCGCTCGGCGTCAAGCTGAAGATCGAGCAGCTGGAAAACGCCACCCGCCTGGCGCGCACCAACAACAGCGACTTCCAGATGCGCACGGCGCTGTGGACCAACGACCTGAACGACCCGAAGCAGGTCACCTCGCTCTTCACCTACTATCCCCTGCGCCAGAACCAGCGTACCGGCTGGCGTGACGAGGGCGTGGAGGCCCTGTTCCTCCAGAGCCAGGAGGAGCTGGACGTGGCGAAGCGGGCCGAGCTCTACCGGGAGATCCAGGCGCGCTACCTCGAAGCCGCCCCGATCGTCTTCGGGCTGGAGGTGCCCTATCCGGTGGCGATGGCCAAGAAGGTCCACGACTTCGTGCAGATCCCGCTGGGCAACAACATCTTCGTCGGTACCTACCTCGAGTAGCGCGGCTGCCCGGGCCGTGGTGCGCACGGCCCGGGCCTCGTCCGGCCATCATCCTCTGACCCGAACCCCTCAACCGGGCGCCGAGCCGGGCGTTACCCCTTGCAGCAAGGAGGTGCCGCCGTGGCCGAAGAAACGCTGAGAGAAGAGTTCGAAACCTGGGGCGGTGGCACCAAGACCAAGTCCGCGCGTCCCGCCAATGTCGGTCCGCACGACCGGGCCGACGACCAGCACGATCCGAACGCCAAGGGCGTGACGCCGGAGGACTACAAGGTCAATCCGGCCGACAGCGTGGCCAAGGCACCCCCGGGCGAGTCGGGCGAGGAAGCCAACGTCAACGTCGCGGCCAGGAACCATACCGGGGATCAGACCGGCAACAAGCCACAGGGCAAGAGCGAGTCGCCGCGCAGCGCGCCGCCGCTGAGTGGAACGGCCCAGGAGTAACGGCCCGGGAGCGGGAGGCGCGGGATCAAGGGCCGGCGATACCGGCGCGAAACGGGTCCCGGGCCCGCAAACGCGGTCCCGGCGCTCCCGTCAGCCCAGCAGCCGGCCGATCACCCGCGCGGTGTAGTCCACCACCGGGATGATCCGGCCGTAATTGATCCGGGTCGGCCCCAGAACGCCGACGGCGCCGATGATCTGTTCCTTGCCGTTGCGGAAAGGGGCCACCACCATCGACACGCCCGAAGCGTCGAACAGCCCGCTCTCGGCGCCGATGAAAATCTGGACGCCCTCGCCGCGCTGCACCAGCTCCAAGAGGCGCAGCATGGTTTCCTGCGCTTCCAGCCGGTCGAACAGCGCCTGGATCTCCTCCACGCGCGCCGTCTGGTCGAGGTTCTCCAGCAGCCGCGACTGCCCCCGCAGGATCAGCGAGCCCCCGCCGCCGCCCGTCCAGGTGGCGAGGCCGGATTCCACCACCTGCGCCGTGAGCGCATCGAGGGCGGAGCGGTTTGCGGCGATCTCCTCGGTGACCTCGGTGCGGGTATCCTCCAGCGTCCGGCCGCTGAGGCGGGCGTTGAGGTAGTTGCTGGCCTGCACCAGCGATCCCGTCGGCAGGCCCGCGGGAACGGAGATCACGCGGTTCTCGACCTGCCCGCCTTCGCCCACCAGCACCACCAGGGCCCGGCCGGTGCCGAGCGGCACGAACTCGATGTGCCGGACCCGGTCATCTGTCTTGGGCGCCAGCACCAGCCCGGCCGCCCCCGCCAGGCCCGACAGCATCCGCCCGGCCTCGCCCAGCGTATCCTGGAGCGAGCGGCCCGAGGCGGCGCAACGGGCGGCGATGGCCTCGCGCTCCTCCTCCGTCAGGTCGCCGAATTCCAGCAGCCCGTCCACGAAAAGGCGCAGGCCCCGTTCCGTCGGCAGGCGCCCGGCGCTGGTATGCGGCGCGAACAGCAGCCCCGCTTCCTCGAGATCGGACATGGCGTTGCGGATGGTGGCGGGCGACAGCGTGACCGGCAGCCGCCGCGACAGGGTGCGCGAACCGACCGGGCCCCCGGTCTCGACGTAAAGCTCCACGATCTGTCGCAGGATGGCGGCGCTGCGCCCGTCCAGCCCCGGGGGCAGGCTCGCCAGCCCCCGTGACAGCGTCGGCGCGCGCGGAAACGTGGTCCAGTCTTGCACGCCCCGAAGGTAGGTTTGCCCCCGGCGAGGGTCAATCTGCCGCCACATCGTGACATTGCACGGCCGCCGCGCAGTTCCGTCGCGGCAGCCCCTTTGCTTGCACCCCTTTCCGACACCCGCTGCTGGCGGCCCTTCCTGGCGGCCCCGACGCGGCGACCCCGCCGCGCTTCGACCGGCCAGGGTCGCGAACCGCGGCGCTACTGCGGGTGGATCGGCGGCGTGCGCTCGGCGCGCGGCGTTCCGCGCTGGCGCTCGCGCACGAAGGTGAACAGCCCCGCCAGCATGATCACCCCCGTGCCCAGGAACATCAGCGCGTCGAGGTGGTCGCCGAAGACGAGGTAGCCGAAGCCGATGGCCCAGACCATCTGGCTGTACTGCGGCGGCGCCACCAGGCTGGCGGGCGCCCGGGCGGAGGCCAGCATCAGCAGCACGTTGCCCGCCGCCGCCAGCAGCCCGTAGCCCAGCAGAAAGATCCATTGGTGCGGCGTGGGCCATTGTGCATGGGGCATCATCAGCACGCCGCTGGCCAGGATCGGTCCGATCAGCCCCGCGCCGTAGAGTGAGATGCGCTTCTCGGTGGGGCCCATGGCGCGCAGCAGGATGATCGTCATGGCGCCGGAAAAGCCGCCGATGATGGCCCCGAGATGGCCCACCGACAGTTCGCGGAAGCCCGGGCGCAGCACGATCAGCACGCCCACGAAACCGGCCACCACCGCCGACCAGCGCCGCCAGCCCACCTGTTCGCGCAGGAACACCACGGACAGGATCGTGACGAAGGCCGGCAGCAGGAAGATCAGCGCGAAGGCCTCGGCCATCGGCAGAGCCGTGAAGGCCACCACCGAACTCAGGCTGCCCACCACGGCGAACAGGGCGCGCAGCAGCCAAAGCGTCCAGTTGCGGGCCCGGAACAGGTCGCCCCAGTTCTCGCCCGGCCGGCGCACCAGCGGGATGGCCACGATGCCCAGCAGCGCGCCGATGAACACCACCTCCAGCGGCGGCAGCGTGCCTTCCAGCAGCTTGATGCTGGCGTCGCTGAAGGCGTAGGCGGCGTAGGCCAGGAAGGACAGCAGGACGCCCTTGATCACCGTGGTTTCCAAAGGTGGGTCTCCCGGTGGGGCAGGGGGTGGGGCAGGGGGTGGAGCGGGGGATCGTCGGACCGCGTCGGCACCCCGACTAGCCGCCCCCCAGGGGCGAGGGCAACCGGGCAAGCGGCGCGAAACGGTGGCGCGGCCCCGCGGAATGGCGGAACAAGGACGCGGCGGTTGACACGGACCCCGCCCTGCCGCGATGCCACCGCCCCCGGCCGGGCCTGACGAGGCTCCGGCCCACCGGCAACTGGCGGAGACCCCCGAGATGACGCGCCCTTCCGGCCGTGCGCCCGACGCGCTGCGGCCCGTCCGCCTCCAGACCGGCTTCAGCCGCCATGCCGAGGGTTCCTGCCTGATCCGCCTGGGCGACACCGAGGTGCTTTGCACCGCCAGCGTCGAGGGGCGGGTGCCGGGCTTCCTGCGCAACTCCGGCAAGGGCTGGGTCACCGCGGAATACGGCATGCTGCCGCGCGCCACCCACAGCCGCGGCGGGCGCGAGGCGGCGCAGGGCAAGCAGTCCGGCCGGACGCAGGAGATCCAGCGCCTGATCGGCCGCTCGCTGCGCGTCGTGACCGACACCAAGGCCATGGGCGAGATGACGGTGACGCTGGACTGCGACGTACTGAACGCCGATGGCGGCACCCGCTGCGCCGCGATCACCGGTGCCTGGGTGGCGCTGCACCTGGCCTTCGAGCACTGTCGCCGCATGAACATCATCTCGCGCAACCCGCTGGTCGGGCAGGTGGCGGCGGTGTCCGCCGGTCTGTGGCAGGGCGAGGCCGTGCTGGACCTCGACTATCGTGAGGACAGCGCCGCCGGGGCCGACGGCAACTTCGTGCTGACCGGCACGGGCGGCATCGTGGAGGTCCAGGCCACCGCCGAGGCCGAGCCCTTCACCGACGCGCAGTTCCAGGCCCTGCTGGCGCTGGCCCGCCAGGGCACGGCGACCCTTTTCGCCGCGCAGCGGAGCGCACTGGGCCTGCCGGAGCCGGGCCTCCCAGGGCCGGGACTCCCAGGGCCGGGACTCCCAGGGCCGGGACTCCCGGAGCCAGCCCCGTCGCGACCGGGCGCGCCCGCGGGAGGTGCGGCATGAGCCACCGCCGCCTCACGGAGCGCCGGCTGATCCTGGCGACCCACAACGCCGGCAAGGTGCGCGAGGTCGCGGCGCTGCTGTCCCCCTGGGGACTCGAGGTCACCGGCGTCGGCGCGCTCGGCCTGCCCGAGCCCGCGGAAACCGAAACGAGCTTCATCGGCAACGCCACCATCAAGGCCCGTGCCGCGGCGGAAGCCACCGGCTGCGTCGCGCTGGCCGACGACTCCGGCTTTTCGGTGCGGGCGCTGGACGGGATGCCCGGGGTCTGGACCGCCGACTGGGCCATGCAACCGGACGGCACGCGCGACTATGCCAAGGCCATGGCGCTGGTGGCCGAGCGCGCCGCCGAGGTGCCCGGCAGGGGCGAGGACCGCGCCGCCTGGTTTTCCTGCGCCCTGGTCCTGGCCTGGCCCGACGGCCACACGGAAGGCTTCCTGGGCGAGGCGCACGGCACCTGGGTCTGGCCCCCGCGCGGGGAGCGCGGCTTCGGCTACGACCCCATGTTCGTGCCCGTCGGCGAAGCGCTGAGCTTCGCGGAGATGGCGCCCGAGCGGAAGCACGCGATCAGCCACCGCGCCCATGCCTTCCAACAGCTGGCGGAACATTGCCTGCCGCCGCTGGAAGGCACGGCGCCGGCCGGGGGCTGAGCCGGGCGCCGGCTCCGACCCTTCCCGGCGGGAGGCGCCAGCTACAGCCGGCCGCGCCTCCCGCCACGTCTTCCTCAGGCCGTCCGCACGGCGCTCAGGAAGCCTTCCACCTGGCCGCGCACCCGCTGCGACACGGCGGCCACGTCCTCGACCTGACCGAAGACCTGCTCCGCCGCCCCGCCGGCCGACTGGCTCGCCTGCGCCACGGTGCCGATGGTAACGGTCACCTGCTCCACCCCGTGGGCCGCGAGCTGGATGCTGCGGGCGATCTCCTCGGTCGCGGCGCTCTGCTGCTCCACCGCCGCGGCGATCCCTGAGGTGCTGCCGTTGATCGTGTCGATCGCGCTGGCGATGCCGCGCACGGCCTGCACGGCCTCGTCCGTGGCGCCCTGGATCTCACGCACCAGCACGGTGATGTCCTCGGTGGCCTTGGCCGTCTGGCTGGCCAGGGTCTTCACCTCGCCCGCAACCACCGCGAAGCCCTTGCCGGCATCGCCGGCCCGGGCCGCCTCGATCGTGGCGTTGAGCGCCAGGAGGTTGGTCTGCTCGGCGATGCGGCGGATCAGCTGCACCACGTCGCCGATGCCGCGTGCCGAGCGCGACAGGGTCTGCACCATGCCGTCGGTCCGCTCCGCACGCTCGGTGACTTCCTGGGTTTCCAGCGCCGCGGCCTGCACGCGGCCGGTGATCTCGCGGATCGAGGCGGTCAGCTCTTCCGTCGCGGCGGCCACCGTCGCGACCGAGGAGGTCGCGTTCGCCGCCGCGTCGGCCACCACCCCGGCCTCGGTGCTGGAACGCCCGGCGAGCGAGCGCATCTCGCCGGCCGTGTCGTGCAGCTGCCGCGCGGCACCGTCGAGCCCGCCCAGCGCACCGCTGACCTCGGCGTCGAAATCCCGGCACAGGGCGGCCAGCGCGCGGGCCCGCTGCTGCTCCGCTTCCTCCGAGGCACGCCGTTCCTCGCCCAGCCGCTCCGCCTCGGCCGCGCTGGCGCGCAGGCCTTCCAGGGCCTGGGCCATGCCGCGAAGCTCGTCGGCGTGGCGGGGCTGCGTCACCGGCGTCGTGAAGTCCCGCGTCGCCAAGCGATCCGCCGCCTCGCCCAGCATCCGCACCGGCCGCGCCAGGCGCCGCAGGAGGAACAGCGTGGCCAGCACCGCGAAGCCCAGCGCCAGCAGCGCCGCGAGGCAGGCTGCGCCGAAGCTCCAGCGGGCCGCCACGACGCCGCGGTCCGACAGCGCCACCGCCTCGTCCAGCGCGCCGAGCGCCAGCGCCATGATGGCCGGCGCGGGGCTGTTGCAGCGCTGCGTCCATTCGGCGGCCGGCACCACCGGGCGGCCGCTGCCGTCGAGGCGCGTCAGCAGCCCTTCCACCCACTCGTTCGTGCCGTTGGTGTCGGCGGCGGCCTTGTTCAGCGCCGTGCGCAGCGCGGGCGAGGCGCCGGGGCGCGACAGCAGCGTGTTGATGCTGGCGAGGCTGTTGCTGGTGATGCTGCGATAGCCGCCCAGCGTCCGCAGCTCGGCCGGCGTCAGGGCGCGCGAGGTCGAGATGGCGGGACGGAGCATGGCGCATTGCAGGCCCTGCACCAGCCGCACGTCCCAGGTGGCGCCGCGCACGTCCTCGAGCTCCGCGAAGACCGGGTCCACCATGCGCAGCTCGTTGCCGGCTTGATCGGTGATCGCGCCGAGCTTGTCGCTGGTGTTGCGGAAGGCGTCGACGCGCGGACCCGTCGCGGCGATGTCGCGCGACGCCCGCGGCTGGACCGCCTGGTCATCCACCAGCCGCGCCAGCGAGTCCTGCCGTTCGATCAGCGACTGCAGGGCATCGGCCTGCTCCGTGAAGGCCGGCAGGCCGGAGCGGCGCAGCGACTGCAGGGCGCGGTCGAGGCTGGCGCGCATGCCGGAGCGCGCTTCGGCCAGCTGCGGGCGCGGATCGTCCTGGGTTTGCAGCGCGGTCACCTCCGTGCCGCCCTGGCTACGCTGCAGGTCCTGCGAAGCCATCAGGTGGCGGTCGATCACGGCGAGGCTGCGGGCATGTTCTGCGACCTGAAGATCGCTCCAGGTGCGCCACATGGCGACGCCGGCGCCGGCCAGCACCAGCGCGAGGGGAAAGGCGATCAGCAGCAGGATTGATCGGACAAGGGAGCGGCGCGACACGGTGGAACCTCCAAGGGAACCGCATCGTGGCCAGCAAAGTCTGTGCGGCCCCTTAACGGTTTCGCCTCGCGCGCGGTCGCGTGGCGGCGCCCGACACCCACGGTCCAAACACCGTGCCCCGTAGACTGCCCGGTTTTCCGCGGGCGCCGCCGCTGCCATCCTCCGCGCCATGAGAATGCTGCTCCTCAACGGCAACACCGATGCCGCGATGACCGAACGCCTCCGCGCCCTGGCGCAGGCCAGGCTCGACCGGCTCGGCCGCGCGGAGGTCGTGTTGCAACCCGCCACCGCGCGCTTCGGGGCGCGCTACATCGCCACGCGCGCCGCCGCCGCCGTGGCCGCGCACGCGGTGATCGAACAGGTGGCGGAACACGCGGCCTCGGTGGACGCGGTGGCGATCGCCTGCTTCGGCGACCCCGGGCTGCTGGCGGCACGCGAGATCGTGCCGCTGCCCGTCCGCGCCATGGCCGAGGCCAGCATCGAGGCCGCCCTCCGCCTGGCGCCGCGGGCGGTGCTGCTGACCGGCGGTCCGCTCTGGGTGCCGATGCTGGGTGAGCTCGCCCACGCCCTCGGCTACGGGGCGGATCGGGTGCTGGTGCGCGCGGTGGCACCGCCGGGCGACGTGCTGGCGCGCGATCCCGAAGGATCGGCGGCGCTGCTGGCCGAAGCGGCCGCCGAGGCGGTGCGCGACGGCGCCGGGGCGGTGGTACTGGGCGGCGCTGGCCTGGCCGGGCTCGCGCCCCCCGTGGCGGCGCGGCTGGCGGCGCGGCTGGCGGCGATCGGCGGCGGGGCGACGCCCGTGCTCGACAGCCTGGACTGCCTCCTCGACGCAGCCCTGGCGCCCTCCGCCGCGGCATTCCCCGCCGCGCCGTCGGCACCCTCGGTCGGCCTGTCCCCGAGCCTCGCCGCGGCGCTGTCGGGCGGGCGTTGACGCCGGCCGGGGAATCGCCCGGGCTGTCGCCCAGGGCCGGGCGCGGGAACCGGCCACGGGTCGTCGGCCGTCAGCCCGGCCAGACCTCGCCGCGGGGCGTATGCCGGCAGCAAGTTCTTGCCACGCGCCCCGCCGGATCAACCACCGCTTAAGACCCGGCGGTGCAGGATAAGCCCCGGTGCAAAACGGCGCGGGGGCACGGGATACGTGGCGAAAGGCCAGAAGGACGGTGCCACCATCGTCATCCGCCGCGAGGAAGGCGGTGAGGGCGGGCATCACGGCGGTGCCTGGAAGGTCGCCTACGCCGACTTCGTGACGGCGATGATGGCCTTCTTCCTGCTGATGTGGCTGCTCAACGCCACCACCGAGCAGCAGAAGCGCGGCCTGGCCGACTACTTCGCGCCCACCAACCTGCTGGCCCAGGCCGACTCGGGCAGCGGCCAGCCCTTCGGCGGCAAGACGCCCAATTCCGCCGGGCAGCAGGTGAGCGACACCGGCGCGCTGCGGCTGGAACACGGGCCGATGCCCGTGGTGCAGGATATCGAGCGCGACGACGACAGCGACACGCCGGCCCAGCCCGTCCTGATGCGGCAGGCCCCGCCCGGCAGCGCCGACGACCCGGACCTCGACCCCGGCAACACCGACCGTGCCACCGCGGCCTCCGTCCAGGGGGCCGCGGACACCGGTTTCGCCCGGGCCCTGCCGGCGCAGTCTTCGGCGCAGGACCCGGCGCAGAACGGGGCCCAAAACGGGACCCAATCCCAGGCGCAGTTGCTGGGACAGTTCCAGGCGCAATCCCAGGGGCAATCCCAGGCACCGCGGGGAACCAGCCTCGCCGCCCGCGACGCCGACCTCGCCGCCACGGCCGAGGCCGCGCTGCGCGAGGAGCTGAACCGGCGCGAGCGCGAGAAGCTCGACCAGCTGGCGCAGCAGCTGCGCGACGCCGTGCGCGACGACCCGGCGCTGGCCGACCTCGCCAGCCAGCTGCGGGTGGAGCAGGTGCCGGAAGGGCTGCGCATCCAGCTGCTCGACGCCGACCGGCAGTCCATGTTCGCGCTGGGCGGCACCACGGTGAACGACCGCTCCCGCGCGCTGATCGCCCGCGTCGCCGCGGTGATCCGCAAGGTGCCCAACGCGGTGGCCATCACCGGCCACACCGACGCCACACCCTTCCGCAGCACCGACCGTTCCAACTGGGACCTGTCGGCCGAGCGCGCCAACGTCACCCGCCGCATCCTGGTGGACAGCGGCGTGGCGGAAGCGCGCATCCGCAGCGTGGCCGGCCTGGCCGAGCGCGAGCCGCTGGTGCCCGACCATCCCGAGGCCGCGGCCAACCGCCGCGTCGCCATCCTGCTGCTGCGGCAGAACCCCGCGCCCGGGACCACCGGCCAATGACCACGATCGTCGGCCTCGTCTTCCTGCTGGCCTGCGTCTTCGGCGGCTACGTCATCGCCGGCGGCAAGTTCGACATCATCACGCATTCCCTGCCGCACGAGATGCTCGTGATCGGCGGCGCCGCGCTGGGCGCCTTCGTGATGGCCAACAGCATCCACGACATCAAGCACGTGCTCGGCGGCATGATGAAGATCATCAAGGGTGCCCGCTTCCGCAAGGCGCAGTACGTCGAGCTGCTGAGCCTGCTGTTCTTCTTCGTGCGCCTGGCGCAGACCAAGGGACCGATGGCGCTGGAGCCGCATATCGAGAAGCCCGAGGAAAGTGCGGCCTTCACCAAGTTCCCGCAGATCAGCAAGGACCACCACGCGGTGCTGCTGATCTGCGACTACCTGCGCATGGTAGGCATGAACGCCGACGACCCGCACCAGATCGAGGACGTGATGGCGCGCGAGCTCAAGAAACTGCGCGAGGAGGAGCTGCACCCCTCCCACGCGCTGCAGAGCGTGGCCGACGCGCTGCCGGCGCTGGGCATCGTGGCCGCGGTGCTGGGCGTCATCAAGACCATGGCCTCGATCGACCAGCCGCCCGCCATCCTGGGCGCCATGATCGGCGGCGCGCTGGTGGGCACCTTCCTGGGCGTGCTGCTGGCCTACGGCATGGTGGCGCCGATGGCCGCGCGGCTGAAGGGCGTGGTGGACGAGGAATGCAAGTTCTACGAGGTCATCCGCGCCGTGCTGGTCGCCCACCTGCACGGCAACGCGCCGCAGGTTTCGGTGGAAACCGGCCGCAAGATGGCGCCCAGCCAGCACATGCCGAGCTTCCAAGAGCTGGAAACCGTGCTGCAGGACCTGCAGATCGGCTGAGCGTCTGCGCCCGATCACGAGGGCTTGGGCGCGGGTGCAGGGTGCCTTGACGGGCCGCTGTCAGGATGCGCCGCATGGAGGCATGAGCGTGAACGAACCGCATCTCGAGGGCATGGCGGCCTCGCTGGGCTTCAACGTGGAACAGTGGGAAGAGAACTTCGCCCGCGTCAGCCTCGAGGCCGAGGACCGGCACCTCAACCCCATGGGCATCGTCCATGGCGGCACGATCCTGGCGATGATGGATCACGCCGCCGGCCTCGCCGGCCTGTGGTGCAGCGTGCCCGGCAACCGGCGCTTCGGCGTGACGGTGGACCTCGACTGCCGCTTCACCGGCAAGACCGAGCCCAGCCGCGTGGTGGCCGAGGCGACGGTCGTGTCCCAGGGCCGCAGCACCTACTTCTGCCGGATCGAGGTCCGCGACGGCGACGGGCTGCTGGTGGCCTTCGGCAGCAGCACCCACCGCTGGCGCGGCGGCAGCGAGTCCCGGGAAGGCGTGCCCGGCTGAGCGCGGGCCGGGTGATCCACGGAAGTTGATCGTGGTTTCTCCGGCGTCTTGTTGACAGCGGGGGACAATCTCCCTACCTCCGCCCCGTCCTCGTTCCGGCTCCGTGGCAGCGCCGCGCCGGGAAGGGGGCCGCGGGCGATTTGACGGATGCAGCTTGCGCCGCGTCACCAAGTGCTAAAGCGCCAGGAAGCGACGGCCGCGCAGGCTGTGCCCGCTTCGTGGGTCATCCGACGGTGTTGGAGGATCGCGATGCGTCGCACCATGTGTTTCACCCGCTCGAACTGACCGCCGCCCGCGCGCATCCCGCGCGGCCCGACCACGCTTCCCGGGTGATTTGCCGCCATGCCTGTTTCCCCTTCCTCCGCCGGGGCCGCGATCCGGCTCCGTGACCTCGTGCGCCGCTTCCGGGTGCGCGGCTCCGTGACCGCGGCGCTCGACGGCGTGTCGCTCGATGTCGCACCCGGCGAGATCTTCGGCATCGTCGGTCGCTCCGGCGCCGGCAAGTCCACGCTGATCCGCTGCGTCAACCTGCTTGAGCGCCCCGACAGCGGCTCGGTCGAGGTGCTGGGCCGCGACATGCTGGCGCTCGACGACGCGGCGCTGCGCGAGGCGCGCCGCGGCATCGGCATGGTATTCCAGCACTTCAACCTGCTGAGCTCGCGCACCGTGGCGGAAAACATCGCCTTTCCGCTGGAGGTTGCGGGCATCTCCCGTGCCGAGCGCGAGGCGCGGGTTCGCGAGGTGCTGCCGCTGGTCGGGCTGGAGGGCAAGCGCGACAGCTACCCGGCGCAGCTTTCGGGCGGCCAGAAGCAGCGCGTCGGCATCGCCCGCGCCCTGGCCTCGCGCCCGAAGATCCTTCTTTGCGACGAGGCCACCAGCGCCCTCGACCCCGAGATCACGGCCGAGATCCTTGCCCTGATCCGCTCGCTCCGCGACCGGCTGGACCTGACGGTGCTGCTGATCACTCACGAGATGAGCGTGGTGAAGCAGATCTGCGACCGCGTGGCAGTGATGCAGTCCGGCCGCGTCGAGGAACAGGGCCGCGTCTTCGACGTCTTCACCCGCCCCGCCCATGCCACCACCCGCCGCTTCGTGGCGGAGGTGATCGGCCACGCCGTGCCGCCCGGCACCGTGGCGCGCCTGCCGGCGCCCGAGCCCGGCGAGGAGCGTCGGCTGCTGCAGGTCCTTTTCGCCGGGCCCCACAGCACCCGCGCGGTGGTGAGCGAGGCCTCGCGCCGCTTCAACCTCGACCTCAACATCGTGTCGGGCCGCATCGACGAGATCGGCGGCGAGCCCTTCGGCCTGATGGCGCTGGCCGCCTACGGCGCACCGGCGCAGCTCGACGCCGGCACGGCCTGGATGCGCGCGCTCGGCCTCGACGTCACCCTGCTCACGCCCGAAACCCTGGCGGAGGCCGCGGCATGATCACGCTTCCCTGGCTGACCCCCACGCTGACCGACCTGATGCTGGACGCGGCGTGGGAAACGCTGCTGATGGTGGTGATCTCAGTGCTGGTCGCGGTGGCCATCGGCCTGCCGCTGGCGCTGGCCCTTTACAGCACCGGCAACGGGGGGCTGCGGCCGAACGCCTGGGTGAACCGGCCGATCGGCCTCCTGATCAACGCCGTGCGCTCCACGCCCTTCATCATCCTGATGGTGGCGATCGTGCCCTTCACCCGGCTGGTGGCGGGCACCTCGATCGGCACCGCCGCCGCGATCGTGCCGCTGGCGCTCGCTTCCACCGCCTTCATCGCCCGCCTGTTCGAGAGCGCACTGCGCGAGGTGGACCGCGGCGTGGTGGAGGCGGCGCGCGCCATGGGCGCCACCCGCCTGCAGATCCTGCTCAAGGTGCTGGTGCCCGAGGCCCTGCCCGGGCTGATCGCGGCGGTCACCGTCACGCTGGTCAGCCTGGTGGGATATTCCGCCATGGCGGGTGCCGTGGGCGGCGGCGGCCTCGGCGATCTCGGCATCCGCTTCGGCTACCAACGCTTCATGCCCGAGGTGATGGCCACCGTGGTGGTGGTGCTGATCCTCTTCGTGCAGGCGCTGCAGTCGATCGGCGACTGGCTCGTGCGCCGCGTGCGCCGCCGCTGAACCAACACACCGCAACAAGAACGGACAAGGGAAAACACCATGCACACCACCCGCCGCGCCCTCCTGGGCGCCAGCCTCGCGCTTCCCGCTACCGCGCTGATCCTGCGCCCCGGTACCGCCCTGGCGCAGGCGGCGGTCGGCACCGCCGCGCGTCCCCTGCGCATCGGCGTCACCGCCGGCCCGCATGCCCAGGTGATGGAGAAGGTGCGCGACATCGCCGCCAAGGACGGGCTGGTGATCCGCATCATCGAGTTCACCGACTACGTCCAGCCCAACGCCGCGCTCGACGCCGGCGACCTCGACGCGAACTCCTTCCAGACGCAGCCTTTCCTCGATCAGCACGTGCGCGACCGCGGCTACAAGCTGGTGTCGGTGGCCAAGACCCTGACCTTCCCGATGGGGGTCTACTCGCGCAAGCTCAAGTCGGTGGATGCGCTGCCGCAGGGCGGGCGGGTCGCCGTTCCCAACGACCCGACGCAGGGCAGCCGGGGCCTGCTGCTGCTGGCCCAGGCCGGCGCCTTCAAGCTGACGCCGGGCCTCGAGGGCAACGCCACGGTGGCGGACATCGTGGAGAACCCGAAGCGCCTGCGCGTGCTGGAGCTCGAGGCCGCGCAGCTGCCGCGCGCGCTGGACGACGTGGACGCGGCGGCGATCAACACGAACTACGCCATCACCGCCGGCCTGAACCCCACGCGCGACGCCATCGCCATCGAGCGCAGCAACAGCCCCTACGCCAACGTCATCGCGGTGCGGCAGGCGGACAAGGACGCGCCCTGGGTGAAGCAGCTGATCGCCGCCTACCAGAACGATGACGTGAAGGCCTTCGTGGCGGAAACCTTCTCCGGCTCCGTCGTGCCGGCCTTCTGAGCGGGGGACGCATCGTGCAGCGACGTCACCTCCTGGCCGCCACGGTCGCCGCCGGCGGCGTGCTGGCGCACCCGGCCCTGCTGCGGGCCCAGGGCGCCGCGATCGGCAGTGCCGCGCGGCCGCTGAGCATCGGCGTCACCGCCGGCCCGCATGCCCAGGTCACCGAGAAGGTGCGCGAGGCCGCCGCGCGCGACGGCCTGATCCTGCGCGTCGTGGAGTTCACCGACTTCATCCAGCCCAACGCGGCTCTGGCCGCGGGCGACCTCGACAGCAACTCCTACCAGCACCGCCCCTTCCTGGAGCAGCAGAACAAGGACCGCGGCTACAAGCTCGCCGCCGTGGCCAAGACGCTGGTGTTCCCGCTTGGCATCTACTCGCGCCGCTTCCACGCGCTGGCGGAACTGCCGCGAGGGGCGCGCGTGGCCATCCCCAACGACCCGTCCAACGGCGGCCGCGCGCTGCTGCTGCTGGCCAGGGCTGGCCTCCTCACGCTGACGCCGGGCATCGACACCCGCGCCACCGTGGCCGACATCGTCGACAACCCGAAGCGCCTGCGCATCGTGGAGCTCGAGGCGGCGCAGACGCCCCGCGCGCTGGATGACGTGGACGCCGCGGTGGTGATCACCGACTACGCCATCATCGCCGGCCTCGACCCGGCCAAGGATGCGCTGGCGCGCGAGGATGCCGACAGCCCTTATGCCAACCTCATCGTGGTGCGCGAGGCCGACCGCGACGCACCCTGGGTGAAGCGCCTGGTCGCCGCCTACCAGACCGACGAGATCCGCAACTTCGTTCGTGACACCTTCCACGGCAACGTCGTGGCAGCCTTCTGAGGAGACACGGGATGACCCAGCGACGCTCGCTCCTGCTGGCCACGGCCGGCGGACTGCTCGCCCCCACGGTGCTGCGCGCCCAGAACAGCGCCGCGATCGGCACCACCGCGCGCCCCTGCCGCGTCGGCGTCACCAGCGGCGTCCACGCCCAGGTGCTGGAACAGGTGCGCGACGTCCTGGCCAAGCGCGACTTCGCCGTGCGGATCACCGAGTTCGGCGACTTCATCCAGCCCAACGCGGCGCTGGCCTCGGGCGATCTCGACGCCAACACCTACCAGCACCTGCCCTTCCTCGACGCGCAGAAGGCGCAGCGCGGCTACGACTTCGCGCCCGTGGGCAAGACGGTGCTGACGGTGATGGCGGTGTTCAGCCGCAAGCACAAGTCGCTGGCCGACCTGCCCAGCGGCGCCCGCGTCGCCATTCCCAACGACCCGACCAATGGCGGCCGCGCGCTGCTGCTGCTGGCCCAGGGCGGCGCCTTCAAGCTGACGCCGGGCGTCGACTTCCGCGCCACGGTGGCCGACGTCACCGACAACCCCAAGCGCCTGCGCTTCGTGGAGCTCGAGGCCGCGCAGATCGCCCGCGCGCTGGACGACGTCGACGCGGCGGCGATCACCGGCAACTACGCCGTGCCGGCCGGGCTGAACCCGCTGAAGGACGGCCTCGTCGTGGAAACGGCGGACAGCGCCTATACCTGCCTCGTGGTGGTGCAGCGCCGCGACGCCGCGGCGGACTGGGCGAAGACCCTGGCGGGCGGCTACGCGGCGCCGGAGATCAAGGCCTTCGTGACGGAGAAGTTCGGCGGCGCGGTGATCGTCGGCGCTTGAGCGGCGCGGGGATCGCTGGCGCCTGACCGGCGCGGGGCAGGGGACATTCCCCGGCCTGCCCCTTGGCCCACCCGCCGCGCTGTTTTCCGGCGCATCCCGGTTCCGTTCCCGGAATCGTCATGCATCCCCGCCCGGCGCCGCGGACCAGGCGACACCGACGCGCTGCGGGCGGCCCGCGCCCTCGGGGTCACGCATCCCCGCCCAGCGCCGCGTACCAGGCGGCATAGGGCGTGTTGCGCGCCATGTGGCGGTTGAGATCCGGCGCCCCGTCGTCCCACCAGACCGGCCCGCGCTCGCCCAGCGCGTGCTTGGCAGCATCCACCCGCCGGCGCGCCGCGGCCACGGCGGCCTCGTCGCCCCGCCGGCCGGCGGTGCCGACGTCGCGACGCGCCGCCATCAGCTGCCGCACCAAGGTATCGCGCAGGTCAGGGGGAAGCTCGGGATTGGAGCAGCGCCAAAGGCGCCCGCGCACCACGAAATAGCGTCCGTCCGGCGTCACCGGCGGGCCCCGGCGCTCCTGCGCCGGGCTGCCGGGCGTTTCCGCGGCGGCCAGTCCAGCACTGCCGTCCTTCCGCCGACGGCGCCGTGCCGCCGGCGGGGCGTCGTCAGCCAGCCGTCAGGCCCCAGCCATTAGCTCTGGGCGTCGGGCGAGAGCGTCATGCACTGCGTCCGCAGCCGCTCGCAGGCACCCTGGGCGCCGTCACGCGACAGGCCCATGACGCGGGCGCGGTAGAGCACGTTGCGGCCCTGCATCACCGGCTGCACCATCACGCGCGTGCCCATGCCGCCGATCTGGCGCTGCGCCGTGCCGGCGGCCGAGCGTGCCAGGTTCTCGCTGGCGAAGGCGCCGACCTGCACCGCCCAGTTGCCGCCGCCCGCCGAGCTCGTGGCGCTGCGGATGTTGCCGGCGGCCGGCAGCGTCGCGGCGCTGGCGGAACCGACGAAGCCCAGGGTCCGCGGCGTGGTGCTGCGCGGCGGCGGAACGTCCAGCGCGGCGAAGCGGCTGTCCCCACCGCGCGCCACCGGCGCGGGCGGCGGCGGCAGTGCCAGCCCACGCTCGCTGGCATGGGCCGAGCCGAGGAAGGAAGGCGGCGTCGGCAGGGCCGCGGCCAGTTCGGTGCGCGCCGGCTCGGGCCGCGGCTCCGCCCGCGGCGAGGTCGAGCCGTCGGGGATCGGGTCCATCGCGATGACCTCGCCGCGCGGCGCGGCGGCCGAGGGCGCCGGGCTGGTGGAGCCGTCCGGGATCGGGTCCATCGCGATCACCGTGCCCTGCGGGCGGTTGGCGCGGCTGGTGGAGCCGTCGGGGATGGGGTCCATGGCCACCACGGTGCCCTGCGGGCTGTTCGAGCGGCTGGTGGAACCGTCGGGGATCGGGGCCATGGCGATCACCGGGCCGCCGCCCAGGCTCGCCACCTGCACCGGCGCCGGGCTGGTGGAACCGTCGGGGATGGGGTCCATGGCGATCACCGGGCCGGCCGGCAGGCGCGCGACCTTCACGCCCGGGTCCACGGCGCGGCGCTGTTCGCGCAGCGCCAGCATGGTGGCGGTGTCGCCCCGGCGCGGGCCGGGCGGGATGTTCAGCGGCAGCTCGGCGGCGGCGTAGACCTCCGGCGGCGCCTTGCGGTTCGGCTCGGTGCCCGCGATTCGCGGCCCGATGCGGGCGACGTAGTTGCGGGTTTCGGCCGGCAGGCTCTTGCCGCCCCAGAGGTAGTCCTCCAGCCGGCGCGGGCCGCCGTTGTAGGCGGCCAGGAAGCCCGGCGTGCCGTACAGCTCGTACATCTCGCGGACATAGGCCGTGCCCGCCATGATGCTGTCGTAGGGGAAGTAGGGATCGTTGCCGAGGCCGTAGCGCGAGGCGAGCTCGGCATAGGTCGCGGGCATCACCTGCATCAGCCCCATCGCGCCCACCGGGCTGGTGGCCGTGGTGCGGCCGCCGGATTCCTGGCGCATCACCTCGCGGATCCAGCGCTCCGGAATATCGAATCGCTTGGAGGCGTCACGGATATAGGGTCCCCAGGGGTCGCTCGGCGGTCCCGGCGGGTCGTAGGACGAGGGGCGGTGGTAATAGGGCGAGGTGGTGCTGGCGACGATCGGTCCGGTGGCGGTGGGCTGGCTGCCGCAGGCCGCGAGCGCGGCCAGGAGCGACAGGGCCGCAACGCCTCGCAGACGGGATCCCGCTCCGCGCCCCTTGGGCACCGGCAAGGCCCCACGCTGAGTGTCGCTGCGACCGACCATCCCTTGCCCCCCAATCGGTGATGCCGTCACGGCCGGATCAAGCGTGCCCTGCAGGCGCCCCCACGCCCGCCGGAACCTCCGGCCCTGACAGATGCAGGCCTCGCCTGCGCCCGGAAGGGCTAACGGAACCCCCCGCCCGAAGCAAGGGGAGATGCCCGGACGGGCGCCGGCACTGTCGGGACTGTGTGTGCGGGGCCACTTTACGGGGCGCGCGGTTAACGCCTTCTATCCGCCCGTGTGAGCAAACAAGGAAAGGCGCGGGGGCGCCATCTTCGGTCCGGAACCCGGGCCGGATGACCCACGGCGCCACAACCCGCGCCACCACGAAGGAGTGCTGCCCATGCCCGTCACCCGAACCGCCTCGCTGCGCCGCCTGCGGCTGCTTCTCGTGCCCCTGGCGCTCGGCGGCAGCCTCGTGGCCTGCGCGCCGCAGAACACCGGCGCGACCTACAGCTCCGCCGCGTTGGGCGTGCCGGCCACCGTGACCTACGGCGTCATCAAGGGCACCCGCCCCGTGGTGGTGCAGAACAACCAGACCGGCATCGGCACGGTGGCCGGCGCCGGGCTGGGCGGCGTCGCCGGCTCCTTCATCGGCGGGCACAGCACGCGCGGCAACATCCTGGGCGCGCTCGGCGGCGCCGTGGTGGGTGGCCTGGCGGGCAACGCGATCGAGCGCGGCGCCGGCACCGGCAACGCGATCGAGTTCGTGATCGGCCAGGACAACGGGCCCGACATCACGGTGGTGCAGACCAACGA
Source organism: Roseomonas elaeocarpi (assembly GCF_042433915.1). Lineage (NCBI taxonomy): Bacteria > Pseudomonadati > Pseudomonadota > Alphaproteobacteria > Acetobacterales > Roseomonadaceae > Roseomonas > Roseomonas elaeocarpi. The sequence continues at coordinate 61,293 of NZ_JBHLUN010000012.1, read as the reverse complement.
GGAAAACCTCCAGGTCGGCGACCGGGTCTTCATCTCCTACGGCGCCGACCGCGCCCGCATCGGCCGCGCGATCACCGCGCCGCCGGGCGCGGCACCGGCCGGCTACGGCGCCAGCCCCTACCCCGCGCAGGCGACTCAGCCCTACGCGGCCCAGCCTTACGGTGCCCAGCCCGGCTACCCCGCCGGGAGCTATGCGCCGCGCTGATCACGCGCGAGGCGCGCGCCCGGCTTCGCCGCCGGGCGCCGCTGCCCCAGGCCTCACGACCCCACCCGATGGCCGCACCGGATTGCTCCGGTGGCGCGGCAGGTGTTGTCGCCCGGAGGCGCTTCGGCTAGGCGTGCCGGCCATGACCGCCCTGCCGGCAAACCTCCTCGACATCGACGCTGCCAATCCGCGCCGCCTAGCCCGGGCGCTGCAGGACATCGCCGCCGGGCTGCGCGCCTGGCGGCTGAGCTGGGCGCTGGCGCGGCTCGACCTGCGCAACCGCTACCGCGGCTCGGTGATCGGGCCCTTCTGGATGACGCTGTCCACCGCGGCGATGCTGGTGGGCCTCGGGCTGCTGTATTCGCGCCTGCTGGGCATCTCGCTGACCGACTACCTGCCGCACCTGGCCGTCAGCCTCGTGACCTGGAACGTCATCAACGGCATCGTGACCGATGCCTGCACCGCGCTCACCAGCGCCGACGGCGTGATCCGGCAGATGCGCCTGCCCTATACCACCCACGCGCTGCGCTGCGTGTTCCGCAACACGCTGACGGCGGCGCACAACATCCCGCTGCTGTTCCTGGTGCTGCTGATCTTCAACCGCTGGCCGGGCGCCGAGGTGCTGCTCCTCATCCCCGGCCTGCTGGTCCTGCTGGTCAACGCGCTGGCCGCGGCGCTGCTGCTGGGCATGCTCTGCGCCCGCTTCCGCGACATCGCGCAGATCGTGGCCAACGTCATGCAGCTGGCCTTCTTCCTGAGCCCGGTGATATGGAAGGCCGACCAGCTGACCGGCTACTGGGCGTCGCTGCTGCCGCTCAATCCCTTCTACGACCTGCTGGAGGTCGTGCGCGGCCCGCTGGTGGATGGCGGCGGGGGCTGGGACGCCTGGCTGGGCGCCGCGCTCTACACCGTGGCGGCCGTGGTGATCTCGCTCGCCTTCTTTGTCCGCTTCCGCGGACGCCTCGCCTTCTGGGTCTGACCATGCCGAGCATCGAGGCACGCGGGCTCGCGATCGAGTTCCCGCTCTACCACGTCTCCGCGCGCTCGCTGAAGAAGCGGCTGCTGGCCAAGGCCGCCGTGCGCGTGAAGACCGACGAGGCCAACCGCGTCGTGGTCAGCGCGCTGCGAGACCTCAGCTTCACCATCGGCCATGGGGAGCGCGTGGCGCTGATGGGCCACAACGGCGCCGGCAAGACCACGCTGCTTCGCACCCTGGCCGGCATCTACGAGCCCGTGGGCGGGAGCCTGCGCGTCCAGGGCACGATCGGCACGCTGATCGACCCTTCCGCCGGCATGGACCAGGACTCCACGGGCCGCGAGAACATCCGCCTGCGCGGGCTGTTCCGGGGCCTGAGCGAGGCCGAGATGCAGCACATGGAGGAGGAGGCCGCCGCCTTTTCCGGCCTGGGCGAGTTCCTCGACGTGCCGATCCGCGGCTATTCCGCCGGCATGGGCGTGCGCCTCGCCTTCGCGGTCGCCACCGCGATGCAGCCCGAGATCCTGCTGATGGACGAGTGGTTCTCGGTGGGCGACGCCGACTTCATGGAGCGCGCCGAGGAACGCCTGCGCGGCCTCGTCACCAATGCCGAGATCATGGTGATCGCCACCCACAGCGAGGACACGGTGCGCCGCTGGTGCAACCGGGTGATCCGCCTCGACGCCGGCCGCATCGTGGCCGACGGCACCGTGGAGGACGTCCTGGGACCGCCGCCGGGCTGAAGCCGCCCGTGCCGTTCCCCTGTCGCCCATCGTCGCGCCACCTGCGCCTCCGGGTGGCCGTCGCGCCGCCATCCGGCAGGCCGCGTCTTCCGCTCCGGCCCGGGCCGTCGGCAGGCGTGCCACGAAATCGTCCCACCTGCCCTGAAAGCACCTCGCCTCGGTCGCGCCCTGGCCTCCGGCCAGGTGAAACATTGAGGCTCCTGGAGCGCTGTTTGATCCCGGGTGACGCTAAACGAGAGCCGGAAGGAGCCGATTTTGCGTAAAGCTTTATTCGCCCTGCTGCTGATCCCCGCGCTGGGTGGTCTGGGCCTGGGTGCGGTCGGATCGGGCGAGGCACAGGCCGCGGTGCCGCATGCTGCACCGCTGGTCGCGGGTGCCGGTCCCGTTTCCGCCGCGCCGGCCCTGTTGCAGGAAGCCCAGTACTACCCGCCGCCGCGCTACTACCGCGGTCCGCCGCCCCGCCGCTGGCGCGGCCCGCCGCCGCGTCGCTGGCATGGTCCGCCGCCGCGTCGCTGGCACGGCCCGCCGCCGGGCTACCGTCGCGGTCCGCCGCCGCGCTACTATCGCTGAGTGAAACGACGGGCAGCGCGCCGGAACGCGCTGTCCGTCGCTTGTCTGTCCGCGCACTGGCCTGAGCCAGGGGCGCGCTCGACCTGCGGGGGCCGAGCGGCCGCCCCTGACCGGGCTGTTCCCGTTGCGGCCTTGCTGCCTCGCGGGCCGCGCCGCTTGACGGCACCCCGGCAGCCGTCCCCAAATCCCCCGCAACAAAGCTTCGCAAGGCCAGGGGAACCGCCATGACCGACGACACGCGCATCGCCGTGAAGCCCAATGTTCTGGCAGGCACCCACGTGGATGCCTCGAAGCGCGAGGCCATGGTCGCCGCCGCCCGCGACGAGCCCGACGTCTTCTGGAAACACGAGAGCCGCCGCGTTGCCTGGATGCGCGAGCCGACGCGCATCAAGAACACCTCCTTCACCGGTGACGTCTCGATCCGCTGGTACGAGGACGGGGAGCTCAACGCCTCCGTGTCCTGCCTCGACCGCCACCTCGCGGAGCGGGGCGATCAGGTCGCGATCATCTGGGAAGGCGACGACCCGAACAACGATGCCAAGGTCACCTATCGCGAGCTGCACGAGCGCGTCTGCCGCCTGGCCAACGTGCTCCGCAAGCTGGAGGTCAAGAAGGGCGACCGTGTCACCATCTACCTGCCGATGGTGGTGGAGGCCGCGGTGGCGATGCTGGCCTGCGCCCGCGTCGGCGCGATCCATTCCGTGGTGTTCGGCGGCTTCTCGGCCGAAAGCCTCGCCAGCCGCATCCAGGACTGCGAGAGCACGCTGCTGATCACCGCAGACGAGGGCCGCCGCGGCGGACGCCGCGTGCCGCTCAAGACCAATGCCGACGAGGCGCTGAAATCCTCGCCCACCATCCGCAACGTCGTGGTGGCCCGCGTCACCGGCGGTGAGGTGCCGATGCAGGAAGGGCGTGACCACTGGTGGGACGACCTGTGCCGCGACGTGGAACCCAGCTGCGAGCCGGAGCGGATGAACGCGGAAGACCCGCTCTTCATCCTCTACACCTCGGGCTCGACCGGAAAGCCCAAGGGCGTGCTGCACACCACCGGCGGCTACATGGTCTGGGCCAGCTTCACGCACGAGCTGGTCTTCGACTACCGCCCGGGCGAGGTCTACTGGTGCACCGCCGACGTGGGCTGGGTCACCGGCCACAGCTACATCGTCTACGGACCCCTCGCGAACGGCGCGACCTCGCTGATGTTCGAGGGCGTGCCCTCCTGGCCCGACAATTCCCGCTTCTGGCAGGTGATCGACAAGCACCAAGTCAACATCTTCTACACCGCGCCCACCGCCATCCGCGCGCTGATGCGCGACGGCGAGGAGCCGGTGAAGCGCACCTCGCGCAAGTCGCTGCGCATCCTGGGCTCGGTGGGTGAGCCCATCAATCCGGAAGCCTGGCTCTGGTACTACCGCGTGGTCGGCGACGAGCGCTGCGCCGTGGTGGACACCTGGTGGCAGACCGAGACGGGCGGGCTGATGATCGCCCCGCTGCCCGGCGCGGTGGAGCTCAAGCCCGGCTCCGCCACGCTGCCGCTGCCGGGCGTGCAGCCGGCGCTGCTCGACAACGACGGCAACACGCTCACCGGCCCGGCCGAGGGCAACCTCGTGATCACCGACAGTTGGCCCGGGCAGATGCGCACCGTGTTCCGCGACCATCAGCGCTTCATCCAGACCTACTTCTCGACCTTCCCCGGCGTCTACGTCACCGGCGACGGCGCCCGGCGCGACGAGGACGGCTACTATTGGATCACCGGCCGCGTGGACGACGTGATCAACGTGAGCGGACACCGCATGGGCACCGCCGAGATCGAGAGCGCCCTGGTTGCCCACCCCAAGGTCGCCGAGGCCGCGGTCGTGGGCATGCCGCACGACATCAAGGGCCAGGGCATCTACGCCTACGTCACGCTCAATGCCGGCGAGGAACCCACCGAGGCACTGCGCAAGGAACTCGTCACCTGGGTACGCAAGGAAATCGGCCCCTTCGCCGCGCCGGACGCGATCCAGTGGGCGCCAGGCCTGCCCAAGACGCGCTCGGGCAAGATCATGCGCCGCATCCTGCGCAAGATCGCGGCCAACGAGGTGGACGGGCTGGGTGATACCTCGACGCTGGCGGACCCGACCGTGGTGGGCGACCTGATCGACAATCGCGTCGGCTGATCCGGGGACGCCGTTTCCCGGGAGGCGCTGCCTCCCGGACCCTCCGCCGGGGAGGCAACGGCCTCCCCGGACCCCGCGTGGACGCTGCCGCGGGGCGGTGGTGAGCGGGGGCGCGGAACGCCGGGCCGGCCCGCATCTGGGAAAATTATTGATCTGCAGCCCGTGCGGCGCCGTGGCTCGCCCGAGGCCGTGGGCCTCGGGCGCACGAACCTTTCCGCCAGCGCCATTCATCCTGAGGAACAACCCAAACCCTCTTCGCGACCCAGCCACAACCACCCCGCGGCAGCGTCCCGAAAAAAGATGAGGGAGGGTCCGGGAGGGAGAATTCCTTCTCCCTCTCGGCCACGGCGCCACCCCGGATCACGGCCCCAGCGCCACACCTGCCGACCAACCGCCGTCCCCGCGCCCGGATCGGTCTGCCCTGGCCTTGCCGCCCCGGCCGTGCCCGTCACCAATGCGGCGCATGAACGACGCCACCCCTTCGCGTGTCGAGGCTCCGCTGGCAGTGCCCTCCACCGCCCGCCTCGTGCTGGTTTTCGGCCTGGCGGGCTTCGCCTCGGCGCTGACCACGCGGGCGCTGGACCCGCTGCTGCTCTCGGTCGCGGCCGACTTCTCCGCCTCCACCGAGCGCGTGGCGCTGCTGGCCTCCGCCTACGCGCTGCCCTACGCGCTGATCCAGCCGCTGCTGGGGCCGGTGGGCGATGCGCTGGGCAAGCGGCGGGTGATCGTGGTCTGTGCCCTGCTGCTGACGGCGGCGCTGCTGCTGGGGGCCTTCGCGAACAGCCTGCCGCTGCTGTTCGCCTCGCGCATCTTGGCGGGGCTGGCGGCCGGCGGCATCACCCCGCTGGCGCTGGCCACCTTCGGGGATGCCGTGCCCATGGCGCAGCGGCAGGTGGCGATGAGCCGCTTCATGGCCTGCGCGATCGGCGGGCAGGTGGCGGGCGGTGCGCTGTCGGGCCTTTTCGCGGGCGTGCTGGGCTGGCGCGGCGTGCTGGCGGCCTGCGCCCTGGCCACGCTGCTGGCGGGGCTGGTGCTGCGCTGGGATGCCCGCCGTGCCCCCGACCCGGCGCGGGGCCGCCTCGATCCTTCCCTGGCGCTGCTGCGCTACCGCGAGATCCTGACCAACCCGCTGGCCCTGCGCCTGTTCGGCGGCGTGGCGGTCGAGGGGCTGCTGGTGTTCGGCATCTTTCCCTTCCTGGCGGCGATCCTGGCGCTGCGCGGGATCGGCGGCACGGCCGAGGCCGGGCTGGCGCTGGGTGCCTTCGGCCTGGGCGGCTTCGGCTACGCCGCGCTGGCGCCGCTGCTGGTTCGTGGCATCGGCCAGGAGAACATGATGCGGCTGGGCGGTGCCTGCGCCGCCGCCGGGCTGATCCTGGTGGCGATCGCGCCCGCGCTGGCGGTGGTGGTGCTGGCGACGCTGGTGCTCGGGCTCGGCTACTTCATGCTGCACAACAGCATCCAGGTACGCGTCACCGAGGTGGCGCCCCTGGCACGCGGCTCCGCCGTGGCGCTGCACGCCTTCAGCTTCTTCATGGGTCAGTCCCTCGGGCCGGCCCTGTTCGCCCTGGCCCAGACGGGGTTCGGCACCGTGCCGACGCTGGCGGCCAGCGCCGTGGGGCTGGTGGTGCTGGGTTTCTGGCTCGCCGCGGCGGTGGGCCGCACCGTCCGAGTCGGAGCGTGAACAGGACACGAACTTCGCGGCCCCACCGTTGGCAGATCACCAGCCTGCCTGCCGAGTCGGCGGCGCGACTCGGCGCGAACCGTGACTTGTTCTTCCACCACAAGCCGTAGTGGTTGGCCCGGCTCCCGAACCACCACTACGTTCGCGGCATGTTCCGTGCTGTGAACCATTCGGAAGGCTGCGTGCCGCCGCCGGACGGTGGCAAAACCCAGCGCCCGGGAAAGGCCCTGAACGAGGCTCAGAAGTCGGTGACGCGCCCTTTCTGCTCCCAATCGCCGTAGCGGGTGGGCTCGGGCCCCTTGGGGCCGCCGATCTCGGGTGGCAGGTGCCGGGCGGCCTCCTGCGGCGTGTTGCTTTCCGCGGGCGCTCCCCCCTGCGCGGGCGTGTCGGCGGAGGGTGAGGGGGCGGCGCCCGCCTGGTCGGCAGGCGTGGGGGAGGGGTTGGGATTCTGGCTCATCCTGCGCATATGGCGTCGCGGACCCCCGGCGAAAACGCCCCTCGGGCGGGCGGTGCCCGGCACGGTTGTTGCGGCGCTGCATTGCGGCACCCGGGCGCAATCGTGCTAGAAGCCGCGCCGCCTCACGCCTGGGTGCGGCCGCGCCTCCCCGGCACCGCACGTCCGCTCCACGGCAACCCGCGGGGATCCAGGTCCTTCAACCCGGCAACGGCACCACTCTGCCGGCCGCAGGAAGAGGTCCACGGAACGCCTCCCGGGAACCTCCCAGTTCGGAACCGTCCATGTTCAGCCTCGTCTTCAGCCGCCGCTTCAGCATGGGCCACCGCCTGATCTCGGGCGCTTCCGAGAAATGCGCCCTGCCGCACGGCCACAACGAGACCGTGACGGTGCGGCTGGAGCCTGTGAACCCCGGGCGCCTCGACGGGGCGGCCAACATGGTGGAGCCCTTCGAGCGCGCCAAGGCGACCTGGCACCGCTGGATCGACACCGCCGTGGACCACGCCCTCCAACTGGGTGAGGGCGACCCGCTGCTGCTGTGGTTCCTGCGGCACGAGCCGGGGCGGGCCGCGCGCATCCTGGTGACGCCGGGCGACCCTACCACCGAGGCGCTGGCCTGCTGCCTGATGGCGAAGCTCAGCAGCTTCCTCGCGGCCGATGGCGGCCGGCTGCGCTGCCGCGAGATCCGCCTCGAGGAAACGCCCACCAACGCCGTGATCTTCGAGGGCGATCCGCTGGCAGCCCTGCCCGCCGCCCCCCCGGGCCGGAGCCCGTGGTGGACCCGCCCCGACATGAGCATCAACGACCTGCCCGCCCCTCTCGCGGAGGCTGCGGCATGAGCTACGCGGTCAAGGAAATCTTCTTCACCCTCCAGGGTGAGGGCGCGCAGGCCGGGCGGCCGGCGGTGTTCTGCCGCTTCGCCGGCTGCAACCTGTGGTCCGGGCGCGAGGCCGACCGCGAAACCGCCACCTGCCGCTTCTGCGACACCGACTTCGTGGGCACCGACGGCGAGAACGGCGGCCGCTACGCCGATGCCGCGGCCCTGGCCGATGCCGTGGCGGCGCTCTGGCCCATTCCCGGCGCAGGAGCCCCGGACCAACACGGAACCGGCCCTGGGGCGCAGGAGGGGCGCGGCCGCCCCTTCGTGGTCTGCACCGGGGGCGAACCGCTGCTGCAGCTCGACGAAGCCCTGATCGAGGCGCTGCACGCGCGCGGCTTCGAGGTGGCGGTGGAAACCAACGGCACGGTCGCCCCGGCGCCGCCGGGGCTCGACTGGGTCTGCGTCAGCCCCAAGGCCGGCGCGCCGCTGCGCCTGACCGAGGGCGACGAGCTCAAGCTTGTGGTGCCGCAGCCGGGGCTGGAGCCGGAAGCGCTGGAAGGCTTGCGCTTCCGCCGCTTCGCCGTGCAGCCGATGGACGGGCCGAACCAGGTGGAGAACACCCGCCTGGCACTGGAATTCTGCCTGCGCCACCCGCAATGGCAGCTCAGCCTCCAGACGCACAAGCTGCTGGGGATCCCTTAGGGCTCCGCCACCTCCGTCTCCACTCTGGCGCCGACGCCACGCGCCACGTCCAGCACGGTGCGGCGCAGCCACGCATGGCCGGCATCCGCCTCGAAGCGGCGGTGGAACACCAGCGACAGCCGCGTGTGCTGCGCGTCCAGCGGCACGGGGCGCAGCACCATCCCCTGCGTGTCCGCCAGCCGCCGGGCGAGGCGGGCCGAGAGCGTCATCACCATCCCGGTCTGCTGCAGGATCTCGGGCACCGCCGCCAGGTGCGCCACCACCGCGCCCAGGCGCCGGGTGAGGCCCATCTCGCGCAGCACTCGGTCCAGCGCCCCGTCGCGGGAGCCGTTGGGCGAATGGAGCAGGTGCGGCACGCCGAGGAAGCGCTCCAACGTCAGCTCGCCCTCGGCCAGCGGGTGGTCCGGCCGCATAATCACCAGGAAGCCTTCCGACAGAAGGCGCAGGCGGGTGTAAAGGCCCGGCGGCTCCCCCAGCATCCCCACCGCCAGCTGCGCCTCGCCCGATTCCAGCAGCGCCAGCGCGTTGGTGCGGTCGCCGTGGCGGATCGCCAGCAGGCAACCCGGTGCCTCGCGCAGCATGCGCGCCAGCAGCGGCGGCGCCAGCACCGCCTCGGCATATTCGCTGAAGGCCACGGGGAAGACGCGCTCGGTGGTGGCCGGGTCGAAAGGGGCCTGGGTCGCCAGCACCTCGCCCAGGCGGCCCAGCATCTCCGACACCGGGGCGGCCAGCGAGATCGCCAGCGCCGTCGGCTCCACCCCGCCCGGGGCGCGCAGGAACAGCTCGTCGCCCAGCGCCGCGCGCAAACGGTTGAGCGCGTTGCTCACCGCCGGCTGCGACAGGTTGAGCCGCGCCGCCGCGCGGGTGACGTGCCGCTCCTGCGCCACCGCGTCGAAGACCCGCAGGAGGTTGAGGTCGAGCTTCTCCAGCCCGCTCACGAGGCCGCCACTCCGCCGGCCACGAAGCCGCGCGGCACGGGGTGGGCGGCGCCCGCGGCCACCTCCTCCGGCGTGGCGGCCAGCCCCCATCGCCGCATCGCCGCCCCCAGCCTTGGCGAGGCCGTGGCGACGCAGAGCGGCACCGACAAGGCCGGGCCCAGCAGGAAGCAGCCGCCCCAGAACAGCGCCGCCGGCGACACGGTGGCCAGGGCGAGGAGCGCGCACCACCCCAGCAGCGTGTGCGGCCAGAGCAGCCGCAGCGCCGCGCCCCAGCCCACGCCGCCGCTCTCGCGCCGCTGCGCCGCCCAGTTGCCACCCTTCCCACGCCAGCGCCGCAGCGGCAGGGCAAGGAGGAAGAAGCCCTTATTGAACAGGCTCACCGGGTCGAACAGCGCGGTGAACACCAGCTCCGCCACGGCGCCCCGCAGCACCGCCAGCCGGCCGCCATAAGGCGCCGCGCGCCGGGGGCGCAGCATCAGCTCGGCATAGGCCGCGAGCTTGGAGCTGTAGGCACAGACCCAGGTGGCCGCGATCGCCGCCGCCAGCGCCCCGTCCGGCGTCGCCGCCCCGCCGCCCGTGGCGGCATTCATCACCGCCGCCCCTGCCAGCAGGAGCCAGAGCGGCGCCCCCAGGAACAACAGGATCGCCTGGCACAGCTGCCAGCGCCCCATCCCGCGCAGCCCCGGCCGCCCGAGCAGCGACAGGTACTGCATGTTGCCCTCGCCCCAGCGCTGGTCGCGGGCGAGGAATTCCGGCATGGCCGGCGGGTTGCCTTCCAGGCTGCCATCCTCGAGCGGCAGGCAGCGCAGCTTCCAGCCGGCGGCCTGCAACTGCACCGCCTCCACTTGGTCGTGCGACAGGATCGCCCGCCCGTCCGGCAAGGGCGCCAGCCGCGCATGCGCCCGGAAAGGCGCGATCCGCAGCACCGCGTTATGCCCCCAGTAGGGCCCGTCGTCGCCCTGCCACCAAGCCTGCCCCGTGGCCCAGGCGCGCATGCCGGCGCGCATGCCGAACTGGAACAGCCGCGTGAAAGCGGTGTCGGCGGGCCGGCCCACGATCAGCGGCTGCACCACCGCCAGCGCCGGGTCCGCCTCCATGCAGCGCACCAGCCGCAGCACCGCCGGCGCCGTCATCTCGCTGTCGGCGTCCAATAGCAGGAACAGGTCCCACCCCCCGGCACGGCGGTCCAGGAACTCCATGACGTTGCCGGCCTTGAACCCCGCATTGTCGGTGCGGCGGCGGTAATGCACCGCGACCCGCCCTTCACCGCCCGTCCCGCGCCCGGCCTGGAAGCGCGCCACCGCCGCCTCCTCGATCGCCGCCTCAGCCGCCGGCGTGTCCGACAGGAACCACAGCGCGAAGCGCCCGCCGGCCCCGGCCGCCTCCAGCCCGTCGAGCAGCCGTTCCAACGGCGGCAGCACCGCGGCCATGGGCTCGCGCCGCAGGCAGCACAGCAGCGCGGTGCGCAGCGGCGGCTGCCCGGGTGCCGGCGGGGCACCCAGCTGCGGCATCACCGCCCGCGCCGCATCCACCGCCGCGCCGTGCCGCAGCAGGATCGCGAGGCCGATCGCGGCATTGGCCAGGCCGATCGCCGACCAGGGCACGGTGCCGGCGAAGCAGAGGAGCACCACCACCTCCCAGACCGTCCAGCCGCCGGGCGAGAGCGCGCGCCACAACAGCCACAGCAGCGCCAGCGCGGTAAGGGCGCAGAGCAGCACGAACACCACCCGCCGCCGCGCCACGGGATCGGGCGGAAAGGGCGAGGGGGGTGGCAGGACGCCGTCGGGCGGCGGGGGCGGGTCATCGGGCACGCTTCCGCTCTAGACCATTTCCCCACCTCGGCGGAGGCGGGACGGTTCCGGGCGCCCCATGGCTGCCACCGGGCGGAGGGGGGCGGTCCGCCCCGCGCGGCGCCGCGGTTGCCGCGGGGCAGGGCAGTGGCGCCCGGAAGCACCGCACCCCCGGCGGATCGCGGGTTCCGGCCACGCGGCCTCAGCCCGGGACCTCCGGAACCTCGTGCACCCACAGCCCACCGGCCGGCGCGGCGCCGGGCGGCTCCTCCGGCAGGTCGTCCAGCAGCCGCAGCGCCGCGCGCATCTGTTGCTCGCCATGGTTCCAGCGTTCGCGCAGCGAGGTCGCCGAGAAGTCCATCACCTTCAGCCCGCCGGCTTCCTCGGGCGAGGCGCGGTGTTCCAGCAGCAGCAGGGTTTGCCGTTGCCGCTGGCCTTCGCGCAGCAGCGGCGCCACGGCCGGGTCGCGGCGCAGCTCCGGCGGCAGGTGCTCGCCCAGCCGGGCGATCACCGCCCGCAGCTCGGCTTCGCGCTGGCAGCCTTCCAGCACGCGGCGGCTCTGGTTGCCGAAGATCACGTCCTCCGCCCGCCCCACCGCGGCGCCGAAGCTTCGCGGCGCGCGGCCGCGGCGGCTGAACAGTTCCACCGCGAAGCACAGCAGATCGCCCCCATCCTCCGCCGGGCCAACGCCCTGCGAGGCGCCGTCGCCCGGCCGGCCGCTCGTGGGGGCCTCCGGATCGCCCACCTCCGCGGTGTCGCCGCGCGACTGCTCGCCCCCGCTACCCTCCGGCGCGCTCCCACCCGTGGCAGCGCTGCTCGGTCGGTTGCCGCCCGGCACCGCGTCGCGCCCCACGGCGTCCGAGGGCGCGGGCGCCGTTTCCGCGTGGGAGCCCGCGCCGCGGCCCAGCACCAGGTCCAGCGGCAGGTTGCCGCTCATCCCGCCATCGCCCAGCAGCCGCCCTTCCACCTCGACCGGCGCGAAGAAGGGCATCAGCGCGCCGGAGGCCAGGACGTGCCCGGCGCCGATCCGGCTGCCCAGGCGGTTGTCGAACACCACGCGCTCCCCCGACACGAGGTCGGTGGTGGTGAGGCTGACGCGCAGCGCCCCGTTGTTGAGCCGCCCCCAATCCACCAGCGCGTCGAGCCGTGCCCGCAGCGGCGACAGGTCGTAGAGGCCGGGGCGCGTCGGGTCCTCGCCGGGCGCGCGGGGGCGGAACAGCCCGGGACGGCCGAACAGGTGGCTGCGCAGGATGCTGGCCTCGTTGGTGACCTCCCGCAGCGGGCCCCCCTGCGGCGCCGGCAGCCAGAAGCGCCAGGGCAGCACCGGATCGTCGGCCAGCCCTTCCCAGAAGCGGCGCAGCTGCGCCACGCGGCGCTCCGGCGGGTTGCCGGCCAGGATCGCCGCGGTGATCGCCCCCACCGAGGCGCCCACCACCCAGTCCGGCGGCAGGGCGGGGTGCAGCGCGGCATAGGCGCCGGCATGAAAGCTGCCGAGCGCCACGCCGCCCGACAGCACGAGCGCCACCGTCCCCGGGCGTTCGCCGGCGGTGCGAGGCTCCGTCATGTGCGGGATCATCGGTGTCGGTTGCGGCTGTGTCTGGTCATCACGACGCAGCAACGCCGGTGCGGCGGGCATCGTTGGGGCGCCTCGCCAGGATGCGAGCGGGCCAAGGTCCGGGCCCCGCTCGTGGCCGCCGGGCTGTCGCACCCGGCGGCCGTCGCGCGCTCAGGCCGTCGCGGCGGCCCGGCGGCGCGCGATGACGCCGAAGACCGGCGGCGCCAGCAGCGCGAAACCCGCCAGCAGCAGCAGCGCCAGCGACACCGGCCGCGTCAGGAACACGGTCCAGTCGCCCTGGGAGATCGTCAGCGCCTGCCGCATCGCCTGTTCCGCCATCGGCCCCAGGATCATGCCGATCACCACCGGCGCGGTGGGGAAGTCGAAGCGGCGCATGAACATCGCCACCACGCCCAGGCCATACAGCAGGATCAGGTCGGTCACGGAGTTGCTGATGCCGTAGGTGCCGATCGTCGCGAAGACCAGGATGCCGGCGTAGAGCTGCGGCTGCGGGATCTTCAGGATGCGCGCCCAGAGCCCCACCAGCGGCAGGTTCAGCACCACCAGCATGACGTTGGCGACGTAGAGCGAGGCGATCAGCGTCCAGACCAGCTCCGCCTGCGTGGTGAACAGCAGCGGCCCTGGCTGGATGCCGTAGCTCTGGAAGGCGTTGAGCATGATCGCAGCCGTGGCCGAGGTCGGCAGGCCCAGGGTGAGCATCGGCACCAGGATGCCGGCGGCCGCGGCGTTGTTGGCCGCTTCCGGCCCCGCCACGCCCTCGATCGCGCCGGTGGTGCCGAACTCGTGCCGGTGCTCCGGCTTCACCAGCCGGCGCTCGGCGTAATAGCTCAGCATCGTCGGCATCTCGGTGCCGCCCGCCGGCATCACGCCGAAGGGAAAGCCCAGCGCCGAGCCGCGGATCCAGGGCCAGAAGGAACGCTTCCAGTCCGTGCGGCTCATCATGATGTTGCCCACCGGCCGGACGATCTGGTTGCCCTCGACGTAGCGCCAGGCGAGGAACAGCGTCTCACCCACCGCGAACAGCGCGACGGCCACCAGCACCACGTCCATGCCGTCGAGCAGGTCCACCAGCCCGAAGGTCATGCGCGGCTGCCCGGTCTGCAGGTCGATGCCCACCAGCCCCAGCATCAGCCCGAAGCCCAGCGAGGTCAGCCCGCGCAGTGCCGAGCCGCCCAGCACGGCCGACACCGTCACGAAGCACAGGATCATCAGGCAGAAATATTCCGGCGGCCCCAGCTTCAGCGCCAGCTCGACGATAACCGGGCCCAGGAAGGAGATGCCCAGCGTGCCGATCGTGCCCGCGATGAAGGAGCCGATCGCGGCGGTGGCCAGCGCCGGCCCCGCCCTGCCGTTGCGCGCCATCTTCGCACCCTCGAGCGCGGTGATGATCGAGCCCGATTCGCCCGGCGTGTTCAGCAGGATCGAGGTGGTCGAGCCGCCATACATCGCGCCGTAGAACACGCCGCAGAACAGGATGAAAGCGCCCTGCGCGCTGACCTGGAAGGTGATCGGCAAGAGCAGCGCGATGGTCAGCGCCGGGCCGATGCCCGGCAGCACGCCGATGGCAGTGCCCAGGAAGCAGCCCAGCAGCGCCCAGCCGAGATTGGTGATCGAGAGCGCGTTGCCGAAGCCCAGCGCCAGACCGGACCAGACGTCCATGGTTCAGAGGATCCCTTCCAGCACGCCCGCGCCGATGTTGACGCCCAGCAGCCGGCTGAAGGCAAGAAAAGCCACCACGGTGACGATGATGCCGGTGACGAGGTTGATCAGCGGCCGGCGCGACCCGAAGGCGGCGCAGACCAGCACGTAGAGGATCGTGGAGGCGATCACGAAGCCCAGCCAGTCGATCAGCGCCACCTGCACCACCAGCCCCGCGGCCAGCAGCCCCAGCGCGCGCCAGTTGGTGCGCGGCGCGTCCTGCATCTCTTCCAGCGTGTGGCTCCAGCCACCGCGCAGCGCCGAGCCGCAAAGCCCGATGCCCAGCGCCGTCAGCAGCGCCGCCACCAGCCAGGGCACCAGCTTGGCGCCCACCGCGGCATAAACCGGCGTGTCGGGGATCACCGCCGCCTGCCAGGCCGTCAGCAGGCCCAGCGCCAGCACGCCCAGCCCGACCAGGAAGTCGGGCCTCGCTTCGGGTCTCATGCCCGGGTCCTCAGCGCGGCAACGGCCTCAAGCAAGGCCGAGATCCTTGAGCACGGCCTCGGTCGCGGTGATGTCGCTCTTGACGTAGGCGTCGAAACCCTCGCCCGCCAGGAAGTCGTCGTCCCAGGCGCGGGTCTGCAGCAGCTCCTTCCAGGCCGGCAGGGCGTGCAGCGCGGTCACGAACTTCACCAGCGTTTCCTTGTCGGCCGGCTTCACGCCCGGCGGCGCGAACACGCCGCGCCAGTTGGAGGCCAGCACGTCGATGCCGCCTTCCTTGAGCGTCGGCAGGTCGGGCTCGATGCGCTTCTCGCCCGAGCTCGCCAGGGCGCGGAGCCGCCCGGCCTTCACCTGCTCGGAGAATTCCGACCAGCCGGCGATGCCGGCCTTGACCTGCCCGCCCATGATCGCCGCCTGGGCCGGGCCGCCGCCGGCAAAGGCCACGTAGTTCGCCTCGCGCGCCGACCTGCCCAGCTGCTTGATGATCAGGCCCAGCAGGATGTGGTCGGTGCCGCCCGCCGAGCCGCCCGCCACCGGCACGGAGCGCGGATCGGCCTTCAGCGCGGCCGCGAGGTCGCCCATCGTCTTGAACGAACTGTCGGCGGGAACCACGATCACGCCGGCCTCGCCGGTCATGCGCGCCACCGGCACCACGTCCTTGAGGCTGTAGGGCGACTTGTTGCTCAGCGCGGCGCCCACCATGACGCTGCCGCCGATCATCAGGTTGTCGGCGCGGCCCTTGCGCTGCGAGATGAAGCGCGGCAGCCCCACCATGCCGCCGGCGCCGCCGACGTTCTCGAACTGCATGCTGCCCACCAGGCCGTTCTGGCGCGCCACCAGCTCCATCGCGCGGCCGAGCCCGTCCCAGCCGCCGCCCGGCGCTGCGGGAATGAACATGTTCAGGCTCTGGATGATCACCTCGGCGCGCGCCGAGCGGCCGCCCAGGGCGGCGGCGCCCAGCAGGCCGGCGGTGGCGAGCAGCAGGCTGCGGCGCCCTGCGGACGCGCGGGATGTCCCGTTGCTGGCGGGGGTCATGAGGGACTGCATCGCGACGTCTCCGGAATCTTATGAGTTTGTGACGTGTATTTTAGACGTTTCGCGCTTCAGGGCAATTCGCCCGTCCTGGGCCCGTCCGGCATAGAGGCGCCCGCGACACGCCGCGGCCCAAGCGGCGTTGCCGCGCCCGGCATGGGCTTGCGGTGCCGCGCGCGGCTGGGGATGTTGGCCGACCGGGATGGTTCCGGAAGGCGCGGGTCCGGCGGCGGAGGAGCAGGCAGCATTGTTTGAGGGCGTGAGCACGTCGCGCACCGCGCAACGCATGGGCACCGCACCGGCACCGGCCCTTCTCCACGCGAGCCAGGTCCAGATGGGCACGGCCCGCATGCGCCCGGTCTGGATGCGCCCGCTCTGGATGCGCCCAACTGGGATGCGCCAGCCCCGAACGCCCCGGCGCGACGGGGAAGGGGTGCCGGGCCGTGTCCCCTTCCACCCCCGCCTCCTGTGGGGGCTGGCACTGTGCCTGCTGGTGCTGCCAGCCCTTCCGGCGGGGGCGCAGGGCCGCCGGGGCGCCGCACCGCCCCCGCCGCGCCCCGCCGCGCGGGAGCTGGCGGTCACCAACCACACCGACACGCCGCTGCGGGAACTCTATCTCCGGGCGGCGGGCAGCGGCGCCGCCACCCCGCCGGCGCCCGGTCGTGGCGAGGACCTGCTGGGCGAGGACCTGCTCGCGCCCGATGCCACCCGCCGCCTCCGCCTGCCGGGCCGCGGCTGCAGCTTCGACGTCGCGGCGGTCTTCGCCGACGACCGCGAGGAAGCGCGGCAGAACCTCGACCTGTGCCGCGACGGCCGGCTGGCCCTCGGCGACCCGGCGGTCCCGCGGCGCATCGTCACGGTGGAAAACCATGCCGGCCGCCCCCTGGCCGAGCTCTATGCCCAGCCCAGCGGCCGCGTTCCGCGCGAGCCGTCCCGGCCGGCCGCGCGCGGCGCCGCCCCGGGCGGGGCCAGCCCCGGCACCGGCGCCACTCCGGGGACGGACGAAGGCGACGAGGCCGCCGTGGCGCCCGACCCCTGGGGCATCGACCGGCTGGACGACACCTCGGTGGCCGATGGCGGCACGCGCCGCCTGACGCTGCGGGTGCCCGACTGCCGGGTCGACCTGCGCGCCGTGTACGAGGACGACGCGGCGGAGGAGAAGCGCGACGTGGATGTTTGCCACGAGGCGCGCATCCGCTTCGACGGCAGCGGCATCCCCCGGCCGCCGGACGTGCCCTTCGTGCTGGTCAACCGCCACGCCGCACCGATCGCCGAGTTCTACGTGTCGGCCGCCAGCGACAGCGACTGGGGTTCGGACCGCCTCGCGGGCCCACTGGACCGCGGCGGGCAGCAGCGGCTGACGGCGGCGGTGGACTGCGTGGCCGACCTGCGGGCGGTGTTTCCCAACGGCGCCGCCGAGGAACGCCGCGAGGTGGACCTGTGCGCCACCGGCGTGGTGGTGGTGCGCCCCGGCTGGACCGTGGCCGCCCGCCTGGATGAGGGCGCGCCGGACCTGCCGCCCCCGCCGCCGCGCCCGGGCAGCCTGCGCCTGAGGAACCGCGGGGGCGTGCCGGTGGTGCAGCTCTACCTCGGCGCCGCCGGGGCCGCGCCCGACGCCCCGGCCGGTCCCGACCGGCTGGGCCGCAACGTCCTGGGTGCTGGCGAAACGCTGGACCTGCAGCCGCCCGAGCCCGGCGCCTGCGCCGCCTCGCTGCGCGCGGTGTTCCGCGACGGCACCGAGCTGCGCCGCGACCCGATCGACCTGTGTTCCGGCACGGAGGTGCCGCTGCCATGACCCGCCCGTTCCCCCCCGCCGTGCTGCGCGCCCCGCTGCCCTCCCTGCGACCCTCCCTGGCGGCCGCGCTCGTGGTTCTGCTGCTCGCCGCGGCGCCGGGGGGCGCCCAGGTGCCGGCGGCCGGCGCGCAGCCCGCCCCAGCCCCGGCTCCGGCAGCCCAGCCGCTGCGCCCGATCCCCGAGGCGCTGCGCGGCGCCTGGTTCAGCGGCTCCTGCGCCGCGCCCGACGCGATGCTGGCGCTGACCGCCCGTTCCGCGGCCGAGGTCACGGCGCGCGGCACCTCGCGCCTCGACCGCTTCCTGCGCACGCGCGAGGCCGGGGGCTGGCTGCTCGGCGTCAGCGGCGGGGCCGAGGCGCCGCGCCTGATGATCCGCGCCCGCCCCGCCGGCGAGAGCGCCACCGCCCCCGGTGGTGCCCCCGGAAGCACGCCCGGCAGCATTCCCGCGGGCGCCGGCGCCACCCTGGAAACCGCCCGGCCCGACAGCAAGGCCCTGGACGAGCAGCTGCCCGGCGCCACGCCGGTGACGGCCTGGACGCGCTGCGACCCGCTGCCGCTGTCCTGGGCGCTGCGGCACGGGGAGGGCATCGCCGTGCTCGGCGCGCTGGAAGGGATGGAGGCCGCCTGCGGGCCCACCGCCGCGCCGCAGAACTGCGCCGAGGCGGTGGTGGCCGGCGGCGACATCTCCGGCGACCGCCTGCTCAGCACGGCCGAGGTGGCGCGCCTCGCGCGCGGGATCGGCTGGGTCCTGGCGGTGGCCGACGGCAGCGCCGGCGATGTCGGCCCGCTGGCGGTGAGCGGCGCGGCGCTGAGCAGCCTGGGCACCGCGCAGCTCCTGGTCAGCAGCCTCGACTTCGACGGCGACGGCCGCCTTTCGGCGCGCGAGCTGCTGCAGGACCGCGCCGCCGTGGTGGCGCGCGGCAATGCCGGCGGCCGGCCCCTGCGCCTCGACGGGCTGACCGACGGGCTGGACGTGTTGCGGAGCCTGGTGGACGGGCTGCTGGGCGGGCACTGAGGGGTTTCCCTGGCCGCCAGCGCCCGGCCGACATCATTCAGTCACATAAGCGGAGGAGAAAGACCGGCACTGGCCGGAAACTGCCACTCCGTCCCCTGGTTCTGGAAAGCGATGACCACGCTCTCGACCGCCGCCGCCGTTCTGCGCTGTTTTTCCGCCCAACGGCCCGAGCTTTCCACCTCCGACGTCGCGACGATCCTGGGCCTGCCCAAGAGCAACGCCTCGCGCCTGCTGCGCGCGATGCGCGAGGCCGGCTTCCTGGAAACGGCGCCGGGCTCGCGCCGCTACCGCCCCGGCCTGCCGACCTTTGAGCTGGGTCAGGTGTTCCGCCGCGGCTCCCGCCTGACGCGGCTGGTGCAGGAAGCCGCGCTCCGCCTCACCCGCGCGCGCAACCAGGCCAGCCACGTCGCCATCCTCGAAGGCCGCTCCGTGGTGCCGATCTTCGCGCGCGAAAGTGCCCGCACCTTGCCGCCCGTGCCCGGCGAGCACCTGCCGGCCGAGGGCACCGCCGCGGGGCTGGCCCTCCTGGCGCGGCTGGAGCCGGCGGAACTGGCCGCCCTCTACGACGAAATGCCCGGGGACAGGCCCGCGCCGGAAGCCTTAGGCACCGTGCGGGAAGACGGGATCGCGGCGCTGCACGACCCGGACAGCGACACCACCACCTTCGCCGCGGCCCTGGCCGATCCCGGCACGGGCGAGGCCGTGGCGCTGGCCCTCACCGGCACGCCGGCGGAGGGCGAGGCCACGCGCGCCGCCCTGCTGGGCGAGGTGCGCCGGATCGCCGCCGTGGTGGGCGACCGCGCGATGCTGCGCACCCGCCAGGGCGAGGCGCTGCGCTCCGCCGCCTGAAAGGCGGAGGAGAGCCGCCGCGACGTGACCTGAACAAAGGGTGCTCCCAGGCGTCCACCGCCCGGGTTCCGGCCTCCCATTTTCCGCTGCCTGGGCTTTCGCTGCCCGCCCCTCCACCGCCCGGCTTCTTCAGCGCTCAATCCCGTCGCCGCTGACCGCGGCCCGCCGGCGCTGCCGCCGCGGCGTGACGGCCGCCGGTCACAGCGCGCCACTCAGGCCCCGGGCGCTTCCCCGTCGAGGCGCAGCACCGCGTCGCCCAGCGCCACCTCGCCCCCGGCCAGGATGCGCGCGCACAGCCCACCATGCCCGCGCACGGCGTTGTAGCCGCCGGTGCCCAGCGTTTCCTCCATGCGGGAGCACGGGTGGCATTCCCCCGTGATCGCCAGCACCGCCGAGCCCAGTTGCAGCCGGGCCCCCTTGAGCGCCCGCAGGTTCAGGCCCGACACCACGATGTTGCGGCGGAGCTGTTCCGGCGGCACCGCGTCGCGCCCCAGGTAGCTGGCGATCGCCCGCAGATCCTCTTCCGCCACCAGCGTCACCTGCCGCGTCCGGGTCGAGCTGTTGCGGTAGCGGTCGCCCTGCAGCCCCGCCCCGGGATCGAGCGTGGCGTGGGGCACCGTCACCATCGGCGCGCGCCGCTCCGGGCGCAGCCCGATCCAGCGCACCACGCCGGGGCGGACCGGCGCCGCGAACAGGCGCGACAGGGGCGAGGCGGGGTTCAGCATGGTGGCTCCCTGATCGTGTCGGAGGTTGGGGTGAGCCCCGCTCAGCGAAACCCCCGAGGGTAATCCGAAGCTCCAGCTTCCCAGCATGGCGACGTGGCGCAAGGCCGGGCTCCCAGGTGGATGCGGTTGAAAGCACCCGGAAACTCTGTGGTATCCCTGCCACAGCTGTGAATAAGAATGAGAAAAACTCGCAACAACTCTTGCCGATCGTGTCGCCTGTGGTTGTTTCCGCCCGATCGCGGGGGTGCCGGAAGGGCCGGCGCGGATGGCTAGGCAAGGACGACGGGCGGTGCGGATGAACGGCTTCAGGAGATTGCATGATCGCGCCCGGCTCCAGCGGAGCACGGCCTGCGCCTTCGCCCTGCTGGTGCTCGGCGGCACCGCCCTGCCGGGTGCGGCCCGGGCGCAGGGCTCGTCCGGCAACCCCGCGCCGGCCAACACCCCCGCCACAGCGTCCGACGCCACCACCGCCGCCACCGCCGCGCCGGCCGCGGAGGCTGCGCCGCCCGTCCTGGGCGACGCCCCCACCCTGATCCCGGAGGTCAACGTCCAGGCCACGGCCTGGCGCGCCTGGCAGCCCACCTCGGGCTACGTCGCCCCCGTCACCACCACCGGCTCCAAGACCGACACGCCGATCATCGAGGCGCCGCAGTCGCTGGGCGTCGTCACGCGCGATCAGATCGACGACCAGCAGGCGCAGAGCGTGTCGCAGGCGCTGCGCTACACCGCGGGCGTCCTGCCGGAGGTTCGTCCCAGCAACCGCTACGACAGCGTCTTCGTGCGCGGCTTCGGCGGCACCGGCAGCAGCGCCGCCTACGTCAACTTCCTCGATGGCCTGCGGCAGCAGCGCGGCATCTCCTACAACGTGCCCGGCGTCGATCCCTGGCTGCTGGAGCGTATCGAGGTGCTGCGCGGCCCGGCCTCGGTGCTGTATGGCCAGACCGGCGCCGGCGGCCTGGTGAACCTCGTGAGCAAGCGCCCGACGGAGGAGCCGATCCACGAGGTGCGGCTCGAGGCCGGCAACTACGGCCGGGTGCAGAGCCTGTTCGACTTCGGCGGCAAGCTGACCGAGGACGGCGAGTTCACCTACCGCCTGACCGGCGTCGCGCGCCGCGCCGACACGCAGTACGACGACACCACCGAGAGCCGCATCGCCATCGCGCCCGCCGTGACCTGGCGGCCCGACAACGACACCACGCTGACGATCCTGGGCAACTTCCAGCGCGATCCGGAAGGCGGCTTCTACAACTTCGTGCCGGCCACCGGCACCGTGATCGCCAATCCGCGCGGCAAGCTGCGCAGCAGCTTCTTCGGTGGCGACCCGAACTTCGACGACTACGAGCGCAACCAGGCCTCGATCGGCTACCAGTTCGAGCGGCGCCTGGACCAGGTTTGGACCGTGCGGCAGAACTTCCGCTACAGCTACATCGACTCCGACTTCAAGGCGCTGTCGATCCGCACCGTCAACGCGAGCACGGGTGCCGCCACCCGCCTCGCCACGCAGTCCTTCGACGTCGCCAACACCTTCGCGCTGGACAACCAGGCACAGGCCAGCTTCGACACCGGGCCGCTGCGTCACACCGTGCTGTTCGGCCTCGACTGGGCGCGCGATTCCGCCAAGCGCAAGCTGGGCAGCGCCAACAGCACCGCAGCCTTCAACATCTTCCAGCCACTTTACTACCAGTACATCACGCCGCTCACGATCGGCGCGGCGCAGACGACCTACCAGAACCAGGACCAGCTCGGCCTGTATGCGCAGGACCAGGTCGCCTTCGGGAAGTTCCGCTTCAACATCGGCGTGCGGCACGACTGGGCGACCAGCGAAACGGTGACGCGTTCCACCAGCGCCCATACCAGCCAGGACGACGGCAAGACCACCTGGCGCACCGGGCTGCTCTACCTTTTCGACAACGGCCTCGCGCCCTACGCCAGCTACTCCACCTCCTTCCTGCCCAACGCCGGAACCTCATCGCCCGCGCGCGGCAACACGCCCTTCGATCCCACCACGGGCGAGCAGTACGAGGCCGGCGTGAAGTACCAGCCGCCCGGCTTCAACAGCTACGTCCAGGCGGCCGCCTACCACATCCGCCAGGACAACGTGCTGACCACGGACCCGAACAACGCGCTCTACAGCGTGGAAACCGGCCGCATCCGCTCGCGCGGCGTGGAGCTGGAAGCACGCGCCAGCCTCGCCGACGGCCTCGACCTGATCGCGGCCTACAGCTACATCGACGCCGAGGTCACGCGCTCCAACGGTACCGACCTGGGCAAGCGCGTGCCGCAGGTGCCGCACAACCTGGCCAGCGGCTGGCTCAACTACCGCTTCAACGAGGGTCCGCTGCGCGGGCTCGAGCTCGGCGGTGGCGTGCGCTACGTCGGCTCGACCTACGGCAACACCACCAACACCTTCAAGGTGGACGACGTGACGCTGTTCGACGCCGCGATCCGCTACGACGTCGGCGCCGCCATCCCGCAGGCCAAGGGACTGGAGCTGACGCTCAACGCCAACAACATCGCCGACAAGAGCTACGTCGCCAGCTGCTCCAGCGAGGTGGCCTGTTACTACGGCAACCGTCTCCTGCTGCTGGGCGGCGTGCGCCTGAAGTGGTGAACTGCGGCGCATGACCCCTGATCGCCCGTCTCCTCCCGCGCGTCTTGCCCGGCGCGCCCTGCTGCCGCTCCTCGCCGCGCCGCTGCTGCCGCTGGCGGCCCCCGCCATCGTGCGGGCCCAGGGTGCGGCGGATGGTGGCGCAGGAGGCGGGCCAGTCGGCGGCCGCGACCTGCTGGGGCGGGAGGTGCGGCTGTCCCGTCCGGCGCGGCGCATCGTGCTGGTGCAGGGGCGCCACCTGGCGGTGCTGAACCTGCTGCATCCCGACCCGGCCTCGCTGCTGGTGGGCTGGGGGCAGGACCTCCGGCGCGACCAGGGCGGCGAGTACCGCGCCTTCCGCGACCGCTACCCCGCGCTCGACGCCCTGCCGGTGCTGAGCGACGACCCGGGCGTGGAGCAGGTCCTGGCGCTGCAGCCCGACCTGGTGCTGCTCAGCCGCCGCGGCGCCGCGGGGCGGGGCGGCGGCGCCGACAGTCCGCTGCTGGGCAGCCTCGGCAGCGCCGGGGTGGCAACGGCGGTGATCGACTTCTTTGCCCAGCCGCTGCGCGACACCGAGCCCAGCCTGCGCCTGCTGGGCACGCTGCTCGGCCGCGAAGCGCAGGCCGAGGCGCTGATCACGCTCCACCGCGCCCGCCTCGCCAACGTCGCGGACCGGCTCAAGGCCCTGGGTGAGCCCGCGCCCACGGTGTTCATGCACGCCCACGCCGGCGGCACCGACTGCTGCTTCTCGCCCGGGCGCGGCACGCTGGACGACTTTATCCGGCTGGCGGGCGGCACCAACATCGGGGCGGAAACCATTCCCGCCGTCACCGGGCAGATCAGCCTGGAAGCCCTGCTCACCCGCGACCCGGAGGTCTATGTCGCGACCGGCGGTCCCTATGGCGGCCGCGGCGGCGTGTCGCTGGGTGCCGGGGTGGACGCTGCGCTGGCGCGGAGCAGCCTGCGCGACGTGGTGGCGGCCCAGCACCTCGAGGCGCTGCGCGCGGTGCGCAACGGCCGGGCGCACGCGATCTGGCACGGCTTCAACGACTCGCCCTCGCACGTGCTGGCGGTGGAAGCGCTGGCGCGATGGTTCCACCCGGCGCTGCGCCCGGCGATCGACCCGGCGGCGACGCTCGCTGAGCTGAACAGCCGCTTCGCCGCGGTGCCCATGGAGGGCACCTACTGGATCGACCTCGCCCCGGCGGGCTGAACCAACGAGGGCTGATCCGTCGCGGGCTGTCCGGGCCGGGAAGGGGGTGCAGCCTCCGCCCCGCCGTCCACTGCCCGCCGCCCACCGGTGCCGCACCCGAGACTCGCGCGCCGCTGACAGGGCCGCGACACCGCACGGGACCCGCACGGCGTTGACGGGTCCGTAACACCGGCCGGAAGCCGTGCGGCGCTGAACAGGCCCGCGACGCCGCGCGTGCTCCGCCCACGGCGCCACGGCCCGGTGATGCACGGGGGAAGGCGCCCCGCACGCGGAAAACTCCGTCGCTTCCGGGCTTGCCCTGCCCCCGGCGAAGGCGCAAATAGCTCGCAACTGAGAACTACTCTCATTCACGCCTCCTTCGGGGCGGATGAGCTTCCGGGCTTTCCCCGCGTCAGGGGCACGAGCCGCAGTCCAGCCAGGGTGGAGCCTGCACCATGACCGATCCTTCGCACCGTTGCGCATCCCGCCGCGCCTGGCTCGGGGGCGGCGTCGCGCGCCGGCCGCTGCTGGGCTCGGCCCTGCTGATCGCCGCGGCCCTGACCTGGACGCTGCCCGCCGCGGCGGAGCCCACGCTGGGCACCACCCGCCGCATCGCCCCGGGCCTGTACGAGCTGGTGGTGAGCGACACCCCCAAGCAGGTCTACGTCGCCAGCGCGGGCGACCGCGGCAAGGACAACGCCCGCATCCTGGCCCTCGACCCTGCGACGCTGGAGCCGCGCGGGGCGATCGAACTCGGCGGCGACCCGGCCTTCGGCCTGGCGATCAACAACCGCACCGGCATGATCTACACCACCAACACCCGCGACGGCAGCGTGTCCGCCATCTCGGTGCGCGACAACCGCGTGGTGGCGACGATCAAGCCCGACAGCGACGGCAAGCGGCAGGTCCGGCAGGTGCTGGTGGATCCGGATCACGACCGCGCCTACGTCTCGGCCTTCGCGCGCGAAGGCGACGCGGCGATCTGGGTGGTCGACACCAAGGCCAACAAGGTCGAGCGCATGATCACCGCCGATCTCGGCCCGGGCATCACCGGCCTAGCGCTGGATGCCGCGGGCAACCGCCTTTTCGCCACCGCGCTGACCACCAACGAGGTGGTCGAGATCGACCTCAGCAAGGGCGCCGTGGCGCGCCGCTTCCCGTCGGGCGGCGAGGGTTCGATCAACATCGCCTTTGACGCCGCGCGCCGGCACCTGATCGTGGCCAACCAGAAGAGCGGCGGCGTGACCGTGCTCGACGCCACCGACGGCAAGCTGCTGCGCACCGTCGAGACGGGCGCGGGCGCGCTGAGCGTCACGGTCGACGCGCCGCGCAACCGCGTCTTCGTCGCCAACCGCGGCGCCGGCACGGTGACGGTGCTCGACGCCGACAGCCTCGCGGTGCTGGCGACCCTCGCGACCGGCACGCATCCCAACACCGTCGCGGTGGATGCCGCCACCGGCATCGCCTACGTCAGCAACAAGGCCGCCACCGGCCCGCGCGGCGCGCCGCCGGTGGACGACCCCAAGGGCGACACCGTGTCGGTGATCCGTCCCTGACGCGGCGCCGCTGAAACCGGTCTGCGTGATGAGCACGGCAAACCCGATGACGGGCGCGGCGAGGCAAGGCGGAGCGGAGGCGGTGCTGTTCCGCTTCCGCGCGCCCGACGGCACGGTGGCCGGGCAGGGCCTGCGCCGCGTGCTGCCGCTCGGCCCGGCCAACACCCTGGCCGAGCGGGTGGCGCGCTTCTTCGCCGAGAACGACGGGCCGCCGCTGCTGGCCGGGGCGCTGCCCTTCGACCGCGCCGGCGCCGACCACCTGGTGCAGCCGCAGCGCCTCCTCTCGCCCGAGGACGAGGCCGCGATGCCGCCCGCGCCCACCCCCGCACGGGGCCGTTGGCAGCTGCGGCCCGAACCCCCGGCGGCGCGCTTCGCCGAGGCGGTGCGCGAGGCGCTGGCCATCATGCGGGACGAGGCGCCGGACGCGCTGCGCAAGGTCGTGCTGTCGCGCACGCTGCTGGCCGAAACCGACACGGCGATCGACCCCGACGCCCTGCTGGAGCGCCTGGGCAGCGACCCGCGCGTCACCGCCTTCCGCGTGCCGCTTCCCGACGGCACCGACGGCAATGCCGCCGGCCCCGTGCTGGTGGGTGCCACGCCGGAACTGCTGATCCGCAAGCGCGGCGAGGCGGTGCTGTCGCATCCGCTCGCCGGCTCCGCGCCCCGCCAGCGCGACGGCGCCGCCGACCGCGCGGCGGCCGAGGCGCTGCGCCGCTCCGACAAGGACCATCGCGAGCACGCGCTGGTGCGCGAGTTCATCCTGGACACGCTGGCGCCCTACTGCACCGAACTGTCCACGCCCGACGGCACCGCGATCACCGCCACCGCCACGCTGTGGCACCTGGGCACCCGCATCACCGGCCGGCTGCGCGACCCCGCGACCTCCGCCGCCGCGCTGGCGGCCGCCCTTCACCCCACGCCGGCGGTGTGCGGCGTTCCGCGCGCGGCCGCGGCCTCGCTGATCCCGCGGCTGGAGGGTTACGACCGCGGCTTCTACGCCGGGGCGGTGGGCTGGTGCGACGCGGCCGGCGACGGCTGCTGGTACGTCACGATCCGCTGCGCCGAGATCCGCGGCCACCGGGCACGCCTCTTCGCCGGCGCCGGCATCGTGCCCGGCTCCGACCCTGTTTCCGAGGTGCGCGAAACCGCGGCTAAGTTCGGCGCCCTGCTGCGCGCGCTGGCGGTGCCGCCCGAGGCGATGCCGGAAGAGGCGCCGGAACACTTCAACGAACTGCGCATGGACAGCGCGGCGCGTGGGGCCGACACCGCGCCGGGACTGTCCGGGAACGCCCGATGACAGCTTCTTCCCCCAGCCCGCGCCAGATCTGGCCCGAGGATTTCGCCGCCCGCTACCGCGCCCGCGGCTACTGGCGCGGCGAAACCTTCTCGGATTTCCTGCGCGCCCGCGCGGCGGAACTGCCGGACAACCTCGCCGTGGTGGATGCGGCGAACCGCTGGACCTATGCCGAGCTGCTGCGCCGTGCCGAAAGCATGGCGGCGGGTTTCCTGGGCCTGGGCTTACGTCGCGGCGACCGCGTGGTGGTGCAGCTGGGCAACCGCGCGGAGTTCTTTTCCGTGGTGTTCGGCCTGTTCCGCGCCGGGCTGGTGCCGGTCTTCGCCCTGCCGGCGCACCGCCTCACGGAAATCCGGCACTTCGTCGCCAAGTCCGGCGCTGCGGCCTACCTCGCGGCCGATCGTGGCGACGGTTTCGATTACCGCATGCTGGCGCGTTCCCTGATCCTTGAGCGCGACACCGCCGCCCCGCCGCTGCGCGTGCTGATCCTGGGCGAGGCGGAAGAATTCACGCCCCTGCACGCCCTGCCGATGGTGCCCCTGCCGGAAGAGGACGCATCCCCCTCCGACGTGGCCTTCGTGCAGATCTCCGGCGGCAGCACGGGCCTTTCCAAGCTGATCCCGCGCACGCACGACGACTACATCTATTCCTTCCGCGCCAGCGCCGAGATCTGCGCGCTCTCGCTCCGCAGCGTGTATCTTGGCGCGCTGCCGATCGCGCACAACTTCCCCATGAGCTCGCCCGGCACCTTCGGCACGCTCTACGCCGGCGGGCGCGTGGTGCTGAGCCCGTCGCCCAGCCCCGAGGCCGCCTTCCCCCTGATCGAGCGGGAAGGCGTCACCATCACCGGCCTCGTGCCGCCGCTGGCGCTGCTCTGGCTCGATGCGGCACCGAAAACCAAGCACGACCTGTCGAGCCTTCAAGTTCTCCAGGTCGGCGGCGCCAAGTTCACGCCCGAGGTCGCGGCCCGTGTCCGCCCGGTGCTCCGCTGCACGCTGCAGCAGGTCTTCGGCATGGCGGAAGGTCTGGTGAACTACACCCGCCTCGACGATGCGGAAGAGGTGATCGTCAACACGCAAGGGCGCCCCATCAGCCCCGACGACGAGGTGCTGGTGGTGGACGACAGCGGCGAGCCGGTGCCCGAGGGCGAGCCCGGCTACCTGCTCACCCGCGGCCCCTACACGATCCGCGCCTATCACGACGACCCGGGCGCCAACGCGCGGAGCTTCACCGCCGACGGCTTCTACCACACCGGCGACATCGTGCGCCGCCGCGCCGACGGCTACCTCGTGGTGGGCGGCCGCGCCGGCGACCACATCAACCGCGCGGGCGAGAAGATTTCCGCCGAGGAGATCGAGGACCATCTCCTGGCACACCCGCAGGTCTTCGACGTGGCCGTGGTCTCGATCCCCGACGAATACCTGGGCGAGCGTTCCTGCGCCTTCGTGATCCCGCGCTCCGGCGCGGAACGGCCGAGGCCGACCGCGCTGAAGGCCTGGATGCGCGCCCGCGGCATCGCCGAGTTCAAGGTGCCCGACCAGGTGGTGCTGGTGGAACGCTTCGACACCACCGCCGCCGGCAAGACCAGCCGCAAGGAGCTGCGCGCCCGCCTGCGCGCGGAGTTCCTCGCCGCGCAGGCGGCCAGGGCGGCCGGAACACCCGCCGAGGGCGCCGCGCCGCCGCCCGCCGACAACCGCAGCCAGAACGGAGGAACCGGCGCATGACCACGCCCAAGGGCCTGCCGCAGATCCCCGCCTACGACCTGCCCACGGCGGCGGAACTCCCCACTCCCCGCGCACCCTGGCGGGTCGAGCGCGGGCGGGCGGCGCTGCTGGTGCACGACATGCAGCGCTACTTCGTGGCGCCCTTCGCGCCCGATGCCGCGCCGATCGCGCCCGCCACCGCCAACATCGCGCGCCTCGCCCGGCATTGCCGCGCGGCGGGCATCCCCGTCTTCTACACCGCGCAGGAGGGCAATCAGGACCGGCGCGACCGTGGCCTGCAGGCCGACCTCTGGGGTCCTGGGATGCGCGACATCCCCGAACACCAGCCGATCGTCGACGCACTCGCGCCCGAGGCCTGCGACTTCGTGCTGGTGAAGCACCGCTACAGCGCCTTCCAGCGCTCCAACCTCGAAACCCTGATGCGCGTGCGCGGCCGCGACCAGCTCATCATCTGCGGCATCTACGCCCATATCGGCTGCATGCTGACCGCGGCGGAAGCCTTTCAGCGCGACATCGAACCCTTCTTCGCGGCCGACGCGCTGGCCGACTTTTCGCGCGAGAAGCACGACCTCGCGGTGCGCTACGTCGCCGATCGCTGCGGCGTGCCGATGACCGCCGCGCAGCTCCTGGAGGTCCTATGACCGACGCCCTGCCCACCTCGCGCGACGCGATGCGGCGCGAGATCGCAGCCCTGCTGCACGAGGAACCCGACGTGATCGGCGACAGCGACGACCTCGCCGATCTCGGCCTCGATTCCATGCGCGCCATGACGCTGCTGCTGCGCTGGAACGAGGCCGCGCCGGGGCTGGAATTCTCCGAGTTCGCGGAGTCGCTGACGCTGGACCACTGGTGGAGCCTCGTGGAGCGGGAGATCGCCGCGCGGAAGGCCGGATGAGCATGGCGGCCGAACTCCAGGCCCCGGCGCTCGCGCAGCCCGCAGCCGGCGCCGCCACGGCGCCGGAGGAGGTCGCGCTCACCGAGGCGCAGCTCGGGCTGTGGGTGTCGCAGCGCCTCGACCCGGCCAACCCGATCTTCAACACCGCGCACCTGATCCTGCTCACCGGCCCGCTCGACCGCCGCGCCTTCCGCGACGCCGTCACGCAGGCGGTGGCGGAGGCGGAGGCGCTGTCGCTGCGCTTCCGCGACACGCATGCCGGCCCGGTGCAGCGCACCGACCCGACGCACCGGCCGCAGCTCGGCACCGTGGACCTCAGCGACCACCCGGAGGCCGAGGCCACGGCCCGGGGCGCCGTGGCACGCGACCTGGCGCGGCCGATCGACCCCGCGCGCGACCAGCTGGCGGCCGAAACCCTGTTCTGCCTGCCCCCCGACCGCGAAGGCCGTCCCCGCCACCTCTGGTACCAGCGCATCCACCACCTGGCGGCCGATGCCTTCGCCCACGACCTCATCGCCCGCCGCACCGCCCGCCTCTACGAGGCGCAGCTCACCGGCGCGGCGCCGGGCGCGCCGCTCACCCCTTTCCGCAACGCGGTGGAGGAGGATGCGCGCTACCGCGCGGCGGAGCGCCGGCTGCTGGATGGCGACTACTGGAACAAGCTGTTCCGCGACGCGCCGGTTCCGCCGAGCCTGAGCGGCCGCGCCGCCCGGCCCGTCTCCGCGCATGGCCACCACCGCGCCAGCCGCACCCTGGACGCGGCCGCGGCCGCGCGCCTGGCCGCCGCCGCCGCGCATTGGGGCGTGAGCTGGCCCGACCTCGCGGTGGCGGTGCTGGCCGCCTATCTCCGCCGTTGCACCGGCGCCGCCGAGGCCACGCTCGGCGTGTCCTTCATGGGCCGCCTGGGCAGCGCCGCCGCACGCACAGTGGCCACGCTGGTCAACGTGCTGCCGATCCGCCTCCATCCCGACGAGGCGGCGCCCCTCGCCACCCTGGCCACCGAGGCCGCCCGGCAGCTCACCCGCGCCCGCCGCCACGGTCGCTTCCGCGAGGAACAGCTGCGCCGCGACCTCGGCCGCGTCGGCACCGACCGCCGCCTTTACGGCGTGCTGGTGAACCTGCTGCCCTTCGAGGAACCCTTACGCTTCCACGGCCTCGACACGCGGCTGGAGGTCCTGGGCACCGGCCCGGTGGACGACCTCACTGTGACGCTGCGCGGCGGGGCCGCCGGCACGCCGCTGCGCCTCGACCTCGACAGCAACCCGAACCTGTATTCCGAAGCGGAAACGGCGGCCCATGCCGACCGCTTCCTCCACTTCCTCGGCGCCGCGATCGAAGCGGCGGAAGCCGAGATGCGGGGAGGGAAGGGCGCCCCCGCCGGCACGGTGCCTGGGGGCGGCGAGACCGGCCGGAGCAACCCTGGGGTCGCCCATCTCCAGGACGACGCGTCCGGCGACCTGGCCGGTAACTCACCTGGCAACTCTGTCGTCCATGGGCCGGTGACCCCGCCGGTCGCGCCCGTTCCGCTCGCCGTCCTGCCGCTCGCCACCCCGGCCGAGGCCGCGGCCCAGCTCGCGCGCTACGAGGCCCGCGACCTGCCGCCCGATACGCTGTGGGACCTGCTCCACCGCGCCGTCGAGCGCACGCCCGAAGCCACCGCCGTGCGCATCGGCGCGCAAGCGCTGAGCTACGCCACGCTGGATTGCCGCTCCGCTGCCCTGGCCGAGGCGCTGCGCGCGCGCGGCGTCGGGCGCGGGGATTTCGTGGCGGTGATGCTGGATCGCTCGCTCGATCTCGTGGTGGCGCTGCTGGCGGTGCTGCGCGCCGGCGCGGCCTACCTGCCGCTCGACCCCGAGCACCCGCGCGAGCGCACCGCCCGCATCCTCGGCACCGCCCGCCCGCCGGTGGCGCTGGCCAGCGAGCGCGACGCCGCGCTGCTCGGCGGCACCACGCTGTTCGCACCCGAAAGCTGGCCGTTGCGCACACGCGGGAAGGGTGCGCCCGCGGCAGCTTCGGGCACAGCCTCCGCCCCGGCAACGCCATCCAGGCCTGCCCCGAACGATGCTTCCGCGCCCATACCGGACGATGCCTCTGCGCCGTTGTCGGGCGCAGGCTCCACGCCCGTCCCGGGCGCTTCACCCGCGCTCACTCCGGGTGCTTCATCCACGCCCGTCCCGGGCGATGCCGCCTACGCCATCTTCACCTCCGGCTCGACCGGGGAGCCCAAGGGCGTGGTGGTGGAACACCGCGCCATCGTGAACCGCCTCGAATGGATGCGGGAACACTACGGCATCACCGCCGCCGACCGCGTGCTGCAGAAGACGCCCGCCACCTTCGACGTTTCGGTCTGGGAGTTCTTTCTGCCGCTGATCAGCGGCGCCACGCTGGTGCTGGCACCCCCCGGCGCGCACCGGGACCCGGCGGCCCTCGCCGCGATCCTGCGGGCCGAGCGCATCACCGCCTGCCACTTCGTGCCCTCGATGCTGGCGGCCTTCCTGCGTGAGCCCGCGGCGCGCGGCCTCCGTATCCCCCGCGTCTTCTGCTCGGGCGAGGAACTGCCGGCCGAGCTGCGCGACGGCTTCCACGACACGCTGTCGGGTGAGCTGCACAACCTTTACGGCCCCACCGAGGCCGCGGTGGATGTCAGCTACTGGCCCGCCGGCGCGGAGGACCGCTCCCGCCCCGTGCCGATCGGCTGGCCGGTGTGGAACACCCGCCTGCTGGTGCTGGACGACGCCATGCGCCCGCTGCCGCCGGGCGTCGCGGGCCACCTGTATCTCGGCGGCGTGCAGCTGGCGCGCGGCTACCTCCACCGGCCGGACCTGACCGCCGACCGCTTCATCCCCAGTCCCTTCCACGCGGGGGAGCGGCTGTACCGCACCGGCGATCTCGCGCGGCTGCGCCACGACGGCGCCGTGGTGTTCCTGGGCCGCTCCGACCACCAGGTGAAGATCCGCGGATTGCGCATCGAGCTGGGCGAGGTCGAGGCCGTGCTTGCCCGCCTCCCAACCGTCCGCCAGGCCACCGTGATCGCGCGCGAGGACCGGCCGGGCGACCTGCGCCTCGTGGCCTACCTCGTCGCGGCGCAGGGCGCGGGCGACGGCATCGGCGCCGACCGGCTGCGCGCCGCGCTGGCCGCGACGCTGCCGGACTACATGATCCCCTCCGCCTTCGTGGTGCTGGACCACCTGCCGGTGACCGCGAACGGCAAGCTCGACCGCGCCGCCCTGCCGGCGCCGGCGGCCGAACCCGTGGGCACCCGCGCCCCCGCCACCGAGGCGGAGCGCCGGATGGCCGCCCTCTTCGCCGAGGTGCTGGAACTGCCCGCCGTCGGCCCGGACGACGACTTCTTCGGGCTGGGCGGCCATTCGCTGCTGGCGGTGGACCTGTGCCTGCGCATCCGTGAGCTGTGGGGGCGCGACCCCGGCCTCGGCGCCCTGTTCGAGAACCCCACCCCGGCCCGCCTCGCGGCGATCCTGGGTGCCGTGCCCGGCGGGGGCGAGGCTGGCGACGGGGCACGGACGGCAGCCTGGCAGGCGCCACTGGATGGGCCGGCGCCGTCCTCCTCGCGCATGGTGGAGGCGGATGGGCGGGTTGAGCCAGGGCGAACGGCGCTTCAGCCGGCGCGGGGCCTGAACCCCGGTGGCCGCGGCAGCGGCGGTGACGGCACCGGCAACGGCGCCGAGGCGAACAATGGCCGTACCGACGATGCCACGGATGCTGGCCCCGGCAACGCCGGCGCCATCAACAGCGGTTCCACGCACAGCGGCCCCACGGACAGCGGCCCCATCAACAACGGCCCCATCAACAACGGCCCCATCAACAACGGCCCCATCAACAACGGCCTGGGCCCCATCCTGCGGCTCAGCGCGGGCAGTCCACGCCGCGCCCCGCTCCTCGCCATCCATCCGGCCGGCGGCATCGGCTGGTGCTACGGCACCCTGGCCCGCGCCCTGGCACCGGAGCGTGCCACCGTCGCCCTGCAGGCCCCGGCGCTGGACCCTGCGGTGCCGCTGCCAGAAAGCCTCGACGCCCTGGCCGACGACTACGCGGAGCGCGCCCTGCAGCTGCGCAACGAGGGCCAGCCGGTCCACCTGCTCGGCTGGTCGGTGGGCGGCATCATCGCCCAGGCGGTGGCGGTGCGGCTGCGGGCGCTGGGGCACCGCGTGGGCCTCCTGGCCATGCTCGACAGCTACCCGGCCGACCTGTGGCGCGACGCGCCCGAGCCGGGCCCCGGCGCCGCGCTGGGCGCGCTGATGGCCATCGCCGGCCACCCGCTCGAGGACCACCCCGAGGTCCCGCTGGAACGCGCGGCGGTGCTGGACTTCCTCCGCCGCTCCGGCAGCGCGCTGGGCCGCCTCCCGGCGGCGGCACTGGACGGCGTGGCGCGCGTGGTGGAAGGCAACAACCGCCTGGTGCGCACCCACCATCACCGCCGCTTCGACGGCACGGTCACGCATCTCCGCGCGGCGCTGGACCATGCGGACCGGCCCGAACTGGTGCCGGACCGCTGGCGCCCCTACGCCGCCGCGCTGGAGGTGGAGCCGATCCCCGCCCGCCACGGCGAGTTGTGCGGCGCCGCGGCCACCGCCCTGATCGCGCCAATCCTCCGGCGGCGCCTCGACGCGGCGGAGCGGGAGCGCGGCTGATGCGCCGTCGCGCCCGCAGCACGGCGCCCGCCGGCGCATCCTTCTGACCTTCCCGAACGGAACCCTCCGCCCATGCGCCCGACCGGTCTCGAAGCTCGCAACGCCCTCGTGACCGGCGCCGCCGGCGGCATCGGCGCCGCCGTGGTGCGGGCGCTGCGGGCGGAAGGCGCCCGCGTCCTGGCCACCGACCTCGATCCGGCGCGCATCCCGGCGGGTGAGGGGATCCATCCCTACGCCCTCGACGTGGCCGATGGCGCGGCGGTGGAAGCGCTGCTGGAACGGCTGGAGCGCGAGCACGGCGCCGTCGACCTCGTGGCCAGCGTGGCGGGCGTGCTGGGCAACACCCTCGTGGCCGACACCACGGACTCGGAATGGCGGCGCGTCTTCGCGGTGAATGCCGACGGCGTGTTCCACCTCGGCCGCGCCTTTGCCCGCCGCGCCACCCCGCGCGGCCGCGGCAGCTTCGTTGCCGTGTCCTCCAACGCCGCCGGCGTGCCGCGCCACGCCATGGCCGCCTACGCCGCCTCCAAGGCCGCGGCCACCATGTTCACCCGCTGCCTCGGCCTCGAGCTCGCGCCGCACGGCATCCGCTGCAACATCGTGGCCCCGGGCTCGACGCTCACCCCGATGCAGACCGGCATGTGGGCGGATGCGCAGGGCGGCGCCCGGGTGATCGCGGGCTCGCCGGAAACCTTCAAGGCGGGTATTCCGCTGGGCAAGCTGGCAACGCCCGAGGACGTGGCGGAGGCCGTGGTCTTCCTGCTGTCGGATCGTGCCGGGCACATCACCATGACGGATCTCTACGTGGATGGCGGCGCGACCCTGCGGGGCTGAGGCCCCGCGACCCGACCCTGTGGCAGCCTCCGCCCCGCAACCGGGTGTCGGCGGCGTGGCCCGCCCGGTGCCCGACCCCGCGCCCGGCCCGGTAGACGGCGCGGCGTCCACTCCCGCGACAGCTTCCAACCCGTTGCCTGGCACGACACCCGTACCCGGCCCCGCACCTGCCTCCGGGACAGAGCCCGCGCTGGTCGGCGCCGTCGCCCTCGCGGCCAGCGAGGAATGGCGTCTCACCACCCTGGCCGGCGACTACCGCATCTTCCTGGCCCTGCCCGAGGGTGCGGCCCCGCCCGAAGGCTTCCCGGTGCTGACGGTGCTCGACGCCAATGCCTGCTTCGCCACCGTGGCCGAGGCCATGCGCCGCGCCACCCACCGCCCCGGCGCCACCGGCGTGCGCCCGGCCGCCGTGGTGGGCATCGGCTACCCGACAGAGGGCAGCTACAGCCAGGAACGCCGGCGCCTCGACTACACGCCCGGCCCCTCCTCCGAGGGCGGGGACGGGCCCTGCGGCGGCCGCGATCGCTTCCTGGACACCATCCTGCACCGCGTCCGGCCGCTGGTGCGCGCCCGCTTCCCGGTGGACGAGGCGCGGCAGTCGCTGCTGGGCCATTCGCTCGGCGGCTTCTTCGCGCTGGACGTGCTGCTGCACGACACCGGCTGCTTTCGCGACTACGTGGCCATCAGCCCCTCGGTCTGGTGGGACCGTTCGCGGCTGGAGC
Source organism: Roseomonas elaeocarpi (assembly GCF_042433915.1). Taxonomy (NCBI): domain Bacteria; kingdom Pseudomonadati; phylum Pseudomonadota; class Alphaproteobacteria; order Acetobacterales; family Roseomonadaceae; genus Roseomonas; species Roseomonas elaeocarpi. The sequence goes on along the minus strand of NZ_JBHLUN010000012.1, from coordinate 25,673 downwards.
GCGGCATCGCCGCGCTGGCCCGGCGCGCCGGGGAGGCGCCCGCACCCCGCGCCGCGCTTAGCGTCGGCGCCTGGGAGCAGAGCCTGGCCCCCTGGCAGCGCAACCGCCCCGACAGCGAAGTTGCCGCCCTGCGCCGCGGCCGCCGCGCCATGGTGGACAACGCGCGCGAGGTCGCCGCGCTGCTGGGCGAGGCGCTGCCGCCGGACGCGGTGCGCTTCGACCTGTTTCCCGACGAGGACCACGCCTCGGTTTTCCCGGTGGCGCTCGGCCGCGCCCTGCGCTTCCTGGCGGGCTGAGGCGCCTCCCCGCCGGCCGGACTGCCTTCCTGCCACGGCGGCGCGGCGCCACCGGCCGTGCGGCACCCCTGCGCCGGGACGCCGTGCTGCCGCGCCCGGGATTGCTGCGGGGACAGGTTCCCGTGACAATCCGCCCCGTGCATCACCCTTGAGCGCCGGGCAGGGACGGGGCTTCCGCGCCCGTGTGAGGGCGCCCGGACAGGAAAAATCCGCCACGAACAGGGATTTGCCCGATCCTGCCCGTTGCATGCCTGAAATGCGGAAAGTGCAGTCATTGATGCAAATGAGACACACTCACACAAACCCGTGAAATCGGTGCAACGAGCGGCTTGTTGCGAATCAGTCTCGCTCTTACTGAGAACCACTCTCATTATCACTGGGATCGAGACGATGACCGGCCGAGTAAGCGCTTCCGAGATCGTGACGCAGGGACTTCTGACGGGCCTGATCATGGCCATCCCCGCCGCGGCACAGGCGCAAGGCTCCGGCGGTCCCGCCCCGGCCGCGACGCTGGCGCAGGCCGCCCCGGCCAGCCAGGCACCGGCCTTCAGCCCCGAACTTTCCGCCGGCGGCAACGGCCCGGTGATGATCCCCGAGGTCAGCGTCCAGGGCGTCGCGCCGCCCAACACCCTGCGCCGCGGCACCGGCATCGACCGCCTGCCCGACAGCATCCAGGACACGCCGCAAACCATCAACGTCGTGCCGCAGGAGGTGCTGCGCGAGCAGAACGTCACCACCCTCGATCAGGCGCTGCGCAACGTGCCCGGCATCACCGCCTCGGCCGGTGAAGGCAACGGCGGCGTGGCCGGCGACCAGTTCCGCATCCGTGGCTTCAACGCCCAGAACGACCTCTACACCGACGGCCTTCGCGACTTCGGCTCCTACACGCGCGATGCCTTCACCACGGAATCGGTGCAGGTCCTGAAAGGTCCCTCCGGCTTCGCGCTGGGCGGCGCCGGCACGGTGGGCGGCGGCGTCAACCAGGTCAGCCGCACGCCGCACCTGGGCAACAGCTACGACGGCGTGGCCACCGGCGGCATGGGGCCTTTCGCCCGCGCCACGGCGGACGTGAACGTGCAGGTGGGCGAAACCTCCGCCGTGCGCCTCAACGCCATGGGCCAGTCGAGCCACACCGTGGACCGCGACGGGCAGGACCAGCGCCGCTGGGGCTTCGCGCCCTCGGTCGCCTGGGGCCTGGGCACCGACACGGTCGCCACGCTGGAATACCTGCACTACGAGTACGACCAGGCCACCGAGAGCGGCGTGCCGGTCGTGACGCCGTTCAACGGCGTCGGCCGCCCCGCCACGGAATACGGCGTCAGCCGCAAGAGCTACTACGGCAATCTCAGCGACCGCGACGAGGTGACGGTGAACCGCCTCACCGCGCGCCTGTCGCACCGCGTCAACGACTGGCTGACGCTGAGCAACGACTTCCGCACCTCCTGGGTGGATCGCGACTTCGCCTACAGCGTCCCGGGATGCGCCACCGGCACCACCCTCGCGGCCTTCAACGCGAGCTGCTCCGGCCAGTTCCTGGCCGGCCGCAACCCGGCGGTGGCGCTGGGCGGCGGCACCGGCGGCTACAGCCAGGAAACCTGGGGCATCCAGAACGTTTCCACCGCGAACGCGAAGTTCAACACCTGGTCGCTGCGGCACGAGCTGACGGCGGGCGTGGACATCTCCTACGAGGACACCGACCGCGTGTCGCGCAACGTCGTGGGCACGCGGATCATCCCCACCATCCGCAACCCCGACAACAACTACTATCTGGGCTTCACCTCGGGCAGCGCGCTGCGCAACACCGACCTCACCAACCTCGGCTTCTTCGCGCGCGACCGCATCTGGCTGATCCCGGAGCTCTCGGTGATCGGCGGCGTGCGCTACACGCGCTACAACCTCGACTACTCGGCCGGCAACCGTGGCCAGGCGCCCACCACCGACATCAGCGACAATCGCGGCTTCGCCGATCCCAACGCCAGCCTGGTGTGGGAGCCGACGCCGGCGCAGACCTACTACTTCTCCTACTCGACCTCGACCACGCCGCAGGGCGCCAACTTCACCACGCTGCCCTTCTCGGTGAACCCGAACACCCAACCCGAGCGCAACCAGAACTTCGAGTTCGGCGCCAAGGTCGGCGTGCTCGACAACCGCCTGGGCCTCTACGCCTCGGTCTTCCGCATCAACAAGAAGAACGCGTCCGAGCCACTGGGAGACGGGACCTTCTACGTCACCAGCGACCGCCAGCGCGTGCAGGGCGTCGAGGCCGGCATCACCGGCCGCATCACGCCGGACTGGAACATCAACGCCAACTACACCTTCCTCGACAGCGACATCACGTCCTCCACCACCGCCGCCAATGTCGGCAACCGGGTGCAGTACGTGCCCAAGCACGCGGCCTCGATCTGGACGACCTACGAGATCGCGCCGCGCACGCCCTACAACGTCACGCTGGGGGCGGGCATGTTCTTTCGCAGCCAGGTCTACCTGAACGCGGCGCAGTCGGCCGAGGTGCCCTCCAACCTCACCTTCGACGCGCTGGTCTCGCACAAGCTGACCGAGAACCTCACCGTCTCGGTGAACGGCTACAACCTCGGCAACGCGCTGAACTACGACAGCTTCTTCTCCGGCCGCGCCGTTCCCTCAGCCGGGCGCACGGTGCTGGCCTCGCTCGCCGTCAGCTTCTGAAGGCGAGCATCCCCCCTCGGGAACGGCCGCACCATCGCCGTTCCCGTCACCACGCCGCCCCGGCCCACTTCCCTCCCGGGGCGGCGTCCCTCACGTCGCTGCCCGCTGCCCGCTGCCCGCTGCCCGCTGCCCGCTGCCCGCTGCCCGCTGCCCGCTGCCCGCTGCCCGCTGGCACCGCCGCGCCTGTTGCGCCCGCCGGCGAAACCCCCGAACCTCCGCCCCCGTTGGCAGCCCAACCGGGCCCGAGGAGGAAACACCCATGAACGAGCAGTCCCTGCGCGAAGCCCTTTGCGCCCATGGCCGGCTGCTGTTCGGGCGCGGCTATTCCGTGGGCTCGGCCGGCAACATCTCGGTGCGCCTCGAGGACGGCTACCTGATGACGCCCACCAACTCCTGCCTCGGACGGCTGGAGCCGGACCGCATCAGCAAGCTCGACCGCGACTGGAACCACGTCGGCGGCGACAAGCCCTCCAAGGAGGTCTTCCTCCACCGCGCCTTCCTGGACAACCGGCCCGAGGCGGGCGCCGTGGTGCACCTCCATTCCACCCACGCCACCGCCATCGCCTGCCTGGCCACGCCGGGCGAGGACGCGCCGATCCCGCCGCTGACCCCTTATTTCGTGATGCGCGTCGGCCGCCGCCTGCCGGTGGTGCGCTACTATCGCCCCGGCGACGCGGCGATGGAGCCCGCGGTCGCCGAGGCGGCGCGCGGGGCGCGTGCCCTGCTGCTGGCCAACCACGGCCCGGTGGTCAGCGGCAAGACGCTCGACGACGCGGTCTACGCCGCCGAGGAGCTGGAGGAAGCCGCGCGCCTCGCCCTCATGCTGCGCGGCCAGAACGCCCGCACGCTGACGCCGGCCGAGGTGGACGACCTGCTCGCCACCTTCGGCTGAGGACGACCTGGGCGGCTGAGAGCGTCGGGGCGCCTGGCCTCTCCCCGAGCCCCCCGCGCGACGCAGCCTCCCCGGTCCACGTGGCCGCCTGTCAGGACCGCCTGCCGCGCCCTACAGGATCCCCGGCAGGTCCAGCCCCATCGCCCGCGCGCAGTCCTGCGCGTCCTCGTAGCCCGCGTCGGCGTGGCGCATCACCCCCGTGGCCGGGTCGTTCCACAGCACGCGCTCCAGCCGCCGCGCCGCGGCCTCGGTGCCGTCGGCCACGATCACCATGCCCGCGTGCTGCGAGAAGCCCATCCCCACGCCGCCGCCGTGGTGCAGCGACACCCAGGTCGCGCCCGACGCGGTGTTGAGCAGCGCGTTCAGCAGCGGCCAGTCCGACACCGCGTCGGAGCCGTCGCGCATCGCCTCGGTTTCCCGGTTGGGCGAGGCGACGGAACCGGAATCCAGGTGATCACGCCCGATCACCACCGGCGCCTTCAGCTCGCCGCGCGCCACCATCTCGTTGAAGCGCAGGCCCAGCCGGTGCCGGTCGCCCAGCCCCACCCAGCAGATGCGCGCCGGCAAGCCTTGGAACTTGATCCGCTCGCGCGCCATGTCGAGCCAGCGGTGAAGATGCGCATTGTCCGGCAGCAGCTCCTTCACCGCCGCGTCGGTGCGGTAGATGTCTTCCGGGTCGCCGCTCAGCGCCGCCCAGCGGAAGGGGCCGACGCCGCGGCAGAAGAGCGGGCGGATATAGGCCGGCACGAAGCCCGGGAAGTCGAAGGCCTCCGCGACGCCTTCCTCCTTCGCCACCTGCCGGATGTTGTTGCCGTAATCCACCACCGGGATGCCCATGCGGTGGAAGTCCAGCATCGCCCGAACATGCCCCGCCATCGAGGCCCGCGCCGCCGCCGTCACCGCCGCCGGCTCCCGCTCCCGCCGCGCTTCCCACTCGGCCACGCTCCAGCCCCGCGGCAGGTAGCCGTTCAGCGGGTCGTGCGCCGAGGTCTGGTCCGTCACCAGGTCCGGCCGCACCCCGCGCCGCACCAGCTCCGGAAACACCTCCGCCGCGTTGCCCAGCAGCCCCACCGACACCGGCACGCGATCGCGCACCGACTGCTCGATCACCGCCAGCGCCTCGTCGAGGCTGGCCGCTTCCCGGTCGAGGTAGCCCGTGCGCAGCCGCATCGCGATGCGATCGGGCCGGCATTCCACCGCCAGCATCGAGGCGCCCGCCATGGTCGCTGCCAGCGGCTGCGCCCCGCCCATGCCGCCAAGCCCGGCGGTCAGGATCCAGCGCCCCGCGAGGTCGCCACCGTAGTGCTGCCGCCCCGCCTCCACGAAGGTCTCGTAGGTGCCCTGCACGATCCCCTGGGAGCCGATGTAGATCCACGACCCGGCCGTCATCTGGCCGTACATCATCAGCCCCTTGCGATCGAGCTCGTGGAAATGCTCCCAGGTCGCCCAGCGCGGCACGAGGTTCGAGTTCGCGATCAGCACCCGCGGCGCATCCGCGTGGGTGCGGAACACGCCCACCGGCTTGCCCGACTGCACCAGCAGCGTCTGGTCGTCCTCCAGCCGCCGCAGCGCCGCGGTGATGCGGTCGAAGCTGTCCCAGTCCCGCGCCGCCCGCCCGATGCCGCCGTAGACCACCAGGTCTTCCGGCCGCTCCGCCACCTCAGGGTCGAGGTTGTTCATCAGCATCCGCAGCGCCGCCTCGCTGCCCCAGGACTTCGCGGAGCGCTCCGGTCCGCGCGGGGCACGCACGGTGCGGCTGTTGCTGCCGGTCTGGCTGGGCGTGCTCATGCGCTGGCTCCTTGTGCGGGGTGATGGGGGTGGTGCGGCGTTGCTCCGTCGCGCCGCGGGGGAGGGCTCCGCCTTCCCCCGCACCCCCAGCCGCCAGGAAACTGAGTTTCTTGGACCTTCCGGGAAGGGGATCGGGGAAGTCGGGCCACGGGGCGCCGCACGATCGGCCGAAGTTTCAGTCCACCCACGGCGATCCTCCGCACGATGGCTGAACCAGACAAGCCAAAGGCCGCACCATGCCCCGCCCGGCTCACGCCGGAGAGCCACGCTCTCCGGCGCCCGACGGTGCAGCCCGTGCTGCCTCGCGTAATTCTCAAAATCAGCCCCGTGCCCATCGGACCACGCCGGGACTGCCACCCGCCACCGGCACCGGGCTCCCGGCGGGGTCTCGGGGCAGCCCTGCCGTCCTGAGCGGAGAGGGTCCGGGAGAGGCAGCGCCTCGCCCGGGGCCAGCCGCCCGCGGCCACCTCAACCACCATCCAGCCAGGGCAGCGCCACCGCCCCCACGGCCGAAACCAGCGCTCCGCCCCGCAGCAGCGCCGTCGCCGCCTCCATGTCGGGCGCGAAGTGCCGGTCCTCCTCCAGCGTCGGCACCGCCTTCCGCAGCACCGCCCGCGCCGCGTCGAGCGCGGCGGAGGAGCGCAGCGGGTGGTGAAAGTCGCAGCCCTGCGCCGCCGCCAGCCACTCGATCCCCAGGACATGCGCCAGGTTCGCCGCCATCGGCAGCAGCCGCCGCGCCCCGTGCGCCGCCATGGACACGTGGTCCTCCTGGTTGGCCGAGGTTGGGATGGAATCGACGCTGGCCGGCATGGCGCGCTGCTTATTCTCGCTCACCAGCGCGGCGGCGGTCACCTGCGGGATCATGAAGCCCGAGTTCAGCCCGGGCCGCGGCGTCAGGAAGGCCGGCAGGCCCGACAGCGCCGGGTCGATCAGCATGGCCGAGCGACGCTCCGACAGCGAGCCGATCTCACAGAGTGCGAGCGCGATCGTGTCGGCGGCGAAGGCCACGGGCTCGGCGTGGAAGTTGCCGCCCGAGAGCGCTTCCAGCGTGTCCGGAAAGATCAGCGGGTTGTCGCTGACGCCGTTGGCCTCGGTTTCCAGCGTCGTGGCCGCCTGGCGCAGGAGGTCCAGCACCGCGCCCGCCACCTGCGGCTGGCAGCGCAGGCAATAAGGGTCCTGCACGCGCGGGTCATCGACGCGGTGGCTGTCGCGGATCTCGCTGCCCGCGAGCAGCCCGCGCAGCGCCGCCGCCGTCTCGATCTGCCCGCGATGGCGACGCAGCGCGTGGATGCGCGGATCAAACGGCGTGTCGGAACCGCGCGCCGCGTCCACCGACAGGGCGCCGGTGACCAGCGAGGCGCGCAGCAGCGCCTCGGCCTCGAACAGCCCGGCCAGCGCATAGGCATTGGAGAACTGCGTGCCGTTGAGCAGCGCCAGCCCTTCCTTGGCGCCCAGCACCACCGGTTCCAGCCCCGCGCGGAGCAGCGCCTCCGTGGCCGGCAGCCGCGCGCCGTCGAACCATGCCTCGCCGTGGCCGATCATCACCGCCGTCATGTGCGCCAGCGGCGCCAGGTCGCCGGAGGCCCCCACCGACCCCTGCGCCGGCACCACCGGGATCACGCCGCGCGCGAGCATCGCTTCCAGCAGTTCCAGCGTCGCCGGCTGGATGCCGGACGCCCCCTGCGCGAGGCTCGCCAGCTTCAGCGCCATCATCAGCCGCGCCACGGGGATCGGCATCGGATCGCCCACGCCGGCGGCGTGCGACAGCACGATGTTGCGCTGGAGGGTTTGGAGGTCCTCCGTCCCGATGCGGATGCTGGCGAGCTTCCCGAAGCCGGTGTTGATGCCGTAGACCGGCTCGCCCCGCTGGAGGATCAGCGTCACCGCCTCGGCGCTGCGCGCCACCGCGGCGGCGCAGGCAGGATCGAGGCGCAGCGCGGCGCCGCGATAGATCCGCCGCCAGAGCGCGAGAGGCACCGCGCCCGGCGTGAGCAGGATCGGCTCCCCGGAATCCACGGCCGCGCCGCCCGGCAGCAGGCCCGCCCCGGCAGCGCCCGGCGGTCCGGCCGTGTTCCCCTGCGCCATCGGCATCTCCTCGGTCATTGGCCCCTCCGGACGCGGCGGTGCAGCGGGTTGAAGCCCAGGCGGTACACCAGCTCGGCCGGCGTCTCGACGTTCCAGATCGCGAGGTCGCACCACTTCCCCGCCTCCAGGGTTCCGACCTCGTCCAGCCGGCCCAGCGCCCGCGCCGCTTCGCGCGTGGTGCCCAGCAGGCACTCCTCCACTGTCAGGCGGAACAGCGTCGCGGCCATGTTCATGGCCAGCAGGATGGAGGTCATGGGCGAGGTGCCGGGGTTGCAGTCGGTCGCCACCGCCATCGGCACACCGTGCTGCCGCATCAGCGCCACCAGCGGCGCCACGCTTTCGCGCAGCATGTAGAAGGCGCCCGGCAACAGCACCGCCACCGTGCCCGCCCGCGCCATGGCGGCGACGCCCGCCTCGTTCGCGTGTTCCAGGTGGTCGGCCGAGAGCGCGCCCCATTGCGCCGCCAGCGCCGCCCCGCCGCCATCCGACAGCTGATCGGCGTGGAGCTTCACCGGCAGTCCCAGCGCCCGCGCGGCCCGGAACAGCCGCGCCACCTGCGCCGGCGTGAAGGCGATGGTCTCGGCGAAGGCATCCACCGCGTCCACCAGCCCTTCCGCGTGCAGCGCCGGCAACATCTCCTCGCACAGCAACGAGACGTAGCCCTCGGCGTCGCCGCGGTATTCCGGCGGCACGGCATGGGCGCCCAGGAAGCTGGTGCGCACCGAAACGCTCCGCGCACCCTCCAGCGCCCGCGCCGCGCGCAGCTGCGCCCGCTCGGCGTCCAGCGTCAGGCCGTAGCCGGACTTCACCTCCACCATGGTGACGCCCTCGGCGATCAGCGCGTCGAGCCGGGGCAGGGCGGTGGCGATCAGCCCGTCCTCGCCAGCAGCCCGGGTGGCGCGGACGGTGCCCAGGATGCCGCCGCCCGCCCGCGCGATCTCCTCGTAGCTCGCGCCCGCCAGGCGCTGCTCGAACTCCGCCGCGCGGTGGCCGCCATGAACCAGGTGGGTGTGGCAGTCGATCAGCCCCGGCGTGATCCAGCGGCCGCCGCAATCCACGACCTCGGCGGCCTCGGCGGAGGGCAACGCCGCTTCCGGGCCGGCAAAGACGATGCGGCCGTCGCGCATCGCCACGGCGCCGTGCTCCACGATGCCCAGCGCGTTGCCCTCGCCCGGCCGCATCGTGGCGAGCCGGGCGTTGCGCCACAGCCCGTGGAACGGAGCGTCCTGCTGCATCGCCATCCCCGGCTCCTCGATATGTCTATACTTATCGGCATGGCCGCACCCTGTCCATCGCCCGCTGCGCGACGGCGCGGCCAGCCGTTGACATGGGGTTGGGCGAACCGCATCCACCGCCCGTGCCGAGGCACTGGTGCCGGGATGGCCGCGCGGCACGCGGGGAGGGGGAGGGCTGAGCGCGCATGGAAGGCCTGAGCACCCGCATCCGCGCCGCGATCGAGGGCCGCATCCTCAGCGGCGAATGGCGCCCCGGCCACCGCATTCCCTCGGAAGCGGAGCTGGCGGCGGCCTGGAACTGTTCGCGCATGACGGTGAACAAGGCGCTCTCGGCCCTGTCCGCCTCCGGGCTGATCAACCGGCGGCGCCGCGCCGGCTCCTTCGTGGCCGAACCCGCCGGCGAAACGGCGGTGAGCGGCATCGCCGACTTCGCCGAGCAGGCCGCCCGCCAGGGACAGCCCTACGGTTGGGAACTGCTCAGCCGCGCGGTGGAAGGCGGCACGCTGCGCCTCCAGGGCCTCCACCGCATCGGCGGCATCCCCGTGGCGGCCGAGGACCGCGCGATCACCCTGGGCACGGTGCCCGAGGCGGCGGCGCAGGATTTCGCCAGCACCCCGCCCGGTTCCTGGCTGCTGCGCAACATCCCCTGGACCGAGGCCGAGCACGTGATCCGCGCCGTGGCCGCCGACGCCGCCCTGGCCGCGCTGCTGGAGGTGCCGCCGGGTGCGGCCTGCCTCCTGCTGGAGCGCCGTACCTGGAACAACGAGGCACCCGTCACCGAGGTCCGCCTGAGCCACGCGGCGGAGCGCCACCGCTTCGTGGGCCGCTTCCACCGCGCGGGCGGCTGAACCGCGTCCGAGGCATCCCGCCACGGGTGAACAGGCAGGGACGGCGCAAGGCCCTGCCCGGCCGATGTCGCCTGCTTAGATAATTCGTAATAATGACGCGGGGGCCGCAAATCAGTTCGGTTTGCTACAATATCGTGAATGTTATCGAACGACGGCGCTGCCGTCCTGGTGTCGGAAGGCACTGCCTTGCTGAAGCTGTCCCAGACCTTTCACGATCCCCTCCTGCAGCCCGCGGCGGCGCCGCGCGTCCCTCATCCGGAACCCTCCACGGGCCTGTCGCTGCGCGGCTGGCTCCGGCGCCTCCACTGGCTCAGCCTCGCCACGCTGCTGGTGGCCCTGCTGCTGCTGATCCAGCACAGCAGCCGCGGCCTGGTCGCGGCGGACCTCGTGGTGTCGCTCGCGCTGTTCCTGATCTCCGACGCCCTGCTGCGCTGGACCGACATCCGGGCGGAGGATCTGGCGCCGCTGATCGCCATCGTGGGCTGCGACGGCTCGGGCAAGTCCACGCTCTCGACCGATCTGCAGCGGACCCTGAGCGCCACGGGGCCGACGGAGCTCTGCTACCTGGGGTTGGGCTCCGGTGAGCTCGCCAACCGGATCCGGCGCTGGCCGGTGCTCGGCCCGCCGGTGGAACGCGCCCTGGTGCGCAAGGCCACGCAAACCCGCAGCCGCGGCAAGAAGATCCCCGGCCTCGCCACCGCGCTGGTGGTGTTCGGCTTCTCGCTGCTGCGCCTGCGCCGCTTCTGCCGGGTGCTGCGGCTGCGGCAGCAAGGCGTGACGGTGATCACCGACCGCTATCCCCAGACGGAGTTCGCCGGCCTTTACGACGGCCCCGGCCTGTCGGCGGCGCGGCCCTCCAGTCGGGCGGTCGCCTGGCTCGCCGCGCGGGAGCGCCGGATCTACGGCTGGATGGCGGGCTTCCGGCCCGACCTCGTGTTCCGGCTGAACGTGGACCTGCCCACGGCGCTGGCCCGCAAGCCCGACCACCGGCCGGAGCTGCTGCAGGCCAAGGTCGAGGTGACGCCGCTGCTGCGCTTCAACGGCGCCACCATCGTGGACATCGACGCTTCCGCCGACTACGAGGCGGTGCGCGACCGCGTGCTGGAACGCCTCCGGCCCGTCCTGGCCGGCCGGGGCAGGCCCGAAGGCGCGGCCAGCGGCGCCGGAACCACGCCGGCCTGAAACTACGCCGGCCTGAACCACCGCGCCCATCGCCCTCAAGAAGAACAACACCGCGATCCTCCGATGTCATCTCCGTCCAACACCACGCGCCCGCACGAGGCGCCGCTGATCGCGCTCGTCGGCTCCGACGGTTCGGGCAAGTCCACGGTGGGTGCCGCGCTGCTCCAGTGGATGCAGGAACAGCGGCCGACCGAGCTGTGCCACCTGGGCAAGCAGACCGGCAACATGGGCCGCGCCATCGCGCGCTGGCCGATCATCGGCCGCCGCTTCCACCGCAAGCTGACCGAAAAGGCCGACAAGGCGCGCGAGCCCAAGGGGCCGGGCACCGCCACCGCGTTGGTGATGTACCTGTTTTCCATGCGCCGCGTCCGCCGCTTCCGCCGGATGCTGCGGCTGCGGCAGCAGGGCATCGCGATCCTGACCGACCGCTTCCCGCAGGTGGAGGTTCCGGGCCCCATGGACGGGCTCTCGCTGCCCTCCACCGCCGCGCAGCCGCCGCTGGTGCGCGCGCTCGCCCGGCGGGAGAGGGGGCATTACCAGTGGATGGTGTCGCACCGGCCCGACCTGGTGATCCGCCTGACCGTGGACCTCGCCACCGCGATCCGCCGCAAGCCCGACCATCGGGAACGCTCGCTCGCCACCAAGATCGCGGACCTCGCGCGGCTGCGCTTCAACGGCGCGAAGGTGGTGGATATCGACGCCACCCAGCCGCTCGATCAGGTGCTGGCGCAGGCCAAGCAGGCGATCGGCGAAGTTCTCGCCGCCCGGCCCGCCTGAGCATCGCTTAAGCATGAAGCGCTGGTTCCAGGACGGGCTGCTGCGGTCCGTGCTCCGCAACGCGGGCTACCTGCTGTCGGGCAAGCTGGCCGGGGCCGTGCTCGGCCTCGTGGCGCTGAGCTGCGCGGGCCGCGGGCTGACGCCCGCGCTGTTCGGCACGCTGATGATCGTCCACACCTACGCCAATGGGGCCGGGGCGCTGGTGAAGTTTCAGACCTGGCAGTTCATCATCCGCTTTGGCGCCCCGGCGCTGGCGCGCGGCGAGCGCGACGCGGCGCGCGACACGATCCGCTTCGCCTTCGGCCTCGACATCGCGAGCGGTCTGCTCGGCATGGTGGCGGCGATGGCGATCCTGCCCTTTCTCGCGAACTGGCTGGAACTGCCGCCGGAGGATTTCCGGCTCGCGCTGTTCTACTGCACGCTGGTGCCGACCATGACGGCGGCAACGCCGGTGGGCGTGCTGCGCCTGCTGGACCGCTTCGACCTGATCGGCTGGCAGCAGACCGTCACGCCGACGCTGCGCGCCGCGGTGGCGGCCGCCGCCTTTTTCGCCGGCTGGGGCTTTCCCGGCTTCGTGGCCGCCTGGTACCTGGCCGACCTCAGCGGCGACCTCGTGACCTGGTTCCTTGCCGCGCGGGAGCTGCGCCGGCACGACCTCGCCGATGCCTTCCGCCCCGGGCTGTTCGCGACGGCGCGGCGGCTGCCGGGGGCCTGGGGCTTCGTGTGGACCACCAACCTCGCCCACTCGGTCTACGGCGCCTGGGGATCGGTCAGCAACCTCGTGGTGGCGGGCGTGCTCGGCCCCGTGGCGGCCGGGCTGTTCAAGATCAGCACCACGCTGCTCGACAGTTCCGCCAAGCCCGCCGACATGCTCAGCCGCGGCTTCTACCCCGAGATCATGCGCCTCGACCCGAGCAGCCGGCAGCCCTGGCGGCTGGGCCTGCGCGTGTCGCTGCTGTCCGCCGCGATGGGCGCGGCGCTGGCGGTCGTGGTGCAGCTCGCCGGTGCCCCGGTGATCGGCTTCGTGTTCGGGCAGAAATACCTGGCGGCCTTCGGCCTCCTGCAGGTCATGACCTGGTCGCTGGTGATCTCCACCGCCGCCTTTCCGCTGGAATCGCTCCTCTACATGGCCGACCGGCAGCGCGCGGCGCTGGCGGCGCAGCTCGTGGCCACCGCGCTCTACCTCGCGCTGCTCTTCGTGCTGACGCACCGCTTCGGCCTCGCCGGCGCGGGCTACGCCTTTCTCCTGGGCACGGTGCTGAATGCCGGGCTGATGCTGCTGCCCACGCTCGGCAGCTATCGTCGCCGCGCCAGCCTGCACCGCCACGCGGAGGCAGCGGCGTGAGCACCACCCTGACGCGCCGCGACCTCGACGCGCACCGCTTCCCGGCGGAGCAGTGCGAGGCGCTGTTCGAGGCGGTGCTGATCGACGACGAGGTGGACGCCCAAACCCCGCTGCCCGACCACGTCACCCTCGACCACCCGCAGCCGCTGCTGATCGACGGCTTCCGCCTCTGCCGCCAGCTCTGGATCGAGGGCGTGGAGCGGGCCGAGCTGCTGGCACTGCTGGACCGCCTGGCGCGCCAGCGCGACCTCGAACCGGCGGAGCGCCTGCGCTTCAAATACGCCCGCGCCAAGCTCAAGCACCTGCGCTTCGCCTGCGCGCTGTATCGCGCCGACCACCGCTACCCCGCGGTGATGAACGCCATGACCACCGCCTTCGGCCACCTGCAGGACGCCTTCAAGAACGGGCAGCGCGGGCGCGTGCTGCGTGAGGCCTGGCTGTGCCGCGCCTTCCTGGCCGCCCCCGTGCAGGCGGTGCTGCGGCGCGAGCACGACCGCCTCCTCCCCACCGACACCGCCGGCTTCCGCCGCTACCTCGCCCACGAGGTCGGCGGGCTGGAGGCGGCGCTGGCGCGCCCGACGGTGACCGGCGCGCAGTTCCACGCCACCCGCAAGATCGCCAGCCGGCTGGTCTCCTTCTACGACACGATGCGCACGCTCCGCCCCGCCGAGGAGGAGTTCCACCGCATGTCGCGCGCCGTGGCGGCGGTGAACGGGCTGATGGGCTCCATGCACGACGTGCTGGTGGAACGCCGCGTGGCGGGCCTGCAGGACTACCACCGTGAGGCCTTCGCCCTGCCCGACGAGATCCGGGGGCGCATCGGGGCGCTCGCGGTGCGCTACCGCGCCGCCGGGCTGTAGGAAGCCTTCGGGCCGGCCCGGATTGTGCGGGCGTCCTCGCCGACGACGCGGCCCGGGCCTCACCCTGGCCGGTACATCTCCCGCAGGGCCGGGCTCCGGACGCGCTCCCGTGACCTTCCGGGTGCGCTGGACCGGTCGGAACGCGCCCCGCCCACGCCCTGGAGAACAGGAGCGGGCTGAGCGCTGCCAGGGACATATCCGGAGCCGCCCCATCCATGAACGAGGCGTCTCCACACCCGGCAACGTGTTCTGCCGGACGCCCAGCCATGCCGGCTTCCGCCTTGCGCGCCCGATCTCTCTGGGATTGAGCTTCCGGCAATCATTTGCCGGAAACCGTCCCAGTGACCGCCACCGATACCGTCGCGCCGCCGCGCTTGCGAAGACCCTTCGTGCTCGCCTCGGTGATGCTCTCGATGTTCATGATCGCGATCGAGGCCACCATCGTGTCCACCGCCATGCCGCAGATCGTGGGGCAGCTGGGCGGGCTGACGCTGTATGCCTGGGTCTTCTCGGCCTTTCTGCTGGCGCAGACCGCCACCACCGTGGTGTTCGGCAAGCTGGCCGACCTGTACGGCCGGCGCCCGGTGATGCTGGTGGGCATCGCGATCTTTCTCCTGGGCTCGCTGCTCTGCGGCTTCGCCACGGGCATGGTGGCGCTGATCGTCTTCCGCCTGGTCCAGGGCATCGGCGCCGGCGCGATCCAGCCGATCGCCCTGACCGTGGTGGGCGACCTGTATTCCGTGCAGGAACGCGGCAAGATCCAGGGCTTCCTCGCCAGCGTCTGGGGCATCTCCTCGGTGCTGGGCCCGCTGGCCGGCGGGCTGATCATCTCGCAGCTCAGCTGGGCCTGGATCTTCTGGATCAACATCCCCGTGGGCCTCCTCGCCGCGGCGGGCTTCACGCTCTTCCTGCGCGAGAACATCTCGGCCGAGCGCCGGCGCGTGGACGTGGCCGGCGCGCTGCTGTTCACCGTGTCGGTGACGGCGCTGATGCTGGCCCTCACCGAAGCGGGCAGCGCCGGCAGCGGCACCGTCGCAATCGCCCTCGCGGTGTTCCTCGGCAGCGCGCTCCTGTTCATCTGGCAGGAAGCGCGCGCGCCCGACCCGATGCTCGACATCCGCCTGTGGTCGCTGCGCCCGGTCGCGACCTCCAACCTCGCCACGCTGCTCAGCGGCATGGTGATGATCGGCCTGACCACCTTTCTGCCGATCTACGTGCAGGCCGTGCTCGGTCGCTCGCCGCTGGTGGCGGGCTTCGCGCTGACCATGATGGTGCTGGGCTGGCCGATCGGCGCCACGGTCTCGGCGCGCAACTTCGCCCGCTTCGGCCTGCGCAACACGCTGCTGACGGGCGCGGTGCTGCTGCCGGTGGGCGCGGCGATCTTCCCGATCCTGTCGCCCGGCGCCTCGCCGGTGCTGGCCGGGCTGGGCTCCACGGTGGTGGGGCTGGGCATGGGCGTGTTCAGCACCTCGGCCATCGTGATGGTGCAGGAAAGCGTCGGCTGGACCCAGCGCGGCGCCGCCACCGCGGCCAACGTGTTCTCGCGCAACCTGGGCTCCACGCTGGGCGCCGCGGCGCTGGGCCTGGTGCTCAACCTCAGCCTGCGCCACGCCGGCCCCAACGGCGAGGCCGTGGATGCCGAGCGCATCCGCGCGCTGCTCGACCAGCCCGCTGCGGGCGTGGCCGGCGACGGCGGTCCCGCCGCAACCGCGGTCGACCCGGTGGTGCAGGCGGCGCTGGCGCAGGGGCTGCACCTGACCTTCTGGGCGGTCTTCGCGGTCGCGGCGCTGACGCTCGTGGTGGCCACGCTGGTGCCGTCGGTGGCGATCAAGGCGCGCGCGGCGGCGGAATAAGCGCCGCCGCCCGATCACCTTGCGGGCCCGCGCCCTCCGGCGCCACTCTGCCACGCAAAGCAGGCTGGAGGGAGCAGGCGTCATGGACCCGCGCGAAGCAGACGAGACCCGGATCGGGCGGCGCGATTTTTCCGCGATGGCCCTGAGTGCCGCAACAGGGGGCGCCGCGGCCGGGGGCGCCGCGCTCGCCGCCGCCGCGCCGGCGCGGGCGCAGAAGCCGCCGGCGCACACGAGCTTCCACGTCGCCGTCGGCGCCGAGCTTCGCCGGCACGCGGTCGATCCGGGCGCCCTGACGCTCGCTCCTCTGGAGGCTGTGACGCTGCCGGCCGCGGTGCAGTACGCCTGGCAGCACCCGGCGCTGCCGATCCTCTACGTCGCCTACAGCAATCGTGGCACAACCAACGACCGCCACGGCGTCCAGGCCTTCCGCATCGGCGAAGGCGGCGCGCTGACGGCGCTGGCCGAGCCACTGACGCTCGACAACCGCCCGATCCACCTCACCGTGGACCCTTCGGGGCGCTTCCTGCTGGTGGCCTTCAACGCGCCTTCCGAGCTGCGCGTCCACGGGCTGCGCGAGGACGGCACGATCGCCGGGGCGGTGCGGCAGGCGGCGACGCTGGACTTCGGCATCTACGCCCACCAGGTGCGCGTCGCACCCTCAGGCGCCCTCGTGGTGCTGCAGACCCGCGGCAACGACCCGACGCCGACCGCCAAGGAAGACCCCGGCGCGATCAAGGTGTTCCGCTTCCGGGACGGGCAGCTTTCGGACGAGACCTCGGTGGCCGAGAACGGGGGCATCGGCTTCGGCCCGCGCCACGTCGACTTCCACCCCACGCTGCCACGCCTCTACGCCTCCATGGAGCGTGGCAACCAGCTCCTCACCTACGGCGTCGGGGAAACCGGCCTCAGCCAGCACCCGCTCTTCACCGCGGGCACCGTGAAGGGTGGCGCGGTGCTGCACCTGCCGGTGCAGTACGCCGGCGCGATCCACCTCCATCCCGACGGGCGCACGGTCTACGTGGTCAACCGCTCCGACGGCACGGTGGAGTTCAACGGTGCCAAGGTCCATGGCGAGGGCGAGAACAGCGTCGCCGTGTTCCGCCTCGACGCGGGGAGCGGCGAGCCGGTGCTGGCGCAGACCGCCGACACGCGCTCCTATCACTGCCGCACCTTCGCGATCTATCCCGACGGGCGGATGCTGGTCACCGCCTCGGTGGCCCCGCTGGCCGAGCGCGACGGCGACGCGGTGCGCACCGTCCCCGCGCGCCTGACGGTGTTCTCGGTGGACGGGGAAGGACGGCTCACCTTTGCCCGGACCTACGACGTGGACACGGCGGGCGGCGCGCAGATGTTCTGGTGCGGGATGGTGACGGCGTAGCGCCAAAGCAGCATCAGGCGTCGCCCTGGGGCTTGGGGCTTGGGGCTTGGGATCTGCGGGCGCGGGTGGCTCGCCGGCTTCCGCCCCGCCGGACATGAGGTCGGCCGGGAGGGCGGCCCCAATCGCCCCCGGGGCCGGGCGGTGGCGTGAAGTTGCGAATATGCAACATCGCGCGCGCATCCCGTGACGGTAAGGCGTTCCTGGCGTGACCCGGCTGGACCGGCCGCAACAGGCCTTTAGTTTCGGTATAGAGACAAAAGGCGCTCCGGAATGCCGCCGATTCCCGCCCGCCCGCGCCCCTGGACACGCGGGCGCGGCAGCCTCCCGCTGATCCCGGCCTTTTCCGCGGCCTGCGCCGGGAGGCCGGGCACCATGCTGAAGCCCCTCAGCCCCTCGCCGCACGACTGCTGGCCGGGCATCGCCTCGCAGGGAGGCCACCGTTGAGCGCGACCCGGCAGGACGCGCGGCCGCCCGACCCGCAGGAAGCCTTCCGCCGGGTGCAGGAAGCCGAACTGCGCTACATCAACGCCTGGCGGAACCATCCCGGCAACGAACGCGGCGGCGAGGCCGCGCCGCTCTCGCCCGAAGCGGAAGCCCTGTCTCAGGGCATGACGGGCACGCCCGGAACCACGCGGCCGGACGGCACCGCGGCGGCCGGCGCAACGATGCAGGGCGCGGCGGGCTCCGGCACACAACTCCCCCTGGCCGGCGGTGCCGGGCGCCCGCTCACCGGCCTGGCACTCTCGGGCGGCGGCATCCGCTCGGCGGTGTACTGCCTGGGCGTGCTGCAGGCGCTGGCGGCCGAGGGCGTGCTGCGGCGCTTCGACTATCTCTCCACCGTGTCGGGCGGCGGCTATATCGGCACCGCGCTCACCTGGTTCACGCGGGCGGGTAAGGCGCCGGAACAGGACCCCTGCGGCGCCCATTTTCCGCTGGGCCGCGACGACCCCGCGATGTTCCCGCGCGAGGACGACCACACCGAGCGCAGCGTGCTGAAGCACCTGCGCCGCCACGGCAGCTACCTCATCCCCGGCCACGGCATCACCCTCGGCTCGGGCATCAGCATCGTGCTGCGCGGCGTGCTGCTGAACCTGCTGGTCTGGATGCCGGCCGCCGTGACCGCCTGCCTCATCCTGCGGGGGATCGCACGCGGGCTGCGCTGCTGCGGCCCGCGCGGGGTCGAGTTCTGGCTGCACCCGCTGGCGCTGGCCTTCTACGCGCTGCTGGTCTTCGTCGCGATCGGCGCGGCCTATTCCCTGCGCTCCTTTCCCAGGCGCGGTTCGGGCCGGCGCGACGGCATCCCCTACGCACTGCGCCGGCGCTTCGAGATCTGGACGCCCTGGCTGCTGCTGACGGCGCTGGCGCTGGCCGTGCTGGGCTCGCTGCCGCTGCTGGCGCCGCAATGGGGCCCGGGCGCGCCGGCCGGCGGATGGCCGCTGGCGCAGTGGCTCCTGGGCCCGGGCGCCACCCTGCTGGGCGCGGCCACGGGGCTTTGGGCGCGCTTCGTGCAGCGCGGCACGGCGGCGCGGGAACGGCCCGGCTGGGTCGGGCCGGTCGGCGCGGTGCTGGTGTTCTACGGCCTGGCGCTGGTGTCCTGGGGCCTGGCGGGCTGGGCCCTGCGCGGGCATCTGTGGTGGCTGCCGCCGGTGCTGGTGCTGGTCAGCATCCCCGTCGGTCTGCGGGTGAACCTGAACTACACCACGCTGCACCGCTTCTACCGCGACCGGCTGATGGAAGCCTTCATGCCGGACTTCACGGTGCAGCCCGGCCCGCCGCCCAACAACGAGGTCGATCAGGACGGGCAAGCCGACGCGGCCGAGAACGCCCCGCTTTCCGCCATGTGCGACGAGGCGGCGCCGGCCGCGCCCTACCACCTGCTCAACACGCACCTCGTGATCACGCGCAGCCCGCACCGGCGCCTGCGGCTGCGCGGCGGCGACAGCTTCGTGCTGTCGCCGCGCTTCTGCGGCAGCTGGTCCACCGGCTGGTACCCGACCGAGACCTTCATGCGGAACGACCTGACGCTGGCCACCGCCATGGCGATCTCGGGCGCCGCGGTGAACCCCGACGCGGCCAATGCCGGCGTCGGCCCGCAGCGCAGCTGGGCCTTCGCGCTGCTGATGTCCTTTCTCAACATCCGCCTCGGCTGCTGGGTGCCCAACCCGGACGAAAGAAAGGCGGGGCAAACAAAGGCGGCGAACCACTTCGACCCCGGGCTGGTCCGCGCCATCCGGGGGCACCGCGTCGAGGACCCGCTGCTGGAGCTCACCGACGGCGGCAACTTCGAAAACCTCGGCGTCTACGAACTGCTGCGCCGGCGCGTGCGCACGATCCTGGTTTGCGACGCCACCGCCGACCCGCGCTACGCCTTTTCCGACCTGCAGAACCTGCTCAGCCGCGCCGAGGCGGATTTCCGCGTGAAGATCGACTTCGGCGACCAGCCGCTGGGCGACCTGCTGCCAGCGCTCGGCCCCGGCTACCCGTCGGGCATCGCCTGGTCGGGCAAGCCCTTCGTCTGCGCGACGATCACCTATCCGCCGCTGGTGGGAGAGGAGCCGGAATTCGGAGAACTCTTCTACCTCAAGCCCGCCATCTACAGCGGGCTGGGTCTGGAGCTGAAAGGCTACAAGGGCACCTTTCCGGACTTCCCC
Organism: Roseomonas elaeocarpi; assembly: GCF_042433915.1. NCBI lineage: Bacteria > Pseudomonadati > Pseudomonadota > Alphaproteobacteria > Acetobacterales > Roseomonadaceae > Roseomonas > Roseomonas elaeocarpi. The sequence continues at coordinate 5,798 of NZ_JBHLUN010000012.1, read as the reverse complement.
AACGACCCCACCGCCGACCAGTTCTTCGACGAGGCCCGCTTCGAGGCCTATCGCGAGCTGGGCTTCCTCAGCACCCGGGTGATGCTGGACGGAACCTGCGCCGGCCATGGAAGGATGGGGGAGGGGGTGATCCGCGACAGGCTCCGGGCGATGTAGTCACAACCCCCGGAACCGCGGCGCCGCGCCGCCCGCCGTTCCCGCGCCGGAAACATCCCGGGCACTGGCCACCCTGGACATCCGCCACCACCTGCGCGATGCCATGGCCCCTGGCGCGGCAGGCCTCCCCGCCGTGCCGAGGGCCGGCGGCGGTTTCCCCGAGGGAGCGCACGGCCGTTCGCGCGCGAGAAGGACAGGGCGATCATGCATCCCACCCGGCGACAGCTCCTGGCCACGGCCGGCGGCGCCCTGCTCGCGGCACCCGCCGCCGTCCGCGCCCAGGGCGAGGTCCCGATCCGCATCGGCGAGATCAACAGCTACACCGCCGTGCCGTCCTTCACGCTGCCCTACCGCAACGCCATGAACCTCGCGGTGGACGACCTCAACGCCGCCGGCGGCGTGCTGGGCCGCAAGCTGGAGCTGATCACCCGCGACGACGGCGGCCGCCCCCAGGACGCGGTGCGCCTGGCGGCCGAGCTGGTGGAAGCGCAGAAGGTCGACCTGCTGGCCGGCGGCTACCTCAGCAACGTCGGCTTGGCGCTGGGCGAGTACGCCGCGAACAACCGCAAGCTCTACGTGGCAGGCGAGCCGCTGACCGACGCGCTGGTGTGGGAGCACGGCAACCGCTTCACCTTCCGCCTGCGCCCCTCGACCTACATGCAGGCCGCGATCCTGGCCGAGGAAGCCGCCAAGGTTCCCGCCCATCGCTGGGCCCTGGTGGCGCCGAACTACGAGTACGGCCAGAGCGCGGTGAAGTGGTTCCGCCAGTTCCTCCAGGCCCGCCGGCCGGAGGTCGAGTTCGTGACCGAGCAGTGGCCGGCGCTGGGCCGCATCGACGCCGGCCCCACGGTGCAGGCGATCGAGGCCGCCAAGCCCGACGCCATCTTCAACGTCTTGTTCGGCCCCGACCTGACCGCCTTCGTGCGCCAGGGCAACACGCGCGGGCTGTTTGACCGCCGCATGGTGGTGTCCATGCTGACCGGCGAGCCCGAATACCTCGATCCGCTGGGCGACGAGGCGCCGGAAGGGTGGATCGTCACCGGCTACCCGGGTGAGCAGATCGACACCGCCGAGCACCGTCGCTTCGCCGAAAGCTACCGCGCGCGCTTCAACGAGAAGCCGATGTGCGGCTCCATGGTCGGCTACGCGCTGATCCAGTCGATCGCCGCCGGCCTCTCGCGCGCGGAGTCCGCCGACACCGAGAAGCTGATCGCGGGCTTCAGCGGCCTGGAGTTCGAAACCCCCGTGGCCCATGCCAGCTACCGCGCGCTCGACCACCAGGCCACGCTGGGCGTCTTCGTGGGCCGCACCGCGCTCAAGGACGACAAGGGCGTCATGAGCGACTGGCGCTACGTCGACGGCGCCACGCTGCTGCCCGACGACGCCACGGTGCGCACGCTCCGTCCCGCGAAGGACTGAGCCCCGCCCCCGATGCAGCCCCCGCAGGGAAGACGAAACCGGCGGCCCGCCGCGCAGGCCGCGCCGCACGGTGGCTGAGCTGCTGCCGCAACTCGTCACCGGCCTGGCGGGCGCGTCCTCGCTGTTCCTGCTGGCCGCCGGGCTGACGGTGATCTTCGGCGTCACGCGCATCGTCAACTTCGCCCATGGCAGCCTGATGATGCTGGGCGCCTATCTCGGCTGGACAATCCTGCAGTGGCTGCCGCGCACGCCGCTCTTCTTCGCGCTCGGCGTCCTGCTCGCCGCCGCCGCCACGGCCGCCATCGCCGCGGCGATCGAGGTCGCCGTGCTGCGCCGCGTTTACCGGGCGCCGGAACTGTTTCAGCTGCTGGCCACCTTCGGCGTGGTGCTGATCCTCCAGGATGTCACGCTGTGGCTCTGGGGCCCCACCGAGCTCGCCCTGTCGCGCCCGCGCTGGATGCGCGCCGCGGTGGAGATCGCCGGCAGCCGCGTGCCCGTCTACGACCTCGTGCTGATCGCGGTCGGGCCGCTGGTGCTGATCCTGTTGTGGCTGCTGCTCCATCGCACGCGCTGGGGCATCCTGCTGCGCGCCGCCACCGAGGACCGCGAGATGGCGGGGGCACTCGGCATCAACCAGCGCTGGCTCTTCACCGCGGTGCTGGCGCTGGGCGGCGCGCTGGCCGGGCTGGGCGGCGCGCTGTCGCTGCCCGAGGCCTCGGCCAACCTCGCGATCGACCTGCGCGCCGTGACCGACGCCTTCGTGGTGGTGGTGGTGGGCGGTCTCGGCAGCCTCGCCGGCGCCTTCCTGGCGAGCCTGCTGCTGGGCCTGCTGCAGGCCTTCGGCATCGTGCTGTTCCCGCAGGCGACGCTGGTGCTGGCCTTCGCCGCCATGGCCGCCGTGCTGGCGGTCCGCCCGCGCGGGCTGCTCGGCCGCCCCGAGCCCGCCCCGCCGCCCGCCGCCGCCGGCACCGCGCCACCGGTGCTGCGCCCGTCGCAGCCCACCGGGCGCTTCCTCTGGGCCGCGCTGATCGGCCTGGCGGCGGTGCTGCCCTTCCTGCTCGACCCTTACGCGCTGACGGTGCTGACCGACGCGCTGGTGGCGGTGCTCTTCGCGGCCAGCCTCCATCTGTTGATGGGGCCGGGCGGCATGCCCTCCTTCGGTCACGCCGCCTGGTTCGGCCTGGGCGCCTACGCCGCGGCGCTGCTCCCCCACCTGCTGCTGCCGGACGCCTCGCCCCCGGCGTTTCTGGCCCTGGCGCTGCTCGCGGCACCACTCCTGGCCGGCGCGGTGGCGCTGCTCTTCGCGGCGCTGGTGGCCCGGCTGTCGGGCGTCTACCTCGCCATGCTCACCCTGGCCTTCGCGCAGATCGTCTGGGCGGTGTCGTTCCAGTGGGTCGCGCTGACCGGCGGCGACAACGGCCTGCTGGGTGTTTGGCCGCCCGACGCGCTGCGCGACCCGGCGCGCTGGTACGCCGTGGTGCTGGTGCTCACCGCCGCCGGGGTGATCCTCCTGCGCCACATGATCTTCACCCCCGCCGGCTACGCCCTGCGCGCCGCCCGCGACAGCGAGCCCCGCGCCCGCGCCCTGGGTCTGCCGGTCATGGCGCTGCGCGCCGCGGCGATCACCGTGGCGGGCGCCGCGGCGGGCCTCGCGGGGGCGCTGTTCAGCTTCGGCAAGGGCGCGGTGTTTCCGACCTATGTCAGCATCCCGCACTCGGTGGACGCGCTGCTGGCGGTGCTGCTGGGCGGCCTGCAAACCATCAGCGGCCCGGTGGTCGGGGCGCTCCTCTATACCGGCCTCGCGGACCGGCTGGTGCGCGCCACCGACCTGTGGCGCGTCTGGCTGGGGCTGGCGATCCTCGTGCTGGTGACGCTGTTTCCCGAAGGCCTGGCCGGTGCCGCGCTGCGCCTCCAGGCCCGGCTGCGCGAGCCCTTCCGCGACCGGGGCCGCACGTGACCCCGCGTCCCGGCACCGCCGGCGAGACCGCGCCCGATCCACTGGTCTCCAACCCGATGGACTCCGGCCCGGCGCCTCCCGGCCAAGCTGGTCCCGGCGGGCGCGATAGCCCCGATCCATCTCGCCTCGGCCCATCTCACCCTGGCCCCGGCGCCACCGATCCGGGAGCCACCGGCGGCTCCACCCCACCGGCCCCGGCCGCCGTGGTGCTGGAAGCCACCGCGCTCGCCCGCTCCTTCGGCGGCGTCGCGGCGGTGCGCGACGTGTCGCTCGCGGTGCGCGCGGGCGAGGTCGTGGCGATCATCGGCCCCAACGGTGCCGGCAAGAGCACCTGCTTCGCGATGCTGGGCGGCCAACTCCGCCCCGACCGAGGCGAGGTCCGGCTGCTGGGCCGCGACATCACCGGTGCGGGGCCTGAGGCGGTGTTCCGCGCCGGCGTCGGCCACACCTTCCAGGTCACCGCGAGCTTCGCCTCCATGACGCTGCGCGAGAACGTGCAGCTCGCCCTGCTCTCGCACCGCGGCAGGCTGTGGCGCCTCACCCGCGCGCTCACCCGGCACGATCCGCGCCCGGCCGAGGCGCTGCTGGATCAGGTCGGGCTGCTCGACCAAGCGGACCGCGCCGCGGCGGTGCTGGCCTACGGCGACCTCAAGCGCCTGGAACTCGCGCTCGCGCTCGCCAACGACCCGAAGCTGCTGCTGATGGACGAGCCCACCGCCGGCATGGCCCCGCCCGAGCGCGCGGCGCTGATGGCCGAGGTGCGCGCGCTGGCCAGCCGACGCGGCCTCGCGGTGCTGTTCACCGAGCACGACCTCGACACCGTGTTCCGCGTGTCCGACCGGATCCTGGTGCTCGACCGTGGGGCCGTGATCGCCGCCGGAACCCCGAACGCGATCCGCGCCGATGCGCGCGTGCGGGCGGTCTATCTCGGCACTGAGGTGGCGGAGGGCATGGGGGCGGAGATTGTGCCCGGGCCCCGGGACGCCGGCCCGGACGCTACCCGGCAGCCCCCGGTCGCGCATCCATCAAACCCGTCCTCCATCGCGATCCCGCCGGGCGCCGCGCTGCGCGAGGCCGGGGCGGCGCCCGAAGCGAGCCGCGACGCCGCCGCGAAGGCCGCGCCCGATGTCGCCCCGCAGGCCACCCCGGGGGGCGACCCGGCGCCCGTGCTGCGCGTGCAGGGCCTCACGGCGCATTACGGTCGGGCGCAGATCCTCCACGACCTGCGCTTCTCCGTTGCCCCGGGCGAGGTGCTGGTGCTGCTCGGCCGCAATGGCGCCGGCAAGACCACCACGCTGCGCGCCGTGATGGGCCTCCTGCGGCCCAGCGCGGGCGAGGTGCGCTTTCGCGGCCGCGACGTGGCGGGCGAGGCGCCGTTCCGGATCGCGCGCCTGGGCATGGGCTACGTGCCCGAGGAGCGCCGCGTCTTCGCGGGCCTTTCGGTGGAGGAAAACCTCGAGGCCGGCCGCCGCCCCGCGCGCCCCGGCCTCGCGCCCTGGACGCCCGAGCGGATCTTCGCGCTGTTCCCGAACCTCGGCCGGATGCGCCGCCGTCCGGGCGGACGGATGAGCGGCGGCGAGCAGCAGATGCTGGCGGTCGCGCGCACGCTGATGGGCAACCCGAGCCTGGTGCTGCTGGACGAACCGAGCGAGGGCCTGGCGCCCATCATCGTCGAGGCCATGGCCGAGGCGGTGCTGGCGCTCAAGCGCGAGGGCATCACCGTGCTCCTCGCCGAGCAGAACCTACGCTTCGCGGGCGCCGTGGCCGACCGCGCCGCGATCCTGGAGCGCGGCACGCTGGCCTGGAGCGGGGGCATGACGGCGCTGCTGACCGACGAGGCGCTGCGCCGCCGCTACCTCGCGGTCTAGCGCGGGCACCCTACCTCCGCCCCGGCGCTGCACCCCAGAGGCCCGCTCCAAAGGCCCGCTTCAGAGACCCACCCTGGCAGCCCCCCCCCGCGTCGCTTCCGCCGCGCCGCCGCCCCGCCGAGGCCGGTCGCGCCGCGACCCGCCACGATTCATGACCCACGACGCCGCGATCCACGACGTCGCCGCCGCCCGCCCGCCGCGCGGTCCGGTCGCGCCGATGGCGCGCCGCGACCCGTGGCGCCGCTACCCCGCCGCGCGCCGCGCTGCCCCGGCCGGCGCGATCCAGCGCGGCATCCGCTGAGCCACGGTGACCTCGAGCGCCACCGCATCGCGCAGCATCGAGGGCGGGATCAGCGCCGCGCCGTCGGTCCAGCGCCAGGGCGTGCCGTCCGCGTCCT